>CBDUIC010000015.1:0-88593 GCA_965367245.1 uncultured bacterium | reverse complement strand
GCCAGACTGGGACGTCGTGCTGCTCAGGCGGGCTGGGAGTGCGGGGTGAGACACCTCTCGGACCTCGCGAAGATGCTCAAGGCCGCCGCGCAGCAGGCCCGTGCCGCCCGTCAGGCCGGCCCAGTGCCGCCGCCGCCCGCACCACAGCCCGCCGCGGGCTGACCCGACCCTCTCAACCACCGCGGCGGGCGCACCCAGTGCGTCCTGTCCGCACCTGCATGGAGGCTGTGATGCCCCGATTCCCAACGGCGCAGAAGCGCCCAGACACCGTCCCGAGCTTCCTGGTCACCGCCAGAAGCTTCTATGGCGAGGCCTTCGGGCCGCGTCGCCCCGAGCACCTGGCCGAGTCCATGGCCGACTGGTCCGAGCTCACCGAGGAGGAGCGGTCGTTCGCGCTCGCGCACCTCCAGTACCTGAACCTGGTGGCCCAGGCCGGCACCCAGCGGATGCTGGCGCGAGTGGTCGAGCTTCTCGAGGAGCTGGTCGATGCGACCGAGGACCTCGCGTATGGCGACCGCGCGGAGTCCGCCGAGGACGCCGACAGGGAGAACGACCCTCCGGAGGACGAGCCCGAGGAGTGGCAGCAGTCGTTCGAGCAGTTCGTCCAGCCCTCGGTCCCGGACGAGGACGAGGACGTGATTGACGCGGGCACCGTTCCCGTGGAGGAGCTCGACGACCAGGAGGACAGCGAGGAGTTCGAGGAGGTGCCCGATGGAGAGGAGTAGCCATCAGGTCGCGGCTGACGGCGCGATCCGGGTGAATGTGACCTTGCCGGTGACGCGTGTGGGGTTCGGGCCGTTCAGCTTCGACCCGGTCGAGCAGATGATCGGCGCGCCCGTGGCAGACATCCTCGAGTCGCTGATGACGGGTCCCGTCACGCGGCGGCCGAGTGCGACCGGGCCAGCGGTCGAGGTGTACCCGCTGGCGCTGCCGCGTGGCGAAGGGGCGTCGATTCCGCTGGGTCAGTGGGGTGAGGTCGGGTTCCGCAATGAGGACGGGCTTCTCGTCTTGACCGTGCCGATGCAAGCCCGGAGGTGGGTGCAAGAGCGGCTCGCCGAGGCCATCGCGTTTGGTCCGGTGCCCGGCTTGTCGTCAGACGGCCGGGCGCGGGTGGTGGACTACGGACTGGCGCTGCATCCGGGGATGGCCGCCTGCATGCCCTTGGGCGCGCTCGGGGAGATTGGAATCGAGGCGAGGTAGGATGGTGTTTTCCCAGGTGCAACCCCGTGATGGATTCCGCCTTCCACCCCGCGATCGCGACCCTCCTCACGGGGGATCTCGACGGTCTTCGCGCCGTACTCTCGAGCGATCCGGAGCTCGCCGGTCGGCGCTCGTCCTGCGGCCATCCGACCCTGCTGCAGATGGTCGCCTGCGAAGCCAAGCGGCTCAGCGACCCGGTCGGCGCCGCCGCGATCCTGGTGGAAGCGGGGGCGGAGCTCGCCGAGCCGCTCGTGGCAGCGGCGAGCGTCGATGCCCGCGACGTTCTCGTCTTCCTCCTCGACCACGGCGTGCCCATCGACGGTCGCGTTTTTTGGACCCCCCTCGACGAGGCGTTGTATTGGCGACATCTCGAACTCGCGTCGCTCCTGCTCGAACGTGGCGCCCGAGTGCAGTCGTTGCGGGCAGCAGCCGGCCTCGGCCAAGTGGATGCACTCACTGACTACTTCGAAGACGGTGAGCTCCTGCCGACAGCCGGTCCCATCCGCTCCCCGTTCGCGGACACCGTGCCCGCGGAAAGGGCGGATGCGACCCAAGACCTGCTCGACAACGCTTTCGTGATGGCTGCGCAAAACGGCTGGCAGGCCTGCGCCGAGGTGCTGCTGTCGCGCGGGGCCGACGTGAACGCCAAGCCGCCCGGTTTCCACTGGCGAGGTACCGCGCTCCACGCGGCGGTGTGGCACGGCGACAGGGCAATGGTGGCTTGGCTCTTGGACCAGGAGGCCGACCCAGCCCAGTGTGATGACATGGTGGGCTCCGATGCACTCGGCTGGGCCAGGCACCACGGGCACCTACAGCTCCTGCCTCTGCTCGAGCGTTGAGGTCACGGTGCCGGTAGCACGGCCTCCACGGCGGTTCGCAGCTTCGCCTCGTCGCCCTCTTCGAAGTTCGTCGCCACGTAGGTGACCTGGCCGTCGGCATCGACGACCAGCGTGTACGGGATCGACCCGCCCGGGTTGAACTGGGCGTAGACGGCGCCGTCGCTGTCCAGCGGGATCGTGTAGGTCAACCCGAGCCGCTTCACCAGCGCTTTGAGCTTGCCCCTCTTCGAGGGCTCGTCGATGCTCACGCCGACGACCTCGATCTGGCCGCCGAACTCGGTGTGTAGTGACTGCAGGTGCGGTGCTTCAACCACACAGGGCGCACACCAGCTGGCCCAGAAGCTCACCACTGCCGGCCTGCTACCCAGCACCGCGCCGAAGTCGTAGCGCTCACCCTCCAGCGTGGGCAGCTCGAATCCATGGGCTCGGGCGTCCACAGCAGGCCTGGCGTCCGCGCTGTCCCACACCACCTCGAAGTGCTCGCCGGTGGACTCGTTGTGGGCGGCCATCACGGTCTCGACCTCCGAACGGGGCATCTGCATCCCCGGCTTCAGTGTGATGGTGAACCGCTTGCTGGGCACGTCGAAGGTGACGCGATCGATCTTGTGTTGCTTCTCCAGCGACCGCTGGATCCCGTTGGGTCAACCCATTCACAGGGCGCCGTTGCCATGCTCCAGGCCGTTCACTGCGAACGAGAACCGCACGACGCCCTCAGGCTCAGACGGCACTACGTCTGCCCCGGGCGTGGGCGGCGGCGAGGCCTGCGTGGCGCATGCGGCGGCGAGGAGTGCCAGGGGAAGAATGCGCATCGAAACTCCATCATGTCGGTTGGGAACGGGGATGTAGTACCCGGAGGCAGTGGTCAGAGCGCTACGGGGAGCGAAGCACGGAGGCGACGTTGCCCAGGCAGCAGCTCCCCTGTGGGTTCGTCAGCGGACAGCGATCGTCGCCACGCTTGCAGGCCGCCTTGATCTCGTCCTGGAGGCCGGGCCGCGCCCGTAGGTCTTCGGCGCTGTGGCCGAAGCAGTAGCAGATTGGCCGGTCCGCACGGTCTTCCTTTTGCCCCACGCGGACCTTCAGTGCGTCGGCCTTGAGGATGGTGCCGTCGCCCTGGAAGTACACCACTGGACAGTCCCTGGTTCGGCAGAACCGCCAGGTGCCGGACCCCTGCTGTTCCGGAGCGGTGAGCAGGGCGTTGAGGGTCTCGTCACCCACGGTGCGGCCCCGATGACCACAGCGCGGGCAGTCCACGGCGACGGTGCTGGGCACATCAGAGTTCGATCCGCAGCAGTCCATCTCAGGTCTGCCCCTTGGTGTTGGTCGAGGGTTGATGGGAGCGGGCGAGGTACATGCGCGGCTACTCGCCAATCGCGTCGCGGGCGTTCCGAACTGCCTGGCGGAGCACGGAGTTGAGCGGATGGTCGGTGAGCGTGTAGTACAGCGTCTGCGCATCGCGCCGGTACTGGACCAGCTGGTGCGCGCGCATCTTGGCCAGGTTCTGGGACACCGCAGAGACCGACAGCCCGAGCACGGTGGCGAGGTCACACACGCACATCTGCTCCACCTGGTCGAGCACCGCGAAGATCCGCAGGCGAGACGGGTGCGACCACACGGCGAGCCCAGCCGCGAACTCGTCGAGGTCTGGGGTGAACGCGTAGGCGTCGCGTAGAGCGTCGAGGTCGACGGGGCTGTTTTCAGGCGGGACGCACTTCATGGAATTCCTGTAGTTGCGCGAACGCTAAAATACGCCGTGTCGTGCGCGGCCGCAAGGTGGTCGCGGCGTTGAGTGCGTCCATCACTTGTTCGGGTTGTTCGCATTCTTTGGCTCAGAGCGCGCGCTGGCGGGGCGATCGCCTCGGTCGAAAAAACTGGATCGCGATCACGACGAACCACGCGGGCTGATCCGCCTGGCCGGACAGAAAATGTCCGCGTCGGACTGGAGACGACTACTGAACATATGTACAGTATAGAGCCGTGCCGGAGTTCCGGCCGGCCCTCGGCTCGCGCAGAACCGAGGCGTCAGGAGGAAGTCCGCCATGCACACCAACACCGTGAGAGATCGCTACGCCTACTGGAGCGCCGAGGGTGCCAAGGAGCACTGGACCCAGGTGCTTCGGCTTTCCGAGGTCGAAGTGACCCGCATGTTCGAGCTCATCGAGGATGCGAGGGCACCGGAACGCCTGGAGGCCGTCCGAGAGAAGTTCCGCGACAAGCGCGTTCTCCAGCACGCCTGCCGCTTCCTCCACCTCGACGTCGAGGGCACGGTCGCCGAGCTGCAGGCGCGCGTGGCCGAGCGACCTCACGACGCGGCGCATCTCCTCCTGATCGCCCGGTTCGGACACCGCAAGCTCCAGGCCGCCATCGACGATGTCGTCTACGAGAGCTTCTTCGGCGATGACCTCGAGACGCTGCGCGCGGCGAACGGCATCATCGACCGCACGCGAGCGCTGATCTCGCTCCTGTACACCTACCCGGGGCGGCTGGCACGGGTCCGAGTGCTGGACACCTGGCACCGCATGGCGCGGTCGTCCCTCGTGATCTCGGACAAGATCCTGCTGCCGAAGGAGAGCATGGACGGCTTCTTCACGAAGGCACGGGTGAAGCAGTTCCTCGCGACGGAGTTCCCCGATGTGCATCTCGATGTCGTCATGCAGCGGGAGCAGGGCCAGATGGTGTTCCTCCACCGGAACCTTCGACCGTCCTGGCAGCGCGACGCGGCCGGCACACGCGTCCAGCACGGCTACGAAGAGGAGTTCATCGCGCTGCACTTCCTCCAGGGCGGCCGCATGGTTCACCTCTCCGCCACGACGGGAAGGCTCGCTCATAAGATCGCGGAGGGACTGGCGGGCGACTTCTTCGGCCAGCCGATTCGCTACGTCGAAGACCTCCGGGCAACCTCCGAGGCCGCCATCCAGCGACTCGTCACCACGCTGCTCGACAGCCAGGACGAAAGGCTCGCCCTGGTGGAGTCCGTGTTCGACAACAGCAGCCTGCCCGGGAGCCCTCGGATCATCCTCACCGACTTCACGCGTGGGGACATCGCGCCGGCGGTCCACGCGCTGCAGATGCGGGTGGGGCCTCTGTTCGACGACCTCGACCACATCCCCAAGCTCAAGGTCAGCTGGCGGAACCACCGCGTCCCGATCTGCTTCCCCGTGATCGGCGGCATTCGCGTGGTCCAGTTCTGGGACAGCCGGATCGACAACAACACAGCGACGCGCTTCGCCGCGTTCATGCTCGATGAGTTCGGCATCGAGGTCCGCTCTGTGGAAACCGGTCGGGCATGACGGAGGACAGCGTCAGACGGCTCATCCAAGACGGCCGCGCCTTCGACCTGCCCGACGCAGAAATCTGCCACGACCTGCACGAGCTGGAGAGCAAGGGGGTGGTGTCCACGACGCAGACCCGCGTGTTCCGATGCAGCGATCGTCCCGGAGGCTTGCCACTGGGGCCGATCGACCGGAGCTGCGATTCCATCATCGAGTTCCGGGGCCCCACCGAGCCCCACTTGTGCGACCAGTGCGTTGCCGAGCACTGGCTGGATGAGGAGGAGGCGGGACTCGGTCATCGGGTGCGGGTCCACGTCGTGCGGGAAGGGGTGGAGCGGCGCTTGGACCAGTACCTGAACCGGCTCGACGACCGGTGCCGCCGGATGCCCGACGCGGTGGCTTGGCGCGTGTTCGTCGGTGGGCGCGACGTGTATGTGTGCGTGCTGGACTGGTCGAAGGACAGCCGCTTCGTCACCCGCGCCTTCGCCTCCACCAATGCGGTCGTCTACGTGGTCGTGGACTGGCGGCACTTCGCCGGTCGCTTCCCCGAGGGCCTGGGCGAGGTCTTGCCGCTGTACAAGATCATCGCCAACGAGGCCGAGCTTGGGCGCGCCCTCACTGAGGCCCCAGACGGCCCGCATCCGCTCGTGGTCTCCGAGCCACCGCCGCCTGTGTGGAACCCGTCGCCCACGCCGAAGCCACTGGTCTACCGGCAGGTCCTCGGAGCGCGAGAGCTGGTGGTCTCCGAGAAGGTGGCCACCTTGGACGGGGTGGAGGTGCTCGGCTCGCGGGCCACGGCGCTACTGACCATCCTTCGGTTCCTTGTGGAGCGCTGGCACGAGGACCTCGTCGACGGCAAGGCGCCCGATGACCACTGCTGCTTCACGGTCGGTGACATCCGCGAGCACCTGCGAGACGACCAGGGCCGCGCGCCGACCGAGGGGACGGTCCGGAAGCGGCTCACTCGGATCCGGCATGGCATACCCGAGCGCTACCAAGCCCAGGCACGCCGAACCCTTGGACCCGATGCTGTGATCGAGCACGTGGACGGCTTCGGGTATCGCTTGCGGCCGTTGGGACTGGCAGCCCACATCAGCTGACGGCCGTCATGTCCAGCACGTGGAAGGTGCCCTCGACCTGCCAGCCCTCGACGTCGCGGCGCCAGTCGGTCGCGAGCTCCGCGACCAGCAGCTCACCACTCGGCTGAAGCGTGGCGTGGCGAGCGCGGCCCGGAGCTCGTCACGGTAGGTGGCCTGCCACCCCTTCGGCTCGAACGGGAGCCGTTTGGAGCTCCAAGACACCACGACGTCGCCCTTCTGGTTGATCGAGTAGTTCACGGGAGTGCCTCCCGAGGTGAAGGTACGTCTGGCGGCAGTGGCGGTGGGACAGTTCGCGGTCTCGGTGGGACAGTTCGCCGCCCCGAATTCCAGTCCACGGCGTGGCTGAACGCGATGCTATGCCGGATGACGCAGGTTGTACCGTTGGGAGAGCAAGTCTTGCTCTCGGAGAGGAAGTCTTGTTCGGGCGGAGAAAGTCAACCTCCGAGGCGGGGAAACGACGAACTGTCCCACGCCGAAGTCCAGGTGTCCTACGGCCGGTCACCGAGTCGCGTGAGGTTGCTCCTGAACCCTCTGGAGTGCCATGCCGACCCCGCCCCACAGCGCTGCGCCGCGTTTCGTGGGTCGGTGTCCTGAGCTCCTCGACGCGCTCAGGGTTGCCCGCCGGTTCGCGAGGACCGACGCCCCTATCGTCATCACGGGTCCCACCGGAACGGGCAAGGAACTCGTCGCCCGGCATGTCCACGCGCACAGCCGCCGTCGGCGAGGCCCGTTCGTGGTCGTGGACTGCCCGAACCTGCCAGCGAACCTGGTGGAGGACGAGCTTTTCGGCCACACACGTGGAGCCTTCACAGGCGCTGGGCCCGCCCGGGGTGGTCTGATCGAGGAGGCCAGTGGAGGCACCTTGTTCCTGGACGAGGTCGGCGAGCTCCCACTCGAGATGCAGGCCAAGCTCCTCCGCTTCCTCCAGGAGGGCACGGTCAAGCGCATCGGAGCGACCGAGCGCGTGCGTGTAGACGTGCGGGTGGTCGTGGCGTCCTGGCGGGACCTCGCCGAGATGGTGCGCGACGGACGGTTTCGCGAGGACCTCTACCACCGGCTGGCTTGGGGCTTGGTCGTGTTGCCGCCGCTCCGCGACCGCGGCCACGACATCGTGCTGCTCGCGAAGGACTTCCTCGCCGGTAGCGACAAGCTCGCAGGGTGTCGAAAGGGCCTGAAGCGAGACGCGATCCCCGTGCTCCTGGCGCACGACTGGCCCGGCAACGTTCGCGAGCTCCAGCGGGTGATGTTCCGGGCTGCGATGCTCGGGAATGGCCGTCGAGTCAGCGGGGAAGACATCGCGGGCGTGCTCGGGCCAGAACCGACGTTGGAGTCGTTAGCGACGGAACCCCTCGAGGACCGTCTGATTCAGCGGCTCCAGGGGTGCGAGGCCGGCGCCCGAGAGCTCGCACACGCTCTGGGGGTCTCGCGGTCCCACCTGCAACGCTCGCTATCTGCCCTCGTCGGGGCGCGCCGCGTGGAGAAGGTCCACCGAAGCTCTGTAACGCGGTACCGACTGACCGGAACGCCCGTGGCGAATGCAAATCCGCGCTGGCGCGTGGCGCTCGGCCTCGTGGAGGAGGAGGGACGGGTCAGTCGCGGGAGGCTGGCCCAGCGCCTCGGGGTGTCGGAGCGGACCGCGAGCAGGCTACTGCGCGCGATGCTGGACGAAGGGATCCTGGTGCCAGATGGCCGTGGCGGAAAGCATGCTGGCTACCGGACGGCCGCTTCCGTCGCTGCGGACACGTCGCCCTCCTGATCACCCAGACCCCAGCGCCCCACGCTCTACCGGACGAACTCGGAACGACGTAGCAACGAAACGCTCCCCGACGATGGTGCCGCTCACCTGCGCTCGTCGAATGGCGTTGCACAGACCGTCAACGGCGTGCGCATCCCCATGGTCGTCGATGTGTGCGCCATCGACGAACATGGCGACTCCATCGATGCGAACAGCCAGGTCACACCCTTCGCCGGGGAGTCCCAAGAGGCACTGTCCGCAACCCGTCTCGACCAGTCGCTCGTCGATCACTGCAGGACCTCCGGATTCAGCTCCACGATCCTTTCGGGGGGCAGTTGATAGCTTCGGGCGACTCTCTCGGCACGGCGTTCGAGCCAGCTGTACAGGCGCTTCGCCCAGGAGGGCATTCCCCGGTCGTTGTCGGCGCGGAAGGTCTCATGGATCAAGACGTAGGTCGGGTCCGCTGTGAACTCGATGTCGTGCTCTCGCGTGAGTATCGCCAACAGCTCGGGGACATCGGGCTGCTCCATGAACCCGAAGCACGCATGCACCACTCGGCGACCGTCGTGGTCGTGGACCCCACCATGGGACATCCCGCGCATGTGTGGCCGGTGGCATTGGTTGACGTGGACGAACAAAGCATCTGG
The DNA here is from genome assembly GCA_965367245.1 of uncultured bacterium. Lineage (GTDB taxonomy): Bacteria > Myxococcota_A > UBA796 > UBA796 > CBDUIC01. Next base: position 79,803 of record CBDUIC010000015.1, on the reverse strand, counting down.
TCGGGCGCTGGGGTCAATGGCGACGTGGTCAGGGCGGCGGACCAGGATGACGAGAGGTCCAGCGGGGAGTTGTTCGGGTAGGACTCTCGGATGGTGGCGGGCTAGGAGCTGCCGGCCCCGACGCCAGATCACCATCACCGCCATCAGGACGAGAGCAATCGTCAGCGGGATCCAGCCACCGCTCATCACCTTGCGGACGATCGACAGGAAGAAGCCGAGATCGATGGCCAGGAAGACTCCGGCGATGGCGACGGCCGCCAGCGTCGACCAGCCCCAGCGGTCCCGCATCACGTAGAACAGCAGGCCGGTCGTGAGAACCATGGTCAGGCTGACGGCGATGCCGTAGGCGTCGGCCAGCCCGCCGGACGACCGAAAGCCGAGCACCAGCAGCAGGGTGCCCACCATGAGGAAGCGGTTCGCCGTGGGCACGTAGATCTGGCCGCGATGGGCGGACGAGGTGTGGAGGATTGGCGTACGGGGGAAGTACTGGAGCTGGACCGCCTGGGCGGTCAACGAGAACACCCCGGAGATCACGGCCTGCGACGCGATGATGGTGGCCAGGGTGGCAAGGCCCACCAGGGGGTAGAGCGCCCACGCCGGAGCGAGTCGGTAGAACACCTCGTCGACGACCTCGGGGTGTTGAAGCAGCAAGGAGCCCTGCCCGAAGTAGTTGAGCAGCAGGGTCGGGAAGACGAGCCCGAACCACGCGCGCTGGACCGGGGCCCGTCCGAAGTGGCCGAGGTCGGCGTACATCGCCTCGGCGCCGGTCACGGCCAGGAAGACGGCGCCGAGGATGAGCGTGCCGTGTAGACCGTGACTGGTGAAGAACCAGACCGCGTGCCGGGGATCGAGCCCGCCCAGCACCATCGGGTGCTCGAGGATCCGCCACAGCCCGAGCCCGCCGAGCACGGTGAACCAGACCAGCATCACCGGTCCGAAGAGGCTCCCCACGCGGCCTGTGCCGAAGCGCTGGATGGCGAACAACCCCACCAGGATCGCCATCGTCAGCGGTACGACGACGGGCTCGAAGGCCGGGGTCGCCACGGCCAGGCCCTCCACCGCGCTCAACACGGACAACGCGGGCGTGATGATGCCGTCCCCGAACAGCAGCGCCGCCCCGAACAGGCCGATGCCGACCAGCACCCAGTGGGTACGGGTCCAGTCGTCGATCTCGTCGGGCACGACCAGGTGCGCCAGGGCGAGGATGCCGCCTTCGCCCTGGTTGTCGGCGCGAAGGACCAGGCCGACGTACTTCAGCGTCACCACGACGACCAGGGACCAGGTGATCAGCGAGAGGATGCCGAAGACGTTGGCGTGGTCGACCGGGAAGCCCGAGACGCCGACGAAACACTCGCGCATCGCGTAGAGCGGGCTGGTGCCGATGTCGCCGAAGACCACCCCGAGCGCGGCGAGCGTGAGTGCGCCTCGGGTGGTCGAGGGGCGGTCGTTGTCAGCCACTGCGTGCCGGTCCCAGGTAGAAGCGCTCCAACCCGAACACCACCGCCATCGCCAGGGCCGAGATGACCAGGATGGTGGGGTCGGCCGAGGCCTTCACCCAGCCCAGCGCGAGCAACGCGATGCCATCGAGGACGAGGGCACTGGCCACGATGCCGCGGTTGGCCCCCACGTCGTCGTGTAGACGGGTCAACACGCCCCAGTGCACCGTCATGTCCATGACCAGGTACAGCAACGCCCCCATCGACGCGATGCGGCTCAGGTCGAAGAGGGCGGCGAGGAGGGCTGCGATGACCGCGACGTAGACGAGGGTGTGCTTCTGGACGTCGCCCGGCATGCCGAAGTGGCTGTGCGGGATGATGTCCATCTCGGTCAGCATCGCGAGCATCCGAGACACGGCGAACATGCTCGCGAGGATGCCGGAGCTCGTGGCGAGGATGGCGATGCCCACGGTGGCCCAGACGCCGTACTCGCCGACGAAGGGGCGAGCCGCTTCCGCGAGAGAGTAGTCGCGCGCTTCGATGATCGCGTCGAGCTCGAGGCTGGTGCCGACGGCAAAGGCCACCAACAGGTAGACCACGACGCAGATGACGAGTGAGCCGGCGATGGCCCGGGCGATGTTCTTCTCCGGCTCGACCACCTCGGCGCCGCTGTTGGTGATGGTGGTGAAGCCCTTGAACGCAAGGATCGCGAGTGCCACGCCGGCGACGAACCCGCCTGGCGACGTGTCGGCCGTCCAGCCGCCGCTGGCGGCCTGGAAGTCCACCCCAGAGGCGGTGATGCCGATGGCGGCGAAAGCCAGGATGCCGAGCACCTTGAGGGCGGCGGTCCACTTGGAGACCGATCCGATGACCTGGTTGCCAGCCAGGTTCACCAGAAAGGCCGCGACGACCAGCCCGACAGCGAGGCCGGGGATCCACAAGCTGTCGGCCGAGCCGCCGAACGGCTGGATGACGTAGGTGGCGAAGGTTCGCGCGACAAGGCTCTCGTTGATCACCATCGACAGTGCCATCAGCAAGGAGGCGCCCCCGGTGATGGTGCTGGCTCCGTAGGCACGGTGAAGGATCATCCCGATCCCCCCGGCCGACGGATAGGCGCTCGAGACCTTGGCGTAGGAGTACGCGGACAGCCCGCTGATGCCCGCAGCGACGACGAAGGCGAGCGGAAACAGGGCGCCGGCGAACTCGGCGATCTGACCGGTGAGGGCGAAGATCCCGGCGCCGATCATCACCCCGGTGCCCATGGCGATGGTGCCGCCGAGCGACAGGCTGCCGGACTCGTACTTCGCCTGGCGGTCGTCGTGCTTTTGGTGGTTCTGCTCGGTCATGGCTCTCCCAGGGGTACGACTTCAACGCGCTCGAGTCCCACGATGCCCGCGCCCTCGAAGCGAAGCGCGACCGTGCCGGGGCTGCGTGCAGCAGAGTGCCCGTGGACCACGGTCTTGCCGTCCACGAGCCCCTTCAGGTGGGACCCAGTGGCGTTGATGGCGAACGCGTGCCGTCCGGTGAACGGGAACTGGGCGGTGTCGAGCTCGGAAGGCTCGGGCGAGCGGTCGACCAGACTCGCCGTTCCGGTGGTGGCGAATACGAACGCGCCCTCCTGCCTGCCCGACCGGTGATGGAGCAGCTCGACGTGACCGTCGAAGGCGCTAAGATCGAGCCATGCGTTGACCTGGACGTCGCCGAACGTGTTCTCGAAGGTCACTTCCTCGGAACCCGACACTGCCAGTGCAGTCCCGCGTTCCGGCCAGCGTTGCGCCCCCGCGGCTTCCAGATCGGCGTCGGTCGGGCGCCAGGCATACGCGCCGTCCTGCTCGAGTAGCAGTGGTCGTCCGTCACGCGAAGGAGGAGCTGCCCCTGGTTGCGCCTCTTCGGTCGGGCACTCGGGGACGGTCACAGCGAGGGCATGGCGGTACACGAGGGCACCTCCTTTGTCCGCGGTGACGAACAGAGTGGCCCCCGCGCCCAATCCGAGGAGGGCTCCGGCGGCGTGGACCACCCGGCCCCACGCAGCCTCGGGTCGCACCTCCGCAAGACCACGGAGGAGCGCCACCCCGAGCAACAGCACAAGCGTCGCCGTGGCCCAGTCCGAGTGCTCCCCGATGTGCGGTTGGACCTGGGCTGGCACGTCCGTCAGCCCGTCCGCTGCGGCCCGACCAGCGAGGAAGGCAGTGGTGGCGGCGATCGCGGCAAGCGTCCAGACTGCCGCGGCGAGGCGTCGGAGGATTGTGCCTCGGAACAGGGCCCAGCCAGCCTCGCACAACAACGCGAGGGGAACGAACGCGAGGGGGAAGTGCACGATCGCCGGGTGGAGATTGGGGAGGGCGAGATCCACGAATCAGTGACCGTGGTCGTCGGTGGCCTCGTGGTGCTCGCCGTGATCGTGGCTGCCGTGGTCGTGTTCCTTCTGTTCGACCAGGGCCATGCCGCACTTCGGGCAGTCACCGGGCTTGTCGGCGGTGATGTCGGGGTGCATCGGGCAGGCGTACATCGCCTGGCCAGCATTCATGGCGCCATCGTGAGGCATGGCCTCGCCCTCATGCGCCGTGGCCTCGTCGTGCTTCATTTCTGCGTGGGGCATCTCGGTGCTCGTCGGCCCTTCGGGTTCGGGGGCGCCGCCGCAGGCCGCCAGGGACAGGGTGATGAATAGGGTGAAGCGGGTCATGAAGACTCCTGGGGTGTTGGGGTGGTCTCAACGTCCTGAGGGAGCTCCCGGCGCAGCCAGAAGCCCTTCCAGAGCAGGTAGATCGCGGGGATCAGGATCAGGGTGAGCAGGGTCGACGACACAAGGCCTCCGACCATGGGCGCGGCGATCCGCTTCATCACCCGGGTGCCGGTCTCGGTGCCGTACATGATGGGCAACAGGCCGATCATGGTGGTGGACACGGTCATCAGCTTGGGTCGGACGCGGTCCACCGCCCCCTCGAGAATGGCCTCCTTCAGGTCGGCCACCGAGCGCATTCGCCCGTCCCGCTTGAAGCGTTCGTAAGCCTCGTCGAGGTACACGATCATCACCACGCCGGTCTCTGCAGCAAGGCCCGACAACGCGATGAAGCCCACGCCGGCGGCCACCGACATGTTGAAGTCCGCGATGTAGAGCAGCCAGATCCCACCGATGGGCGCGAACACGATGGTCCCGACCATCACCATCAGCGTCTCGCCGATCTGGCGGAAGTGCGCGTAGAGCAGGATGAAGATGATCGCGATGGTGATGGGCACCACGATGGTCAGGCGCTCGTTGGCCCGCTGCATGTACTCGTACTGGCCCGACCACACGATGGACACGCCCTCGGGCAGCTGCACCTGCTGGTCGACGACCTCCTTCGCGTGCTCGACGTAGCCTCCGACATCCGACGTCGTGAGGTCGACGTAGATCCAGGCCGTCCGTCGTGCGTTCTCGCTCTTGATCGCGGGCGGCCCCTTGGTCACCGCGATGTCGGCGACCTGGCCGAGCGGGACCGAATGGCCCATGGGCGTCTGGACGGCGACCTGGCGCAGGGCCTCGAGGTCGTCGCGGAGCTCTCGTGGGTAGCGCACGTTGACCGGATAGCGCTCGAGCCCCTCCACGGTCTCGGTGACGTTCATGCCGCCGATCGCGGACATGATCACCTCCTGGACCTGGCGCACGTTCAGCCCGTAGCGAGCGGCATCGGCACGGCGGACCCGGATGTCGATGAAGTTCCCGCCGACCACGCGCTCCGAGTACACCGAGGCGGTGCCCTCCACGCCCTGGAGCACGCCCTCGATCTGGGCTCCCACCCGCGAGAGCTCGGTCAGGTCGTCGCCCAGCAGCTTGATGCCCACGGGCGTCTTGATCCCGGTGGCGAGCATGTCGATGCGCGTCTTGATCGGCATCGTCCAGGCGTTGGTCACGCCAGGGATCTGCACCATCGCGTCGAGCTCACCGATGATGTCCTCGATGCTCTTGCCCGCGGGCCACTCATCGTCCGGGGTGAGCAGGATGGTCGTCTCGATCATCGTCAGCGGCGCTGGATCCGTGGCTGTGTCTGCCCGGCCGATCTTGCCGAGCACGTGCTCCACCTGGGGGTGCTGGGCGATGATCCGATCGGTCTCCTGGAGCAGGTCCCGAGCCGCGGTGATCGAGATCCCGGGCGGCGTGGTCGGCATGTACAGCAGGTCGCCCTCGTTGAGGGCCGGATAGAACTCGTTGCCGAGCTTCGACATAGGCCACAGGGTCGCGAGCGCGATGACGAGCCCGGCGGCGATCACGGGAAGCGGAAAGCGCAGCACGCCGTGGATGAGCGGCCGGTAGAGCCAGATGAAGAAGCGCGACAGCGGGTTCTTCGACTCCGGCCGGATGTTGCCGCGCACCAGGTAGTACATCAGCACGGGAATCACGGTGACCGCGAGGATGGCCGAGAACCCCATCGCAAAGGTCTTGGTGTAGGCGAGCGGGCCGAAGAGCCTTCCCTCCTGCTGCTCGAGGGTGAACACGGGCAGGAAGGAGACGGTCACGATCAGCAGGGAGAAGAACAGCGCCGGGCCGACCTCCTTGCTCGCCTCGATCACCAGGGTGGCCTGGTCCTTGTCGGGGTCACGCTCCCGGTGTTTGTGCATGTTCTCGACCATCACCACGCTGGCGTCGACCATCACGCCGACCGCGATGGCGATGCCGCCGAGGCTCATGATGTTCGCGTTCAGGCCCAGCAGGTACATCGCCACGAACGACAGGAGCACCCCGACCGGAAGGGTGAAGATCGCTACGAGCGAGCTCCGCAGGTGGAGCAGGAAGACCACGCAGATCAGCGCGACGACGAGCATCTCTTCGAGCAGCTTGTGCCAGAGGGTGTCCACGGCCCGGTCGATGAGCTCGGAGCGGTCGTAGGACACGTGGACCTCGACGCCTTCGGGCAAGCCTCGCTTGAGCTCGTCGAGCCGCCCCTCGACCTTCTTGATCACCTCGCGGGCGTTCTCGCCGAACCGGAGGATGACCACCCCGGTGACCACCTCACCCTCGCCATTCATGTCGACCAGACCGCGACGGACCTCGGGCCCCAGGTGCACCCGCGCGACCTGGGAGAGCAGGATGGGGGCGTGCTGGCTCGCATCCAGACCGATGGGCACGGTCTCGAGGTCTTCGATCGAGCGGATGTAGCCCTGCCCGCGGACCATGTACTCGGTCTCGGCCATCTCGATGAGCCGGCCGCCGACGTCGAGGTTGGCGTCCTGGATCGCCTTCTTCACAGCACCCAGCGACACCCCGAAGGCGCGCAGCTTCTCGGGGTCGACCTCGACCTGGTACTGACGCACGAAGCCGCCGACGCTCGCGACTTCGGCGACTCCATCGACGCCCATCAGGTCGTAGCGCAGGTACCAGTCCTGGACCGAGCGGAGCTTGTCGAGGCTCACACCTCGGAAGTTGGCCGCCCGGCGGAGCTCGTCGCGGGAGATCCGCTTGTCCCCGTCCCGGTCGAAGGCCTCGACCAGGTACTTCAGGGACTCCTCTGTCCAGGCCTCGGCAGAGGAGGCCTTGGTCGGCGGCACGTCGACCGTGAACAACTCACGCAGCCGCGCCTCCGTGAACAGGTGCGCGTCCTCAGGGTCGTCCCCAAAGGGCAGCTCGGCGTCGTCGACCGTGTGGTTGTCATCGGTGTCGAGCTTGGCCCGCAGGACCTCCGAGCGCGGCGTGAAGTCCGCCAGCGTGTACTCGTAGACCCAGCCCACGCCGGTGGCGTCTGGGCCGAGTTGCGGCGTGGCGCCTGCGGGGAGCTGGCCCTGGACCACGTTGAGGTACTCGAGCACCCGAGAACGAGCCCAGTACAGGTCCGTACCGTCCTCGAAGATGATGTAGACCATCGAGAAGCCGAAGAAGGAGTAGCCGCGCACGTCCTTGGCGTAGGGCACTGCGAGCATCGCGGTGGACATCGGGTAGGTGACCTGGTCCTCGACGACTTGGGGCGCCTGGCCCGGGTACTCGGTGTAGACGATCACCTGGACGTCGGAGAGGTCCGGAATCGCGTCGACAGGGGTCTCGCGGAGCGCCCACCAGCCCACGAGCGCAGCCATCGCCGCGATGAGCAGGACGAACACCCGGTTCGTGACGCTGGCCTCGATGATGCGGTCGATCATTCGTGGCTCCCGTCGTCCATGTCCTCGGGCATGGCCTCGCCAGCGGGCATCGGCTCGGCCTCGCCCTCGACCTGTTCGAGGAACATCCCGCACTTCGGGCAGCGACCCGGCTCGTCCGAGACCACCTCCGGGTGCATCGGGCAGGTGTATTGACCGGCCTGCGCCTGTTGTGCGTACACCTGGTGGCGCTCCTCTGCGGTGCCCTGGCGCTCCTCGAGGAACATCCCGCACTCCGGGCAGCGGCCCTCGCCGTCAGAGAGAACCTCGGGGTGCATCGGGCAGGACCACACGGTCTCGGGGTGGTCGTGATCGGTCGTCGTGGCCGCGTCTCCGCCCTTCTTCGACGCGAGGATCTTCTTCAGCGCCTCCTGGAGCTGGCTCTCGGAGTCGATCAGGAACTGGCCACTCGTCACGACCAGATCGCCCTCGGCGAGCCCACTCGTGATCTCGGTCACCCGGTGGTCGCCTTGGAGCCCTGTCGTGACCTCCCGGGGTTCGAAGCGACCTTCACCGTGGGCGATGAACACCAGCTTTCGCCGTCCCGAGTGGAGGATGGCCTCGGTGGGCACCGCCAGGGTGTCGACCTTCTTGCGGTACTCGATGTAGACCGTGGCGAACATGCCCGGCTTCAGCTTCACACCGGGATTGTCGAACTCCAGACGGACTGTGAGCGTCCGGCTCTTCTCGTTGAGCGTCGGGTAGATGTACGAGACCTCGCCCTCCACGGTCCGGTCAGTGAGGTTGGTCAGCTCGAGCTGGGCGGGCTGCCCGACGTCTACCCAGGGCGCATCGTGCTCGTAGACCTCGGCGGTGACCCAGATCCGCTGCAGGTTGCCGATGCGGTACAGGTCGCTGCCGGCCATCACTCGGGCGCCTTCGACCACGTTCTTGTGGAGCACGAAGCCCGCCTGCGGAGCGCGGATGGTCATCGTCCGGGCGGCCTCGCCGGCCTCTTCGAGCTTGCGGATGTCGTAGTCCGCGATGTCCCACAGCTCGAGCTTGCGGCGTGCCGACCGGGCGAGCGGCGCGTCCGCGCCCTGGGTGCGCAGGGCGAGCAGGTACTCCTCCTGCGCGGCCACCAGCTCCGGCGAGTAGATGGCCAACAGGGCCTGGCCGGCCTTCACCTCGTCGCCGGTTTTGTCGACGTAGATCCGCTCGACCCAGCCCGAGAAGCGCAGGTTGACGACCGACAGCTCGTCCTCGCCGACCTCGACTTCACCGATGGTCCGGATGTGCCGGAACACGGTGGTGCGCTCGACGGGGGCCGTCTCGACCCCGATCTGCTGAATCACGCCGGGACTGATCTCGACGAAGTTGCCCTCGGCCTGGACCTCGTCCTCGTAGACCGGGACCAGGTCCATGCCCATCGGCGACTTGCCGGGCTCGTCGCGAACGTAGGTCGGGTCCATCGGCGCCTGCCAGTACGCGATCTTCCGCTCGCCATCGGGTGCGGGGCTGGCCTTGGCCTTGGAGCCGCCGCCATTCATCGGCGTGAGGTCCATGCCACAGATCGGACAGGTTCCCGGCTGGTCCTGGACCACCTGAGGGTGCATGCCGCAGGTGTAGAGCTGCCCAGCCTGTTCGGCCGCCGGCGGCTCGGAGGTGCCACCACAGCCGGCGAGTCCGGCGAAGACCAGGAGCAGGATCACGAGAAATCGCGACATCATGGGGTGCCTCCGGGGGGCTGGGTGCCGAGCACGGCGGTGGCTTCGGCTCGTTGGATGTGGGTGTCGACGGCGGCGACGATTCGGGCGCGCTCGAGGTCGAGCAGGGCGACCTCGGCCTCGAACAGGGATGCGAAGTCCGCGCGGCCCACGGCAAAGTCGGACCGGGTCGTCTCCAGCGCTGCGCGCGCGCCCGGGATGAGGGCCTCGTCGTAGGTGCCAGCCTTGTCCCAGGAGCGGCTCCAGCGAGCCTGTACCGTGGCGATGTCGGCGGCGATGGCATCGAGGGCGGACTCCCGCATCGCTCTGGCTGCGCTGGCCTCCTCCAGCGCAGCCGCGCGGGCTCCGCCGGACCGACGCCCACTCCCAGTGGGGATCGGGAGGCCGACGCCCAAGGAGACCAGGTCGGTGCCCGGGTCGGTGTCGGTCTGAACCGTTCGGACGCGGTAGCCGGCCCACACGCTCGGGTCGGGCAGAGCTTCGAGTCGGGCCGTCCGGGCTGCCTCCTCTGCGGCACCCTGCTCGGCGAGGAGCTTGGCGAGCAGGGGGCGGTGTTCCTCGGCCAGAGCGATCCAGTCCGCCTCGTCTGGAGGCGCGACGGGCAGGACGGTCGCGGGGGTCTCGAAGGCGCGCGAGTCGTCCGCTGCCAAGGCCTTTTCGAGTGCGGCTGTCAGCTCGGCGTCCATTCGGTCGAACTCGCCGAGCTCGTCGCCGAGTCGGTCGCGGAGGACCTCGAGCCGCAGTACCGCGTGCTGCCCGACCGCCCCGGTCTCGTACCGGATCCGAGCGGCCTCCAACAGCTCCTCGGTGCGGGCAAGGTGCTCCTCGGTCACGGCCCGTAGCACCCGCGCGCGAACGAGCATCCACCACCCCCGCCGGACCATCAGCGCGAGCCCGAGCTCGGATTCGGCGACTGCCTGTGCGCTGGCCTCGGCCTTGTGGTCGAGCATGCTTCGGCTCGACTGGCTCCAGCCCGGGGGGCGAAGCGTCTGGGTGACCTTCAGCTGCAGCCCGGCCATTGGATGGTCCGAGAGGCCCAGGCTGGTGACTGGGGCGTTGGAGTACTCCACCGCGAGCATCGGATCGGGCCAGGCGCCGGCGACTGCCGCGCGTTCTTGCAGCGCTCGCTCCCGGTGACGCATCGACTGTACGGACGGGCTCGACTCGAGGGCCTCGGCCACCAGTCGCTCTGGACCGGACTCTTCGGACTGGGCGGCCGCGAGAACGGGCGTCGCCAGCAGGACCAGGATCGGGATGATGCGCTTCACGAAGAGACCTCCGGAACGTGTTCCCAAGCAGGACCCGTGCCAGTGGCGCCACGGAGGGTGTGGTCGCGGCTCCAAGGGGCATCGCGGACGGTCGGCGGCGCTCCACGGGTCGTCATGGAGGTGGAGATTTCGCGAGTCTGCGAATAGGCGTTCGCAGGTCTGCGAGGATTGGGCGCGCGCTCGCGGTGCCCCGGGCGCAATCTGGCGGGCATGAAGCTTGCTCAGCCATCTCAGACGAAAAGGAGGCCGAGTGCCCGGGTCGGAACGACAGGGTTGGACGATGGGGAGGCTCGCCAGACGAGTGCTCGCGGCCTTCCTGTTCCTCTCACTGGTGCCGTTGATGCTCGCGGCCGGGCTGTCGACCTGGCAGAGCACGCAGGTCGTCGAGAGCTTCCTCGCCGAGAACGTCGGCAAGACGGCCGAGACCTGGGCGGTGGACCTCGACCTGTTCCTCGAGCGTCAGCGCAAGCGTCTGCGAGCGGTCCCCGAAGCGGAGGGAGGTGCCGACGACACACTTCAGGCCGCTGTGGCCGGAGAGCCAAGTCTGAAGGGGCTGATGCTCCTGGACCCCAGCGGTGAGGTGGTCGGGAACACGGGACTGCCGCAGTGGGCTGCGGAGGCGTGCCAGGCGCTTCGGAGTGACAGCGACCGCGTGATGACCCACGCCGGAGAGGGGCATGCGCACGAGGTCGTCGTCGGGGTCCCGCGACAGGCGGGTCTGCTGTGTGGCCAGGTCAGCTTCACCCTGCACCAGGACATGCTCTCGGAGCGGGCGGACAGCGTGATGGGCGGCACCGCCTACATCGTGGACCGCTCGGGCACGGTGGTCTGCCACGCCTTCGAGGAGCATGAGCCTCACGTGGGCCGAGGAGAGGCGCTCGACGGCCGAGCGGCTGAAGTGGCCGCGGCGGGGACGGCGTGGTCGGGGAAGACGATGACGGCCGGTGGTCCGGCCTATGCCGCCTACGCCCCCGCTGTGGACCTGCCGTGGGGGGTCTGGGTCGAGGTGCCACGGGAGGTCGCCGCGGCCCCTCTGCGCCGCGGCATCGTCCGCGTCTTCGCCATGGCGGCCATCCTGGCGCTCATCGCAGCGGGGCTCGCCGTGTGGTTGGTGCGTCGGCTCATCGGGCCGATCCAGGATGTGGTCAGCGCGGTCCGCGAGGTGGCTTCGGGTCAGTACGGGACCGAGATCCCTGTCCGTGGTGAGGACGAGGTCGCTGAGCTCGCGCGGGAGTTCAACCGCATGAGTGTGGCCCTCGCGGCATCGTACGGAGAGCTCGACGCGCGCGTGGAGCAACGCACCCGGGAACTGGAGGCCGCGCGGGAGTTCTCGGACCTGCTCCTGAACACGATGCAGGAGCGCATCCTCGTCGTGGACGACGAGCTGAAGGTGGTGCGGGCCAACCAGGCGGCAGTGGCGGCGTACGGCGCCGACATCGTCGGGTGTGGCTGTAAGGCGATCCACCGGCGCGCGGGTGCCGACGAGACCTGCCCGGCCCAGCGCGTGCTGGAGAGCGGCCAGGCCGAGCACGAGGAACGCGTGTACGACCACGACGGCCGGACCGAGATCCTGTCAGTCGACACCTACCCCCTTCCTGGCGGGGAGGCGGTCGTCGAGATCTCCCGCGACGTGTCCGAGCTCAAGCGCATCCAAGCGCAGCTGATGCACCAGGAGAAGATGGCCGCGCTCGGCACCCTGGCGGCCGGAATGGCGCACGAGATCGGCAATCCGCTTGCCAGCATGTCTTCCGAGCTCGAGGTGCTCGAGCGCATGTGGGATCCCGAGGAGGCCCGGTCCTCACTGCCGGTGCTTCGCGACCAGGTGCGCAGGATGTCCAAGCTGCTCCGCGAGCTGGTCGAGTTCGGACGACGGCCCGTCGAGGAGGCGGCGACCTTCGATCCAGCCGTCCTGCTGCACGACGTCGCTCGCCTGCTTCGCCACGACCCGCGCGGCGAGGGGGTCGAGGTCCAGGTCGACGCCACCGAGGGGGTCGAGGTCCTCTGCTCCAGCCGGGACCGACTGATGCAGGTTTTCGTGAACCTCGGCATCAACGCCCTGGACGCGCTCGATGGCTCGGGACGCGTGGTCTATCGGCTGGCGGCGGGATCGCCCGGCACCGTTCGACTCGAGGTCGCTGACGACGGACCGGGGCTCCCCGACGAGGTCGCTCGCCAGGTCTTCGACCCGTTCTTCACCACCAAGCCGCCCGGACAGGGCACCGGCCTCGGGCTGTTCGTCAGCGAACGCATCGTCGAGAGCCTCGGAGGACACCTGGAGCTGGAGTCCTCCTCGGAGGGCACCGTGTTCGCCGTGACGCTGCCCGACTGCAACTGCCAGGAGGCTCCTGATGAGTGACCGGATCCTGGTCGTCGATGACGAGGCCGTGCTGCGGTCGAACCTGGTGCGCTTTCTCGACCGCACGGGGCACGAGGTCGAGGGGGTGGCGAGCGCCGAGGAGGCCCTGGAACGGCTCGAGGCCACCGACTTCGCAGTGGTGATCACCGACCTGAAGATGCCGGGCATGGGTGGCGAGGCACTGCTTCGCCGGGTGACGGCCGACCACCCGGAGACCCTGGTGCTGGTGATCACGGCCTTCGCCTCGCTGGAGTCGGCGATCGAGGCGCTGCGTCACGGAGCCCAGGACTACCTGCTCAAGCCGCTCTCGTTGGATGAGGTCACTCGCAAGGTGGATCGCCTGCTCGAGGTGCGGGAGCTCGAGCAACGGGTGTCCCGGCTGCGGCGGGAGGTCCATCGGCGCTACGACACGGGCGGCATCATCGCCGAGTCCGACGCCATGCGACGCGTCATGGAGCTCGTGCGAAAGGCAGCGGGCTCGCGGAGCTCTGTGCTCGTGGAGGGGGAGAGCGGCACGGGCAAGGAGCTGGTCGCGCGAGCGCTCCACGACCAGTCACCGTGGTCGGACAAGGACTTCATCGCGGTGAACCTGGCCGCCCAACCTCGGGACCTGGTCGACGCCACGCTGTTCGGGCACGAGAAGGGCGCATTCACCGGAGCCGCCCGCGGCCGAGATGGCGTGTTCCGCGCGGCTCGCGGAGGCACCGTCTTCCTCGACGAGGTGTCCGAGATGCCCCTGGAAGTGCAGGTGAAGCTACTTCGTGTGCTCGAGAACCGCGAGGTCTTGCCGCTTGGAGCGGATCGGCAGGTGCCGGTGGACTTCCGCCTGGTGGCGGCGACCAACAAGCCCTTGCGGGCCGAGGTCGACGCCGGTCGCTTCCGCGAGGACCTGTTCTTCCGCGTCGAGATCCTGAAGATCGAGCTCCCGCCGCTTCGGGACCGTCCCGATGACATCCCGCCGCTGGCGAAGCGCTTCCTCTCTGGTCATGCCGAGACGCAGCGGCGGAACCCCCCGAGGATCAGCCACGAGGCGATGCGGCGCCTTCAGGCCTACCGCTGGCCCGGCAACGTGCGCGAGCTCTCCAACGTCATCGAGCGCGCGGTGCTGTTGTGTGACGGGGAGTGGATCCAGCCCGACGATCTTCCCGCCGACCTCTCGCAGATCCAGCCGCCTCCCGATGTGCTGGACCTGAAGGTGGCACTGGCGGAGTACGAACGACGGCACATCGAGCGGGTCCTCGCGCACTGCGACGGCGACAAGAACCTCGCCGCCGAGCGTCTCGGGGTCCACCTCGCCACGCTCTACCGCCACATGGAGCGGCTCGGGCTGGGCTGATTTCCCAGGACGCTCCTTCGCACTCCTGCGAACCGTACGCGGGGACGCGGTCTGGAAGCCCCGACACAGAGCCATCTCGAGTCCGGCACGGAGTTTGCTCTACGGTGAGGCAGTCACCCAAGGGAACCCCATGAGCACCGAGCCCGCCGTTGACCCCGTCTGCGGGATGACCCCGAAGCCAGACACGCCACACCGCCACGTGCACGAGGGCCACGAGTACGTGTTCTGCAGCGGCCACTGCAAGCACAAGTTCGCAGAGGATCCCGACAAGTACCTGGCGCCCGTCGAAACCGAAGACGAAGTGCCGGCCGGCACCATCTACACCTGCCCGATGCACCCGGAGATCGAGCAGGTTGGACCCGGATCCTGCCCCATCTGTGGCATGTCCCTGGAGCCCAAGGTCTTCGACCCCGACGCGCCGGAGGACGATGGCGAGCTGAGGGACATGACCCGTCGCTTCTGGGTGGCGACCGTCTTCGCGCTGCCGGTGCTGGTCATCGCCATGGGTGACATGCTCCCGGGCAATCCCATGACGTCGGTGTTCGGGGAGGCGCGGGCGTGGGTCGAGCTGGTCCTGGCGACGCCGGTGGTGCTCTGGGCGGCGTGGCCGTTCTTCGTGCGGGCGGTGCAGTCGGTGAAGAACGTCAGCCCGAACATGTGGACGCTCATCGGGCTCGGCGTGTCGGTGGCCTACGGTTACAGCGTGCTCGCAACAGTGGCCCCCGGCCTGTTCCCGGACTCCTTCCGGCAGCACGGCGAGGTCGCGGTCTACTTCGAGGCGGCGGCCGTCATCGTGGCGCTCATCCTGCTGGGCCAGGTCCTGGAGCTCCGCGCCCGCAGCCAGACCAGTCAGGCCATCTCGAAGCTGCTCGAGCTGTCTGCAAAGAAGGCGCGGCGGATCGAGGAGGACGGGAGCGAGGTCGATGTGGACATGGAGGAGGTCGTCGTCGGAGATCGGCTGAGGGTGCGCCCCGGCGAGAAGATCCCGGTGGACGGCGTGGTCATCGAGGGCAGCAGCAACGTCGATGAGTCGATGGTCACCGGTGAGCCCGTGCCCGTGGGGAAGGAGTCCGGAGACGAGGTCATCGGTTCGACGGTGAATGGGACGGGCGGCCTTGTGATCCGAGCCGAGAAGGTCGGCGCCGACACCCTGCTCTCCCGCATCGTGACCATGGTGGCCGAGGCCCAGCGCAGTAGGGCCCCCATCCAGAAGCTCGCCGACCAGGTGGCGGGCATCTTCGTGCCCACCGTGGTGCTCACGGCCATCGTGACCTTCGTGGTGTGGGCGCTGGTCGGTCCCGAGCCACCGATGGCCTACGCCCTGATCAATGCGGTGGCCGTCTTGATCATCGCGTGCCCATGCGCCCTCGGGCTGGCCACGCCGATGTCGATCATGGTGGCGACCGGCAAGGCGGCCGGGCTGGGCGTGTTGTTCAAGGACGCTGAGGCCATCGAGGTGCTGGGCCGGGTCGACACCCTGGTCGTGGACAAGACCGGTACGCTGACGCTGGGGCGTCCAGCGCTCACCGCCGTGGAGCCCATCGATGTCGACGAGTCCACCCTGCTCTCCCTCGCTGCGGCCCTGGAGCGTGGGAGCGAGCACCCGCTGGCCGAGGCCATCGTCGCGGGCGCCGAGGCGCGCGGCGTTCCCCGCCTCGACGCTGAGGACTTCGCCTCAGTGACGGGCAAGGGCGTGCGAGGCACCGTCGATGGCCGCGCGGTGGCGCTGGGCAACCGGGCGATGATGGAGAGCCTGGGGCTGGACCCCTCCGCGCTGGATGCCCGCTCCGAGGCGCTCCGCAGTGAGGGCCAGACCGTGATGTACGTCGCCATCGACGAGAGCCTCGCGGGGCTCGTCGGGGTGTCGGACCCCATCAAGGAGTCCACCCCAGAGGCCATCGCAGCGCTGCATCGCGAGGGACTGCACATCGTGATGCTCACGGGCGACTCCGAGACGACGGCGAAGGCGGTGGCGGGGAAGCTCGGAATCGACGAGGTGATCGCCGGCGTCCTTCCCGAGGAGAAGGCGGCAAAGGTGGCGTCGCTCACCGAGGAGGGCCGCATCGTGGCGATGGCGGGCGATGGCATCAACGATGCCCCCGCGCTTGCCCGGGCCGCGGTCGGCATCGCCATGGGTACCGGCACCGACGTCGCCATGGAGAGCGCGGGCGTGACGCTGGTGAAGGGCGACCTGATGGGCATCGTGCGGGCGCGAAAGCTGTCGCGCATGACCATGGCGAACATCCGGCAGAACCTGTTCTTTGCCTTTGCCTACAACACAGCGGGCATCCCGATCGCGGCGGGCGTTCTGTACCCACTGTTCCACGTGCTCCTCTCGCCGATGCTGGCCGCTGCTGCGATGTCGTTCTCGTCAGTGTCCGTCATCGGCAACGCGCTCCGACTGCGCATGCAGAAGGTGTAGCGATGGCTAGCGTCAGCTTCACCGAGCGCGCGCGCTCGTTCCTCGATCGACTGGGGGTGTGATGGCGGAGCTTCAGCTCGGCTCGCGACGTTGCTCCTGTGGGCGCGCCTTCCACGATACGCACCTCGTGGCTGTGACAGGTGGCCCTGGTGCTGGAAAGACCGCCATCCTCGAGATGGCCCTGCGCTCGTTCTGCTCCCACGTTGGCGTGCTCCCGGAAGCGGCGAGCGTGGTGTTCGGGGGAGGCTTTCCGCGGCACGACAGCGAGGTCGGGCGCGCCGCGGCACAGCGCGCGATCTTCCACGTGCAGTGCCAGGTCGAGGCGCTCGTCCTCGGAGAAGGGCAGGTCGCCGTCGGGCTGTGTGATCGGGGCACCGTGGACGGGCTGGCCTACTGGAATGGCCCACCACAGGACTACTGGGACGCGGTCGGGAGCTCGATCGAGGCGGAGCTGGCGCGCTACGTCGCCGTGATCCACCTGGAAACGCCGGCTGCCGCCCAGGGCTACAACCAGCAGAACGCGCTGCGGGTCGAGTCCGCGGAGCAGGCCTGGGAGCTCGACCGCCGGATCCTGGCCGCGTGGGCGCCGCACCCTCGGCGGCACGTCATCGGCAGCGAGGACGAGTTCCTCGTCAAGGCCTCTCGAGCGCTCGAGATCGTGCGCGCGCAGCTCCCAGCGTGTTGTCACAGCCACGCCCTGCCGCACGAGCAGCGCGCGGACGACGCGAAGGGGGGCTGATGGACACGGCGGTTGCAGTCGTACAGGCCTACCTGCAGGTCAATGGGTACTTCACCGTCTGCGAGTACCCGGTGATCGAGTCGACGCGGAAGGTCACCCGGTCGGCCACTGACCTGGACGTCCTCGCGTTTCGATTCCCGGGCGCAGGGCGGGAGGTGCGGTCGTCTCGACGACGTCGGGTGTCCGGTGCGGCGTTGTTCGAGCCGGATCCGGCCCTCGGCTGTCCTGCCGACCGCGCCGACATGATCGTCGGTGAGGTCAAGGAGGGACGGGCCCAATTCAATCCCGCGGCCCGTGACCCGCTGGTTCTTGGCGCGGCCCTGGCTCGGTTCGGGTGCTGTCCGCCAGGTCATGCTCCGGAGGTCGTCCGTCAGCTGCTCGCATCTGGGCAGGCCGTCACCCACCACGGTCATGCGGTGCGCATGGTGGCGTTCGGCGGCCGCGGAGAGCCCTCCGAGCATCCCACTCACCGCGTCGTCCCTCTCGGCCACGCGGTTGCGTTCCTTCGCGGGTACCTCGAGGACCACTGGGGGACGCTCCACGCAGCCCAGCTGAAGCTTCCCGGACTCGACCTGCTGGCGCTGCTGTACAAGTGTGAGAGGGCGCCATGATCGTCCTGTTGTTCGGTGCGGCCTGGGCACAGGAGCCCGCGTTCGTCGCTTCCTCCGATGACGGCGTGCTTCGTGCGGCCATCGACGCCGTGGTGCCGCGCGAGGCCAGTGAGCTGTGGCCGTCACTGAGCGGGACCGGGTCGCAGCACGCCTGGGTGCCGTACATGCGGACCGCGTCCCTCGAGCGGGTCGACGGAAACACTGCGGTGTGTGACGGGCTGACCGAGCTGCCGTGGCCCTTCCGCGACCGGACCTGGGTGGTGCGGATGACCTCCCGAGCCTCCAGCGTCGATGGGCGAGAGGTCTATGTGGCGTCCTGGGAGTACGTCCCCGGGAGTGGTTCGCTCGAGGACACGTATGGGTCCTGGCGCCTGGAGGAGCTTCCGGACGGCCGAACGCGAGTCCAGCTCGATGCGATGGCTGACCTGGGAAGGTCGGTGCCAGGGCCTCTCCTCAGATGGGCCGAGAACAAGGCGCTCCCGAACATGCTCCAAGCGCTCCTCGACCAGGCGAAACGATGACTCATCCTTCGCCGAAGCGATTGTCCGAGGTCGTCACGACCTTCATGCTCGAGGGGCTTCATGTCCCCGCGGCGCGAATCCGCGTCACCCACTGCGCCTCGCTTCGATGCCGCCTCCACTGCACCTGGGCTCGGTGGACAGGCCGGCGTGTATCCGAGCACCCGTGGCCCGTGGGCGTCAGGATGGCGCTGACCAAGCTCGGGCCGGCGTTCGTGAAGATCGGGCAGATCCTGTCTGTTCGGACCGACCTCGTGCCGGCCGAGCTCGCCCGGGAACTCCACAGCCTGCAGAGCGACGTGCCGCCGGTTCCGTTCGACCAGATCCGCGAGACGGTCGAGCGGGAGATGGGGAAGACGCTCGACGAGGCCTTCATCCACTTCGACGCCGAGCCCCTCGCGGCGGGGTCGGTCGCCCAGGTCCACGTTGCGGAGCTGCCGTCCGGCAAGAAGGTGGCGGTCAAGGTGAAGCGCCCAGGGATCGATGAGACCGTCACCGAGGACCTCCAGATCCTCGTGTGGCTCGCCGAGCGCATGGAGCGCTTCCTGCCGGCGGCGCGTCCCTACCGACCCGTGGCCGCTGCGCGCGAGCTCGCCGAGTACACCCGCCGCGAGCTCGACTTCCGCAACGAGGCGGAGGTCGGGCGGGAGGTCGGGCGGCGCTTCGAATCCTGGGAGGACGTGCGCGTGCCAACGGTCCATCACGGCAGCCGCGACCTGATCGTGATGGACTACGTCGACGGATTCCCCATGGACGATGTCGAGGCTCTGGAGCGCCATGGCATCGATCCGCATGCCTTGATGCAGCGAGGGCTCGAGGCGGTGTTGGCACAAATCTTCGAGTTCGGGCTGTTCCATGCGGACCCGCACCCGGGAAACCTGCACGTCACGCCGGAGGGCGAGATCGTGTTGCTGGACTTCGGCATCTTCGGGCGGATCGACGATCGGATGCGTCGCGACTGCGCACTCCTGATGTGGGCCCTGGGTCGCGGTGACGTGGACCTCGCCTCCTACTTCCTGCTGCGGATGGCACGGGTCGAGCCCGGCGCTGACGTGGCTGCATTCCGAGAGGAGGTCGAGGCCCGCTACCGCGCGTGGCACGGCAAGAGCGTGGCCGAGTACGGGTTTGCGAAGCTCGTCTACGAGGAGATCACCCTGGGTGCCCGCCACGGCCTCGTCTTTCCGTCGGACACCGTGCTGCTGGGCAAGGCGCTCGTCACCATGGAGGGCGTCGTGCTGGCGGTCGACCCTTCGATGGATCTCTCGAAGGAAGCGGAGCCGTTCCTGGGTCGCCTCAAGGAGCAGCTCTTTTCCATGGACCGACTCCGGGAGGGGTTCGAGCGGTCCCTGCCCATCTGGTGGGATCTGGCCGAACGGCTCCCGCTTGGAGCCGCGGAGCTGCTGGAGCGCGGGGTGTGGCCCACACCGGCGCCCACGGAGGCCACTGCCGCTCCTCGGGATCGAGCGGTGGTCTGGGCTGCGGTGGTCGTCGTGGGCGGGCTGTGCCTGGCATCGTCCCTGCCGCCGTTGGCTTCCAGCTGGTCGGTTCCCGGAGTGGCCATCGTTCTCGTCGGGCTGGTCGGAGCGTATCGATGGTAGCCGAGGCGAGCGAGCTGACCCGGCGCCGGTATGACCGGATCGCGCCGGTGTACGACGCGCTCGAGTGGGTGATGGAGCTGCTGTTCTTCCGGCGGTGGCGGCGACAGCTCTGGGATCAGGTGCCCGCGGGCCGCGTGCTCGAGGTCGGTGTGGGGACCGGCAAGAACGTCGAGCACCATCGAGAGGAACACGAAGTCGTTGGCATCGACCTCTCGCCCAACATGTTGGCGCGCGCCCGCCGTCGAGCACAGGAGCTGGGGGCAGCGGTGGAGCTCCGCGAAGCGGACGTCCAGAACCTGCCGTTCGACGACGCGAGCTTCGACGCGGTGGTCGCCAGCTTCGTGTTCTGCTCGGTCCCGGATCCAGTGCTCGGCTTGCGGGAGGTCCGCAGGGTGCTCAAGCCCACAGGGAAGCTGGTCCTGCTGGAGCACGTGGTGTCGCCGAATCCTGTGCTGGCCAAGCTGATGAGCTGGCTCGACTTCCTGCCCCTGCACATCTGGGGCGCGCACATCGACCGAGACACCGCTGCAAACGTTCGCCTGGCTGGGTTCCCGAACGTCCGGGTCGAGGCTCGCGCTGCGAGGCTGGTCGTCCTGATTGACGCGTCTGGTTGAACAGGTCACACTCAATCCGTGCGCACCGCCCTCCGAAAGCTCCTGACCTTCATGCTCTGCATCTCGCTGATGCCAGGGTGGATGGAGCTGCTCGAGAACCTGGAGCACCTGGTCCATGACGGCCACCTCGCCCACCTGGTCGAGCATGGCGAGCACGAAGACGTGGCCAGCCACGAAGCGCTCGAGGCGGAGCACGGCTGTACGCCGGTGAGCCACACCTGCGGCTGCCACAGCTCGATTCCGGCCGTGCTTCCGGGCGACATCGACCTCGCCGAGATGGCCATCGACGTCGTGCTGCGAGACCGACCGATGGGTCTGGTCGAGCACCCCCTGCACCGCGCCAACGCGCCGCCGATTCCCCCTCCCAGAGCCTGAGTCCCTCGTCACGGAACTGAACCGTCGGTGCACTCGTGCGCGAGTGCGTCCGGCCTTCCCCTTGTCGTAAGGCTCGAACTCCATGTGCTCCCACACCCTCGTCGGGTGGGGTGGTGCGGTCGTGGCCGTCCTGTTTCATGCCTCAGTGGCGTGGGCAGGCGGCGACGAACCATCGCTCCCCCCTGACCGGGCGGTCTCGCTCGCGCTGACCGCTCATCCTGATCTGCGCGCGGCCGAGACCGCGCTGTCCACCGCGGAGGCGTCTCGCTCCGCATCCGCCCTATTCCTGTCGAATCCGACGGCCAGCGCCTGGGCGACCCCCGATGGGTCTCGCGCGGAGCTGGGCCTGTCGCAGCCGCTCTCCCTGACTGGAGAGGGCTGGCACGCACGTCGAGGGGCCCGGCTCACCACGGACGCCGCAGGTGTCTCGCTCGACCGCACCCGTCGAGAGCTCGCTGCTGCCGTTCGCCAGGCCTATGTCGACGCAGTCGTCGCGTCGGGCGTCGTCGAGGTCGCTCACGAGGGCTCCGAGCTCGCGGCCCGCCTGAGCTACGCGGTTACGCGCAAGCACGAGGAGGGCGAGGCCGCGACCCTCGACCTGCGCCTGGCCCGGCTCGCCGAGGTCCAGGCCGCTACGCGACTGTTGCAGGCCCGACGGGCCGAGGCGGAGGCCCTGCGACGGCTCTCCGCTCTCGTGATGACCCCCATCGAGGCGGCCGATCTGGTGGTGGACCCCTTGTCGGTCGCTCCCGAGCTGTCGTCGTCCGCCGCGGGCGACCGCGCAGACGTCGAGGCCGCCGAGGCCCTGCTCGAAGCCGCTCGGGCAGACCTCCGCCGGGCCCGCGCGGCGTCCGTGCCCGCCGTCAGCGTCGGGCTCGGCGTCGAGGTCGAAGACGGCTCCACCTTCCTCGGCCCCTCGGTCGGGGTCGCGCTTCCCTTGTTCGATCGCAATCAGGTCGGACGGGCCCAAGCGTTGGGCTCGGTCGACATCGCCGAGGGTCGACTCGCGAGCGTTCGGGCTCGCGCCGAGACCGAGCAGTCGACTGCAGCAGCCCGCCTCGAGGAGGCCGAGGCCGCCGCGGAGGTCGCGGGTGCCGACCTGGACGAGGCCCGGGCTGCGCTCGGGAGCATCGAGTCCGGGGTGCTCGCTGGGGAGATCGACCTTCCCACCGCGGTCCTCCTCCAAGCCCAGGTGCTCCAGGGCGAAGCCGCCGTGGTCACGCTCCGCGGGCTGCTCGCCGACGCTCGCATCGACCGACTCCTCGCCCTCGACGACGACGCACTGCTCGGAGGTGCCCCATGACCCCCCTCTTGCTCTTGATCCTCACGCTGTCGGGCTGCGGCTCGACGTCCTCTCACGATGAATACGACGACCATGAAGAACACGGTGAAGGCATCGTCGAGCTGAGCTCTGAGGCCGTCGCATCGGCACGGATCGTGGTCGCCGAGGCCGAAGAAGGGACCTTGGATGGCGGCATGTCGCTTCCCGCACGCGTGGTGCTCGACCCGCGCAAGGAGGCCATCGTCAGCGCCTGGATCTCCGGGCAGGTGGACACCATCGCCGTCCGGCCGGGGGAGTCGGTGAAACGCGGCCAGGAGCTCGCGCGCGTGCAGTCCCCCGAGCTCGGCGAGGCCGTCGCCGCCTTTCGGACCGCCAAGGCCCGTGACGACGCCGCGGACGCCCGCTTGGAGCGCCTCCGCCGCCTCGAGGCTGACGGGGTCTCGTCGAAGGCTCAGGTGCTGGAAGCCGAGGCCGACCACGCCGAGGCGGAGGGCGCGCTGGAGGCCGCAGAAGAGCGGCTGCGCATCCTCGGGGTTCCGATGGACGTGGGCGACCCCCACGCCGGCGAGCACTTCCCGTCCCGGGTGCCGGTGAGGAGCCCCATTGCGGGCAACGTCCTCGAGGCGGACGCCACGGTGGGTCAGCGCGTGGAGCCCGGTGAGGCCCTGTTCCGGGTGGGATCCCTGGACGAGGTCTGGCTGATGCTGGACGTCTACGAGCGCGATCTGGCCGCGGTTCGCGAAGGGCAGACCGTCCGGTTCTCGGTGGAGGCCTGGCCCGACCAGCCCTTCGAGGGACAGGTGGCCCAGGTCGGCGACTGGATCGAGCCCGACGCCCGCACCGTCGAGGTCCGGGTCGTCGTGGCCAACCCCGAGCACAAGCTGAAGCCGAACATGTTCGCCACCGCCGAACTCTCGGTCCAGCGCGAGTCTCCGGAGCGAGGAGTCGTGCTGCCGGCGGAGTCCCTGCAGCGCATGGACGGCGCCGAGGTGGTCTTCGTCGAGCAGGAGGCGGGCCACTACGCCGCCCGCCCGGTCGTCGTGGCCGAACGCTCCGCGGATCGGATCCGCCTGACCTCTGGCGTGACCGTGGGGGAGCGGGTCGTCACCGAGGGGGCGTTTGCCCTGAAGAGCGAGCTCGAGAAGAGCGAGCTGGGAGAGGGTCATGCGCACTGACGAAGAGCTGCTCTCTCCGAGCGGTCCCGGACTCCTGGACCGCCTCCTCGCCCTGGTCCTGCGCAACAAGGCCCTGGTGCTGATCGGCCTGGTGCTGTGGATCGCGGCCGGCATCCAGTCCGCCCAGCGGCTGCCCATCGACGCCGTGCCGGACGTGACCAACGTCCAAGTACAGATCCTCACCGACTCTCCCGGGCTCTCGCCGCTGGAGGTCGAGCGCTTCGTCACCTGGCCGGTGGAGACCGCGATGTCTGGGCTCCCGGAGACCCAGGAGGTGCGCTCGCTGTCGCGCTTCGGGCTCTCGGTCGTCACCGTGGTGTTCGAGGACGGCACGGACCTGTGGTGGGCCCGCCAGCTGGTCTCCGAGCGCCTGGGAGATGCGCGGGAGAACATCCCTGAGGGGTACGGCGAGCCCGAGATGGGCCCGCCCTCCACGGGACTGGGTGAGATCTTCCAGTTCGAGGTTCGCGGGGTCGACGGCCATGACCTTTCGCTGATGGACCTGAGAGACGTGCTCGAGTGGCAGATCGCGCCCCGGCTTCGGTCGGTGCCCGGGGTCGTCGAGGTGAACGCGTTCGGCGGCGAGCTCCGCACCTATCAGGTGGAGGTGCGGCCAGAGCGACTGGCGGCGCACAAGCTCGTGCTGGCCCAGGTCTTCGAGGCGCTGGAGCACAACAACCTCACCGTGGGCGGCGGATACCTGGAGCGCGGCCGCGAGCAGATGCTCGTCCGCGGCACTGCCCTGCTCGAAGATCTGGACGATGTGGCCAGCGTGGTGGTCGCGACCACCAGCGAGGGAACGCCCGTCACCGTCGGAGCGCTGGGAGAGGTTCGCTTCGCCCCGATGATCCGACAGGGAGCGGTCACCCGGGACGGACGCGGCGAGGCCGTGATCGGCATCGCGATGATGGGCTACGGCGAGAACGCCCGCGTCGTGTCCGAGGCGCTCGGAGAGGCGGTCGACGAGCTCCGTCCCAGCCTGCCAGATGGCGTCGAGGTCGACGTGTTCTACGACCGGACCGATCTGGTCGAGCGCACTATCCACACCGTGGAGAAGAACCTGCTCGAGGGCGGCCTGCTGGTCATCGCCGTCCTGTTGCTCTTGCTGGGGAACCTGCGCGGCGGGGTGATCGTCGCGCTGGCCATCCCGCTGTCGATGCTCTTTGCGTTCACCGGCATGGTGATGGCGGGGCTCTCGGGCAACCTGATGAGCCTCGGCGCCATCGACTTCGGCCTGATCGTCGACGGGTCGGTCGTGATGGTCGAGAACGTGCTCCGGGTCGTCGGCGAGCGACGGAAGGCCGGGGAGGAGGTGGACGACGCTGTGATCTTGGGGGCGACCCGCGAGGTGGCCCGGCCGGTGGTGTTCTCGGTGGGCATCATCATCCTGGTCTACCTCCCGATCCTCGCGCTGACTGGGATCGAGGGGCGGATGTTCCGGCCGATGGCGCTCACAGTGGTGTTCGCCCTCGTCGGCTCGCTCATCCTCGCGGTCACCGCGATGCCGGTCCTCGCCTCGCTGTTCCTGAAGGGGGCGTCCGAGAAGGAGACCTGGCTGCTTCGCCTCGCTCACCGCGTCTACGATCCGCTTCTCGTCAGGGTCGTGCGCTGGCCACGGCTGGTGGCTTCCACTGCGGTGCTGCTGTTCGTGAGCAGCCTGGCGCTCGCCCCCTTCCTCGGTGCGGTGTTCGTTCCCAAGCTCGACGAGGGGAGCATCGCGCTGCAGATCATTCGACCTCCGTCGGTGTCGCTGGAAGAGTCCATCCAGCAGGCGAGCGCGGTGGAGCGGGCCCTGATCGAGGCCTTTCCGGACGAGGCGTCCACGGTGATCTCCCGCACCGGACGGGCCGAGATCGCCACCGACCCGATGGGCGTGGACTTCTCCGACGTCTACGTGATGCTCAAGCCGCGCAGCGGGTGGACGCGCGGATCGAACCAGGCCGAGCTGGTGGAGGAGATGGAGGCCGAGCTCACCCGGCGAGTTCCGGGCGTGAACTTCGCCTTCTCCCAGCCCATCGAGCTGCGCGTGAACGAGCTCATCGAGGGCGTCCGCTCGGACGTGGCCCTGTTTCTCTACGGCGAGGACCTCACCCAGCTGAAGGACGTTGGTGACGACCTCGTTCGGGTGCTGTCGGGGATCGACGGAGCCCAGGATGTGAAGGCCGAGAAGCTCGCTGGGCTGCCCATGCTGCAGGTCCAGGTGGATCGGAAGGCCATCGCCCGGCTGGGCATGGATGCTCGGGATGTGCTGGACGCGGTCGAGGCGCTCGGCGGGCGCCAGTCCGGCGAGGTCCTGGTGGGGCAGCGGCGCTTTGCCCTGCAGGTGCGCTTTCCCGAGGCGGTAAGGGCGAGTCCCGAAGCGATCTCACGGGTCCTGGTGGGCCGCGCTGGTGGCGCTCAGGTGCCGCTTGGCCAGGTCGCGGACATCAGGGTCGAAGAGGGGCCGCTGCAGATCGGCCGAGAGAACGTGCAGCGGCGGCTCACCATCGAGATGAACGTCCGTGGTCGTGACGTGGCCGGGTTCGTGGCGGAGGCTCGCGAGCGGCTGGAGGCCGAGAAGGTCGTTCCGGCGGGCGTGCTCGCCGAGTGGGGCGGGTCTTTCGAGAACCTGGAGGAGGCCACGGCGCGCCTGTCGGTGCTCGTCCCGCTGGTTCTGCTGCTGATCTTCGTGCTGCTCCAGGCGAACTTCAGATCGACGCGGGTGACGCTGCTGGTGTACGCGAACGTGCCGATGGCCGTGACGGGTGGACTGGTGGCGCTCTTCGTCCGCGGCCTGCCACTGTCGATCTCCGCTGCGGTGGGTTTCATTGCGCTGTTCGGCGTTGCCGTGATGAACGGCGTCGTGCTCGTGACCTGCATCCGTGACCTCCACACCGGTGGGCTGAAGGCCGCCGAGGCGTCGGTCCAGGGGGCTCGACGGAGGCTGCGTCCAGTGCTGATGACCGCGCTGGTGGCGGCACTCGGCTTCGTGCCGATGGCGCTGTCCACATCTGCGGGGGCCGAGGTCCAGCGACCCCTGGCGACCGTGGTGATCGGAGGCCTGGTGACCAGCACGCTGCTCACCCTGTTCGTGTTGCCGGCCCTCTACGCGCGGTGGGTGCCCGATGAGATGAAGGAGGTGGTCGATGTCGGATGAAGGCAAGGCGTTCTGGGAGCGCACCGCGGGCAGGTACGACCTGTCGATGATGCTGTTCGGAGGCCCGCTGGAGGCCATGCTCCCCCTGGTCGTGGACGAGGTCGACGGGCTGGACCGCGTGCTCGAGCTGGCGGCGGGGACTGGGCTGGTGTCCGCTGCCATCGCGCCGGTGGTCGGGGAGCTCGTGGCCACCGACTACGCCGCTGCGA
This sequence comes from uncultured bacterium, assembly GCA_965367245.1. Taxonomy (GTDB): domain Bacteria; phylum Myxococcota_A; class UBA796; order UBA796; genus CBDUIC01. Next base: position 52,956 of record CBDUIC010000015.1, on the reverse strand, counting down.
TGGTGGAGAAGCTCGACGAGCGGGTGCGTGCGCTCGAGCTCGACAACGTCCGCACGCGAGCGCTGGACGTGTACGCCCTGGACGGCGACGCGCAATTCGACGCGATCGTGGCCGCCAACGTGCTGCACTTGCTGCCCGACCTGGACGGTGCTCTCGACGCGATGCTGCGGGCTCTGAAGCCAGGCGGACGGCTGGTGGTACCGACGTACTGCCACGACCAGACCGCGCTCGCCCGCGTGACTTCGCGGGCGATGAGCCTCGTGGGATTCCCTGGCCAGCGGCGGTTCACGCTCGGTGGCCTCGCCGGGACGCTGACCGATCGCGGGCTGAGCTTGCGCAGGAACGAGCTGCTTGCTGGGCTCCTGCCGATCGGATTCGTCTCGGTCGAAGCTCCAGCCTTGACAGATGATGAACTCATCATATGATGGAATCATCATGTGAGGAATCCCTGTGGCTGACCGAACACTCGCCCTCGAAAGGGCCGTCGACCTGCTGGCCTGCATGGCCCACCCGGTGCGGCTGGCTGTCCTCGTCCGCCTCCACCGGGACGGGCCCGCGAACGTCGGCACGCTGCGCGAGGAGCTGGACGTGGAGCAGAGCGCGTTGTCCCACCACCTTCGCCACTTGCGTGCCGCACGACTCGTGGTCGGAGAGCGGGACGGAAAGCGGGTGACCTACCGGCTCCAGGACGAGCACGTCGGCTGCATCGTCGAGGACACGCTCCAGCACGCTGCGGAGCTCGAGAGCGGCGAGGGGGAGCAGTGAGTCATGACCACCACGGCCACGACCATGGAATGGCGGGCAAGCGACTCGGGCTGGCTTTTGGTCTGAACGTTGCGTTCACGATCATCGAGCTGGTCGGCGCCTGGTTCACCAACAGCACCGCGATCGCGGCCGACGCGCTGCATGACCTGGGCGACAGCCTGTCGCTCGCCTTCGCCTGGGGCATGCAGGGCCTGTCGGACTCCAAGCCCACGCAGACCTACAGCTATGGCTTCAGGCGCCTGTCGCTCGTCGGCGCGCTCGTCAACGCCATCGTGCTGCTCGTCGGAGGGCTGGTGGTGCTGACCGAGGCCGTGCCGCGACTGTGGGATCCGGGCCAGCCCGACGCCAAGGGCATGCTCGCGCTCGCCGTGCTGGGGGTCGTGGTGAATGGGGCCGCCGTGCTCCGCGTTCGCCACGGCTCCAGCCTCAACGAGCGCATCGTCACCTGGCACCTGATGGAGGACGTGCTCGGGTGGGTCGCAGTCCTGGTTGTCAGCATCGTGATGCTCTTCGCGGACCTGCCGGTGCTCGATCCGCTCCTGTCCGTGCTGATCACCCTGTGGGTCGGCTTCAACGCTGCCCGGAACCTCAAGCGCACCATCGACGTGTTCCTCCAGGCGGTGCCCGACGGCGTCGATGTGGACGCGCTCTGCGAGGCCGCGCGAGAAGTGGATGGTGTCGTCGACCTGCGGCACGTCCACGTCTGGTCCCAGGAGGGAGAGCACCACGTGCTCACCGGAAGCCTGGTGCTCGACTGCGCCTCCCTCGAGGAGGCCGAGCACATCCGGGACCGGGTCGCCCACACATTGCAGGACGCCGGCATCGAGCACGTGACCCTGGAGGTCGTCTCGTCCACCCGTGCCGGCGCCGCCGAAGCGGCCTGTGGTTGAGGAGGAATCATGCGGCTGGAAGACGTTGCGAAGAACTACGACGCGCTCGCGCGCTTCTACGACCTGGGCGACCGCTGGCTGTCCCGGCCGTTCGCGCGGATCGGCCGGCTGCGTACCGCGACGGTGAGTTGCCTCGGGCTGAAGCCCGGTGACAGCGTGCTCGATGTCGGCTGCGGGACAGGGCTGAACCTCCCGCTCCTCGTCGAGGCCGTCGGCCCGACCGGACGGGTTGTCGGCCTCGACTTCTCGGAGGGAATGCTCCGGGAGGCGCGGCAGCGTGTGGAAGCCAACCGCTGGGCCAACGTCGAGCTCGTGCACGGAGACGCCGCGCGCCTCGATGGAGTCGGCCAACCCTTCGACGCTGTGATGAGCACCTGGGCGCTGGGGATCGTCGACGACCTGCCCGCCGCCCTGCAGCGAGCGGTGGACGTGTTGAAACCGCGTGGACGGCTGGCGATCCTCGACTTCCGCAGCACCCAGGCCGAGGGCGGTTTGCGTCGGCGCCTCGTCGACCCGGTGCTCCACAAGCTGTTGCTGTGGTCCGGCATCGACACGGCGGAGGACCTCGACGACGATCGCTTTCAGAAGCGGTGGGAAGACGGGAAGCGCTATCTCCGCGGGGCGCTCGTCGACGTGGGGGAGCAGTCGAACGTGGGTGGGACGGGATTCCTGCTGTGGGGGACCAAGCCATGAGCGGGCACGGAGGTGAGCTGTGAAGGTCGCGATCCTGCTCTATGAGGGCTTCGCGCCAGCTGAGGTGGCGGGGACGAACGAGGTGCTCACACGTCTCGGCGGCTCCAAAGTGGTCCTGGTGGCGTCGGAGCCCGGCGAGGTTCGCGCAGACCGGGGGCCCCTCTCCTTCCAAGCTCGCTCCCTGACCGAACTCCCGCATCCAGACATTCTGGTTGTGCCTGGCTCGCGACGCGGTGTCGAGGCACCGGCGCACGACGGAGACCTGATCGCCTGGATCCAGACGGCGGCGGGGTCCGCTGAATGGGTGCTTGGCGTCAGTGAGGGCGTAGCGCTGCTGGGTGCCGCTGGGGTGCTGCAAGGACGCGATGTCACCACGCATTGGAGCACCCGCGACGTGGTACGCGCACACGGGGCGCGGGTCCTCGACGACAGCCGGGTGGTGAGCGGGAACCTGGTAACGGCGAGCGGCCTCTCCGGAGGGGTCGACGCCGCACTCGTGATCGCGGCCGAGCTACGCGGGCAGCCCATCGCCGAGGCCATCCAGCTCGCAGTGGAGTGGGAGCCCGAGCCCCCGTTCGACTCCGAGCCGCCCGCCGGGGCGGCTGAGAGGGCGCGGGAGCTCATTGCGAGCTCTGACGGTGACCGGGCAGAGCACGAGGTCGCGATCTTCGTGTACGAGGGGTTCACGTCTCTCGACTGGGTCGGCCCGTATGACGTCCTCAGCCGGGTGCCTGGGTTGCGCGTGGAGCTGGTGACGCAGGACGGAGGAGCGGTCACGTCGGACACCGGGGCCATCACCGTGACCCCGACAGGCAGCATTGCGGACGTGCCGCGACCGGACATCGTGCTGGTGCCCGGCTCGAACTACGGGTTCATCCAGGTCGCTGGCGAACAGGAGGTGCTGTCGTGGCTCCGCTCGGTCCACGACAGCGCTCGGCTGACGACTTCGGTCTGCTCGGGATCTGTGATCCTGGCCGCGGCCGGCCTCCTGGAAGGGCTCGAGGCTACGGGCCACTGGCTGCCGCGCCCGACGCTCGCCAAGTGGGGAGCCATCCCCGTGCATCGACGGATCGTGGACGAGGGAGAGGTGGTGACCGCCGGCGGAGTCTCGTCGGGTATCGACTTCGCGCTGTACCTCGTGCAGCGACTGGTGGATGAGGACACCGCGCGCGCTGTCCAGGTGCTGTTGGCCTACGAACCCGATCCTCCCTTCGACTCGGGATCTGTGGAGGCCGCCTCGCCGGCCACCATCCGCCGCGCTGCGCGCTCGCTGCTGCTGCACCGCCACGTCCCCCGCGGGCTTGCGACCGTGTCCGCTTCGCGGTGGGTTCCTTACACCTATGACCTCGTCGCGGCGTGGCTCAAGGGCGAGCGATGATGCGCGGCGTTGGAGACCCCTTGAGCAAGAGCTTCGAGAGCACGTTCGTCGTTCCGAAGATGGACTGCCCGTCGGAAGAGCGGATGATCCGCTTGGCGCTCGAACCCCTCGACGACGTGATGGGGTTGCGCTTCGACCTCGACGCGCGCACCGTCGCGGTCATCCACCGCGGTCAGGTGGCAGCCGTGCTTGCGGAGCTCGAGCCTCTGGGCTTCGGTGCCAGACTGGACACGACCGTCGAGGCCGAGGCGGACCTGCCTTCTGAGGACCCAGTGGCCGAAGCGCGCGTGCTCCGTCAGCTGCTCGCCATCAACGCGGTGATGTTCGTCGCCGAGCTCGGTTTTGGCTTCTGGGCGCAGTCGACCGGGCTGATCGCCGACTCCGTGGACATGTTGGCCGACGCGATGGTCTACGGGCTGTCGCTGTACGCGGTCGGTCGGGCCGTCGCTGACCAGAAGCGTGCAGCTCGATGGAGTGGTTGGCTTCAGCTCGTCCTCGCCCTTGGAGCGCTGGCCGAGGTCACGCGACGGGCGGTCGTGGGGAGTGAGCCGGTGGAGGTGCTGATGATCGGCGTCGCCACCATCGCCCTCGTCGCCAACCTCGCGTGTATCGCCTTGCTTGCCCGTCACCGCCAGGGAGGAGTCCACCTCAGGGCGAGCTGGATCTTCTCCACCAACGACGCCTTGGCGAACATTGGCGTGATCGTGGCTGGGGTGCTGGTGTTGGTGTCGGGCTCCGCCGTGCCCGACCTTGTGGTTGGTGCCGCAGTTGGCGTGCTCGTGCTGTCGGGAGCGGTTCGAATCCTCAGGCTCTAACAGGCCGCCTCGGACTCCCCGATCGCTAGAATGCGCGCCACTGCCGCACACATCTGCTCCAGCGACGGCTTCGCATGGCTCGTCGCCCGCACAGCGGTGGACGTGGCGGAGGCCCGTGTGGCGTGGCTCAGAGGCGACTACGGCGAGAAGCCCGGGTGACGGGTCAGGTCGAGACGACCAGGCAACGGTACCTCCACAGCTGCTCATCCCGGTCCTGGAGCCGGGCTATCGCCCGCAGCGTCTTCTCGCTCACCCCCGCAGGGCACTCCTCCGCCGGCACGTCGACCACCGCGATGATCTCCGGCGCCAGGTGCAGCAGGTTCAGCAGCTGGGCCACCCGGCCCCCGGTCAGCCCCTCGTTGCGTCCGAGCTCCTCCAGCGAGCTGAACTCGCCAGCCTCCAGCGCTGCCTGGTAGCGCCGCGCCCGCTCGAACTGGTGCTGCAGCCCCCGTCGCTGGACCCGCGATCGCGACGACTTCCCGCGACCTGTCGCCGTCCCCTTGAAGCGCTCGGCCTCGAGCAGCTTCAGCCAGACCCCATTTTGGTTGACCCTCGGAATCGAGGCCAGCTTGCGCAGCTCCTTCTCGGGCGGAACCGGCCCAGACGCGTCCTCGTCTTCGAGTTCCGCCCGAAGTTCTGGGTCAACCTTGAGAAGCGCGAGCACCTGCGTGACGCGGGCTCGCGAGACGCCTTCTCGCCGGGCGAGGGCGGCACGATTTAACACCACCCCCGATTCGAGCAGTTTCTGGTACCTGGAGGCCTTCGAGAGGGTCTCGCGGAGTCCGGCCCGGCGGTCGGTCCAGGGGTCCAGATCGACCAGATCCGGCTCCTGTCCCGCAAGATCCTGTCCCGCGAGTGCGACCTGTGTCCCGCAAGCCATACCCGGCCCGTCACCGCAACTATCGGCGTGTCCCGCAAGCTTATCGGCCCTGGACGCGTCAACCCCGGAAACGCAAGAAGCCCTCCGACGTTGTTGGCGTCGGAGGGCTGCTTTGGGAGGCCGAGGCCTCTTTTTCCCGAAACCTGGGTGCGGAGGGAGTTGAACCTCTGCTCTCCAGGTGGTGAGAACCTCCGGGTTGGAAGTTCCTACCAGGAACGAAATGGCTCCCGCTGCTGGACTCGAACCAGCGACACTCGGATTAACAGTCCGATGCTCTAACCAACTGAGCTAAGCGGGAATGAGCCGCGCACGTAACGCAGCTCGCTGCGAACCGTCAACGGCGATGATCGCGCCGCCGTGCACCCAGCAGCCCGACCAGCACCATCAGGCCCCCGGCGGTTCCGGGCACGGTGGAGCATCCCCCGGCCTTCTCGCTGGATGCCTCGTCGCCCTCCTCCTCGCTGTCGTCGTCGACATCGTCGGTGGCGTCGGTGGTGGAGCCGCCCTCGCCGTCGGTGGGGGTGGTGGTGGTCTCGGGCTCGGGCTCGGGCTCGGGCTTGTCTTCCCACGCGTGGTAGCCGTCGGCGTCGGGCGGCGGGATGATGCCGGGCCACTCGCACCAGCTGCGCAGGCCGTCGTCGCAGGCAGCGGTCATCTCCGCGTCGATCCACTCGAGGTGGTAGTCGACGCGGGTGTCGACCCCGCCCTTCTCGTTGCAGTCGGTCATGTCGTAGGCGTGGCTGGTGACGCCGACGACCCGGTGGGTGACGGCGGAGTCAGTGTCGACCTCCATGAAGGTGGGCCCGCCGGAGTCGCCGTGGCACTTGCGCACGTCGTCGGCCTCGGCGCCGACCTGGAACTCGAAGCGCGCCATCTCGTTGATGAAGCTCTCCCCGTGGTACTTCGTGCCGACGGCGGTGGAGTAGGTGCTGGCGTCGCGCTGGCCCCAGCCGACGATGTCGACGACGTGGCCTTCCTCGAGCTGGTCGCCCTCGGCCTCGGTGGGCAGGTAGGCGAAGGGCGCGTCGACGGGCTCGTCGAGGAAGATGAGCGAGATGTCGTGGTAGTCGCCGAGGTTGTTGCCCGTGGCGAGGCCGATGTTGAGGGCCGCGAAGTTCCACTCGTCGGGGTAGACCGCGACGGTGCCGACGGCCGCGGTCGACGGGAAGTTGCGCTCGAGGCTGAACATGCTGGCGTAGGCGGTCAGGTCGGGGGAGGGGTCGAAGCCGTACTCGATGCTGCTGATCTGGCTCGCCGGGATGCCCAGCGACAGCGCGAGGATGTCGGGGTCGACGCAGTGGGCGGCCGCGAGCACCGTGTCGGGCGCGATGAGGGTGCCGGTGCACGACAGGATGGTGACCGTGATGGGGGCGCCGTACATGGTGGCGGTGATGCGCTGCAGGATGCCGCCCGACTCGGGGAACAGGTCGGCCGCTGCTTCCTCGCCGTTGATGATCGCCACCGAGCCAGGGGTCGCCGGGGCTTCGTGGGCCAAGACCACCGCGGTGGGCTCGGCGACATCGGTGGCGGCGATGGGCGCCGCGTGGGCGAGGGCGAGGGCGAGCAACATGGGACCTCCGTTCTGCGTGGTCCCTTCTTTTCCGCTCGTCACGCGATCCGCAACCGCGTTGACAAGCCCTCTACGCCTCGGCGGCCGGTTCGGGGACCGCCTCGGGGGACGCCTCGAGCAGCTTGGGCGGATTCTCCGGGATCTGGGCCGGCGGCCCGTCGCGGCCCTCGAGCTGCCACGGGTTCTCGAGCACGTCGCGCACGACCCGCGCCAGCACGCCGCCCTGGGCCCCATCGAGGTAGCGGTGGTCGATGGTCGCGCACAGGGTGAGCTGCGGGCGGACCACGACCTCGCCGTCGATGGCCACCGGCGTGTCGCGCAGGGCTCCGATGAGCACGTAGACGGGCACGTGGGCGAAGGGGGTAGGGGGCGCGAAGCCCTCGTCGAGCCCGAACATGCCGACGTTGGTGATGATCAGCGAGCCGAAGGGGTAGGCCTCGACCCCCAGGGCGGGCACCGACACCCCGAGCACCGAGGCGACGTAGCCCATGACCTTCAGCAGCGGGCGGATGATCTGCGTGGGAAGCAGCTTGATGGGGCCCTGCGACTTGTTGAAGCCATCGTCTTCGCCCCGGTACAGCTTGTCGGCCAGCGCGCGCAGCTCCTGGGCCACCTCGACCACCGACTTCTGGTCGAAGTTGTCGATCTTGGCCTTGGCGAGGTTCTTTCCCTCCTCGAGGGCGACGAGGAACGACAGGTCGACCGTGGGCTTCTCCACATAGCGGCCGAAGCGGATGATCCCGTTGAGCCCCGGAGACTGGGCGAGAGCCTGGGCACAGGCCTTGCCGACCAGGTGCGTGATGGTGACCTTCTCGCCGCTGGTGTGACGCAGCCAGGCGATGTACTCGAGGGCTGCCGTCGCATCGACGGTGAGCTTGCCGTAGATGTTGCCCTCGCTCGGCGCGCTCCACGTGGAGATGGCGAGCTTGCGTCGAGTGCTGTTCATGGCGCCTCCGGCCGACGAGCCTACCGGACACCGCGGCACCGATGTCATGGTTTGTGGGTCCTCCTCGGAGCCTGGGGGATGTGGACCCTGCTCTCAGGCGCATCGTGGATGTGGCATGGAGCCTGCATTGGACCTGGGTGCTCCGCGGCCGGCAGGTCGCGAGGCTTGTGTCTCCTCCGCGGCCGGACTCGGGTGGGAGGGCTTCGAGCCCCCCTCCCGGGTCTGCGCCCACCGCGGATCGGTGGCCTGCGGCCTGCCCCTCGGCTTATGGGGCGGTGCTGGAGGCGACTGTGGCTGAGGAGCAGGAAGAGAAGTCTTCGATCGCGGGGCTGGTGCTGGTCGGCGCCTTGCTGTCGTTCGGCGTGTTGATGTTCCTGGCCAACTTCAGCGGCCAGATGGCCCAGCGCGACGACGCCCCGGGCCCCAACGGCGCGCCCATGGCCAAGGCCAAGGGCAAGGCGAAGGCCAAGGGCAAGGCCAAGGGGCCACCGCGCCCCCTCGTGCCTCCCGACAAGCTCCTCGTGCGCGGTCCCGACGTCGAGCGGCCCGACGCCCCCGAGGGGGCGCCCAACGTGGTGATGGTGGTGCTCACCGCCGCCCGCCGCGACCAGCTCACGCCCTACGGCGCGAGCGAGGCGGTCACTCCCTTCCTGAGCCGGGTGGCCCAGCGCGGCACCGTGTTCGACGATGTCATCAGCGAGTCGCCGTTCTCCCGGGCCGCATCCACGGCGCTGCTCACCGGCCGGCACAGCTGGTCCCTCGACATGGTCGAGCCCGGCCCCCTCGCCAGCCAGAAGGTGCTTCCCGGCGATGTCGCCACCATGGCCGAGGTCCTCCAGGGCGGCGGCTGGCACACCTTCGGGGTGACGGGCAACTTCAACGTGAACACCGACTCGGGCCTCACCCAGGGCTTCGACCTGTTCCACAACGCGCAGCCCGGAGGCTTCAGCCCCGGCCGCCGCACCGAAGCACCGATGGTCGAGCAGATCATCACCGACTGGATGGAGGCCCGCCCGGCCGATCGGCCCTTCTTCCTGTACGCCAACTTCATCGACCTGCACACGCCCATCCGCTCGGTCGAGGCCGAGACGGAGGCCTTCGACCCCCAGCAGCCCAACGCGCCCTACCGTGCTGCGATGAACCGCATCGATCGGCACCTCGAGTCGATCTGGTCGAAGCTGCAGGAGGCGGGCCTCACCGACAACACGCTGCTCGTCGTCACCGCAGACCACGGTGAGGGGCTGTCCACGCCGTCGCATCACGGCGCCATGCACGGCCGGCTGTTGTTCGACAGCTCGGTGGTGGTCCCGCTGATCCTCGCGGGGCCCGGGGTGGCCGAGGGGCACGCCGTGCAGGGAATCACCGCTCAGGTCGATCTGATGCCGACCGTGCTCGACCTGGTGGGGCTGTCGCTGCCCGACAACCTCGACGGCCGCAGCTGGGCCCCCGCTGTGAAGGGCGAGGTCGACCGCACCGAGCGCAAGCGTGCCTACAGCGCGACCTGGCACTTCACCGCCCACCGCGGCTCGGTGTGGACCAGTGAGCGGCAGTGCCAGCTCGACTTCGGCTCGGTGGGCATCGAAGACGACTTCGTCGACGCCTGCTACGACCGCACGGTCGACCCCACCTTCACCAACGTCGTCACCGACCGGGCCCTCACCGACGAGCTCGACGGCTGGCACAACGACATCATGAAGGGCGTCACGGTCACCGTGCCCGGGCCGATGGATCCGGCGAAGGCGAAGGCGAAGGGCAAGGTCAAGGCGAAGGCGAAGGCCGAGTCCACCGAGGCGAGCCCATGATGGTGCTCCTGCTGGCGCTGCTGGCCTGCAAGGGCGACGACCCGGCCACCAGCACGGTCCCCACCCCGACCCCCCAACCCACTACGTCGAGCCCGGCGCCCTACACTCATGCGCGCGCCACCTCGTGCGACCCTCTCGACCCATCGGTGTGCGCACTGCCGTGGCCGTCGTCGTACTTCCAGCAGCCCGACGAGGCCTCGGCCAGTGGCTGGCGGCACCACCTCGCCGACGACACCCTGCCGGTGTCGGAGAGCGGCATCCAGCTGCACCCACGCATCCTGGGCCACACCGACGGCTTCTCCACCATGGCGCCCCTGATGGCCTTCTTCGGCGAGGTCGACCTGGCCGGGGTGATCAGCCACGCCGACCTCGACGCCTACACTGCCGCCGACGCCCTCACCGTGGTGATCGACACCGCGACGGGGGAGCGGGTGCCTCACTTCGTGGAGCTCGACCATCTCGCCCCCGAGGGCGAGCGGATGCTCATCCTGCGCCCCGTGGTCCCGCTGAACCACGCCAGCCACTATGTCGTAGGCCTACGCGGCCTCACCCGCCCCGACGGCACGCCCCTCACGCCCTCGGCCCACTTCCAGGCCCTCCGCGACGGCACGGCCGACGAGGCCGACGCCGACCTGGCCTGGCGGCAGGCGGCCTTCGACCAGGAGGTCTTCCCTGCCCTCGAGGCCCAGGGCTTCGCCCGCGACGAGCTGCTGCTGGCGTGGGACTTCCACACCGTGTCGGTCGACGGCTCGGTGGGCGACATGCTGTGGATGCGCGACGACGCGCTGGCCCGCTGGGAGTCGGGTCCCAAGGAGTATGCGATCACCGAGGTGGTCGACGAAGACTGCAGCGTGGAGGGCGCGAAGACCGCCCGCACCGTGCGCGGCACGTTCGTAGCGCCGCGCTACACCGAGTCCCCCGAGCCGATGACCTTCCTGGCTCGCGACGCCGACGGCACCCCCGCCTACGTCGCTGACATCGACGTGCCCTTCGTCGCCCGCATCCCGTGCTCCGTGGCGGCCGACCCCGGGCGGCGGCTGGTGCACTACGGCCACGGCCTGCTCGGCACCAAGGAAGAGATCACCTACGGCTGGATCAGCACCCACGCCGAGAGTGAGGGCTACGTGCTGTACGCCCAAGACTGGGATGGCATGGCCGAGGCCGATCAGTTCCCCATCCTCGGGCTGATCGGCGGCGACTTCTCCGACTTCCCGCAGCTGCCGGAGCGCAGCATGCAGGGCATGGCCCAGAAGCTGGTCGGTCTCCGGTTCGCGCGCGACGTGCTGGCCAACGACCCTGCCATGGCCATCGACGGCGTCGCGGCCATCGACCCGAGCAAGGTGTCGTACTACGGCAACAGCCAGGGCGGCATCCTGGGTGCGGTCTACATGGCGCTCAGCACCGACGTCGAGCGGGGGGTGCTTGGGGTGGCCGGGATGCCCTACAGCCTGCTGCTGCCTCGGTCGAACGACTTCGAGCTGTTCTTGCTCGCCCTGAAGGGCCAGTACGAAGACCCCCTCGATCTGTCGCTGCTCATCGGCGTGATCCAGAACGCCTGGGATGCGGCGGAGCCGGCCGGCTACGCCCACTTCGTCAACCAGCAGCCGCTGCCGGGCACGCCGTCGCATGAGGTCCTCATTCAGGTGGGGGTGGGCGACGCCCAGGTGACGACCCTGGGGGCCCACATCATGGCCCGTAGCTACGGGGCCGCCCTGGTCGCTCCGGCCCACCGCGAGGTCTGGGGGGTGCCCGAGCTCGACGCCACCTTCCAGGGGTCGGCGCTGGTGGAGTTCTACTATGACGATGGGGCGGAGGAGCCCTTCGAGAACCTGCCGCCCGACAAGAGCCTCGACACCCACGAGTGCCCGCGTCGCGAGCCGGCGGCTCATGAGCAGATCGACGCCTTCTTCGAGACGGGCACCATCATCCAGGCCTGCGACGGCGTGTGTGGTGGGCTTCGCGAGGGGCTCTGCGACTGACTGAAGGAGACGGCGCAGTCTGACGCGCTTCCCCTCATCTAGCCGACCGGCTCAGACGAGGGCGGCGACCACGACGGCGGCGACCAGGGCGGCCATGCTCACGGCGGCGAAGGCGGCCATGCCGACCAGGAAGCCGGTGACGAGCAGCACGGTGGGCAGCATCGAGCCACGAACAGGGGCCTCGGGTGCGAGCTCGACCTCGGACAGGGCGTGGGCCTCGGTGACGAGGGGCTCTCCGAGCTCCAGGCTGGCCTCGGGCGTGGCGTGGGCCCGCTGTGCCGGCAGCGGCCAGGGCAGCTGCAGGCGAGGGCGCGGAGGCGCGGGGAGGGGGGTGGCGAGGTAGTCGCCGAAGTCGTCGGTGGCCGGCGGCGCGGCCTGCACGATCGACAGGCTGGGACGCTCGGGCTTGGCGGGGACGGCGAGCGGGTCGGCCTCATCCCAGCCCCAGGCTTCCTGGCTGCGCTCGGGAAGCTGGACCGGCTCGGCTTTGGTGGGCTGCAGCTCTTCCACGGGGGGGAGGCTGCCAGCGGGGCGATGATCGGCCAGGCGAACCACACCCTGCGGGGAGGACTTGGCGGCGGCGGCCATCTGCGCGGCGAGGGCCCGACGCTCTTCGAGGGACAGCTGGCCGGAAGCGGCCTTGCGCGCCATCTCCGCGGCGATCTGCTTCTTGTCGAGGGCCGGAGCGGCGGGCTGGGGCGCGGGTGCTGCGGGGAGGTGCGCCACGGGCGTGGGGGCGACGTTGTGGGACGGCTCGCGCGACACCAGGACGTTGGCGATGCGGCGGCCCTGGGGCAGACGCACCTCGTCGGTGGGGGCGGTGACTTCGTCTTCGAAGGCGTTGTCGGGCACCTGCGTAGGCAGCGTCTCCCAGCGCTCGAGGGGCTCGGCGGGAGCGCTCTGCCGCGCTTCCTCGGCACCCGAGAGCGTGAACTCGGGCACATCGAGCTCGCTGGGATCGAGCAGATCGAGGCCGGCGAGGGACTCCACCTGATGGTGCGTCGCGACCCAGTAGCCCTTCGCATCGGTGTGCTCGGCGTTCCAGTTCGTGGCGGCAGCCTGGCCCATGCGGTCTCCGTCGGATTGGGAGGCGTATATGGCGGATCGGCTGCCACCGCCACGTTCCGATGCAGGGGGGACCGGATAGGCACGACCCATGCCGCCACGCCGCCCACCCAAACGCATGACCCACGCCCGACTTCGCAGGGTGCTGGCCCACTACCTGGAGCGCTACAGCACGACGTCGAGCCACGCACGTCGGTTGATGCGCCAGCGCATCCGCCGGGCCGCAGAGCACCACGGCGAGGATCCCTCGGTGGCCGAGGGCTGGCTCGATGCGGAGATCGCTCGCATGCAGGAGCTCGGGGTGATCGACGACGCGGCCTACGCGCGGGACCGGGCGAGGTCGCTGGTGCGGCGGGGGAACGGCCCCCGGCTGGTGCGCTCGAAGCTCGCCGCCAAGGGCGTGCCCTCGTACCTGATCGATGCCGCCCTGCAGGAGATGGTCGAGGAGGTGGGGGACCCAGCCTGGGCGGCGGCGGTCACCTACGCGCGGAAGCGGCGGCTCGGCCCATGGTCGCGGGGCGAGCTCGACTGGGAGCTACGCACCAAACAGCTGGCGAAGCTCGCCAGGGCGGGCTTCTCCTACGAGATGGCCCGGCGGGTGCTCGACCTGACGGATCCCGACGACGCCTGAAGGCGCCGGCGTATCAGCTGTTGCCGGCCTTGAAGCCGGTGACGAGGAAGTACTTCACCCCGTCGACCTCGAGGGCCTTCCCCTCGAACGCGAGGCGCTCGGCGGGGTCGAGCTGGTCGACGAACTCGTTGGCGATCACGTAGTATTCGCCGTTCGCCTTGAAGGGCGCTGCGACCTGGGAGTCGAGGGTGCGCTCGTTGCGCTCGAGCTGCGCGGTGAACCGCACCTCTTCGCCGTCGGCGGCGACGCGCTGGGCCATCATCCCGGTGGAGTAGCTGCAGGCAGTGCCGACATACTCGGCCTTCTTAGCGCACTTGGTAGCATCGATGCTCGCCTGCGTGGCGTCTTCCTGAGCGTCAGCAGCGGCCATGTCGCCCTTTCCGGGGCAGGCCAGCGCCATCGTGGGAGCGACGAGGAATGCAGTGAGGAGAGCGGTCTTCATCGAGGGCACCTCTGTGGGGGAACGCAGGTAGGGTACGTCGCTGAGGCGACGATCCCAAGGTGGAGCGACACGCTTTGACAAGGAAACGTGGGTCGGGCGACAAGGAAGTGACGCTGTGGGCGCCCATCGGCAATGCTATGCTGCTCCTGTTCTACATCGTGACGATTCGGAGACGAAACCGTGAAGCAGACTGTCACCGTAGCGGCCCTGATGGCGCTGGCTGCGTGTTCGGGGCCCGCCAAAGAGGGGTCCACGACCGACGACCCCCTCGATACCGGCCCTCCCGGGGTCGAGCCGCTGGCCGACGTCTACATCAACGAGTTCATGGCCTCCAACACCATGACGCACCCCGACGAGTCGGGCGCATTTCCGGACTGGGTCGAGCTGTTCAACGCCTCCGACTTCGAGGCCGACTTGTCTGGCTGGTGGCTCACCGACGACAACACCAACGTCTTCAAGTGGCAGATCCCCGACGGCGTCACCATCCCGGCGGGTGGCTTCTGGGTGGTGTTCTGCGACAGCGATGTCGAGCAGGGCGACAACCACGCCAGCTTCCAGCTCGATGCGGCCGGCGAAGACCTGGGCCTGTATGGTCCGAACATCCGCGATAACCCGGAGATCGACGCGATCGACGCCTATGGGCAGCAGCTGCCCGACGTGTCACTGGCGCGGTCCCCCGATGGCTCTCCCACCTTCGTCGCAGACGACACGCCGACCCCCGGCGCGAGCAACGGGGGCTAGTCGTTGCCCTCGCTGAAGGCCCGATACGAGTTCAAGTACCTCGTCACCCCTGACCAGGAAGCCTGGATCCGGCAGATGGCGCAGATGTACTGCGACCCCGACCCCTACGGGGTCGACGGGAAGTACGCGGTGACGTCGCTGTATTTCGACACGTGGGACTGGCTGACGGCGATGCAGACGGTGGAGGGGCAGCGCAACCGCTTCAAGCTGCGCATCCGCACCTACGGGTTCACCGATGCCGACCCGGTCTTTCTCGAGAACAAGGGCCGCGTCGGAACGTCGATCCTCAAGCAGCGCGCCCTGATGGACCGCAAGTACGTACGGGCGGTCTGCCTCAACGAGGCGCCTCCGCCAGGTGGCTTTCCGCCCCTCAAGGAGGGGCACCGCGACGACCTCATCCGCTTCCGTGACCGGATGGATCTGCTCGACATGCGGCCTCGGCTGTGGGTGGCCTACCAACGTGAGGCCTACGGTTCGGCCTTCGGCGACGGTGCCCGGCTCACCTTCGACTCCGAGCTGCAGATCCAGCCGCCCGATCAGCTCGACCCCTTCGTGCCCGACGACGACGCGTGGCAGACGGTCGAGCTCGATGGTCCGCAGGTCATCGTAGAGATGAAGTTCAACGGGGCCTTCCCGTTCTGGATGCAGCGCATCGTGCACAACCTTGAGCTCAAGCGGGTCAGCTGCTCGAAATACGTGCAGGGCGCGGAGCAGCTGGGCGACGTGCCGTGGAACCGAGTGGAGTGGGGGGGCGCGTGGACAGTCTACTGACCGGCATGTTCGCCCAGCCGCCTGGCATGAACGTGTCGCTGGCCGACTTCCTGCTTCGCTTGCTCGTGGCCTACCTGGCCGGGCAGGCCATCGGCTGGTTCTACGGGTGGTCGCACGGCGTGCTGTCCTACAGCCAGAACCTGGTGCAGAGCCTGGTCCTGCTGTCGATGGTGGTGTGCGTCATCATGGGGGTCGTGGGCGACAGCCTGGCCCGGGCCTTCGGGCTGGCCGCGGCGCTGGCCATCGTTCGCTTTCGCACACCCGTCAAAGACTCGCGCGACACCACCTTCCTGTTCTTGAGCGTGGCGGTGGGCATGGCTGCGGGTGCGGGTCAGCTGTCCATCGCGCTGGCATCGACGGCCATCATCGGGAGCACCGCGCTGTTCCTACACTGGACGGCCTTCGGCACCCGCTCGACCGAGCAGGGCATGCTTCGCTTCCAGCTCACGGGGGGCGACGAGGTGCGTGACGACGTCGTCGCCATCCTGCGCAAGCACTGCCGCTCGTTCCGGCTGACGGCCTCGCGGCTCGCCCGGGCCGACGGGCCCGAGGAGCTGGTCTACGACGTGAACCTGCGCAAGGAGGAGGCCGGTGACGTGCTGATCCGCGAGCTGGCGGCTACGGGTTCCGTGCAGGGGCTGTCGCTGTTGCCGGCAGCTCGGATGGGAGAGTCCTGATGGACATCCGGCTCCGGCGGATGGTGGGTGGCGGCCTGTGGGGCGTGGGCTTCGTCGTGGCCGTGGTCTGGGGCACGCTGCGCGACGTGGGGGCCGAGGGGCGCGGCTACGGGTTCGCACCTCCGGTGCGGGTGGCTGCCCTCGAGACCGGCCTCGTCGAGGAGATCGCCGTCGATCTGCACCAGGTGGTCGCGCCGGGCGACGTCGTGGTCCGGATGGACACCGCTCCCCTCGAAGACGAGCGCGAGGTGGTGAGTGCGCAGTTGTTGGCCGCACAGCAGCTCGCTGCCAGCGACGCCGCCAACGACGTGCGTCGGTTCGCCGAGGGCGTCGAAGGGGTGATGGTCGACCAGGCGCGCCTGTCGACTCAGGTGCAGGAAGACAGGGCGCTGCTGGCCAACCTCAAGGAGCGGCTGTCCATCGAGCTCGACCTCGCCTCCAGCGGCGCGTCGAGCGATCAGGCCGTCGAGGAGTGGCGGCGGCAGATTCGAGTGGTGGAGGCGCGGATCCGCGCCGGGGGCGCGGCGCTGTCGGTGGTCAGCGAGGCCGCGAGCGCGGCGCGGGAGCGCACGTCGACGCGTCCTACCTCCGAGGCTGCCGAGAGCTGGGAAGTGGTCGCGGCAGCGAAGGAACTCGACGCCATCGATGGGCGCATCGACCGCATGAGCCTTCGCACGGCGGTGGCAGGCCAAGTCACCCAGATCTACCGCTCGGCGGGCGAGGTGGTCCCCGCAGGAGAGCCGGTGCTCGAGGTGCGCAGTCTGGGCACCCGCGATGTGGTGGCGTTCCTGCAGCCGGCCGAGGTCGGGGGGCTGGAGCAAGGCGATCCGGCCTCCGTGCGCCGGGCCACCGGCCAGGTGGTGCGAGGTCGGCTGGTGTCGGTGGGCAGTGGCCCGCAGGCGCTGCCCGAGCAGCTGTGGCACAACCCGTCGAGTCCCGAGTACGCGGTGCCGGTTCGCATCCAGCTCGACGGGGAAGTGGGCCCTGACGAGCCGGTGGTCGTTCGGCTGTAGCGAGGGCGGTAGGTGGGATCGTGGGGCGCTCCCGCAGGGGGCGACTCGTGGTCATGGGGATTGTGCGGCGACGTGCAAGTTGCAGCTACCCGTACATGCCGGTTGGGGCCAAGGAGGTAGACGAACAGCGGCTGAGCGCGCCGGAGGGGCATGTACGGGCAGGCGCAAGTTGCAGCTGGCCGTACAAGCCCCCTGTCCGAGTCCCATCTCTCCTCCTCCTGACTCGTCAAGCCCACGTCAGGAGACGAAACCCTCGTGACGTCGGGCGGCGTGCTCACCCATGGTCCAGCGTACCGGGAGGCCCTGATGCTCACCTTGTTCGCGCTGCTGACCACCCCTGGGTTCGCCATCGATGCCGATGGAGACACCTACGATGCCGTCGACGACTGCGACGACACCGACCCGACGATTCATCCCGGCGGGCAAGAGGGCGTGGTGGCCGACGGCCTCGACCAGGACTGCTCTGGCACCCCCGACGACGTGGTGGTCTGCCCGGGCGGCGGCGGGGCTCCGTCGGTCCAGGCGGGGGTCGACGCGGCAGGGAACGGCTTCGTCGTGCAGCTGTGCGAGGGGCACTACCGGGAGAACGTGCGGATCGTCGGCAAGCAGCTGGAGCTGCGCAGCCTCGGCTCGTACAAGAAGACGGGGATCAACGGTGAGCAGTCCGGCCCGGCGCTGAGTGTGGCGGGGGGAGCCCAGGTCACGCTTCGAGACCTGACGCTGTTCAACGGGAGGTCCTCCGACTTCGGTGGCGGGCTGAGGTGCGCTGGCTCCTCCGTCGACGTGCAGCATGTGCGGATCATGGCCAACGACGCCGTCGAGGGTGGGGGGCTCGGAGCCTCAGCGTGCCAGGTGCAGGTCGCTGAGGTGCTCCTCGCCGACAACGTGGCATCCGGCAACGGCGGCAACGGCTGGCTCGACGACAGCGAGGGGCTGGTCACCGGGGCGCTGATCCGCGGTGGGTTGGCTGCGCAGGGGGGCGGCCTGTTCGTGTCCGGAGGGCAGGTCGCCATCGAGCAGAACACCATCAGCGACAACACCGCGACCTCGACGGTGAATGAGTACGTCGGGGGCGGAGGCATCCACCTGAGCGGCGACAGCACGCTGACGGGCAATGTCTTGGCGGGCAACCACGCCGACATGTGCGGTGGCGGTGCCTACCTCGATGGCGCTCATGGCGAGGTGGTCGGCAACGTGATCAGCGGCAACACGGCCGACGACGACGGGGGGGGCATCTACTTCGACTGGAGCTACTCCCGCTTCGCGAACAACACGGTGGTCGACAACGATGCGGTCGACGACGCAGGCGGGCTGCGGATCTACTACGGCGACATGACCGTGGAAGACAACCTGATCCAGGGCAACACGGCCAACGACGATGGCGGCGGCGTCAAGCTGTCCCACGCCGACCACGTGTACCGCCGCAACACCCACCGCGACAACCACACCGGCGACGCCGGCGGCGGGCTGGAGCTCGACAACGACACGTCACACGTCGAAGACTGCGTGTTCGAAGACAACTCGGCCGGGCGTGGCGGCGGGCTGCACTTGTGGCGGAACGAGGGCCTGCAGAGCCTGCGGTCGAGCGACTTCGTCGGCAACCACGCCAACGACTGCGGCGGCGCGATGGCCTTCGACAACGACCCCTTCGAGGTCACGCTGTACGACCTCAGCTTCGTGGGCAACACCAGCGACGACGATGGCGGCACCCTGTGCGTGCAGGCACGGGAGCAAGACGACGGCACGTCGGACGAGAGCCTGCTGCACATGGAGAACAGCCTGGTCGACGGTAGCGACGCCAGCGACGAGGGAGGCTTCGCCAAGGTGGAGCACGGTGCGCTCGCGGTCGACAACAGCGTGATCGCAGGGGCGTCGGCCCCTCGCGGCAGCCAGGGCCTCGCCGACACTGACGGGCGCCTGTCCTTCCGCAACACCGTGCTGGTGGACGGCTCGGGCCAGACGGTCCTCGACGCCGATGACAACGGCGAGGTCCAGGTGAGGTACACCGATCTGTTCGCGCAGACCGGCGGCTTCGGTGCCGTCGGCAACCCTGTGGGGAGCAACGGCAACGTCTCGGTCGATCCGTTGTTCATGGGCGGTGGCGACTGGCGCCTGCAGGCGGGGTCCCCCCTCATCGATGCCGGCGATCCCAGCCTCAGCGACCCGGACGGCACGGTGAGCGACATCGGCCTGCACGGCGGCCCACGCGCGCTGCCCTAGTCGTTGGCGCGCGCCTGCACCCAGGCGTTCACCCGGTCCTCGAGCACCGGGAGGGTGACCCCACCCCCGCCCAGCACCACGTCGTGGAAGCCTGACAGGTCGAAGGCTTCGCCCAGCTCTGCCTCCGCCTCCGCTCGCACCCGCCGGATGTGCAGCTGCCCGGTCTTGTAGGCCAGGGCCTGGCCAGGGGTGGTCAGGTAGCGGTCGACCTCGTTGTCGATGTTGTTGAGCGCCAGCGGCGTGTTCGCCTGCAGGAAGTCGACGGCCTGCTCACGCGTCCAGCCCTCGTGATGCAGCCCGGTGTCGACCACCAGCCGGGCCGCTCGCCAGGCGTCGAAGGACAACATGCCCATCCGGTCGAGGTCGCCGCTGTACAGGCCGAGCTCGTCGGCGAGCCGCTCGGTGTACAGGGCCCAGCCCTCGACGAACGCGGTGAACTGGCCATGGCGCCGAAAAGCGGGCAGGCCGTCGAGCTCCATGTTGAGGGCGATCTGGAGGTGGTGCCCGGGCACGGCCTCGTGGAAGGCCAGCACCTCCGCCTCGTGCCGCGGGCGGGTCTCGGGCTGGTAGGTGTTGACGGCGTAGTAGCCGGGCAGGCCCTGGCCGGGCCGCGGTCGCTCGTAGTAGGCGATGGTGGTGTAGGGCGCGAGGTAGTCGGGGATGGGGCGCACCTCGCACGGTGTCTCCGGGAGGGCCCCGAAGGCCTGGGGGACGCTGCTCTCCGCGCGCGCCAGGGCGTCACGCGCGGTCTGCTCGACCGCCTCGGCCGTGTCAAAGCGCAGGTCGGCGTCGGTGCGGAGTCGCTCGAAGACAGCCGCGCGGTCGGACACACCCCACAGGGCCTGGCCTAGCACCTCGAACTCGGCGTGGATCGACGCGAGCTCGTCGAGGCCGGTCTGGTGCAGGGTGGGGGCATCGAGGGGCAGGGTGGTGTACTGCTCGATGAGCGCGGCGTAGCAGGCTTCGCCCAGCGGCAGCCCGGCCAGCGATGCGTCGGCGCCGGTGCGCGCGACGGGCAGCGCCTCGTCGCGCAAGCCGTCGCGGAGGCGTGCCAGGGCGGGGCGCAGCTCGTCGGCGACCACGGCCTCGTTGGCGGCGCGGAACGCGGCGGCCTCGTCGTCGGACCAGCCGTCGGGCACCTCGGCCATCAAGGGGGACTCGGCCAGCGGTGCTTGCACCTCCTCGTCGAGCATCTCCACGACCCGCCGGATCGACTCGGCGTTGGCCACCAGGCCCTCCGCCAGCCCCGCACGCAGGTCGCTGAGCTGGTGGTCGATGTTGGTGGCCGCCGCCGACAGCCGCCGCACCAGCTGCTGCCCGTCGCGGGGGCTGTCGAGGGCGGTGCCCTGCACCAACCACGAGGCGTCGACGAGGGGCTGGTTGCGGGGCGAGATGGCCCAGTGCTCGAAGCGACACACCCGCTGCGCGATGTGGGCCGTCAGCTCGGCGCGAGCGAGGGCCCGGGTCGCGGCATCGGCTGGCGACAGCCCATCGAGGGCGTCGAGTTCGGCCAGCCAGGCGTCTTGCTCGGCGCGGTAGGCGGCCCGTGCCTCGGGGGAGCCGTCGTGCACGAGGTCGTCGAAGGCAGGGTCCCCCAGATCCGACCCCAGCGACGGGTGGTAGCGAAGGCGACTGAGCCACATGCGCTGCAGCAGGTCGGCCAGGGCAGGATCCACGACGCCGTCGGCGGCGCCATGGTCGAAGGCCTCGGTGCGCTCGGGGACGACGACGGGGTCGGGGGGGAGAGCGGCGACGGGGAGCTGCTTGGCGCAGGACAGGAGCAGGAGCAGGTGCATGGCCCTCGGCTATCGCGGGGGCGGGCGCCTCGCCGGATCACACCGGGGGGGGACCCAGCGGCTGCCCGTCGACGTCGACCGCCGGCCAGCCGATGTGGCGGTAGGCCCGCTGGGGGTCGGCTCTCGCCTCCTCGAGGTCGTGCACGGGGGTGACGGGCACGCCGGCGCGGCCCAGCACCTTCAGCCAGTGCCGGCGGGAGCGTGTGCGCAGGCGGAGGGCCACCACGCGGCGCAGGGAGGGCCCCAGGGCGGCCCGTGCCCCCATGGGCAGCTTGTCGAGGCCAGGGAGGCCCAGCTGGCGACACAGCGCCGCCCAGAAGCGCCCCTCGTCGACGATGCCCACCGCCAGCCAGCGGCCGTCACGGCAGCGGAAGGTGTCGTAGTGAGGCAGGGCGTGGATGCCCTCGTCGCGTAGACGCTGAAAGAAGCGACCCGCGAGCAGGTGGGTGGCCTCGGGCAGGGCGTCGCGGGCCATGTCGTCGAGGCGGATGCCCTCGCCCCACAGCTCGGCCCACTCCGACACGGTGTCGAGCATGGCCACGTCGATGACACAGCCCTCACCGGTGCGGTCGCGGGCGCGGAGGGCGGCGGTGATGCGGAGGGCGGCGTCCATGGCTGACGACAGGTCGGCGACGGGCAGCGGCAGGCCGTGGGGCTCGCCGCCCCCTAGGGACAGGGCTCCGGAGAGGGCCTGGGCGTTGAGGTCGTGGCCGGGGTCGTCGCGGCGGGGGCCGTCTTGGCCGTAGGCCGACAGCGAGGCGTAGACCAGCTGGGGATGGCGCGCCATGACCTGCTCGGGGCCGAAGCCGAGCTTGGCCATCTTGCCGGGCCGAAAGCCCTCGAGGAGCACGTCGGCGTCGGCGAGGAGGGCCCAGGCACGCTCGACGTCGGCGGGATCGCGCAGGTCGAGGCCGACGGCCTGCTTGCCCTGGTTGACGCGGTCGAACAGCCCAGGGCTGTGGCGCGCAGGGTCGCCCCGAGGGGGCTCGACCTTGGTGATGCGGGCGCCCTGGCGGGCCAGCAGCAGGGTGGCGTAGGGCCCCGGCAGGTTGCAGGTGAAGTCCACCACATGGATGTCTGAGAGGGGACCTCCCATGAGCTACTTGCCCGCTGCGCGCTGGGTGGACGCCCCCGAGCGAGCCTCTTCGACCGCGAACAGCAGCGCCTCGGTGGTGGCGGGCATCGGCAGCGACACCGGCGCCCCGAAGGCCGAGGCTGCCCGCCGCAGGGCCAGGTGGGTGCCGATGGCGAGGTTGAACGGCGGCTCTCCGACGGCCTTCGACCCGTAGACGACGTCGGGCTGGGTGGCGCGGGTGAGCAGGTGCACGTGCATGGCCCGCGGCACGTCGCCGATGGCGGGGATCTTGTAGGTCGACGGGCTGTGGGACAGCAGGCCGCCCTGGTCGTCGAACACCAGCTCCTCGCAGGTCAGCCAGCCGAGGCCCTGCACGTAGGCGCCTTCGACCTGGCCCACGTCGATGTCGTGCGACAGGCTGTCGCCCACGTCGTGGAGGATGTCGACCCGACGCAGCTGCCACTCGCCGGTGAGGCCATCGAGCTCGACCTCGGACAGCCCGACGCCGTAGGCGAAGTAGTGGAAGGGCTTGCCGTGGCCTTTGGCCCGGTCGTAGGCGATGTCGGGGGTGGCGTAGAAGCCGGCGGCCGCCATGGGGATCTGCCGCAGGTAGGCGGCCGAGGTGATCTCGGCGAGGGTGAGGGCCTGGTCGCCTGCCCAGGCCCATGCACGCAGCCCGCCCTTGCTGGGCGCCTCGGTGCTCTCGGAGGCGTAGGATACCTGGGCCTGGGGCACGCCGAGCAGCTCGGCGGCCACGGGCTTGAGGCGCTCGACGAGCTGCAGGCAGGCATGGCGCACGGCCTGGCCGTTCAGATCGGCCCCCGACGAGGCGGCGGTCGCGGAGGTGTTGGGGACCTTGTCGGTCGCGGTGTTCATGTGGCGCACATGACCGAGGGGGATGCCCAGGGCGTGGGCGCACACCACCAGCATCTTGGTGTACAGCCCCTGGCCCATCTCGGTGCCGCCGTGGTTGAGCTGGGCGGTGCCGTCGGCGTAGAGCACCACGTAGGCGCCGGCTTGGTTGAGGAAGCTGGCCGTGAAGCTGATGCCGAACTTCACCGGGGTCATCGCCAGGGCCCGCTTGCGGAAGCGGGACGCAGCGTTGAAGGCGGCGACCTCGGTGCGCCGCGTGGCCAGGTCGGCCTTGGCCTCGAGCTCGTCGAACATCCGCCCTACGCGCATGTCGGTGACGTGCTGGCCATAGGGGGTGTGGTCGCGGCCGGGGCCTCCGTACAGGTTGCGGCGGCGCACGGCGAGGGGGTCGGCGCCGAGGTCGTCGGCGATGGCGTCCATCACGTTCTCGATGACCGCCATGCCCTGCGGCCCGCCGAAGCCACGGTAGGCGGTGTTGCTCGTCTTGTTCGTCTTGCAGACCTTGGCCACGATGCGGGCCTCGGGCAGCCAGTAGGCGTTGTCGACGTGGAAGACAGCGCGGTCGACGATGGCGAGCGACAGGTCGGCGGCCCAGCCCCCCTCGCTGAACAGGTCGAGCTCGATGCCGAGCACGGTGCCGCTGTCGTCGTAGCCGACCCGGTAGCGGGTGAAGAAGGGGTGGCGGCGCCCGGTGACCTGCATGTCGGTGTCGCGGTCGAGCCAGCACTTCACGGCGCGACCGGTGTGGTAGCTGCCCAACGCGGCGAGGACGGCGAACTGCGCGGCCTGCGTTTCCTTGCCGCCGAAGGCCCCGCCCATGCGGGGGCACTCGACCACGACGCGGTGGCGACCCCAGTGGAGCGCCTCGGCGACGAGGGCCTGGACCTCGCTGGGGTGCTGGGTGCTGCACAGCACGTGCAGGGTGCGGTCTTCGCCGCAGGTGGCCAGCGAACAGTGCGACTCGAGGTAGAAGTGCTCCTGCCCGCCGTTGCTGACCGTGCCGGAGCGCTGGTGGGGTGCGGCGTCGATGGCCGCGGCGGCATCGCCACGCACGACGACGTGGGGCTCGCCGTGGAAGCTGTCGGCGGCGATGGCCTGGGCGATGTCGAGGACGGCCGGCAGCTCTTCGACGTCGATCTCGATGCGCGCGACGGCGGCGCGGCAGGCCTCGCGGCTGTCGGCATAGACCGCCGCGATGGGCTGGCCCTTGCAGTGCACGACCCCGTCGGCGAGGACCGGCTCGTCGTGGAACACCGGGCCGACGTTGTTCTCCCCGGGCACGTCGGCGGCGGTGAGCACGGCGTGCACCCCAGGCACCTCCAGCGCGGCGCGGGTGCGGATCGCGAGGATGCGGGCATGGGCCCAGCGAGACGGCACCACCATGGCGTGGAGCATGCCGTCGGGGTTGGGTAGGTCGTCGACGTAGCGGGCCTCGCCCGACACGTGGCGCAGGGCCGAGTCGTGGGGGAGGGGGGCGCCCAGGGGGCTGGGCAGCGTGGTCTCGGGCGCGGTCTCAGACATGGGGGACTCCTGCGCGGACCGTGGCGACGGGGAGGTCGTACAGCGCATCACGGTCGGGGCGCTGGCTCTCGTGGAAGAAGCCCAGGAGCAGGTTGCGGGCCAGCAGGCGCCGGTAGGCGGCGGAGCCGCGCAGGTCGTCGATGGGCTGGTAGTCGTCGTCGAGGTGGGGAAGGGCCGCGGTGACCGTTGCCTCGGTCCACGGCTGGCCCCGCAGGGCGGCCTCGGTGCGGGCGGCACGCTGGGCCGGCCGGGCCGACAGCCCGCCGTAGGCGAGCACGATGTCGGCGACGTGGCCGCTCGGGTCGAGGACCACGCGCATGCCTGCCGACGCAGTGGAGATGTCCATCTCACGGCGCTTCGACACCTTGTAGGAGGCGGCGAAGCCCTCGGGACGCTCGATCCGGATGGACCACAGCAGCTCGCCGGGCGCGAGATCGGGCTGGCGGTAGCCTTGGAGGAAGTCGCTCATGGGCATGGTGCGGGTGCCCTGGGCGGAGCGCACGGTCGCCTCGGCACCCAGCGCGACCAGCACGGGGCCGAGGTCGCCGATGGGGGAGCACGTGACGAGGTTGCCGCCGAGGGTGGCACGGGACCGCACCTGCCGCGAGCCGAACACCCGGAGCATCTTCTCGAGGGCGGGAAGCTGGCCATCGAGCGCCTCGAGGAGGCGGGTCAGCGTGACCCCAGCGCCAACGGTGAAGCCGTCGTCGTCGACCTGCAGGGCGCGCAGCTCGGCGATGCCTTCGAGGCCGATCACCTCGGGGAGCACGTGGTGGTGCTTGGTCACCTCGAGGCCCAGGTCGGTGCCCCCGGCCACCAGCCGTGCGTTGGGGTGGTCGGCCAGGGCCTCCCACAGCTCGTCGACGCTGCTGGGCTGCCGGTAGTGCTGCTCGCCGTGGATGGGGTGGCTGGAGCTGTAGTCGAGGCCTGCGTGGCCCTCGGTGTACTGGTTGGCCTCGGCGAGGAAGCGATCGGCCGGCCGCAGCCCCGCGATCTGCTCGGCGGCCTCGCGGATCGGGCGGTAGCCGGTGCAGCGGCACAGGTTGCCGCACAGCTGGTCGTCGATCTTCCAGGTAGGGCCCATGTCGTCGCGGTAGCAGGCCTCGAACAGGCTCATCACGATGCCGGGCGTGCAGTAGCCGCACTGGCTTCCCCGGGTGGTGACCATCGCCTGCTGGGCGGGGTGGTAGCCGCTCGAGGCATCGCGCATTGCCGCGCCACGCTCGCGCAGGGCCTCGACGGTGTACACGCGCTTGCCTTGCAGCATGGGAAGGAAGATCAGGCAGCTGTTGACGGCGCGAAAGGTGCCACCGCCCTCGCTACGAGGCTCGAGAACCGCCACCGTGCAGGCGCCACAGTCGCCCTCGGCGCAGCCCTCCTTCGTGCCGCACTGGCCCACCTGGTCGCGCAGGTAGCGCAGCAGGGTGGTGGTGGGCGGCACGTCGCGCTCGTCGACGAGCCGGTCATCGAGCCAGAAGCGGATCGAGTCGGTCACGGGGGACCCTCCGGGGAAAGGGGCGGACTATCGTACCTGCTTGTGACGGCCAAGTGACGGCCAAGGGACGCCCACCGGGTCGTCATCGGCCGCAGACGCGGCGTGACATGGGTGGACGGCCTTCGACACAGACGCTAAGGTGCCTCCGGGTTCCGAGGAGAGCTCGCCTCCGAGGCGAGGCGGAATCTTCCCGAACACGAGCTTTGCCCCGCGCTATGCGCGGTTTCCTGGAGACTACCCATGCTCAAGAACACCCTGTTCCTCACTGCGACCCTCGGTCTGGCCCTCTTCGCTCCCGCTTGCGGCGGCGACAAGGACGGCGGCACGGGCGACACGTCCGACACCGACACCGTCGTGGGCGACGACGACGACGACACCCCCGGGCCCACGGGCATCGAGGGCTACGGCGTGGCCTGCGCCGGCGGCAACGTCACCTTCGACGTGACGACCTACCTGACCGACGGCTCCGAGGCCATCGTCGACGTGGCCGACACCGCCAACGCCGGTGGCTACTACGAGGCTCACAGCTTCGGCCCGACCGCTTCGGGCGCCGGCGCCACCGACTTCAGCCTCACCATCCCGGCCGACGGCTCGTACAGCAACGGCGTCAGCAGCCTCTTCAGCTGCGACCCCGACACGCACTACGAAGAGGATCCCAAGGGCAAGATCATGACCTACGTGGTCCGTGCCTACGACCTCGGCGGCCTCGCCGACTGCTTCGCCGTCGGCCAGGACACGTCCGGCATGATCGGTGGCGCCTACAAGACCTACGGCAACGTCGACCTGCCCGAAGACATCAGCGCCGCCAACTGCTCCGAGGGCAGCTGGAGCCGCTGATTCGGCTGGCCTCCGGGCCACCTGTGAAGGCCTTCGGGCCTTCCTCGAAGCCCCCGGCACCTCGGTGTCCGGGGGCTTCGTCGTTGCAGGACTCCCCCATGGCTCGTGCAGGCCGTGTCCGCGCCCGGTAGGGTGTGGCGGGGCACGAGGAGTGGCGCGCGATGTGGCTGTGGACGATGGGGTTGGCTTGGCTGGCGGCCTGCGGTGCCGACTGTGACGATGGCTACGCGAAGGCCAACGATGGTCGCTGCTACCCGCTGGCCGGCGATGACGACGATGACGACGACGATGACAAGCCGGGGGTGCCACCTCCCGACGACACGGGTCGGCGTCCGCAGCGTGGTGACGACACGGGGCGTGGCGGCGCCACCACCACCGCGAGCCGCCGGGTCGGCGACTTCTACCTCGGCGAGCCCGAGCTGCTGGGTGTCGACGTGTACTGCGAGGCAGGGCAGGCCCTCTGGGTCGCCGACGCGCGGGGGCATGCAGCGGCGGTCACCATCGATGTCGTCGCCACCGGTGAGGGCGCGATGCCCTGGTCGGAGCGCGTGGTCCTGATGCCACAGGCCATCGAGCCCTTTGGATGGTGGACCACGCTGTCCAGCGAGCCTGTGGCGGTAGGGGTGGAGGCGCACGAGGTGGGTCCGGCGGCGACGGCCTTCACCTGCGACGCGCTCCGTAGCGGCCGGCACACCTGGGTCGTGCAGCTGCTGAGCGGCGACGGCGTCGCAGCCTGCGAGGTCGTTGGGCACGATCCGAGTGGGGTCCTCCATGGAACCTATGAACCGACCCGACCCCTCGGATCCTTGCAGCACTGTGTGCGGGAGTCGGTGCCCTGATCGCGCTGTGGGCCATGGCGGGGGCCCTCGCCGACACCTGTCCGGAGTACGGGGCCGCCGAGATCGTGGGGCAGGTGGCGGTGTCGGGGCTCGACGAGTCGTCGGGGGTGGCCGCCAGCCGCACCCGTGACGGGGTGCTGTTCACCCACGCCGACGGAGGCGAGCCCCGGTTGTTCGCCATCACCGTGGGCGGGCAGGCGAGGGAGTCGGTGGCGGTCACCGGCGCCGAGCTCGAAGACTGGGAAGACATCGCGGCGGCCCCTTGCCCCGACAAGGGTGACTGCCTGTACATCGGCGACATCGGCGACAACCAGGCAGCTCGGTCGAGCATCACCGTCTACGTGGTGCGAGAGCCCGCCGAAGGCGACGACAAGGCCAGGGTGCGGGAGCGCTACACCGCGGTCTACCCCGACGGCCCTCACGACGCCGAGGCGCTCATGGTGCATCCCTGCACCGGGCGTATCCACGTGGTCACCAAGGCCGACGACGGGCTGTCGACCATCTACCGCTTCCCGTCCCCCGAAGAGCTCGGCCGCGACACGGTCACCCTCGAGGAGGTCGCGAAGGTGGCCATCGAGGGCGCGACCGCCGAGGCGCGCGGGGTGACCGGGAGCGACTACGACCTCGACGGCGACCGCGTGGTCCTCCGCACCCAGACCCAGCTGCTGGAGTGGGAGATCGACCCGACGAAGCCCAATGCCCACTGGGCCGAGGCGCCGCGGTCCCTGTCAGCGGCGTCGGTCGAGCAGGGGGAGGGGGTCGCGTTCACCCTCGACGGGGGGCTGGTCACCACGGCGGAGGGCTCTCCGATGCCCCTGGCGGTGCTCGCCTGCGACGTGGAGCCGTCGGGGCACGAGTGTGTGTTTCCGCAGTCGGGGTGCGGCTGTGCGGCCACGTCCGGCCCAGGGTGGCTGTGGCTGCTCGGCGCCCTCGGGGTGGCGCGACGTCGTCAGTCGCGAGCCCACTGGTCGATGCGCGACCAGCCGTCGTAGGGGGCGGGCACCCACGTGCGCCAGGGCCCGCGCCAGGCGGTCCAGGCTCGCTCCTCGAACAGGAACAAGTGCGGCCGCAGATCGGCGACGCGCCCGTGCAGCTGGCGCGCGGCGGCGTCTCCCCCGGGCTCGCGGGCCAGGGCCAGCAGGCGATCGATCTCGGGGTCTGAGAAGTCGAAGACATTGGCCCAGCCCTCGCGCTCGGTGCGCGAGTGCAGCCAGGGTGAGGGGTCGTCGTCGGGGTGCAGCGCACGGGGCAGGAGCACCGCATCGGCATGACCCCTGTGCCCTCCTGCCCACACCCCGGCGACCCACTCCTCGCGGCCCGCTGCGGTGATCGTGAGGTCGATGCCCTCCCAGCCCAGGTGGCTGGCGAGCCCGTCGGGACCGACGCCGTGGTGGGTCGGCACGGTGAGGTGCAGAGCGAAGGGGGTGCCGTCGGGGAGCTGCCACTGCCCGTGCCGGTCGAGGGTGAGGCCGGCCTGCTCCAGCAGCGCTCTCGCCCGGGCGACGTCGCGAAGCGGTGAGTCGATGCCCTGACTGGCCCGCGGGCTTCCGTAGGCGAAGGGGCCGGTCACGAACGGCCAGGGCTGCTCGTCGCGGGAGGGGTCGTCGCCACCAGCGAGGCGGCGACGCAGGGCTTGGCGGTCGAGGAGCAGGTCGAGGGCCTGGCGCACGCGCCCGTCGTCGAGAGGGGGGGCCGACGTGTCGAGTGCGATGGACCACGCGACCAGGCGGTCCCATGGGTGCAGCCCGATGTCGGCAGCGGCGCGCAGCGCAGGCAGCGCGAGAGGCGGCACCCAGGCCGTGGCGGCTGCGTCGCTGCGGATGAGGGCCAGGGCGTCTACATAGGGGTCGCCGATGGGTGCGAGGACCAGGTCGTGGAGGGGCAGGCCGGGCCAGGCGGCGGTGAGGTGCAGGCCCGCCTCGCTTCGCCCCACGAAGCGGTAGGGCCCGGCTCCGATGGGCTGTGCCTGCACCCGGGGGTCGCCGGTGACCGCTGGGCTTGCGTAGGCATGCTGCGGCACGATGGGGACGGAGAGGGCTGGGCGGGCGTCGTGGGAGCCCCACAGGGTGAGCACCGCGGTGAGGGGGTCGGTGGGGTCGACCCGACAGCTGGCGAGGGTGGCGCGGGCACGGGGACCGCTCGGCGCGTTGGTGCGCGGGTGCACCAGGGCATCGACGGTGAAGCACACGTCGCCTGCATCAACGGGATGACCGTCGTGCCAGTGATGGCCTCGGCCCAGGGTGAGGCGAGCTTCGGTGCCCTGTTGGTCCCAGCCGGCGACCAGGCGCGACCAGGGCTCGCCGCCTCGTGCCGGGGGCGGCGGGTGGAACAGCCGCTCGTGAACGAGGGAGTGCACCAACTGATCGACGGGGGACCACGCAAACAGCGGGTCGAGGGTGGTGGGCGCCTCCGGCAGGTAGACCACGGCAGCATCGGGGGCCGCCAGGGCCAGCGCGACACTAAGCAGCAACCGCGGCCTCCCAGGCCCGGATGAGCTGAGCTGCCGCCTCATCGACGGTGTCGGTCGTCGTGTGGCGCCCCAGCGACAGGCGCACGGCACCCAGGGCGTCGTCGGGGTCGAGCCCCATGGCCAGCAGGCTGGCTGACGGCTTGTGCTGGCCCGCGTCGCAGGCCGACCCGGTGGAGGCCGCCAGGTCGGGGCAGCGTGCGAGGAGCAGGGCGCCGATGACGCGCGGGAAGCGCACATGCAGCGTGTTGGGGAGGGTGGGGACCGTGCTCGCAGTGCGCCGCAGCCCGGGCACACCGGCCTCGAGATGGCCCCACAAGCGCTGACGCAGCGTGTCGATGCGTTGTGCTTCGGCATGCAGGCGTTCGCGCGCGAGGCGGCACGCCTCACCCAGGCCGACGATGCTGGGCACGTTCTCGGTTCCCGGGCGCCGGCCGCCCTCGTGGCCAGCCCCCCGCACGAACGGCGCCAGGGTGGTGCCAGGGCGAACGTAGAGCGCGCCGACGCCCTTGGGCCCATACAGCTTGTGCCCGGCGACCGTGAGCAGGTCGACCCCCAGCGCGTCGACATCGATCGGCACCTTGCCGACGGCCTGGGCGGCGTCGGTGTGCAGGGTCGCCCCCACCGCGCGGGCGAGGGGGGCGGCCTCGGCGACCGGCTGCAGCGCACCCGTCTCGTTGTGCGCGAGCATGATCGACACCAGGGCCGTGTCGGCCGAGAACGCCTCCGGGAGGTGTACGCGACCCTCGCCCCCGACCGGAAGCCGCTCGACCGGAAAGCCCAGGGCCTCCAGGCGCTGCGCGGGCTTCTCTACGGCGGGGTGCTCGATGGAGGACAGGACCACCCGGCCGGTGCGTGCGGCCATCACGCCTCTCACGGCCAGGTTGTCGCTCTCGGTGCCGCCCCCCGTGAACACAATGTGCTCGGGCTGAGCGCCCAGCAGGGCGGCCACGTGGGCACGCGCTTGTCGTAGGCCCTTGCGAGCAGCCCGGCCGGGGGCGTGGTCGCTGCTGGGGTTGCCCCAGTGGTCACGCAGGTACGGAAGCATGGCATCGACCACGCCGGGGTCTACCGGGGTGGTGGCGTTGTGATCGAGGTAGATCACGGTGCGCCGTACAGGTAGAGCTCGTCGGCGCGCCCGTCGGACCCCAAGAATCGGTTGGTGTCGTAGAAGTCGTAGAGGAGCAGGCCCGCGTCATCCCAGTCCATGAACTCGATCATCAGCCCATCGACGGTGTCGACCACCGTGAACCGATCGGGTGGGCCGAGGGAGTCTACGAAGCAGCTGATCGGCACATCCATGCCCAGGCCGTCGTCGGTGGCCGCGAGGCTGCCGTCGGTGATGTGCACCCGCTGGTTGCCGTCACCCTCGTCGGGCAGCCCGTCATCATCGTCGTCATCCCATCGGCCCTCGATGCCGATGGCTTCCCACAGGCAGAAGGCGTCGCCGCTGGCTTCGCTGCAGGTGTAGTTGTCGCCGAGCAGGTCGACGGCCTCCTCGAATGTGTCGCCGGGGCAGAAGTAGTAGCTGCAGCCGCTCTGTAGGTCTGTGGCCACGCCTTCGTCACGGGGCTCGCAGGGGCCCAGGTTGGCCAGTGCGGCTTCGAAGTCGACCGTCGTGAAGGTCGGCGCAGGCGGGTAGCAGTGGCCGTCGGCGGCACGGGCGAAGCCATCGCGGCACGGCAACTCGGCCACGTCGGGGCCGCACGCCAGCAGGAGCAGGAGCGTCATCGTTCCTGGCTAACGCGGTGGGTGGTACGGTGCGTCGGTGGACCGCTACGACCACGTTCCCTATGACTCGATGCCCATCGCGGAGGCCGATCCGGCGCGCCTCTTCGCGGTGGCGCGGCTGTTCGGCGTTCCGGTGCCGGAGCGATGGCGGGTGCTAGAGATCGGCTGCGGCGCCGGGGGGCACCTGGTCCCCCTCGCGGCCCGCCATCCCGACGACACGTGGGTCGGCTTCGATCGCGCGACCTTGCCGGTGCAGCAAGCCCATGGGCTGGCGGCTCGGCTGGGGGCCACCGTGGAGGTCGTGCAGCTCGACCTCGAGGATGCTGTCGACGCGCTGGCGGGCGACGGCCGCCCGGAGGCCTACGACCTGATCATCGCCCACGGGGTCTACAGCTGGGTCCCAGAACCCGTTCAGAAGGCCTTCCTGTCGCTCCTGGCTCGGTGGTTGGCGCCTCACGGTATCGCCTACTTGAGCGTGAACTGCCTGCCTGGCTGGGGGCTCCGGGGCACGCTGGGAGCCATGCTCAGGTATGTGGCGGGCGATGGCGCGCCCGAGCAACAGATCGGCCGAGCGCGAGCCTTCACGGCCCTCCTCGCGGAGCTCGTGCCTGAGACAGACCCCTACGGTGCGTGGCTTCGCAGGGAGGCCGCTCTCATCGAGCAGCAGCCTGACAGCTGGATGTTCCACGACCTGCTGGCCCCTACCAATCGGCCGGTGTGGCTGCACGAGCTCGTGGCCGAGGCGGGCGGGCATGGCCTGCAGTACCTGGGCGACGCCAAGCTCGACGCGATGTTGCCCGACCGGCTTCCCTCGGCGGTGCAGGCGAGGCTTGCGTCCCTGGGGGGCGGCCAGGTGCAGCAGGAGCAGCTGCTCGACTTCGTGCTCGCGAGATCCTTCCGCCGGGTGTTGCTCTGTCGCGAGCAGGTGCCGTTGTCTCGCGAGCTCGGCCCAGAAGTGGTCGAGGGCCTGTGGGTTCGGGGGCGCCTGGTCGGGGAAGGCGAGGGCCGATTCCGCAGCCTCGACGGCGACGAGCTGTCGACCGCCTCCCCGCTGCTCCAGGCGGTGTTCGGTGCGCTGGCTGAGCGTCGACCAGAGGCCGTCGCGGTGGCCGAGCTCGAGAAGCTGGGTGACCCCGGTACCGTGCGCAGCAACCTGCTGCTGGCGGCTTCGAGGGGGCTGGTGGAGCTCCGGTCCCGTGGGGATGGGCTGGTGGGGCGGCCTGGTGTGCGGCCGGTGGCGGAGGGGGTCGCTGCGGCCTTGGCTGCCGATGGGCTGGTGCCCAGCTTGCTGTGCCAGCGGGTGCGTCTCGACGGGCTCGAGCGAGCGATGCTGTCTCTTCTCGACGGCACGCGCGACGCCGGGGCGCTGGTGGAGGCTCTGATCGCCTCTGGGTTCACCGTGTCGGACCGTGGGGGCACGGTGGTGTCCGAGGGGGCGCTCCGAGGATGGCTCGAGGTCGAGGTGCCCCAGCGGCTGCGTGGTATGGCGCGTTCTGGCCTGCTGATCGGCTGACTCAGACGCGCACGGTCAGGTCTTCGAGGAAGTCGGCTTGTGGGTACCCTGGGCGCAGGTAGCAGTAGGGGCGATGGATGTCGGTGGCGCCGAGGTCATCGACCGTGGGGCAGGTGCCTGGTCGCAGTCGGTCGAAGACGGCAGGGGGCAACGTGAAGAGGCGGCGACAGAGGGCTTCGGGCGACCACGCCTTCCATGCGCGCTTCACTGCGAACTGCGCGTAGCGCTCCAGCCACCGCGCGCTGACTCCGTGAAACACGTGACGGACGTGCTCGTCGATGTCATCGAGCAAGGCCCTTGTCTCATCGGTGTGCCAGCCAGGGATGATGGCTGGTTGGCGGCCGATCGCATCGCCCAGGTTGCGAGCCAGTTCGTAGCCTACCTGGGCGACCCAGCGCCCTCCCTTGCAACCCACCAGGCTCACGCATGCGTAGCGCCGGACAGCGCAGTGGTGGCGGAAGGCGCGCGTGACGTCGCTGGGGAGGGGGCGCGATCGACGCGTCGGTCGGCGAATAGGTATCCGCCGGGCGGCGGCATACAGCCTGCCTTCCAGCGTCGCGGGTAGCGACGTGAGGGCCAACAGGAGGCGATGGCGCCAGCGCCATGCCGTCTCGCTGTGTAGGCCGAGCGCGCGCCCGAGTGCCCGCGCCGATGGCCTCCTGGCTTGGAGGAGATTGACCAGGAACGCCCAGATCTGCCACAGCTTGATCTTGGCGCCGTGCAGCAGCGTGCCGGCCGTCACGCTGCGCTGCTGGTTGCATGCGCTGCATCCGAACACCCGCGCGCGGCAGGCGAGTCGCCACAGGGTGCCGCCACAGTCAGGGCACTTGGGGATCCCGTCTTGGTCTCCCCAGCGCAGCTGCGCGAACCGAAGCGCCATGGCTTCCTCACTACGGTCGAACTCAGGGCCAGGCGTCCACACCATGCTCCCTCCTGCTCGGGGACGCACAGCAAGGCGCGTGCCGGGGATTGCCGGCGTTGGCCCGTGGGGTGACGGACGTCGGTGGCGGACGTCCGGCACCCCTTGACGGACGGGAACGAACTGTCGGTAGCGGCGGAGCCCGTCGCGAGGGACGACGCTGTGGCGGTGCATCGTGCCTCGCGCCCGAGGGCTGGTGTTGGGGGCCGCAGTCACCTCAGGCGGATTGTGCGGGAAGGTGCAGGTTGCAGGTGGCCGTACAAGCGGTGTGCGGGAAGGTGCAGGTTGCAGGTGGCCGTACAATCCCCATCTGCGGCACCTCGTGCCGCCGCCGCCTACGAAGGGTGGAACACCGTCTGCAGCACGGTGGGAAGTCGAACTGCCCCAACGGAACGCAGCGTCCCTGCCGGCTCGGTTCGTCCGTACGCGGAAGCGTGCGGTGTTTCGGTGACGTGATGGTTCAGCTCAGCGGGCCCGACCCACCCCGTTCGTTCCGCGGAGACCCCCGGCGCCAGGTGCCACTGCAGCAAGACCTGGTGCAGCCCCTGCCCCTCCAGGTGGTCTCGGACCACGAGGCGGCCACGATGCAGGTGGACGTGTCGTCGGTGCACGACGTCACCGCATGTGATCGTCCCCACGACCTCGCCTCCTTCATCGGCCAGTCGAAGGTGCTCGAGCCTGGCTCGAGGTTGGTCGACCCACAGGAAGGGGTGCTCATGGGGCGTCGCGGTCGACCTCCCATCCAGAATCAGCGCGCTGCTGCCGGCCGTCGAGCGCTCGCGCTGGCGCGTGAGCGGAACGTGGTAGGTCGAGGTTCCACGGCCCCCGAACAGCGGGCTGCCGTCGAGGTGCGCCCACATGGCGAGGTGGTCGGCGTGGCCGTGGGCGGCCAGAGGCTTCATGCCGATGGGGCCATGGTCAAGGGCGACCGCCCACCGTGCGGTTCGCAGGATGGTGAGTCCACCACTGCCGAAGCTCGCTCCTCGCCGCACTGCGGCGCCCGCCGGTGAGGAGCCCAGGCCGAGCATCCTGCTGCGCAGGTCGGGACGCCAAGCGGCAGGAGGGCGTACCCCCAAGGCGACCGCCACCCCTCCCGCCACCGACAGGGGATAGGGCTGCCCGTTGCCGGGGAGCACTTCGTCCCCTCCATTGTCGCCCAGAACCATGGCTTGCCCATCATCTGCCAACACCGCGAGCAGCGAGCGAAGGCCGCGCGCAAGGCCCTCCGCGACATCCACCCGCCCAGTGCGGTGAGCGATGAGCCCCCACTCGAGGATGTGTGCCAGATAGGGGATGGACTGCTCTTTCGGCCAGCCGTCGTCGTGCAGCTGATGCGCGAAGACCTCGGGCAGCTGCGCGAACGACCCGGGGGCGTCCGGTAGCGCGGCTCGGGCGAGGGCCAGGGCTGCGAGCTCGGCAACCCGGTGGTTGTTGGCTGAGCTGTGGCGCGACGGGTGGCGATGGAGGTGGTCGGCGTGTGCCCACAGGCTCTCGCGATGGCCCAACACAATCAACGCTGGGACACGACCGGCGACGGCGTGGGTGCTGGCCCACAAGAGGTCGCCCCGGGTCTGTCGGTGGGTCGCCCACCAGCGCTCCACCGCCGAGGTGTCGCCGGCCTGGGCTGCCCGAACCAGCGCCCAACCCCGATGACGCTCCCAGACGGGCTTGGGGTCGCGGTCCCACGTGGCATGCCAACGTCCCGGAGTGGGGACGAACAGGTCGTCGATGGGCTCCGGCGGCCCCAACGTGGGGACGGGCCAAGGCCAGCGAGGCGCACCTCCAGCGGGGCAGGGCCTGCGCGGCGGTGCAGGCATGACCCGAGCGACCCACTCGCGAGGCGACGCACCCCTGGCGCGCAGCCACCACCAAGGCGGGAGCAGCTCAGCCGCCCTGGATGTCGATGAGGGTCAGGTCACGGAACGTGAAGGCCCAGGGGTCGAGCTCGCAGGTGAACTCGAACGCCCCGTCGACGATGTCGGTTCGGTTGTAGATGGCGCGCCCCATGCAGCCTCGAAGGTCAGGCCACGCTGCCTCGAACTCGGTGTAGCTCATGCCGAGGGCCACATCGCCTCGCCCGAGATGCCCGGCAAGCTCCGCCCCCCACAGCTTCTCAGCCCGGAGATGCTGCACCATCTTCTCTCCGTGCGGCCGGTCGAGCGCGGTGAGCCCTACGCTCGACGGGATGGACCTCGTCTGGGGGATGGCTCGATCGTAGCTGACCTGGCAGCTGGGAATCTCTTCGAAGCGTCGCCCCACGGGGCCGCCGCTGCACAGGATCGAGTCGTCGGCGATGTCGACCCACGGGATCTCGGCCTCTGCGATGGAGGGGTGGTGGTAGAAGGCGAGGTCGGCCTTGCGCAGGCGGTCGGGGTCGTAGACGGGTGACTTGGAGCGGTCGTAGAAGCCGGCTTTGCATGTGCCAACGGGAAGATGGTCCGGCCCATCGAGGTCCCAGTTTGTTCCTGGGCATGCAGTGGCAAGGACACGGCCGATACTCGGGATGCGCTCTGGGAAACGACGGTCGCGGAAGACCAGCCGGTCGCCGCTCACCGAGCTGATGGTCAGCCACTCCGGGTAGGTGAACGAGCGAGGCTTGGCACCGCTCACGCCTGCCGCCGTGACGGGGAAGTCGAGCACGACGTAGGTGCCGCTTCCGGCAGGCTCGGGGCGAACCAGTAGCTTTCGCCAGTCTCGATCGGGCTTTGAGGCGCGCTGCACCGCCGTCGCCTGCCAGGGAGCGGCGGCGGCCTGAAGCTCGCCCCACGTGGCCCCCGAGGTGAGCTCGCGCCGCGCCGCGTCTCGCTGCCCATCGCTGGGTTCGCGGGCGAAGGCCAGCGCCATCATGGGCGCCCCGGTGCAGTGCTCCCAGCCTTGCTCGAGGGGCAGGCCGAGGAGCTCTTCTGCCGGTGCCCTGGTGGCGTCGTTCTCCTGCGCTGCGACGACCGCCGTGGCGAGGCGGCCCCAGGTGACGCAGTTGGTCGGGTCGACGGTCAGCGCGTGGGTGTACTTCTCTCTCGCCCAGCCCAGGTTTTCCTTCCAACGCTCGCGATAGCGTTGGCCGCGGGAGAAGTTCACGTCACCCAGCAGACGCCACGAGCGTGCGTCGGAGGGGTCTTCGTTGAGCCGGATGTTGAGGAGGCGCTCGGCCTCCTGATAGTTCGCAGCCTTGCGGGCTACCTCAGCGGGGTCTTCGGCATCGAGCGCCGCCTCGGCGGCTGCGTCGGCCGACACCGTGTCGGTGCCGCTGCAGGCGAGGATGAACCCAATGGTGACGCCGACGCACAGCGCGGCGGCGCGATGGCGATGCATGGACACGGTGCCTCCGAGCAGCGAGCCTATCAGCTCGCGCCCACGGCAGCGGGCCCTTGTCGGGCGATGCGCCACAGCGTTGCCGCCATCCGCCCGGCGGCAGGAAGCCGACGCGGCTGGGTAGCGACGCGCCACGCCCCCTCCAGCCCGATGCCGTGCGTGAACCGGGGAGCCCGTGGAACCTCGTCAGCGAGCACGTCGAAGGTGCCACCCACGCCCAGACAGAGCGCCTCGGGCCGCCAGCGGGCGATGAAGTGCTCGGAGCGGGGGCTACCCAGCGCCACCAACACCAGGTGGGGATGTGCAGCGGCGATGGCGGCAGCCACGGCTTCGTCGTCTCCGGCATAGCCGTCGCAGCAGCCCACGACGGTGTCGGGGAAGCGCGCTCCGACCCGCGCGACGACCCTCGGCGTCCCGCCAAACAGGTAGGTGCGCCAGCCGCGTTGGGCGGCCTCCTGGAGCAGCCGCGTGGCGAGGTCGCACCCGGTGATTCGCTCGGGTGCGTCGAGCCGCCACCGACGCGCCAGCCAGCGGATGGCCGCGCCATCCGCGGCGGCCGTCTCCGCCTCGGCCAGGATGCGCCGCAGGGCTGGACTCTTGTTCGCCAGGTGCAGCTTGTTGGCGTTCAGCGAGACATGGTGGTGGTGGTGGCGAGCGTCTCCGGCCCGGTGCAGCTGGGACAACAGCGTCGGTAGGTCGTGGGCTACGGGGCGGTCGAACAGGTTCACGTGCGTCGGTAGCATGGGGGGGGAGCTGCCGCTGGTCTTCGGCGTGATGACACCGTGCAGGGCCCGATCTGGCATGTACGGCCAGCTGCAAGTTGCAGCTTCCCGCACAAGCCCGCTCCACGTACCCTCCCCCCATGAACCGCCCCTCTCTGCCCGTGCTCCTCGCCGTCGCCCTCGGGCTTCGGTTGTGGCTGGACCTCGACGTGGTCCCCCTTCACCTGGCGCACCTGGCCACCGCGGTCATGGCCGCGTTGTTCGCCGTCGTTGGCTACCGCGAGGCGCCGACGCATCCGTTGAGGTGGCCTATCGCCTTGTTCGCGGGCGTCGTGGTGTTGTTGGGACCTCGGGACGCGAGCTTCAGCAGCCTCGTCGCAGGCGGGCACCTCCTGGTGCCGCTGGCCGTGCTGCTCGCTGCCCCTCGACTCCCCCCGAGGTGGACGACCCTGTGGCTCGCCATGGCGCTGCTGCCGGTAGCGCTGTCCGTCGGCTCTCTGCTGGAGGGCCAGCCCGATCAGCACGTGATGCATGGTCTGCCGCGTCTTCATGGCGGCTTCCGCAACCTGCACGGCCACGCCGTGGCGATGGCACTGCTCACGGTGGTGGCGGGTGCATCGGCCCTGGCGAAGCCCCGCCCCGCCACCGTGGCGCTCGCCGCCGTGGCGGCGGCCATGCTGGTGCTCACCTGGGTGCGCGCGCAGTTCATCTTCGTGGGGCTGGCCTTTGTCACGCTGCTGGTGTTGCGTCGGCGGTGGCGTGTGCTCGCGGGGCTGGCGCTGGTGGCGCTGGTGGCGCTGTGGCTGAGTCCCACCTTGCAGGCACGGTTTGCCGACGTAGCAGCCGTGCTGACCCTGCAGCCACCAGAGGAGGGCTGGGGCGCCGTCGGCTCGTGGAGGGGGCGGATCTGGGTGGAGAGCGTGCAGGCCTGGCTCGCTGGCCCGCCGCACACCTGGTTCGTCGGCCGCGGGTGGGGGCAGCAGGTGGGCCTGCACCGCGACCTCGACCCGCACCAGGAGTACTTGTCGCTGCTGTTTCAGCTGGGTCCCCTGGGGCTGATCGCATGGCTGTTCCTCGCTGGCCAGGCCCTGCGTGCCTGCCTTCAGCGGTCGACCGACGAGGCCAAGCTCGCTGCGAGCTTGGTGGTCGCGGTGTTGGTGACCAATGCGCTCAGCAACGACTTCCTCACCCGGGCCACCGCCCAGTGGGTGGTGTGGGCCGCCGTGGGCTACGCCCTCAGGCGCGACCCCGAAGCCGATGCCACAGCCCCACCACCACCGGGGTGACGAAGATGGTGATGGGCAGTCGCACCGGCTTGGTAGCCTGGGTGGCCAAGCAGGAGCCGCCCACGGTGCCCGCGTCGGCCGCGACGCCCTCGATGCTGACGCCGTTCTTGATGGCCAGCCAAAAGCCGAACCAGGTGGCGAAGAAGATGGTGTAGTGCACGGCGACCGCGGCGGCGCCGAACTCCACGAGCAGCGCCTCCCACTTGGTCTTCAGCCCAGCCCAGCCCGCCCGGATCCGCTCGACCATTACAGGAGCGTCCAGGTGGCGATCTGGGCGCCCAGGGCGCCCACGACCGGGATGGCGAGGTTGTCGTCGATCCTCCGGGTGAGCAGCTCGGCGACCGCCCCGAAGAGCGCGGTGACGAGGGCGAGCACCAGGTGCGTGCGCAGGCCCAGCTCCGGGTACCACAGGGTGAGTGCGGCCAGAGCGGCTACCGAGCCGAAGGCAACGAAGGCCAAGCTGCCTTCCAGCGAGCGACCGTTGACCAGCTCCGTGCGCCCGAAGCGCCGACCCACCAATGCAGCCATCGGGTCGCCTAGCCCGAGCACGGCCAGCCCAGCGACGCCCATGTGTACCGGGAACAACACCGCGAGCATCACCAGCGCCGTCGCATACCAGGTCGCGGAGTTGATGCGGTGTGCCTCGTGGGGATGCGCCACGGGCCCGAACACCTTCATCAGGAAGGTGTTGACGCCCGGAACGACGCGGCGGCCGATCTCCATCGACCAGGCCCACACCGCCCCTGCCAGAGCCACCCCGAGCAGGCGCTGGGGCGTGTAGAGCACGTATTCCACCAGGCAGAGCACCCACACGGCGTTGCCGACGTGGAACACGTTGCGCAGGTAGTTGGTGGGACGCAGCGACGGCACGTGCACGTCGAGGGCGGCGAGCGAGGCCACCAGGCTCTCGTACTCGGGCTGCATCGACGTGCGAAACGACATCCAGGCGGCCTGAGCATCATCGGCTGACGGGGCTGCCTCGATGAGCTGCAGCAAGGCGTCGAGGCGCTCCAGCAAGGTCTGTGCGTCGCTCCACGTCTTGTGGACCAGCTCCTGGAGGTGGTCGCGAACGAGGGTGAGTCGCTGCTCCAGCTCGTCGCGCATGGCCTCCGACCAGCGGGCCGGATCGAGGTCGCGGAGCAGGGCATGGAGCTCGAGGGCTACGTCACGCGTGTCGAGGGCGAGGGAGGCGTCCACGAGCAGTCCTGTCGGAGGGGGACTCTGAGGATAGCCCGATCCGGGCTCAGCGGCCGTGGTCGCCCGACGCGGGGCACACGAGCCGGAACCCCACGCGTAGATCGCCGATCGTCTCGTCGTGTTCGTGGCGCGTGGCGAGGCGCGCAGCTCGCTCGCCATCGGCCCAGCTGCCCCCTCGCACCACCCGGCCTCCGCTCGCCGTGCGGGTGAGCGTCCACTCCCGGACGCCACCGGCCAAGTCGTGCACCCCGTACACCGAGCAGTCATCGGGCCAGGCACCCACCGGCCCTGGGCGAGGGGGGCCCTTCAGGCTGCGCTCGGTGTGAGCGAGGCAGGGATCGAAGCCGTCGCCCCAGGGGTAGGGGCGCTGGTCAGCTCCCCGCGCCGCCTTCTCCCACTCCTCTTCGGTGGGGAGTCGTAGGGGTAGCTCGAGTCGGTCTCCAAGCCACCGGGCATAGGCCTCCGCCTGGCTGGCATCGACTCCGCTGATGGGGTGGTCATCAGGCCAGTCGTCTGGCCGGCGAGGCGAGGCGTCTCCTGGCCACAGGGGGAGCTCCCCCACGTAGGGCAGCTGTACCCGCGGGCGTGCGCCGACAGCCTCGCGTGGCGGGATCGCGTCGAGGTAGCGCTGCCAGTCGCCCGCGGTCACGGGCAGCTTCTGCATCCAGTAGCCCCCCAAGGAGGGTCGACAGGGATCGACGGCAGCCATCGCCTGCTCGTCGCCTCCCATGCGGAACGCGCCGGCGGGCACGAACACGAAGCCTGCAGGCCCATCCTCGATGCGAGGGGCCGACGCGTGAGTGGTCTCGTGGGGCAAGACCTCCAGCGACACGATGCCGCCGCTGTCTGGGCGCCACACATAAGGCCCCGCGGCGACGGCCCACTCCTGGCAGGGGCTGCGACCGAGCGGGTCGAGGACCCACCGGCGTCGCCCCCTTCGCACGGCGAACACCTCCCCCGGCTCGCGGAGCGTGAGCGACCCGGTCGCGTCGAGGCGCTGCGACAGGCGACCGTCACGATCATGCGCTCGGACCCGGTCGGCGGTGAGGAGCTCCTCGCCTAGGTAGCCGCGCTGACGCGCCATGACCCATCGCTCCCACCACAGCTCGGCGAGAAACCGGTGGGCCTCGTCGCCCTGAGGGTCGAGGCCGGTGGCGCGCACCGCCTCCTCGATGGCCAGAGTCCAGGTGCCTGCCTGCAGGTCGAGCAGGTCGAGGACTCGGTCTTCCGCCGACCACAGCGACTGCTTGTCAGCTGGGGGCGCCCATGCGGGCACCTTGACGCGCTGTACCGCCACCACCCGCTGCTCCTCCGCGAGCTGACGCTCCCGGGCGGCGAAGGCGTCGAGGAGCTCTGCGGTGCGGCCGAGGTGGTCGGAGGCCAGCCGCTCGCGTTCCTGGCGGTCGGCGCGGCCGGTGACCACCCGCGCCAGCTCGTCGGCCAGCGCCGCTGCCGACCCTCGCTCGTCGGGGGCGGTGCCCAAGCCGCGGTGCAGGGCGTCGGCCAGCTGGGAGGGGAGGCCCTGGATGCGCCCGGGCAGGGGATGGTCGGGGAGGGCGGCCAACCAGGCACCGACGGCGTCGCGGGGCCTCGGCGGTCGCAGCGGGCGCAGGGTGAGGACTTCGTAGGCCAGGCCACACAGCGCGAACAGGTCGGAGGCGGCGTCGGCAGGCTGCCCGGCCAGCTGCTCGGGAGCCGCCAGCTCGGGGGTGCCCGCGAACCGGCCTGCCTCACCCCGCAGCCCACCCCAGTCCAGCACGAAGGGCTGGTCGTCCTGCACCGCGATCTGGGCTGCGTGCAGGTCTCCGTGCACCAGCTCTCGCTCGTGGGCCGCTGCGAGGGCCGACGCCACCGACGCCAGCAGGGACAGCCGCCGCCATCGAGGCCAGGCGGCATCGGGCTGCCGACGCCAGGCCCCCAGCAGCCCCTCCAGCGTGTCGGCGGGCGCGAGCTGCCGCACGACACACAGCTGGCCGTCGGCCACCACGACCCGATGCACCGAGAGCACCGCCGGATGCTCGAGGGCTGCTGTGGCGCGCGCCTCCCGCAGCAGCTCCTCCCGTGCCGCTGCGCCGCGCTCCGGGCGGGCGAGCTTGATCGCGACCTCACGGTCGAGGACAGGGTCGTGGGCGCGAAACACCCACCCGGTGCGGCCCGTGCCCAGCAGGGTGGGGCGCTCCAGGCCGAGGGCTGTCGGGACTGGGGGCGCCTCGGCGGCCGTGCGCTGGTGGCGCCCGGACCCCGGCACGAGCTGCTCGAACAGGTCGTCGAGGGAGCTCACGGGAGGCCCCACCGCGCGACCAGCCGATGCAGCCACTGGCGGCTGACCCCCAGCTGGCGGGCTGCCTCCGACTTGTTGCCTCCCGCGTCCCTCAAGGCGGCCTCCACCACCCGCCGCTGGAAGTGCTCTGTGGCCGCGGCGAGATCGAGCCCGGCGAGCTCGTCGGCCGAGCGGGCGTGGGACTCGCTCGCGTCGACAGGCCCCGCGAGGTGGGCCGGGTCGAGCACCGCCCGCTGCATCGCCACGCTCCGGGCGAGGGCCCTGCGGAGCGTGTTGACGAGCTCTCGCACGTTGCCGGGCCACGAGCGACTGCACAGCGCCCGGTCTGCCTCCGTCGTCAAGGTCGGCGCGTCTACGTTCAGCTCGCGGGCCGCCTGGGCCAGCAGGTGGCGCGCGAGCAGGGGCACGTCGTCGAGGCGGTCGCGAAGGGGCGGCACCTGCACCACCGTGGCGGACAGCCGATGGTACAGGTCGGCCCGAAAGGCCTGACCGGCGTCCTCGATGGGCCGATGGGTCGCCGCGACGATGCGACCCTCGAAGCGTCGGGTGCGGGCCTCTCCGACGCGCTGGTAGGTGCCCTCCTGCAGCAGCCGCAGCAGCCGCACCTGATTGGGGGGCGACAGCTCACCGATCTCGTCGAGAAACAGCGTGCCGCCCTGCGCCTCGCCCACCCAGCCGTCGCGATCGCGGTCGGCACCGGTGAATGCGCCACGCACGTGACCGAACAGGGTGGACTCCGCCAGCGCCTCGGGAATCGCTCCGCAGTTCACCGGCACGAAGGGGCCACCAGCTGTGGGCCCCAGGGCGTGCACCGCGCGGGCGA
This sequence comes from uncultured bacterium, assembly GCA_965367245.1. Classification (GTDB taxonomy): domain Bacteria; phylum Myxococcota_A; class UBA796; order UBA796; genus CBDUIC01. The sequence goes on along the minus strand of CBDUIC010000015.1, from coordinate 8,991 downwards.
CGAGCTCCTTGCCGGTGCCGGTCTCGCCGCGGACCAGCAGCGGCCAGGGAAGGGGCGCGAACGCACGGACCAGCCCTGCCAGCTCCTGCATGGCTGTCGAGTCGCCGACGATGCCCGGAAGCGGCTCGGCAGGAGGTGCTTGGGGGGGAGGGCCGAGAAAGGCCCCCGCCAGGCTACACAGCGCGGACAGCTGGCTGCGCTGATCGGCGGAGAACCGGCCGGGGGTGTCGGGGTCGGCGAGGTAGAGCACGGCCTGCTTGCCGAGGGGCAGGCAGCCGACCGAGCGGAGGCTGAGGGCCGCGATGCTGCGCGACGCGCCGTAGCGGGCATCGCTGGCCGCGTCGTCGGACCACGCCGGACGCCCCTCGCTCGTGACCTCGGCCACGAGGGATCGCGACAGGTGCTCGGGGGCCAGGGGCGTGTCGCCCAGGTGGGGCTGGCTGCCCGCCAGCGCTGTGAGGGTGGGTCGGTCGCCCTGGCTGAAGCCCAGGGCCCAGACCTGCGGTGCGTCGGTCAGGGCGCGCGCGGCATCGACGACGGCCTGCAGCACGCCTTGGGGCCCCGACGCGGCCGCCAGCGCGGGTGCGTGATCGCGCGCCCACGCCAGCGAGGATGCGGCGCGAAGAAGGCGCTGCAGCGCATCCTCCACGTCGAGCGCCAAGGCAGGATCGTGGCTGCGTACCTGTTGGACCAGCTCGTCGAGGGAAACGGGGAGCGTCGTCATGCCGCCATCGTAGCGCTCGCGCACCCCGACCTACGGGATTGCTACGGGGTGCCTACGTTGACGGCTTGCTTGCGCGCACCCACGCGGCGCACCTTGTAGGGTGGAGGGGGAGGGGGCATGGAGGAGCGGTCCGTTCGGCGTATCGATGGCTCGGTCCTGCACCTGGGCAGCTACGTCGGGCTGCCTCTGTTGATCGTGAACACGGCCTGTGAGGGGCCGTTCGCCGACCAGTACGGCGGCCTGCAGGTGTTGTTCGAGCAGTTCGCCCCCCTCGGCCTCGAGGTCCTCGCCTTTCCCAGCAACGACTTCGGCCATGAGCCGAGGGAGGCTGCGGCCCTCCTCCGCACCGTCCAGCGTCGCTACGGCGTGAGCTTCACCGTGTGTGAGAAGTGCCACGTCACAGGGCCTCGCGTCCACCCGCTGTGGCACGAGCTCACCACGGCCGGCCCCGAGCGGCTGCGGGGTCCCGTCACCCACGACTTCACGAAGTTCGTGGTCGACCCCGATGGCGATGTGGTCGAGCGGCTGGGGCCCGAGGTGGGGCCCCTCGACCCACGGCTGGCGCTGCGCCTTCAGGAAGCGCTGCCCACCATCACCTCCGGGTGAGGCCCGCCTTCTGAGCCGCAATCAGCGCGTCGAGGGCCTCCCGTCGTGGCCCCGTGGCATGCTCGGCGGCCAGGGCCAGGGTGGCGGCGAGATCGAGGTCACAGAAGCCGCTGGCGTTCAACGCGGTGCGTGCACGTGCCAGGGCGCCATCGAAGGCCGGCCAGTCTTCCAGAGCCGCCATCGGGGCGAGCAGGCTGCCCCAGGCCGCCCCGAGAAAGGCGTCGTGGCGGATCAGCTCGGCGAGCCGGGTGGCCCGCTCGAAGGCCCTCCGGGCTCCCTGCCAGTCGCGGCGTTCGACGCGCACCAGGCCCTGGTTGAGGTGGAGGAGGACCGCTCCCACGCCCGACCCCACCTGCTGCTGCAGTAGCGCCAGGCGAGCCAACAGCTGGTCGGCCTCGTCGAGGCGGCCGGCCCGCCGGTACACATCGCCGAGGGCAGCCCACGTCTTGGCGAGGGTGCTTCGCATGCCCAGCGCCTCGTAGGTGTGGGATGCCGAGCTCAGCAGGTACTCGGCGCGGGGCAGGTCGCCCTCCTGCAGCGCATGCTGGCCCAGCACCCGGTCGACGTTGGCCTGGCCCAGGGGCTCGTCGCAGCGAACGAACAGCCGCCGGGCGTGGGTGAGCATCGCGACCCCCATGCGCGGGTCGCCCTTGTGCAGCAGGTGCGTGCCCCGCGCGAACACGCAGCGGCCGTGATCGATCGCACCGCGCGCCTCGGCCAGTGGCTCCAGCTCGTCGAGCAGCGGGAGGATCTCGTCGTGTCGGTGGGTAGCGGCGGCGGACTGGGCCGCCTGGAACAGCGCGTCGACCAGCTGCTGGGGCGCATGGGCTCGTGCCATCTCGACCGCTCGGCTGGCATAGCGGTAGGCATCGTCGGTGTGGCCTGCCCCTCGGGTGCCATCGGACAGGGCTACGAACAGCTCGGGCCAGCGCGGGTCGTCGGCGGGGGCCTGCAGGGCCTCCAGCACCGCCCGCGCCTCGCTCAGCAGGCCCAACGCGGAGCGCCACTCGGTGCGGTCGAGGCGCTGCCACGCCCCTCGGAGCAGCACGTCGAAGGCTCGCTGCAAGGCGCCCGCTCGCCGCAGCTGCGGGCCGAGCACCGCAGGGTCGACCTCGGGCAGGCGCGACAGGGCCTCGACGCAGGCCGCGTGATGCCCCTGAGCTCGCCCGTGCAGCTGCGCCTGGTGCAGCAGGCTCACCCGGATCCCCTCGTGGGCGAAGCGGAAGCCGGTGTCGGTCTCCTCGGCGAGGTGGGCACGCAGCAGCCGCTCCACGACCTCTGCGCGACGCATCAGCCCCTCGGGACGCAGCTGCACGCGCCCCCCGCCAGCCGCCGTGGGGTCTTCGCACAGCAGGTGCCACAGCGACTCGTCGATGTCTCGACCGAGGGCGGCGGCACGCTCCAGGTCGCTGGTGGCCTCGGGGGCCAGCCCCTCGAGCAGGTCTGCCACCCGGGTCTTCCACAGCGCCTGCAGCGCGTCGGGGAGCTGTGGGGCCGCGCCCGCCTGCAGCGCGAAGCCGTCGGGGGTGGCCTGCAGCACGCCGCGCTGGACCAGGTCGTCGACCATGCCGACCGCCAGCTGAGGGTTGCCGGCACTCGCCTCGTCGACATGGGCAGCGAGGCTGCGCTCGAGACGGAGCAGGCCCTCGACGAGCTCCGTTCGCTCCGCGGGGAGCAGCGGCCCGAGATGCACGCCGTCGGCTCCCCCCGCGATCAGCCGCGCCAGAGGGCCCGAGCTCGGCCGCACCGCTGCGGTGGCGACCACCACCACGAACACCGGTAGAGGGGCGTGGTGCTGGCGATCGAGGAGCCAGCGAGCGAAGGCTCCGACCTCCGAGCTGGGGCCCTCGTCTTCGAGGACGAGGAGCAGCGGTCTCCCGGGCCCTTGCCGGCCCAGGCCACAGGAGCGGTCGATCAGGTACTGCAGCACCTCGTGCACGGCGCCGAAGCGCTCGATGCGGTCGGTGATCTCGCCCTCGAGCAGGCGCTGCGCCAGCGACAGGAGGGGGGCGCCCCCGCCGCGGAGGGTTCGCTGGAGCTGGTGCTCGAGGGCGGGGCCGTGGAGCCCCGTGATGCGCAGGTGGCGCCGCAGCAGGTCGGGGAGCTGCTCGCCCTGATGGCGCAGCGGTGTGGCGGCACCCAGCTCGTGGGCCCGCGCGCACAGCCAGGTCGTCAGGTGGGTCTTGCCCGCGCCGTGGGGCCCGGTGAGCACCGCGAACTGACCGCGCCGACTCTGGAAGGTGGTGACCAGCAAGCTCCACAGCTGGTCGCGCTCGCGCTCGCGCCCTACCAGACTCACCTCACGGAGCGGGAACAGCCCCAACCCGGCGCCCTGCAGCGTGATGGGGATCGGTGCGGTGCGGAGGCGGCGCCAGTCGAGAGGGATGTGGGGGACCTTGCTCGCTGGCCCGTTCAGGTCGTGGGTGGGCTCGTCGGCGAGGGCCGCGCCCACCATGGGCCCGAGGACCGTGTCGGACTCGGTGATCTCTCGGGAGTCGAAGGCCACCGGCGCCACCACGGGGACATCGACCCCTCGCGCGTCGTCTTCCGGCTCGCCCAGCGACAGCAGCGCCCAGGCGGCATCAGCGGCTCGGGTGAAGCGATGACGAGGCTCGGGTCGCAGCTGCCGACGGAGCCAGGCCTCCAGGCCGTCGGGGGCCCCGGCGGCGTCGGGCAGGGTGGTGGACGGCCCCTGGCGGTGGGCCTGCAGCATCCGGTCGCGGGGCACCTGGTGGAACGGTGGCTTGCCCGTGAGCAGCCGCCAGGCAAGGGCCGACAAGGCGAACAGGTCGGTCCACGGGCCATACTCGCGCCACGCGCCGGCCAGCTGCTCCTGCGCCATGTAGTTCAGCGTGCCGGCGGCGCTCTCGCTGCGGTCGTCACGGTGGTGGAAGTCGGAAAAGGCGTGGGCGATGCCGAAGTCGGCGAGCTTGAGGCCGGGGCGGGCATCGGTGGCGGTGGCGATGAGCACGTTGCCGGCCTTCAGGTCTCGGTGGACCACGCCGCGCGCGTGGGCATGGGCGAGGGCATCGAGCAGCGACAGCAGCACCCTGCGCGTGTCGGGCCACGACAGCCGGCGCTGGAGGTTCTGCAAGGAGCCGCCCCCTGCGTGCTCCATCGCGAAGTAGGGGCTGCCCTCCAGCAGGAAGCCCTCTGAGGCGGCGGCGGCCTCGGCGTCGACCTCGCCGTAGTCGAGCACCCGCAGGATGCAGGGGTGGTCGAGCCGGGCCATCGCCCGCACCTCGTTGCGAAACGACGCCACATGGGCGGGGACGCGGGCCAGCTCCTCCCGCACGACCTTCACGGCGACCGGCAGCTTGGTGTCGGTGTGCATCCCACGCCACACTTCTCCCATGCCCCCGCGGGCGATGGGCTCGACGAGCGTGAATGGACCCAAGGGCAGCACCAGTCCCTCCTGAACGGAGTGTGACGCTGCGTCGTGTCGTGGTCAACCGGCCCTCAGTCCGACAACAGCACGGCTCGCTCGGCCCCTCCCAGGGCCGCCAGCTCGAAGGCGGCGTGGTCGGTCACCATGCGCCGGGTCGAGCCCCCCCGCTCCACCGTCACTTCCACGGTCGACCGGCCGCTGTTGCGACAGGTGCGCAGGGCACCGTCGCCGGGATCGACGTAGTGCACCGTGGCCACTTCATGGTCTGCGGGCAGTCGACAGCGCACCTGCACCCGGCCCTGGCGGCTGCGGGTGCGCACCACCACCTCGTCGTCTCCCCAGGTCACCGTGGCTCGCGGCAGGTGCCGCAGCCCCGACAGGTCGATGTGCTCGTCGCCGATCCACAAGCCGAGGGAGGTGAGGGCCGGCAGGGGACCGAGCCTGGCCACCAGAAGCTCCAGGATGGCGTCGTGGTCGGGAAAGCGGGCGTGCCCCCACGCCCAGGCGCGGGTGCGATTGCTCGCGCCCCAGATGTGGCCGAGCACCGCGGGGGCCGAGTCGAGCGCCCAGCGTCGGTCGCCGAAGGACACGTCGCCCGACACCGTCAGGTCGAAGCCTGCGGGCACGTAGGTGCGCCCGACGCCCAGTCGCTCCATGGCCGCGGGCACCATCCGGTGACGCCGGGGGCCGTGGGTGAGCTGCAGCGACCAGCGAGCGCTCCCTGCGCGGCCCCGTGCGTCGTGGGGGGTGAGCAGCAAGCTGTCGTTCTTGATGGGGACCCCGGGGTGCAGCGAAGACAGGCGGAACCGCTGTTGTTCGGCCCTCATCCCCTCCGGCCCGTTCAGGATCGCCCAGGTGGCCAGCCCCCGTCGGTGCGGCCCGTCGGCCAGGGTGTAGCGGAGCCAGATGCTCCCGTCGGGCAGCGCCACCTCGAGGAACCACACCTCGTCCCACGGGCCTCGCCCCGGCCATCGACGCTGTAGATCGTCGGTCACTCGGTGCTCCAAGGCACCTCCATAGCGCGTCCTCCCCCGACCGCCGCGGGCGTGCTCCCCGCGAGGCGAGGCCTGATCTACGATGTGCGACCCCCCAGGAGGTAGCCATGCCGGAGCAGCCCGACGGCGTCGCCGACGAGCTGGAAGACGACGATCTCACCGACTCCGTTCCGCGGTTGAGGCCGACGTACTCCGATTCCACCTACGAAGAGCTCGGGGAGCAGCTCGCTCGCCTCTACCTGCTGCGCGACCACGACCCGAAGACCGACCGCTCCGACGACATCGATCGCATCGCCGGGAAGATGCGGCGTGGGCCGCGGCTGCAGGCCGGTGAGTTCCTGCACGATGGTCGCTACCGGCTGCTGGAGGGGCTGCCCAGTCAGTCCAACGACGGGCACTGGAAGGCGTGGGACAAGGAGCAGGGCGAGGTGGTGTTCCTCACCGTGTTCCACGGCGCGTGGGTGATGAACGACGCGGCCCTCAAGGCCTTCCGCAAGCGCGGCAAGAAGCTCATGGGGTTGGCACACGAGCAGATCGGCAGGGTCTATGAAGCGTCGAAGAGCCCGGAAGGGTGGGTCGTCGTCGCCCAGGAGCTGTTCTCCTCGGGCAGCCTGCGCGAGCTGGCGGGGTCCGACGGCTTCGATGCCATCGCTGCGGTGCAGGTGCTCATCGAGGCGGGCCTCGGCCTACGCCACGCCCACGACCAGCGGGTGGTGCATGGGGCGGTGCAGCCGTCGAACGTGATGATGGCGACCGACGGCTCGGCCCACCTGGTCGACTTCTCCCTCGGCCCCAACGCTCAGGCCGAGTGGGGGTCGCTGTTCGCTGCCCCCGAGACCTCGGAGGCCGGCTACGAGCTCGCGCCCGCCGCCGACGTGTACGGCCTCGGGATGACGGCGCTGTTCGCGCTCAACGGCGGCAACCTCCCGGTGTGGGTGCTGCGGGATCCCGGGCGCCTCATCGAGGCCATCGACGCGCCTGCCCACGTCAAGCGGGTGATCGCCAAGGCCACCGAGTGGGACCTCGATCGGCGCTACCCCGACGTGCGCACCCTGCTGCGGGAGCTGATGAGCGACCCCGAGCTGGTGCGCACCCTGGCCGACCGTGCCCTGGAGATCGGTCGCCTCGCCGTGTCGGCGAGCCACTTCGAGAAGCTGCTCAAGACCCAGCCCCATCGTGGCGTGCCCTATCGCACGGTCCTGGGCGACATCTACACGCGCATGGAGTCCTACGATCAGGCGCACATGCACCTCGTGGCCGCCCTGGAGCGCACCACCGATGTCGAGTCGTTGTTCGACCCGCTGCGGGTCGTGGCGCAAGCCACCGGGGAGTGGGGGCGCCTCGCCGAGGTGCTCTGGACGCAGGCCCGCCAACGAGACGCGGGCCGTCGCGTGGTCCTCCGGGCCGAGCTGGCACGGATCAACCAGCATGAGCTCGGCGACGCGAACGCTGCGGCGGAGACGTGGTCGCAGGTCCTCGCGGAGCACCGAACCCCCGAGCAGGCCACCCAGGCACTGACCGAGCTGATGAAGCTGGCTGGCGACCGGGGCGACTGGCCCTCCTTCGTGGCCTACGGCAAGGAGCGGCTGCTGTACGTCGACGACGGCATGGCACGCGCGCCCATCGAGTACGCCATCGGGCGCACGCTCATCGAGCACCTCGACAGCATCGACGAGGGGCTGCCGTGGATCGACCTCGCCGAGGAGCGAGGCCACAGCGAGCTCGACATGGCCCCGGTGCTGGAGCTGATCCGCGCCGAGCGGGGCCAGTGGAAGCGGGTCATCCACCTGATGGTGGCCCAGGCCCGCCACCAAGACATCTCGGAGGCGAGCCCCACGCTGCTGCGAGCCGGAATCATCGCGGGCGCCGTCCACTACGAAGAGGAAGCGTTCGGCGTCTACCACGCGCTGCTCGAGCGAGCGCCGAGGCACGTCGTGGCGTTGCGGCACCTCGCCCGCATGCACCACCGGGCCCGCGAGGCCGACCGGGCGCTGCCGTTCTACGAGCGCCTGTGGGAGACCTACCGAGGTCGCGACACCGACGAGCCCGAGGCGAGCGAGCGAGCGGCCGACTGCACCGCCTACGCGAGCATCCTGCTGCGCACCGGCCGCCCCGAGGAGGCGGTGGAGCGGCTGCAAGAGGCGCTGCGGCTCACGCCCTACCACGTGCCGGCACTGCAGCTGGCGGGCCCGCTGTGGCTCGGTCGGGGCGAGACGAAGGAAGCTGCCGAGGCCTTCGAGCGCTTGCTGCGCGTGTTCAAGTCGGTGGAGCACTCCCCGCAGAAGGTGGAGGCCTGCCTCGGCATGGGCGAGCTCGCGTGGGTCCAGGGCCGACTGACCACGGCGATGGGCTGGTACAACCGGGCGATCGAGCTCGAGCCGTTCTCGACCCGTGGGTGGTGGGGCCTCGCCAAGACGGCCCTGGCGGCGCGCAGTGGCCACGATGGTGCCGACCGCGCCCCATGGGTGCGGGCCGTGCCGAAGCGGTTCACGGCGATGGAGGGCCTGGCCCGCCTGCTCGTCGGGTTGCTCGACGAGGCCACCATGACGGCCTGGCTGGAGCAGTCGGCGCTGGGGCGCGCGATGCTGGCCGGCGGAGGCTCGTCGATGCGGCTGTCGGCCTGCCTCGTCGACCTCATGTCCCGCAACGAGCTCGTCACCCCCGAGCTGTTCCAGCGCCTGGGTGATGCCTGCCCCGACTGGGCGGGTCCCATCGAGGAAGTGCGCCGGCTGTGCTTCGATGCGTCGGCTCTCGCGGGCTTCCCCATCCCCAACGCCTACGGCTGGTCGAAGCGAGCGCTGTCCGACGACTTCGACCCGTCGGCCGAGCGGTCGTCGCTTCCGGGCGAGCCCACCCCTGGGGGAACGGCGGTGGAAGACCTCGGGCAGGCCGCCTCGTGGAAGGTGCTGTTCTCGGGAGCGATGCCGCCTCCGCCAGAGCCCCTCACAGTCATCGAGGAGGCGGGAAGCGAGATCACCGAGGCGCCCGACGGGCCTATCGGCGCTCTGGTGCGCGACGACACGGTGTGGGCGCACCTGGGCCGTGATGCCGACGAGCTCGGTATCGGCCGGTCGAACGACTCGGATCTGCGCATCGTGCACGACGAGACGGTGCATGCGACCCACGCACGCCTGTTCCGCATGGCCGGCAGGATCTACCTCGAGAGCCTCGGCGGTCGGATCCGGGTCGATGGAGAAGACCGCACCCTGTGGCGCCTGGTGGGCGGCGAGCGCGTCACCCTCGGCGAGACCCGCTTGCACTACGTGAGCGTCGATGCC
>CBDUIC010000014.1:0-94814 GCA_965367245.1 uncultured bacterium | reverse complement strand
GGGTCGAGGCGGCCGTGAGCGAACAGCCCCGGCCAGCTCAGCCAGTCGAGGTCGACACCCGCAACCGTCGCTGTCACCCGCGTGGGCTCTGCCTTCGGGGGGACCTCGCGCACGCCGGTCGCGCGCCACACGCGGCTGTGCCGCTTGCTCTTGACGCTGGTCACCTCGGTGAAGGCATCCTGCAGCACCTTGCCCGCCGACTTGATGCCCTCGTCGTTGGCCCCGTGGACCAGCAGGACCCCGCCTGGTGTGAGGCGCCGCACCAGCTCGTTGACCCACAGGCGCAGCGCATCCTTGCCCTTCGGCAGCCGCAGCACCGCCGTCGCGAAGGGGCCCTCGGCCGGCCAGGGCGTCGCGGGTCGCCCCTCGTAGGCGAAGCGCTCCCAGGCCTCGAAGGCCAGGCCGAGATCAGCCAGCTCCGCCGCCACCGGCTCGGCCTCGCCCGCGATCAGCACCGGACCCGCCGGGGGCTCCTCGGCGAGGGCCTCGGCACAGGTGAGGGCGGAGGCGTTGCGGTCGCGGACCGTCACTGGGCCACGTCGCGCCCGGAGGCGATCCACGCCCCCGTGCCGCCCTGCACGTTGATCGCTCGGAAGCCGGCGCCGGCGAGCTGATCAGCCGCCCGTGCCGAGCGACGCCCGGACTGGCAGATCACGTAGACCGGCTGGTCGCGATCGAGGGCGGCGATGGCCGGGTCGTCGACGCCGAAGCCCAGGGGCACGTTGGCCGCCCCCGGCACATGACCCGACGCGAACTCCTGCGGGGTGCGCACATCGATCACCGTGATGCCGCCTTTCTCGAGCAGGCCAGCGAACGCGTCGAGATCGACGTCGCCTCGCTGACCGGCCTCGGCCGTGGGCACCGCGTCGTTGTTCGGGGCAGGGGCGGGGGCAGGGGAGCCACAGGCGAGCAGCCACATCAGGCACCAGTGCATCGTTCCTCCAGCACGCTGACCTAACCGCCGCCCGAGCCACTGGGGTAGGCTGCGCTCATGAGCTGGCCCCACTGGATCGAAGTCCTCAAAGAGCACTACCTCGACGACGCCGCGAGCGCGTTTCTGGTGGTGGGTGACATCCACGCCGAGCAGTGGCTGGTCGAGGGCGCGCACCTCGACGCGGCCAACGTGCTGGTGCGCTTCCTCGCGCCTACGCGGCCGGTGGTGGGCGTGCTGCGCAACGGGGTGGGGCCTGGCCTTCGCTTCCCCACCTTCGCCGACGAGAAGAAGTTCGACGAGCTGGTCGACGCCGCGATCCTGATGTCGGGCCAGGCGCTGGCCCTCAGCCCTCGCGAGCCCCTGGAGGCGATGGGGCGGATCTGGATGGCCCTGACCACCACCGGCACCGATCAGGCCTACATGGTCGTCGATGTCGACAAGATGGTCCCCGGGAAGCGGCGGCGGGTCGACCCCATTCCGGGGGCCCCCGAGCTGTTCGCCTGGCCCAGCCACCCCACCCTGCGTCAGTCGAACAACCTCATCGTGTTCCTGGCCCCTTCGGTCCAGTCCGTGCGGGAGGAGCTCGCCGCGGCCTGCCACGTGATCGACCTGGCGGCCGTGCCCGTTCCCAGCGAGGCCGAGCTCGCGGCGCTGTCCCACCTGCACGACGACGTGCCCGACCCTACCGAGGAGTCCCCCCCACCGGATCCCGAGGTGGCGCCCACACACGTGCGGGTCGACCCGCCGGCCGATGGCGAGGTCACCTGGGAGAGCGTGCTTCCCTCCCTGGAGCGCGCCGTGGTGCGCGGCCTGCTTGCTCACCCCGAAGAGCACCGGCCGGCCAAGCTGCCCATCATGGCGGCGGTGGCCGAGACGATGACGGCGTTCGGGGGGCCGAACTGGAGCAGCCTGGCGCTCACCCTCGACGAGGAGGGTGGCGTGGTGGCGACCGGCGACGGGGCCGACGCATTCCTGGCGCTGTGGCGCAGCGACATCGCCCTCGACGCGGCGTCAGGCATGCTCCTCAACGAGCTGAAGGGCGGGTTCTCCGAGGCCCACCCTCCCGACCTGAGCGAGACGGCCCTCCGGGCGCTGTCGAAGCGGATCGTCAAGAAGCTCCGCGCCTGACGACCCATCGAGTGAGTCAGAAGGGGTTGGGGAACGGGCAGGCGTCGATGGACCCCACCGGATCCACCTCGCCCCCCTCGTACAGCCGGTCGCCCTCGGGCCCCCAGCATGTTTCGAAGGTCAGCGCCTCGCCCGCTGGGTACAGCTCGCCCTGGCCCCACCCTCCGTCGGGGCTGGCGAACACCTGGGCGACGCCGTAGGCGCTCTGCGGGTCTTCGCCCTCGGCGCCTGGGATCAGCTGGAACGTTCCCTGCCACGCCAGCACCTGGGTGCCTGCCACCCCCCAGGGCCCGAGGGTGTCGGCACCATCGACGTACAGGATCTCGGCGAAACGCACCTCACCATCGAGGCCGTAGGTGATCTCGAGGTCACCGGGGGCCAGCGTTGGGTCGAGCCCGACCACCTCCAGGGTGGGGCCCAGCGACCACAGGATGGCCCCGTCGCCGTCGAGCTCGTGCCCGCCCACCCCGACCTCCACCCAGGGCCCGCCCGGGTCGGTGGCCAACGACATCGACCAGGTGAGGTCTTCTCCCTCCGCGGGCTGGAGGACCTCGGCCGTCACCCACCACGACCGACGCTCGTTGTCGATGTCTCCAGCGACCTGCACCGCGTCCCACCCCCGGGCGACATCGGTGCGCGTGTCGGGGTCGGTGGAGCGCAGCGCATCGCCCGAGCGGGCCATCACCTCGGTGATCTCGCTCACCGACACCGCCTCCTCCACGGCCTCGCGGAGCAACTGGCTGTCGCCGACACGGGCCAGCCGCACGTCGGAGGGGGGGCCTACCCGCTCCTCGGACGGGAGGGCCGCGACCATCAGCGCATCCTCGTAGAACAGCTGGTTGGAGATGGGGGGACCACACCCCACGCCCAGCAGCACTGGCAGCCATGGCCTCAGAAGCGCACTCCCAGCGACAGCGTGAGCTCGTTGTACAGCGGCCACACACCGCTGTCGTCGAAGCTGTGGAACAGCAGCAGGGTCGACCACTCCAGATCGCCGGTGAATCGGCCGCGATGGATGCCGAGCCACGCGCTGCCTCCCGCCGCGAGGGCTCCGTTGGACTGAGAGGGCTCGTCGCGGTCGGGGAAGGAGCGCTGCATCAGCATCAGCTCGGACCGCCCCCCGATGCCGGCTCGGAACAAGGCAGGCCGGGTGGCGTAGCCGATGCTGCCGCCGAGGCTCGTCGTGCCGATGCGGGCCGGGATCACGCCGACCTCCTCGAAGGTGAGCTCGCGCGTGCCGCCGCCGGTGAGCACGTCGAGGCCCCACCATGGCTTGTTGGGCCCGATGAACCGAGCCGACAGGCCGCCGATGCCGTGAGCGGGCAGGTACTCGCGGTTCCAGGCGCTGTCGGCACGGAAGGAACGGAACCCAGCCACCAGCCGCAGGGTGAGGCTGGGCAGCCTGGCTCGGCGCGCGACGCGCTCCAGATCGCCGCGGGAGGCCACCGACTCGTAGCTGATGGAGGTGAAGTCTTCCTCGAACACCGAGCGTGTCTCGCCGCGACGCACGACGTAGCGGGCCTCGTCGACCCAGCCGGGGCGACGGTTGTGCACGTAGTAGGTGCCGGGGCGCACCGCGAGCTGCAGGTTGCTGCCCCCGTCGACCTCGGCCACGTAGCGCTTGCGCGACTCATCCCACACCGCGTAGGTGCCGCCGAGCTCGCCGAGGAAGGCCAGGTAGCTGCTCGCCTCCTCGAGCTCGGTGAGCACCAGGTCGCCCGCCCCCACGAGGTCGAAGTCGAAGGAGGGCGTCTGCGCACCGGGCGTGTCGCGGGTTCCGAAGGCGGTCTCGGTGTGCACGTAGGCGTAGGCCTCGGTGAGGGTGACCACGCCGTCGCGGTTGCCGTCGGCGCCTCCGGTGAGGGCGGTGTGCAGGTAGTGGGTGAAGAAGCCTCCCCCGACCTCGAGGGACTCCTGCGACAGCTCGCTGGCGGCCGACGAGGTGAGCACCGCCGTGCCCCGGGTGCGCTCCACCTCGACGGCGAAGTCGAAGCTGGGGCCGCGCACGCCGCCCTTGTTGCGAACCATGCCCCCCGACTGGCAAGCATCGATGAGGGCGACCCGCACATCGGCGCCGGTGGCGTCGATCAGGCTGCGGAGGTCGTCGTGGGGGGCCTTCGTCGCGCCGAGGTGCAGGGCGTCGGCGTCACCGTGGCCCGAGTAGTAGAAGACGAAGGTGGTGTCGTCGCCGTCGGCCGTCGCGCGCTGGATGCGGCTCGAGAGCTGCTCGATGGCCCGCTCGACCTGCCGCGCGGTGCCGTTGCGGAGCAGGATGGCGTCGTGGGGGCGCATCTGCCCGAACTCGAGGAACAAGTCGTACATCTTCTCGGCGTCGGTGGTCGCGAACCGCAGCGGCACGTCGCCCGACTGGCCCATGTTGTTGCCGACGAACACGCCAAAGCGCTGCGCCTCGCCGGCCCGGGCGACGCCCGAGCCCGCGAGGACCATCCACCCCAGCAGCAGTGGCAGCCAGCGCATCACCTAGCGTAGCCCCTCGCCACGCTCGACCGCGACCGCTGCGACCCCGGCTGCCTCGTCGGCCCAGCGCAGCAGGCCGTCGGTGCCACCCAGCTCGTGAGCCTGGCGCACCTTCGCCTCGGCCAGAGGCACGTCGTGGTCGAACACCGCCACGAACACCTCCCGGCCCTCCTGGTCGTCGAGGGTGACGCTTCCCTTCAGGGGGACCATGCCTGCGCCGGCCAGCGGCTCGGCCTCGTCGCCCTCGGCAGGCCAGAAGGTCGTCACCGCGCCGGACGGGTCGACGGACAGCAACACGACGCCGTCATGACCCGTGGCATGCACCTGGAAGCCCACCACCGCTCGGTCGCCCAGGGCCTGCCCCTCCCAGGCAACCAGCGACCGCCCCTGCAGCACGTAGACCTGCAGCGCATCGCCACTGCGGAAGGCGATGTCGGTGGGCTCGACCGTCGCTGGGGGCTGAAGGGCCACGGCCAGCCCGACCAGCAGCGCCGCCGCCAGGGCCACGAACGCCCCCAGCCAGGCTCGGTTGGCCGGGGCGGGTGTGGGGGAGGGGGCCTGCACGACCGTGGCGGCGCGTCGGCGGAGGGCCTCCGCGTCGAAGGCCGGCATCTGGCCTCGCGCGGCCTCGATCTCGTCGAGGGTGCGCTGGCTGTCGGCATCGAGGCGGTCGCGAAGCGCGCTGGCTTGCGCGTCGTCGAGCTCGCCGGCGGCCAGGCGGCCTAGCTCGAGGAGGCTCGGGCGGTCACCATCGTTGGGGGTGGGCATCATGTCAGGCTCCGCAGCAAGGGGAGAAGCGTGGCGAGGGTGAGGGCGACGGCCGCGGCGCCGAGCTGGCGACGGGCGAGGTCGAGGAAGTGGTTGAGGCGCTTTCGCACCGTGGGCACCGACAGGCCGACGAGCTTGGCCGTCTCCTGGCGGGTGCAGTCGTCGAAGTAGGTGTGGACCACCACGGCTCGCACCTCCTCGTCGACCGTGTCGAGCAGCTCCAGGATGCGGGCGTGGTCTTCGGTGTGCTCCGACGTGGGCTGCACGACCGAGGGACCGCCGATCTCGTCTTTGTGATCTTCCCGCTTCTGCCGACGCCCTTTGCGGTTGCGCACCTGGTTGAGGCAGTAGTTGGTGGAGATGCTGTACATCCACGTGAGTGGACTCGATTGCTGCCGGAAGGTGGCGGCGTTGCGCATGACCCGCGCAAAGGTCTCCTGCACGGCGTCGTGGGCATCCTCGTCGTTACGGAGGATGCGTCGACACCGATGGAAGAGCACGTGCGCGTAGCGCTCGTACAGTGCGGCGAGCTCTTGGTCGGTCAGTTCCATGGGGCCCCGGGTTCACCTGTCAGACCCACGACGGCCCGAACAGGGAAAACCAAACTACGCGAGGGGGCTCGCGCAGGGCGACCCTACTCTTCGCGGAGGTCCATCCGGCCGTCGCCGTCGGTGTCGCGGCCGGTGCGCACGACCTCACCCGCGTCGTTGAACCGCTCCCACACGTCGATCTTGCCGTCGCCGTCTTCGTCGCGCTCCTTGCGGTCGAGCACCACCACGCCGTCGTCGTTGCGGATGTAGTACTTGAAGACGTTGGGGGCACCGTCGTAGTCGGTGTCGTACTCCGACATGACCCGCACGCCTTGCTGGTAGTGGTCGGTCCAGTCGAAGCGGCCGTCGTAGTCGGAGTCCATCTCTTCGCGGGTGAGCTCGCCGTCGTCGTCGAAGAAGGACAGCACGTCGAACTTGCCGTCTTTGTTCAGGTCGAGCTCTTTGCGGACCAGCAGCCGTGGCGCGTCGGCACGCTCACGGTACAGGTTGCGGATGTCGTTGCGACCGTCGACATCGAGGTCGACGAGCTGCTCGATGAGGCCCTCCTCCTCGAGGATGCGCTCGCTCACCTTGGTGGTGTAGGCCTCGGAGGCCGACTTGTTCTCCTTGCCGCCGCAGGCAGCAACGAGCGCGAGGCAGGCAAGGAAGGGCAGAGCACGAACGGACATGGCATCCTCGGGGTGTCGACGGTGCATCTTACCCATCGGACCCACAGGGGCCAAGCTTGTGGCCCAGACCGTGCTACGCTTCGCTGCACACGGAGGCAGTGTGCACGGGCGGCTGATCATCGTCGACGACGAGCCGGTGATCCTCAACCTGCTCACGTCGGTCTTTGCCGACGAAGAGCAGCTCGAGGTCATCTCGTGCCCTGATGGCGCCACGGCCCAGGCAGCGATTGCCGCAGGTGTCGACGTGCTGCTCACCGACAAGAACCTCCCTGATATCGGGGGGCTCGAGCTGGCCCGGATGGCCCGGGAGAAGGGCGACTGCGAGGTGATCGTCATCACCGGCTACGCCAGCCTCGACACCGCCCTCGAGGCCATGCAGCTCGAGGTCTTCGACTACATCGTCAAGCCTCCCAAAGACATCTTCGATGTGAAGCGGAAGGTCAAGCAGGCCCTCGACAAGCTCCACATGGAGCGGGAGAACGCCCGGCTGCTGCGCGACCTCACCGCGAAGAACAAGGAGCTGGCGGCCGCCCTCGTGGAGCTCAAGGAGCTGCAGGCCGAGCTCATCCAGAGCGAGAAGCTGGCGGGCATCGGCACCCTCGCCGCGGGCATCGCCCACGAGGTGAGCAGCCCACTGTTCGGGGTGATGGGGCTGGCCGAGGCCATCCTCGAAGAAGACGACCGATCCCTCGTCGAGGGCTACGCCAGAGAGATCGTCGACTACGCGGGGGCCATCAAGGAGATCGTGGTCCAGCTGACCGGCTACAGCCGGTCGGCTTCGTCGGAGTACCGCACCACCGTCGACCTGCCGGCAGTCATCGACGACGCAGTGAAGCTGGTGAGCCGCTCGGTGGCCTTCGACCCAGCCCGCATCGACCGTGAGCTCGACGATGGGGTGCACGTGCTGGCGCGCACCAGTGAGATCCAGCAGGTGTTCGTCAACCTGGTGAAGAACGCCATCGAGGCGGTGGTGGAGCACCACGAGGCCGACCCGTTCGCAGGTCGCGTCCGCGTGGCCTGCTGGCGGGAGGACGGCGCGGTGGTAGCCATCGTCGCCGACAACGGGCCGGGCATCCCTCTGGAAGGTCAGAGCGCGATCTTCGACCCCTTCTACACCACGAAGCCGGTCGGGCGCGGCACGGGCCTGGGGCTGAACATCGTCTACCGCATCGTCACCAAGTACCAGGGGCAGATCACGGTCGACAGCCCCCCTGGCGAGGGCACGACCTTCACCCTGCGCTTCCCGATCGAGGGGTAGGCCGTGCGGCTGTGGGTCCGCCTGGCCCTCGCGATGGCGCTGGTGGCGCTCGCTCCGCTCACGGTGGTGGGGGTGCAGGCTGCGAGGTCCGCCGCGACCTCCGCCGAGGAGCTCTCGCGGGAGAACCTGCGCCGCGAAGCGCAGCTCCACGCCGAGGTGGTGGGGCGGTCCGTCGCCGAGCAGCAGGCCCATGCCGAGGCCTGGACGCAGGTGTTTCCGGGGCAGCTCGAGTCGTTCACCGACGCCTTTCGGGCCAGCTACCTGGCGGCGGTCTATCGAGGCACCCCCGCGGCGGTGACGGTGGTGCTCGTCGATGGCGATGGGTTGCCGGTCGTGCCGCCGGTGTTCGCGGTGTCGGGTGGCCAGCGCGTGCCGTCGAGTCCCGAGCGGGCCGAGGCGCTCCTCCGGCGGCTGCCGCTGACCGAAGCCAGAGAACAGGGCTCCGCCGTCGGCGAACCATGGCTGGCGGGGGGCCTCGGCAGCGTGCCCTCGGTGCCCATCGCCGTGCTGGCGGCCGGCCCGTCCGGCACGGGCGACGTGCTGGTGCTGGGCCTGGAGGTGCAGCTGGCTGCGGCCGAAGACATGACCCGCACGTCGGTCGATGCCCACGGCGTGGCGCTGTTCGATGCCTCCGGCAACGTGCTGGTGGGGCCGGGGCACCCGCTGCTGCGGCCCGACCTGCTCCAGGCGTTGCTGCAGACCGACTCCGACTTCCAGTACGGCCGAGGGGAGGGGGAAGTCCTCGGCTCCATCGTGCCGGTGCCCTTCACCAGCTGGTCGGTGGCGGTGTTCGAGCCTCGCACCCTGGTGCGTGCCCCCGCGCGGCAGATCCAGAACCAGCTGTGGCCGCTGTTCGGCCTCGCCGGCCTCATCGCCATCGCCGTGGCCGTGGGCATCGCCGGCACCCTCAGCCGACCGGTGGAAGACCTGCGCGACGCCGTCCTCGACCTGGCCGAGGGGGCGAGAGGGCGCCAGACGGGGGTCGAGCGATCCGATGAGATCGGCGACCTCGCCCGCGCCTTCAACCACATGTCGGTGCGCCTCGACACCTCGCGTCAGGAGATCGACGCCCAGCAGCAGGAGATCGAGGCATTCAACCGTGAGCTGCAGCAGCGCGTCGCCGACCGCACCCGGCAGCTGGAGGAAGCGCAGGCCGAGCTGGTGCGCTCCGGCCAGCTCGCGGCCGTCGCTCAGGTGGGAGCAGGTCTGGCCCACGAGCTGAACAATCCGCTGGCGGCGGTGCTGGGGCTCAGCCAGGTCCTCAAGATGCGCTACCCCCAAGAGGCCCTCCTCGCCGACCTGGAGGGAGAGGCAGCACGCTGCCGCGAGGTGGTGGGCGACCTGCTGCGGTTCACCTCGGGGGAAGTAGATCCGGAAGAAGCGCCTGTGGTAGACCTTCGCGACGTCCTCGACGAGGTAGTGCGATTGGTCGGCGGCGCCTTCAAGCAGCGGGGGGTGGCCCTGATCACGGCCGAGACGGAGAGCGCGGCCCCCCTGAAGGTGAGGGTCGACCGCGTGACAGGGAGTCGCATCCTCGCTCAGGTGCTCCATGCCCTGCGGGCCGCCCTGGGAAGCGGCGCCACCCTCACCGTCACGCCGGCCGCGACGCGCGAGGGGTCGGTAGAGGTGCGCTTGCAGTCCGACCGCCCTCTCGCCAGCTCGACGAGTCGGCACGACGACTGGATGGCGTCGGGCCTCGACCTGTGGGTGGCCCGGCAGCTCCTCGACCGGCTCCATGGGCGCCTCGAGGAGCGTGAGACACAGGGCGGTGCGTTGTGGGTCCTGTCCCTGCCGGGGGCGCCATGAGGCGGCTGCTGGTCTCGCTCCTGACGCTAGTGGTGGTGGTGGCCATGGTGATGGCGGTAGGCCGCTACCTGAGCAGCGACCGGCTGGAGGCGGAGCTCCGCGTGGTGGAGGTGCACGGCGGCGTGATGGTCAGCGGCAGCGACGACGAGCATGAGGCTCAGGAGGGCGAGAACCTCGGGGCCAACGATCAGATCGTGACGGGGGAGGGAGCGAGGGCGGTGCTGTCGGTCAACGGAGGTAGCCAGATCCGGCTGGCGCCCCAGGCCTCGGTGCGCGTGAAGTCCATCGACCTCGATGGGGTCAGCCTCGAGCTGGAAGACGGCAACCTGACGGCGACCGTGCGTCCCGAGTCGGGTGCCGTGCGCGTGGGCAATGGCGGCCGCGAGGTGGTGGCCACGCGCGGCGAGTTCGCCGTGGGCGTGAGCGGTGACGTGCTGCAGGTCGATGCACGCCGTGGCGACCTCGTGCTGAGCGGTGTCGACGTCACCCGCGTGGAGGAAGGCCAGCAGGCCACCGTCGTCGACCGTCATGCGGAGATCGAGGCGGTCCCGAAGGAGCTGCTCCTCGACGTGGCCTGGCCCGAGGGCGAGCGCACCCGCCGCGACACCTCGACGGTGTCGGGCACGACGGCCCCGGGGGCCCGGGTCATCGCCCGAGGCAGCTTCGGGGAGGTCAGCGTGCGTGCGGGCACCGATGGTCGGTTCGAGCTGGCGGTCCCGCTGGCCGAGGGCGACAACCGCGTCCGCCTCGAGGCCATCGACCCGGTGGGTCGCAGCACGGAGGTGCAGGGAGCCCTGCACACCCGCGACACGACGGGTCCCACCATGCGGGGCGGCGTCGAGTACGGCCCGTGAGCGGCGCCGGTCTGCTGGGTGTGCTGGTGGCAGCCACGGCCTCGGCGGGCCCCCTGGAGATCGCGCTGACCGACGGGCCGCTCCGCCCAGGTCGGGCGGCGATGGTGGAGGTGGCAGGGACCGATCCGCTCTCGGTGCCGAGGATGGTGGCGACCAACGGTGTCCTCCGCAGCCTGGGTGAGGTGCGGCCGAACGTGTGGGCGTGGCAGCTGTTGCCTGGGGAGGGCGCCGTCGAGCTGGTGGCCTCCACCGAGCTGCTGCGGGTGGAGCGAACGCTGGCCAGCGACCTCCCGCGCCCCGCCGTCCTGTCGATGCCCGAGCGGGTAGACGCGGTCGCAGGGGCCCCTACGGTCCGCTTCGTGGTGGCCGAGCCCTCCCTTCCGGCCGAGGCGCTGGAGGTGGTGGCCGGGGAGGGGCGGGTGGTGTCGGTGCAGGCCGTGGAGGAGGGGCTGCAGGTCGAGCTGGCCCTCGACGACAGCCCGTTTCCGAGGGTCGTGCCCGTCGGGGTCCGCGATGCCCGCACCGACGACGCGCCGCGATGGCTCGACGTGCGCCTGCGGGCCCGGCCTCGCCTACCCCTCGAGGCTGAGCCGGGCGTCGTGGTGGAGCTCTCGGTGGGCGAGCGCCGCTACGGGCCGTTCGTCGCAGACGCCTCCGGACGGATCGAGGCGGTGGTCGACCAGTACCCGGGAGAGACCTCGGCGCGCGCCCGCCTCGTCGATGACCTGGGCAACGAGACGTTCACCGAGCTCCCCCTGTCGGCCCCCCCTGGCACGGCCCTGGTGGGGATGGTAGCGGGGGAGCGGCTGCCGGGGATGCGGCCTCCCATGGTCTTTCTGCAGGCTGCCCGCGGCGACGGGCGGGCCGTGGCCACGGAGCGACCTCGCTGTCAGACCCCCGAGGCCGAGCTGGCTGTGTGGCAGCTCGAAGACGGCTGGATGGCCGCCGCCCCCGCCCTCGACGAGGAGGAGCCCACCGACCTTCGTGTGTCGTGCCGTGTCGAGGGGGCGGTGCGCGATCTGAAGGTGCCCGTGACGGAAGGGGTCGCCGAGCGCGTGCGGGTGAGGGTGTGGCCTGAAGACCTCCGGACCGACTTCCCCGTGGCCGAGGTGCGTGTCGTGCTGGAGGATGCACGAGGCGACCGGCTGGAGACCGACCGGGTGCAGGTGCGCGCGGTACGAGGCGAGGTGCAGCTCGACGCCGCCGGAGGCATCGTCGCTCGGGGCGACTACCTCGGCGACGGGGCGGTCGCAGCGGGGGCTGACACCCTCGTGGCAACATGGAGCGCGCCGCCCGGAGACGGCCCGCTGCGGAAGCTCGCGGTGTCGTGGTCGCCTCTGGAGGAGGGCACCCTGTCCGTGCACGGCCGGGCCCTCGACCGGCTGGGAAGACCCCTCGAGGGGGTGCAGATGCAGCTCGGGGCGGGGTCGTCGGTGGTGGCTGCGATCTCCGATGCCACCGGGTTCGCGGCGGCCGAGGTGCCGCGTCCTGACGGGGTGGCACGGGTTCGCGCAGCGTCGGGGCCCTGGTTTGCAGAGCGCCTCGCACCACCGGGCTCCGCGCTGGGGGGGCCGGGGTCACCTGACCTCACCGATGCGGTGGCCGTGTCCATCCAGCCCGGGTTGATCGCGGGGGTGTCCGTGGAGGTCGACCCTCCGATCCTTCGGGCCGGGCCCGGGTCTGTGGCGTGGGTCTACGTGGCCCTGGAGGACCGCTCGGGGGCCCGGGTCACCGACGCCAACCTGAAGGTCGACGTGAGCGAGGGCCAGCTCGGTGAGCTCAAGCCACGAGGCGACGGTCGCTTCGTAGCGGAGTACACGCCCGAGCCCGGCAGCCGGGTGCGCGACGTGGTCGTGACCGCGGAGTCCGACGGGGTGCGCTCGGCGACACGGCTGTCGGTACAGCCCCGCACGCTGCGAGTGGGGCTCGGCCCCTGGCTCGGCTGGCAGACCAACCTCGGGGAGGTCTCGGCGCCCACGATCGGTGCAGACCTCGACATCCGGCTGCGCTCCAGGTTCGTCGGCGAGTCGTTGATGCTGCGGCTGGGCGCGGCCGGCTACCTGGTGTCGGCCGACGTGCCCAACGTCGGCGAGCCCCTCGAGCTCGGCGCCACCATGGTCCCCCTCCATGCAGCCTTCCTGCTCCGAGACGACCCGGGGGCCTTCGGGGTGTGGGTGGGAGCGGGTGGCGCGGCAGCGATGCAGCGGGTCAGCTTGCGCTCTCCGGTGGGCGTGTTGAGCGAGGGCACGCGCTGGCTGGTGGGGCCCATGGCGATAGCCGGGGTCGGCCGCCGGCTGCTGGGCGGAGAAGGCTTCGTAGAGGCGCGAGCGTCGTGGCTGTCGGGGCGTACCGGCCAGGTCGGCTTCTCGGGCAACCTGGGTGGTGTCGGCGTAGGGCTCGGCTGGCGGGTAGTCTATTGAGGAGGACGTTCGCCATGCCCCTGTCGTCGCTCGCACGCTGCAGCTGGTGGGTCCCCTTGGGGCTCCTGGTGGCCTGCGAGCCGCCACGGCTGCCCGCGCCAACCATCACGGCAGTGACGCCCGCGCGCGTGTGGAACGGTGCCGACATCCCCATCGTCATCGAGGGCACCCACTTCCTCCCCCGCATCGACGTGGATGCCCGGGGCTACGGCACCGACCTCGACGGCGAGTGGTCAGTGAACCTGCTGGCCGATGACGGCACTGTGGTCGCCCCCCTGGCCGGTGTGTCCCTGCAAGACCCGGAGCACCTGCTCGCAGTGGTGGAGTCGGGGGTGGTGCCGGGCGACTACCGCCTCGAGGTCATGGGCCCGAGCCGCCAGCGTGTGGTCTCCGAGCCCTTGCTGGAGGTGTCCGTCAATCAAGAGGTCGGCCTGCGGGTCGACTACTACGACGCGCCCACCACCTACTCGGCGGGTGAGCGTGTGCGGCTGCTGTTCGAGGCGGTCGGCTTCGACAGCGAGCGGGTGTTCACCGACGTGCCGGTGCTCGTGACCCTCAGCGGTGCCCGGGTGGAGCTCATCCACACCGCGGAGTTCGAGGAGACGCAGTTCCTGCCCCTCGACGACGGTATTGGGTTCGTGGCGGTGCTGCCGGATGGGCAGGCCATCCTCCCCGTCGACCTGCGGGCTCCGGGGCGCCTCGATGTGATCGCTCGCAGCGCGCCAGGGGTCGCCGAGCTGCAGGAGGGCACCCTCACGATGTTCGTCGACGGGGGCTCGTCGCTGCCGGCGGAGCTTCGGCTGCCGGATCCCATCGTCACGACCACCGACACGGGCACGGCGACCGAGCCTTTCGTCGCGCGGGCTGGTGAGGTGTTCGACCTCGGCGTCACGGTGCGCGACGTCGACGGCAGCACCATCCTGCAGGAACCTCTGGAGCTCACGCTGGGCAACGCCTGCGGCACCTTGTTCCAAGAGGTGGTGGTGCAGGGCGTGACCCAGGTCCCCATCCACGTGGAGCGGGCGACCGACGCAGATGGTGCCTGCCCCTCCGACCAGATCGAGGTGCTCGCCGGCGCGGTGGGGGCCTCGGACACATTCCAGGTAGAGGGGGGCGACCCGGCCTACTTCGAGCTCGACTTCCTGGCCTCCGAGGTGCGCGCCGGGGTGTCGACGCTGCTGTTCGTTCGCCCGACCGACGACTACGGCAACACCACCAGCTGGGACGGCAAGCTCGGGATCACCGACTCCATCGGCTCGATCACCGAGACGAGCTGCGGGGCGGGCGACAAGTTCCTGCTGTGCTCGGTGGTCGGCACGGTGGCGGGGGAGGAGATCACCGTGACGGCGAGCTCTGGTGATGGCCTCACGGGCTCGGTCGACGGCTTCACCGTGCGCCCGTCACCGACCACCGGTGAGCTGTCGCTCAGCAGCCCGGGCAAGGCTGCCATCGCCGGGGAGGAGCAGGAGGTCCGCGTGACCTTCGCCGATGCGTACGGAAACCCTCAGGAGTCCGACGACATCGACGCCGGGTCGGTGACGCTGAGCGACGAGCTCGGCGACGTGTCGTGCGTGCTCGACGCGGTGGTGGGCAGCGATGCCGTGTATACCTGCACCTTTTCCATCGCCCGCGACGACGCGATGCTGACGGTGGAGGGCTTCGGGCTGCTGTCGACCTCCCCGACCTTCACCGTCGACAACGGGGTGCTGGCCGCCGTCGAGGTGTCGGCTCCGGGGGCCGTGGTGGCCGGGGGGAGCTTCCAGCTGGAGGTGGTAGGTAGCGATGCCTTCGGCAACCCCTACCTGCGGCAGGACGACCCCGTCGTCGACCTCGACGACGACCTCGACGGGCTCGGGGTGGCGTCCATCACGTTGGGGGCCGACGGCACGGCGGCCGTCTCGGCCTCGCTGACCCGTGCCGGCACCACCCAGATCCGTGCCCGACAGGCCGGTGTCGAGCTCGGCGCCTCCGACCCGGTCGAGGTCTCGGCCGGGCCTACCGATGGCATCGCCCTGTCGCTAGGCGTGCCCTGGGGCTACGTCGGCGAGGCGGCTCCACTGACGGTGGAGTCGGTCGATGCCTATGGCAACCGCACGGCGCTGGCAGGCTCGGTGACGGTCAGCTCCCAGTCGACGGCTACGCCCGACAAGGGGGTCACCCTGGTCAACGGGCTGGCTACGACGGACTGGACCTGGACCGATCACGCCCTCGGCGAGGTCCTCGAGGGCGTAGCGGATGCGGGTCCCACGGGGCTGTCGGTGCCCCTGCACGTGGCTCGGCGCTGCGTCGATGGCCCGACCGCACAGCTCGACTTCGGGGGCTTCGACGAGGCGCTGGCCTGCTTCGACGAGACGCTGGGGTCCGCCACGGTCTCGGCGTCGCTGGGGGGAAGCACCGCCGGCACGGCGCCCCTCGCTGGCTATGCCCTGGGTCCGGCGGGCTCCCCAGCGACCATCGACACCCAGCCCGATCTGTTGTTCACCCTCGATGAGGTGGGGGCGGTGGCCGTGCGAGGGCTGGCCGTGGCCACCGACGGGTGCGGCGACGAGGCGGAGGCGGTGGCCTACGTGGGCGCCGACGACGGGTCGGCGACCGGCCCCGTGCAGCTGTCCCTGTCGTCCCCCGACCTGGTGCCCTTCGATCTGGTCACCATCGACGTGGGCGACGTGCGCGACTGCGCTCGGGATCTGGCGGCGGGAGCCACGTTGAACCTCCGTGCGACCGCGGGAGAGCTGCTGGGTCTGACGCCGACCGGCGAGGGGCTGCAGCTCACCCTCGATGCGGTGGGCTCGGGGCAGGTCGACCTGCAGACCGACGGCCAGCTGTCCAGTGCCGACGTGGAGGTGCACGCCTGGGTGGCCAACGGCGCAGCACGCGGGCTGGCGACCGTGCCGCTCATCGGCGATGAGATCAGCCCCACCGTCGTCGCGCAGGCCCCATCGGGGCTGACGCTCGATCCGGTCGACGAGATCGTGATCACGTTCAGCGAGCCGCTGCTCGCAGCTACGGTGCTTCCCTCGCGCTTCGTGCTGTCGGGGCCGGGCCCGAGCGCGGTCGACAGCGTCACCTTGTCGCCCGATGGCGCCGAGGTCACCCTGGGCCTCGACGCGACGGCCGATGGCTCGGCGGGGGCGTGGACCCTCACGGTGTCGCGGGAGCTGCGCGACCTGGCGGGGCGGCGGCTGGCCGGCACATGGGATGGATTCGCCACCGACTACATCGGCACCTTCGGAGATGTCGGTGGCTTCGTCGATGCGCTGGTGTGCCCCACCGTGTCGCCCGAAGGCGGGCTGTTCGTGCCCGACGGCGACGACGGGGTGGGCGCGCAGTCCGACACCCTGCAGGTGACGTTGGACTCCCCCTTCGCCCCGGCCTGGTGGGTGGCCGAGGTGCGCGACAGTAGCGGGGCGCTCGTCCGCCAGGCGTGGGAAGTGCCCCTGGGGCCGGTCGACGCCTGGTCGTGGGACGGCCGCGATGCGGCGGGGGTGGTGGTGCCCAACGGCACCTACAGCGTGGCCATCACCCCCGACGATGGCGTAGGCAATCGTGGCGCAGGCTGCGTCGTGCAGGCAGTGGTCGACAACTCGCTGGGCTCGGTGCCCGGCGCGAGCGAGGTCCCATGAGCAAGCGTGTGGTGAGCGACAGTCTCCCGCCCGATCCCGACGGGGTGGCCTTCGAGCGCACGGCGCGACTGGCCGAGCTGGGGGTCCTCACGGCGAGCCTGGTGCACGAGCTGCGGCAGCCACTCATGGCGATCAAGGGCTCGCTGCAGCTGTCGGCCCACCAGGGGCGGGAGGTCGACCCCGCCGCGGTGCTGGCGCAGGTCCGCCACATCGAGGAGCTGCTCGACCACTACGCGGGCTTCGGTCGCATCGACGAGGTGATGCGGCGCTACGACCTTCGGGGGCCGGTGAGCCGGGCCCTGCGCATGCTGCAGCACCGGATCAAGCAGCGCCGCGTCGAGCTGACGGTGCAGCTGCCCGAGGAGCGCGTCGACACCTACGGTCGCCCGATGGCCCTGCAGCAGGTCGTGGTGAACCTGCTCCAGAACGCGCTGGATGCGGTCGCCGACGTGCCGCGGCGGGCGGTGCGCGTCGAGCTGCGTGCCGAAGGGGAGGGGGCGGTGCTGCAGGTGTCCGACAGCGGGCCGGGCATCGCGGCGGAGGTGCGCGCGACGCTGTTCGAGCCCTTCGTCACCAGCAAGCCCGCAGGGCAGGGAACCGGGCTGGGCCTTCACATCGCGCGCAAGCTCGTGGAGGAGGTCGGGGGGAGCCTCGACCTCGCCAACGACGAGCAAGGCACGCGGTTCACGGTGACGCTGGCGCGGGCTCCGTAGCCCCGTCGTCGCGCTTGCGGCCGAACAGCCGGCCCAGCAGGCGGCCGACCTTGGGAAGTGGCGCTCCGTGCAGGTCGCAGCGGTCTTCCGGCAGGTCGCCGGTGGGGAACAGGTCGTCGTAGGTCGCCGGGCAGGCGTCGACGGCGAGGCGCCCGCTCTCGGAGCACAGGGTGACCGCCTCCAACCCCTCGGGGCGGCGAAAGCTACCTCCCGAGGTGCCCGATGCCGCGACGAACCGGGCCCAGATGGGGAGCGCCGCGCGACTGCCGGACAGCCCGAGGGTTCCCTCGTCGCGACCGACCCACACCGCCACGGCCAGCTCGGGGGTGAGGCCTGCGAACCATGCGTCGCGGTAGCCGTCGGTGGTCCCGCTCTTGCCGGCAGCCCCTGTGACGCCGTAGCGCGCGGCGGCGCGGCCGGTGCCGTCGGTCATCACTCCCTGGAGCACCGAGAGTGCCTGGGCGGCAGCCTGCTCGCTGGCGAGGCGCTGCCGCTCGCTGGGGAAGGCGAGGACGGGGGCGCCGCTGGCCTCGTGGATGGCGGTGACCAGCCTGGGGCGGCGCACGCTACCGTCGTGGAAGACCGTGTAGGCGCCGGCGAGCTGCAGGGGCGTCACCGGGTAACCGCCGAGGGCCGCCGAGGGCAGGTTCGTGGATTCGTCGAGGCCAGCCGCTCGCGTCATGCGCTGCAGGCGTGCCGGCCCGACGGCCTCGGCCATCAACACGGCGGGGATGTTGCGGCTCGTCTCGATGGCGCGGCGTACGGTGATGTCGCCGACGAACTGCCCGTCGTAGTTGCGCGGAGTCCACCGGGTGCCGTCGAAGGTTCGGGTGATGGGGCGGTCGTCGAGGCGGGTGGCGGGGGTGAACAGCCCCGCGTCGAGCCCGGCGAGGAGGGTGAAGGGCTTGACGGTGGACCCCGCCTGCCGCCGCGCCGCGCTGGCGCGGTTGAACGGGCTGGTGGCGTAGGACCGCCCCCCCACGAGGGCGACCACAGCGCCGTCGGCGATGCGCACGGCGACGAGGGCCACCTGGGCCCCGCGGGCGTCGGGGTGGTCGGCGATCAGCGCGTCGAGCCCCGAGGCCACCGCTTCCTCGGCCGCTCGCTGCCACAGGGGCTGCACACTGGTGTGCACCTGGAACCCTCCGGTCGCCAGGGCGCCCTCGCCGAGGGTGTGCTCTGCTGCGTCGACGGCCAGATCGACCGCGTAGGGGGCGCGCCGCACGCGGCTGGGCTCGAGCCCTCGCAGCTGCAGCGGCTTCGCCTTGGCCACGGCGAGGGCGTCGGCGTCGAGGTGCCCACGGTCGTGCATCTTGGTGAGCACCAGGTCGCGACGCTGCAGCGCGACCTCTGGGTGGCGGACAGGGGAGTAGGCGTTGGGCGCGGGGATCACGCCGACGATGGTCGCGGCTTCCTCCACGGACAGCTCGCCGAGGGAGCGGCCGAACCACGCTCGTGCCGCAGCTCCGAAGCCGTGGACCGGAAGCCCCCCATCTGCCCGAGGTAGACCTCCGACAGGTACAGCTCGAGCAGCTCGTCTTTGCTGAGGCGTGACTCGAGGGCGGCGGCGAAGAAGGCCTCCCGCACCTTGCGCTGCAGGCGCCTCTCAGAGCTGAGGAACAGGTTCTTCGCCAGCTGCTGGGTGAGGGTGGAGCCCCCCTGGGTGCTGCCGCCGAGGGCGTTGCGGCCCAGGGCGCGCAGCACGCCCACCGGATCGATGCCGTGGTGCTGCCGGAAGCGGGCGTCTTCCATCGACAGCAGCGCGGGCTCGACCCACTGAGACGCCGCGTCGAGGTCGATGGGCTCGCGATGGGCGTCGAGGTCGCCGATGGTCGCGAGCACCGTCGCGTGCAGGCGGGCGCGGTCGCCTGGCTCGATGGCAGCGACGGATCCCTCCTGCAGAGTGATGTCGACCAGGCCACCCGCGAGGCCGGGCTCGGGGGCGGTCCACACCTGAAACCCATCGGGACGCACGGCGAAGGTGCCCGGCCCCTCGTCGGTGGCGCCGGCTCGATCACGGCGTGCGTAGCCTGCGGCCAGCAGGTCGCCGGCCATCGATGCCATCGACGCCCGCTGGCCCTCCCGGACCTCCATCGGCGCAGACCACACGACCCCCGGCGAGGCCTCTGGCGGCGAAGCCAGGTAGGACTCGACATCGCGGACCGCGCGGGTCCACAGCACGCCGCCGGCCAGGGCCAGACCGGTGCCGATGCCTGCGCCCCACACCGCGGCCTCGCGGATCAGCCACGACTTCCACGTGCGCGGGGCGGCCTTGCCCTTCGCCGGGGAGCGCTTGCGCGGACGCCGCTTGGTGGGCGGCTTCATCATCTTGCGCCGCGCCGGCTTGGCCTTGCTGGCCGAGCTGCGGGAGCGCGTGGTTCGGGTGGACTTCGTCTTGGGCTTCGACTTCGTCTTCGACGTCGTGCGCTTCGACGAGCCCGTGGAGCGGGTCGGCTTGCGTGGTGCCATGACTGACCGGAGGGGCGGGGAGGGGAGAGGACGGGGGGAGGGATGGGCAGGATATCGCATCAGGGGCGTAACCGGAGGGCCGGTTCGCCATACCGCTCGATGACGACGAGGAGGTCTTCATGGTTGGACGGCTGCTGCTCACCTGGATGCTCGGGGCTTGTGGCCCTGTCGCGGCGCAAGCGGGCACCGAGCCGGCCCCTCCGCTGGAGGCTGGTCAGGCCGAGGCGGTCTTCGCGGGAGGCTGCTTTTGGTGCATGGAGAAGCCCTTCGACAAGCTCGACGGCGTGATCTCCACCACCTCCGGCTACACCGGAGGCAAGGAGAAGGCGCCCACCTACCAAGACGTGGGCTACCACCGCACCTCCCACTACGAGGCGCTTCGGGTGGTCTACGACCCCACCAAGCTCAGCTACGACCGGCTGCTCGAGGTGTTCTGGCACAACGTCGATCCCACCGACGCGAAGGGCCAGTTCTGCGACAAGGGCGACCAATACCGCACCGCCGTGTTCACCTCAGAGCCTGCAGAGAAGAAGGCCGCGGAGAAGAGCAAGGCGGCCGTGGCCGAGGAGCTGTCACAGCCCGTCGTGACGGAGATCCTTCCCAAGGCGGTGTTCTGGGTGGCGGAGGCCTACCACCAAGACTTCTACGTCACCAACCCCAGCCACTACCAGCGCTACCGCACGGGCTGCGGCCGCGACGCGCGCCTGCAAGAGCTGTGGGGTGACAAGGCGGGCCACTAGGCCGGTGCGCAGCTACCGGGTGCGGTAGAGCGCTCCGATGGCCTGCTTGGTCTGGGAGAAGCTGACGGCATCCTGCACGAGCTGGTAGCCGCCGGGGTTCACGACCCGTGGCCGCAGCAGCTGGGCGACTTGCAGGCGCTCCTGGTCTCCGACGAAGGCCTCCATCAGGGTGGCCACGTCGGCGCACTGCACGGTGCCGGGGAGCTCGCGCAGGGCCTCGAGGCGCTGGCTCGGGGTGGTGCGGGCGAGCTGCTCGATGACCCCGTCGACGTCCATCGCTGGCCCCTGCACGGCGGCGGGAGCCAGCTCGACGCAGGTGGCCGTGCCGGAGGGGTCGACGCCGCACCGCCAGGGGGCTCCCTCGATCGCCAGGGAGGCCTCGTGACGCCGGCGGCCGCCAACGGTGATGCTGAGCTTGTGCACGCCGTGGGCGAGCTGTAGTGCGTGGGTTCCACGCCCCATGTCGTAGGCGACGGGGCGGCCGTCGACGTGCACCCGCGTCATGGCTCGGTCGGCCACGGCTACGTCGAACCACTGCGGAGCGACGCGCAAGGCCTCGGCCTCGTCGGTCGCATCGAAGGAAGGGGCGGGACCCCGCTCCAGCTCGATGAGCATCGAGCTCTTGAGCACCACCCGCTCCTCGGTGCCGACCATCACCGGCTTCCAGCCCAGCAAGCGCCCCTCGTCGCCGTAGACCATGACGGTGTGGGTGTCTGCGGGAAGCCCGCGCGCGATGTGGCCGTGGGACGCAGGAGCGCCGTTGACGGTGATCGAGGCGCCCTCAGCCAGCTGGCGGACCTCGATCTCGCCAGCGAGCGCGCCTGCCAGCAGCCACCACGTCAGCGGGTGACCCCTTCGGAGGCGTCGAGGATGCCCGTCGGGGTGAACGCCACCCACTCGCCCTCAGGCAGGGCGCGCAGCACCTTGTGCTCTTTGCCGTACATGTCGAGCTCGAGGATGGCGGCGCCGCGGGCCGGCTGCAGGATGTTGCCCGTCTCGGGGTCGACCCATGCATAGGGCAGCAGGTTGCTGACCTCGCTGACGACCTCGCCGCTGGTGACGTCGACGTAGATGACCGAGGCGGTCTCGGACGAGGGCTCCTGGAAGCGGACGGCGGCGTGACGGCCGCCGGTGATGCCCCACAGCCGGTCGACCTCGACGTTGAGGTCGAGAACGTCTCGGCCCGTCGCGGGGCGGTCTTCCTTGACGGAGTCGGTGAGGTCGTACATCCCCAGGACGCCCTCGGCGTCCATCACCAGCATGTCGGGCCGACGGTTGACGAAGGACACGAGGGCGACGGGCACGTCGGCCAGGGGCTCGGGGCGGGGGATGGCGTCTTTGCCGGTGGTGGGATCGAGCACCCGAACCTGGCCCTTGGGGGTGACCACGGCGAGCCAGGTGCCGCTGCCGGACAGGGCGAAGGTGCGCACCCAGGGCAGCTCGAAGACGTTGTTCTGCCGCAGGTCGTACCACCGAAGGCCGCCGCGGGTGAGGGCGCAGGCGACGATGCTGCCGCCGACCTCCATCTTGGGGGTGTCGGCGGTGTCGGGCCCCGCGTCGAACAGGTGACGCCCCGTGCGGGCCTCGAACACCTGCACGCCATCACCGTCGTCGGGGAGCGCGATCAGCAGCCGGCCGTCGCGGTCGACCTTCACCTCGACGAAGCGCTTCTTCGCGTTGAAGGGACGCTTCTGCCGGTTCTTGTTCCACACGGCGATGCGCTCACCGTGCACACCCACCCGGTGGTCGCCGAAGCCGCTACAGCACAGCACCGCCTCCAGGCTGGGCTTGGCTCCGGGGCGATGCAGGATGCCGTCGGCGGCCCCGACGGCGACCCCGCGCTCGTCCCACATGGCTGCGGTGGTGGGCTCGGCGGCGCCGTGCTTCTGGCTCCCCAGGGGCTGCAGCTCGGGGAGGCTGAAGGTGTGCACCGAGCGCCCGGTGATCGCTCCCAGCGCGTTGCCCTCGGGGTTGATCACGATCGTGAGCATGCCCGACGAGCCGCGCGCCGAGAAGCTGTTGAGGATCCGCCCCTGGGGCAGGCCGATCAGCGTGATGCCTCCCTGGCCGATGGTGACCACGTGGCGATCGTCGGGGGTGAAGCGGGCCACTCGCACGCCGCCGGGCACCATCTCGAGATCCAGCTGCTCCTGGCTCATCAGGTCGAGCAGCTTGGGCTGACCGAGGTTGTCGATGACCAGCAGGCGATCGCCCCGGCGGTTGAACGCGATCGACTCACCCGAGAAGCCCTGGTAGTTGGCCACGCGCTCCCAGCGCTGGATGTCGAAGATGCGCACGATGCCATCGACCGACAGGCTGGCGAGGATCGTGCCCTGCGGGTTGAAGGCCAGCGCGCGCATGGCCCGCGCCTCGCCGCCGGCCCCCTCCTTGGTGTCTTCGAAGACACAGGAGCCGTCCCAGGTCTTGTAGGCGGCGACGGTGCCGATGTCGTCGCCCACGGCCACCAGCGCGCCACCAGGTGACACGGCGACTGCGCCCGTCACCGGGGCACCCATGTCGAAGATGATGCCCGGGTACTGGTCGCCGGGCTTCACGATGGCCACCGTGCCCCAGTTGTCGGCGGTGATCGTCGCCCCTGACTGGGCGTCGTGGGCCGCGGCCGTCACCGGGGCGGCGTGAGCCGAGGCGCAGTACCGATCGACGAGAGACAGCTCCATGGGACGTCGTCCTCCGCGCGCGAACATAGCAGTTGCGCAGGTCTGCATCACGCCGCCCACCTGCGGTACGACGTCGGTGGGAGGTGTCCTTGGCGCGGGTCGGGGTGGATACACGAGGGTCGGGCGCGGGCGGGGCCGGCTTTGGTGCAGGGGAGGGGCTGTGAGGGTCGCGTTCCTGTGGCACATGCACCAGCCCGACTACCGCGACCCGCAGACCGGCGAGCCGGTCATGCCGTGGGCGCGCCTGCATGGGCTTCGGGGCTACCGCGACCTGCTGCTGGAGGGCATCGAGCACCCGACGGCCTGGACGATCAACCTGGTGCCATCCCTCCTCGACCAGCTGATGCACTACGCCGAGGGAGGCAGCGATCCCCACCTGAGGCGAACAGCGATCCCCGCCGAGGAGCTCACCCCCGGGGAGGTGCGTGCGATTCGGGAGGGCTTTGTCGGTGGGCATCCGGTGCTCCGCGCGCCCTTCGCGGCCCTGGAGGCGGTCGTGCGCTCCGGTCGCCGGCTCTCGACCCAGGAGCTGCGCGACCTGCAGGTGTGGTCCACCCTCGCCTGGTTCGGTGCCACGGCGCGTCGAGACCATCCCATCATCGATGCGCTGCGACGGAAGCAGCGGGGCTTCGACGAGGCCGACAAGCAACAGATGCTGCAGGTGCAGGCGTCGATCCTCGCCGAGCTGCCCGCGCTGTGGCGGCGGCTGGGAGAGGCGGGAGAGGTGGCGCTGTCGGCCTCGGCCTACCACCA
This sequence comes from uncultured bacterium, assembly GCA_965367245.1. GTDB lineage: Bacteria > Myxococcota_A > UBA796 > UBA796 > CBDUIC01. Next base: position 70,973 of record CBDUIC010000014.1, on the reverse strand, counting down.
CCCGATCCTGCCGCTGGTCGTCGACACGGGGCATGCTCGCCGCTGCCTGCCTGGGGTGCCCGACGTGGGGTTCGCCTGGCCGGAGGATGCACGGGCACAGCTGCGTGACGCCCGGCTGCGTGTCGAGGCGCTGACCGGGGTGGCTCCGGCGGGCTTGTGGCCGTCGGAGGGGGCGGTGTCCCCCGAGGTGGCGACGCTGGCTCGGGAGGAGGGCTTCACCTGGCTGTGCTCCGACGAGGGGGTGCTGCAGGCCAGCGAGCGACGCGGCGCCGGGCTCGGCGGCTGGCAGATCGAGGGGGGGCCACGGGCCTTCTTTCGCGACACGGATCTGTCGGATCGGATCGGCTTCCGCTACGCCGACCAGGCGCCGAAGGAGGCGGTGCTCGACCTCATCCGAGGCATCCTGTCGCGGGGCGACGATGGGCTGGTGGTGATCGCCCTCGACGGGGAGAACCCATGGGAGACCTTCCCCGATGCGGGGGGCGCGTTCCGGGCTGCGCTGCGACAGGTCCTCGACGAAGGCCCGGTGACGCCGGTGCGGCTCGACGACGAGGCGCGCCGCGAGCCGGTCGGCCACATCGACCGCCTGCACACGGGCAGCTGGATCGGTGCCGACCTGGCCATCTGGTACGGCCACGAGGAAGACCGTCGGGCGTGGCGCGAAGTGGCTGCGGCTCGACGAGCCGCCGCAGGGCACCCCCGGGAGGCTGCCGCCCTCGTGCATCTGTACGCCGCGGAGGGGAGTGACTGGTATTGGTGGTATGGCGACGACTTTCGCACGCCGTTCGCCGGCCGCTTCGACGCGCTGTTCCGTGCCCACCTGCGGGCCGCATGGCGGGCGCTGGGCGAGGTCCCCCCACAGAGTCTGGAGCGGCCTCTGCTGGATCCCGACCCGGTGCAGGTGCGCCCCCCGGCGCGATGGCTGCTGGGCCCTGTCGACGGCACGTGGCCGCGACAGGTGGGGAGCGGGCGCGTGGGCATCCCCCAGGGGGCGATGGCTCGGGGGAGGTCTCCCGAGCTGCGCTTCGGCTGGACCAAGGGGCCGGATGGGAAGCCCGATGCGCTGCACCTGTGGCTCAGCGGAGAGGGGCAGCAGCTGCAGATCGACGGCGAGTCGGTGGGAACGGCCAAGCCGACCCTGGCGTGGCGGGTGGGCGGAGTGGCTTGCACCGTGCAGATCATCGGGCCGGAGGGGCCGGCGTGGCCTGAGCCGGTGCACCTCGCGCCGCCGGAGCCGGGTGCGCTGTGGACGGCCTGAGCCCAGGCGGTCGCACCTCGTGGGGGCGGGGCTCTCCTGCGTGCCCCGCGACGACGCGGGGCCGTTCCCCTGTGCCGCCGCAGGCCGCGTCCGGTAGAACCTGGGGATGACGAACCCTCGCGTCGCCCTGCTGCTGCACTTGGACTCGCCGCCGCTGCTCCCGGACGAGGAGCGATCGGCGTGGTGGGCTCGCACCGGTGCGAGGCTTCTGCAGGCTGTCCGTGACGGGGGCGTGAAGGTGGGGCTGTCGCTGTCGGGTCCGGTCGTCGACTGGCTGCACCTGCAGCGTGAGCCACCCCTCGCGGAACTACGTGAGGCGGTCGCGACGGGGTCGGTGGAGCTGGTCGCCACCCCCTTCTACGACCCGGTGCTGTGCAGTGTCCCCGGCAGCGACGGCACCGACCAGATCCTGGCCCACGTCACCGCGACGCGCCGACTCATCGACGTGCGTCCCACCGGGTGCTGGCTTCCCCGTCGCGTGTGGGACCCAGAGATTCCGCGGCTGATGCGCCGGGCCGACATCGCCTGGACGGTCGTGGAAGACGCCGCGATCCATGCGCATCACGTGCAGCAGGGGATCGACCCCTGGGGCGCTTGGCGCACGGAGCGAGGGGGCCATGCCATCACGCTGCTGGCGAACGATGTGGGCGCCGGGGCGCTCCGTGGCACGGCGTCTCCGGAGGAGTTCGAGCTGTACCTGATGGGGCGCGCCAGCCAGGGGGCCGAGAGCCTGTGCTTCGCCTGGTCGGTGCGTCGTGAGGGCCGCGACATCGACCGCGAGGTCGACTGGCTGGTGGCGATCCTGGGGTCGCTCGACAGCGAGCGTGTGGTGATCCCGTCGCAGCTGGCCGCCGAGCTGCGCGGCCGCGTCTACCTGCCCAGCTGGGCGCCCGCAGAGGTGGGCTTTCCATGGGAACAGCGTCTGCTGCGGTCGCCACAGGCCGACCGGCTGCACAAGCGCATGCTTCGGGTGTCGCGGCTGCTGACGCGCCTCGGCAAGCGCATCCGTCGCCACGACCCCGATGCCCCCGATCCCGACCGCATCCTGCAGGCTCGCCGCTACCTGCACCGGGCGCAGGGGGGAGTCCACTACGAGCTCGAGGGAATTCGGCAGCCCGAGCTGCGGGCACGTGCCTGGCATGATCTGCTGCGCGCCGAGGCGCTGGCCGAGGAAGCGGCCCAGATCGACCGTCGGCTGGTCGCCGAGCGCGTCGACCTGCGCACCGCGGGGCACGACCAGGTGATGCTGCGCACCCCCGCGGCGCTGGTGGTGATCGACCCCGCGGTGTCGGGGGGCATCACCGAGCTGTGCCACCTGTCGAGCTCGCTCAACCTCGTCGACCCGCCAGATCGAGAAGGCGGCGAGGAGGGGGCGGCGTTCGTCGACCGGCTGGCGGAGGAGGGGGCTGCGGCGAGCCAGTCCTACCGGGTGGTCTCGGTCGAACGGGCCGCCGACGCGGCCGTGCGGGCGGTGCTCACCCGCACAGCCCAGCTGGCGTCGGGCGACGCCGTCACGGTGCACAAGGCGTTCTCCCTGCGGATCGAGCCGAGGCTCGACGTGGTGTTCGAGGTGCACACCGACGGCACGGCCGTCGAGTCGGCCCTCCACCTGCAGGTGCCCGTGGTGCTCGCGACCGATGACCCCCTCGACGTGGTGGTCCCGGGCGAGCGGCTGTTGCTCGAGGAGGCAGAGCCGTGGCGGCGGACCAACGACGTGGTGGTAGTCGGCGGCGCGGTCGACGTGCGATGGAGCTTTCGGACGCCGGTCGACGTGTCGCTGGTCGCATCGGCCCGTGGGGCCACGCTGCGGGTTCGGTGGCCTGTGTCGGCCGCCCCGGAGGCGCCCGCGAGGCTGCGCCTCAAGATGGAGGTCGGCTCACCCGGGTCGCTGGTCACGCGGGTCTCGGCGCAGCCTGTGGCCGACGATGAGGAGCCGCCGGTGACCGACGAAGCGCCCCTTCCTTCCACCGTGGAAGCGAGCGACGAAGGTGGCGAAGCGGACGTCCCCGAGGGAGAACCGGTGGAGGCCCCCGAGGTGGCAGCCCCGGAGCTCGTCGACGACGAGCCCCTGTCGGGCGACGACGAAGACGACGAAGACGACGAAGCTCGCGACCCGGTGCCGCTCGCGCCGCTGAGTGGGCTGGTGCCCTTGTCGATGGAAGAAGCTCTCGGAGACACCATCGTGCTGCAGCGAAACCAACCCATCGAGGCGCCCATGGCTCCTGCACATGTTCGCGACGCGACCCCCGCCCCCATCCCGCGGCGCTCCCGGTCCCTCGTGCGCCCGCAGCAGACGAGGTCGTCGTTCGCCCGGCCTCCTCTGTACTTCCCAGAGGCACAGCTGCAGGTCGAAGCCGACGATGCCGACCCCAGCCTCGGGGAGGGGGAGGAATGAGGCGAGGAGCGTTCTGTCTGGTGCTGCACGGGCACCTGCCGTGGGTCCTCCACCACGGGCGCTGGCCCCACGGGGAAGACTGGCTGTTCGAGGCGGCGAGCGAGACGTGGCTGCCTCTGCTGGAGGTCGCTGAGCAGGCCCATGCCGAAGGGATCCACCTGGGCTGGACCGTCGGGTTGATGCCCATCCTCCTCGAGCAGCTGTCCTCTCCGCGCTTCCAGCGTGGCTTTCGCGCCTACCTGGCCGACCTGACCGCGCGGGCTCATGCCGACGAGGAGGCCTTCCGTCGTGCCGGCGACGGGCACCTGGCCTACCTGGCCGCGCGGCACGTCGAGCGTCTCAGCGGTCAGGCGGCGCGCTTCGATGCCCTCGACGGCGACCTCGTGGCGCCCTTCGTAGCCTTGGCTGAGAAGGGGGTCATCGAGCTGCTCAGCAGCAACGCCACCCACGGCTACCACCCGCTGATCCTGCACGACGCGTGCGCGAGGGCGCAGGTGCGAGCGGGGCTTGCGACCACCGAGCGCCACGTGGGGCAGCGAGCTCGTGGGGTGTGGCTGCCGGAGTGCGCCTACCGACCCGCTGGCGACTGGCATCCCGTGGCCGTCCACGGGGGCCAGAGGCAGCGAGCCGGGGTGGGCGAGCTGTTCGCCGACGAGGGGGTCGGCTTCTTCTGCGTCGACACCCACCTGGTGCGCGGCGCGCATCCGGTGGCCACCATCGACGGCACCGTGGCGACCCCCATCCCCGCCGACCAGGCAGGCTGGGATCACAGCCGCGCCTGGCGCAGCGAGCTGGAGCCGCATCGCGTGGTGGAGGGGGGGCGTCTGCTCGACCTCACGGTCCTCGCCCGCTGCCCCGATGTGTCCGAGCAGGTGTGGAGCGGCGACATCGGCTACCCCGGTGACGGCCGCTACCTGGAGTTCCACAAGCGCCACGGCACGCGCGGGCTGCGCTACTGGAAGGTGACGGGCTCGGGGGTCGAGCTCGGCGCCAAGCATCCCTACCAGCCCGATGACATCGGGGCGGCCCTGCACACCCAGGCGACCCACTTCGCAGGGCTGGTGGCGACCCGGCTGCGGCGTCACCACGAGCACACGGGCCGGCAGGGCATCGTCTGTGCTCCCTTCGACGCAGAGCTGTTCGGCCACTGGTGGCACGAGGGGCCGGCCTTCCTGCTGGAGGTGGCCCGCCGCCTGGCCCACATGGACGAGGTCGAGGTGTGCACCGTCAGCGAAGCGCTCGCCCACACCCCGGCCGACAAGGCCGTGGGCCTCCCGGAGGGCACGTGGGGGGCAGGGGGCGACCACCGCGTGTGGAACAACGATGAGCTGCGGTTCTACTGGGAGATGGCCTACCGAGCCGAGGATCGATTCATCGATCTGTGGCACCGTGGGGACTGGGCCCACGACCCAGCCATCGCCGAGCTGCTGGAGGAGGCAGGCCGTCAGCTGCTGCTCCTGCAGGCGTCCGACTGGGCCTTCGTGATCTCCACCGGCGGCGCGGTCGACTACGGGCTGCGCCGCATCGCCGAGCACGCGTCGCATCTCGACGACCTGCTCAACGGAGTCGAAGACCTCGTGCAGGGGCTCGACAGCGATCCCGTGGTCGCCAGCACCCTGGCGCGGTGCCGCGCCCTCGATCCGGTCTTTCCCGACCTGACCCTCGAGTGGTGGGCGTGAGGCGCGAGCTGCGTCGTGACCCGTTCACCGGGGACTGGGTGGCGCTGTGCGAGGGGCACGTACATCTGGCTCCGGGGGTGGCGCCGGCGCCGGCGGCTGCCTCGAGCTGCCCCTTGTGCTCGCGAGAGGGGGCGCAGGTGCTGGGGGAGCGGGGGGAGGCGTGGGCCCGACCGCACCGGGTGCCGGTGGTCGCGGTGGAGGAGGGCTTCGACGGCCACGCGGATGGCGCGGGGCATGTCCGACCGGGCCTCGGCGCGCACGAGGTGTTGGTCGAGTCGAGGGGGCACGAACCGCTGGTAGCGCAGCCGGTGGCGCGCTCCATCGACGCAATGCTGCTGGCCCGGGCGCGGCACGCCGACCTCCGAGGCGACGGGCGCCTGCGCTGGGTCGGCTGGTCACGCACCGTCGGCCCGGGCCAGCTCCAGCACCCTCACGCCGAGCTGGTGGCCCTTCCCGTGGTGCCGGCAGGCATCCAGCGGCTCACGGCGCTGGCTGCACGGCAGCCACAGCTGTTGGGTGCGGTGATCGATGCCGAGGAGCGACGGCAGCGCCGCTGGTTGCTCGCCCACGGCGACGCCGTGGCGTGGGCGACGAGCGCCCCCACCGCACCGTTTCAGGTCCGCGTAGCTCACCGTCACGGATCCACCACGTGGCTCACCACGAGCGACGAGGCACTGGCCGACGTCGCCACTCTGGCGTGGGCCGTCGGCCGTGCGCTGGCGGGTGCGCTGGGCACGACGACAGGTCGGGTGGAGCTGGTGCAGGGTCCTCACGACGCACCGGATCTGTCGCTGTGGCACCTGCTGCTGACGCCGTCGACCGAGGTGGCACCGCGATCCCTGGCGGGCGTGGTCGCGGCCCATCCCGGTTTCCCGGAGGAGGTCGCCGAGCGTCTGCGCCCGCTGTGCCATGATGCTCTGCAGGAGGCCGTCGTAGCCCGGTGAGGTGTCCCTACCATCCCCATCAGACCGCCCGCATCCTGGTGCCCGACGGTGTCGCTGACCCCGAGGCGGGATGGATCGGCTGGCTGCAGGGGTGTTGCTCGTTGCCGGCGTGGCGCTGCCACTTCGGTGATCTGCACCCGGCCGATGCGGCCTACTGCACCTACCACGGCTGCTCGCGCCCCAGCCTGTCTCGGGTCAGTCACGAGGTGTCCTCCGGGAGGCTGGGCCTACGTGATGTGCCCCCCCCCGCCCTGCTTGAGCGCGCCCTCGAGCTGCCCCCCAACCAAGACGGTCGCTCCACGCCCGCGCTGGCTGGCAATGTGCTCGCCTACCTCGCCGGCGATGGTCGGGTGGTCGCGGCCGACATGGGTGGTGAACGCGCCGTGACCCTGGCGCGCGACGTAGAGGCGGCGGCGCTGCGCCTGGTGGGGGGCTCCATCACGGCGGCCCTGCAGGCCAGCGGCTCGGTCCGCTATGTGTCGTGGCTGGTGTCCGACCTGCGCGACGCGCTCATGGTCGGCTCAGACGAGGTCCCCGCACTTCCCAGCACCGCGACCACGGTTCACCTGCTGGGCCTGCCCCGCGACCGCACGCGGCTGCACCAGGGGGCCGGCTTGTTGCGGCTGGTGGTCGAGCACGACCCGGTCCCCGACGATGAGGCGGAGCGCTACGAGGAGGTGTGCGGCTCGCCGCCCGGGCAGTGGCTCGTGCGGCGCACCACCAACCCCACGGGCCCGAAGGTGGCCTACCCCGACCTGCGCCCGCAGGTGCTGCACCAGGTGCCGATCCCCGTGCCGGGCGGCGTGTTCCTCCTCGGGCAGCTGCGATGGTTCGGGCGGGTGGCGCTGGGGGCGCTGCTGGTGCCCACCGTCGCGACCGCAGCCCCACGGAGGCGCCGTGCTTGAGCTGCTGGTGTGGGCCTCGACCGCTGCCGCGTCGCCGGTCACCGTCGTCACCTTCGACAACGGTGAGTTCAACGCGCCGCTGTACTCTCCCCGGTGGAACGGTCGCTGGCGGCAGCCGTCGGTGGCGCAGGAGCTGGCGACCTCGGTGGCGCGGGTCACGGGCGACCATCCCCGCGTGTTCACCTACATGCCCGCCGGCAGGGTGGCGGGGCGGCCCGGCGAGCTGCATCCCGTGCTGCCGGTTCGCCCGGGATGTGACGGCCCCAGTGAGCGCCCCGAGGATGCCTGCTGGTGCTCGCCGGCCGACAACTGCTGGGGCACGCTGCAGGCCAACTACCACCCCGAAGGAAGCACGAGCCTGGTGCGCACCGTCTCGTCGGTGCGAGCGTTGATGGCCAACGATGGGCCTGCCACGCCGCGATTCGAGGTCCACTTCACCGACTTCTTCGAGGAAGACCCCGCTTCCGCAGAGAACCCGGCCGACTCCGATCGCTGTGTCACCGCTTCGGGGGTTCGTCGTGCCCTCGCGGGGCTGCTCGCGCTGCCGGAGGGAGAGTCGCTCGATCACGTGACCTTCGGGCTGCTGCGGGTGCGCATCGAGCCTCCGCCCCCCGGTGGGGGCTGGGGCTTCACCTACCAGCTCGTGGCCGCTGACGACACCTGCTGGTCGGGAACGAAGGGGCGACCCTGGAATCACCGGGCGGACCCTCTCGACTTCGTGATGGGGGTGGTCGTCCTCGGGGTCGGTACCGCCGCCGACCCCCACGGCGCGGTGTCCTTCCTGGAGGGGCTCGAAGACCAGCTGACCGGAGAGCACAGCGCCCCGAAGCTGATCACGCTGTCGGAGCCGGTGCCCGACCGGGTCGTCGACACAGTCGTGACCGCCCTCGACGCCGATCCGTGGCGCGTCCCGCCCCTGCGTGATGCGCCGCGCGTTCCCTGCGGCCGTGTCGACACCGAGGTGCGTCTGGCCTCCGCGGAGGGGGCGCTACAGCTCGACGATGTGCAGGGGCGTTGTGACGGGCAGGTCGGGGTGGCCTTTGCTCCGGGGGAGCTGCGCCGTCACTTCCTGCGCACCGCCGGGCTCGATCCCTTCCAGTCGTCGCTGCGGCTCCAGGGGCAGATGCGGATCACCGCCCGCCCCGAGGCCCTGACGGCGCGGCTGGGCTCCCTCGACGCCCTCGACGATGCCGAGCGGGCGCTGCCTCTGTGGCGTGCTGCGGCGTCGGCGGTCGACCCCGCCGGGCAGGCTCAGGCCGCCGTGCAGCCCTGGCAACACGTCGTGCGCATCGATCGGCTCGAGATCACCGGCCTCGACACGCGGCCGTGGTTGCTGGTGAGCCTGGTGTCGACGATGTTCGCGCTGATGGGCGGCCTGGGCACCGCGGCGGGGCTGCGCCAGGTGCATGCCGCGCGGGCGATGCGCGCCTGCTACGAGGCGTCGGCACGCGAGGATCCCCTGCATCAGCGCCCCCTGTCGACCATCCTCGCGGAGGCGCAGCAGCAGGTCGCCAGGGGCTGGGTGATCCGGGCCCTGACCGGTACCCTGGTGGGAGCGGTGCTGTTGCTCGCCAGCTTCTGGAGCCTCATGACCGCCTACAGGATGTTCCTTGGCTGAGATCGGTATCGTGATGGTCGGCCCCACCGCCTGCGCCCTCGCGGAGCGGCTGGGCAGCAGCGTGCCCAAGGTGCTCGTGCGCCCCGACGCCATCGTGCCGATGCCCGAAGATCTCCCGCAGATGGTCTCCTTCGCGGCGAGCAAGACCTTCGAGGGCCCCGAGGCCGACCGGTGGCGCCTGGTGCCCGACGCCAAGCTCGAAGAGCAGACGGAGGTGCTGTGGGCCTGCTCCCAGGCTCACTCCGCCGATCTGCACGAGGCGACCAACGCATGGGACAAGGTGCTCGTCATCGGCTGGCTCGACGAGCCGGCGCTCATCCCGGTGGTGCGGGCGGTGGTGCAGCGGGAGCGGCCCGTGACGGTGTTGCTGGGCGGCAACGACGGGGAGGTCGACCCGGCCCTCGCGCAGTCCGTGAAGGTGGTGCTCGCCGATCTGGTGCGCCGAGACCAGCTCACCACGGTGATCTGCAACCCGAGCCCGGCCGACATCCTCGACGTGGCCCTCGACGCTGCCAGGTCCCCCGACGCGCTGCGGGTGCCGCGGGCCCGACCGGTCGACCTGGGGCCGATGCTCGACCTCCCCAGCACCTGGTGCATGCCGGCGCCTCCGGTGCACTTCTTCCGCCTGGTGCATGTGCCCATGGGGCATGCGCGGCGCCTGTCTGAGGCCGCGATCTACGTCGCCGCCTACAAGGTGCTTCGCGACGCGATCTCTGGCCCACCCGTCGACGTCGAAGGCACCCGGGTGCTGTCGCCTCAGGAGGTGCGGGCGCGCCTACCCCACGCGGGCACCGCCGCTGCGGTGGCGGAGCGGGCGATGGAGGCCCTGGGGCGCGTGCGCTTCGAGGGCAATCGGCCCCTCGTCGATGCCATCGAGCGGGCGCTTCGCCCCGTGCACGCCGAGATCGACGGGATTCGGAGTGCCATCGCCGATGTGGAACGGCTGCGGCTGCAGCACCTGCGGGCGTTCACCGCGGTCGGCATCGAGTACACCGTGCAGGCGCTCTCTACGCGCCTCGACAACATCCAAGACCCGTACCCCCTCGACCGCGCCGAGCAGCTCGAGGGTCTGGTGTCGGGGGAGGGGGCTGTGGGGGCGTCCGGCCAGGTCCACCTCACCGCGTGGAGGCACACGTTCTCGGGGTTGTCCTGTCAGGTAGCTCCGCGCGGCGCACCGGGTCGCTCGGTGGCCCGGGAGATGGTGCAAGACCGCTTCTCCCTGTTTCGTGGTGAGTATGGGGCGGGGCTGTCGCGCAGCCTCGATGTGCTGCTGCGCCGGGCCCACGACTCGGAGGCCTCGCCCATCGCCGACGATCTGCGGGCACTGCGCGATCGCGCCGTCCGGGTGCGCGAGGCGCTCATCGAGCTGCAGCAGCGACTGTGGGACCGCGTGCTGCGCGAGTGCGAGATGGCGGTGCGTGACGACCGGCTGGTGCGCTGGGCTGCCCCCACGGCCGAAGACCTCGCCACGTTGCTCATGGCGCGCATCGCGGCGCTCCCGGTCTCGGGCGACCTCGAGCGCGCGACGAACGAGGCCCTCACTCGTCGCCCCCTGGGCATGGCCGACGATGGCGACTTCGAGCGCTACCTGCAGGAGCTGACCCGCGAGGCCCACGGGCTCGTAGCAGCCGTTCCCCAGGTCCCCACCTACGAAGAGGTGCTGCTGCTGTTGCTGGAGGGGCGCGACCCGCCGGTGCTTCGTCAGGCGCTGGCGGCCGCGCAGGGCACCGAGGTGGAGCTGCACCTCGAGCGCGCCGTAGAGCCAGCCCTCATGAACTGGCTCACCGCTACCGGCATGCTGGTGGTCGTGGCCCCGCGGCTGAAGACCTGCGCCATCTACTGGCAGCGTCTCGAGCAGATGTCGAGCCGCGACGGGCAGCGGCGGCGGAGAGCCACGACCGAGCATCGACTGGCCGACCTGCTGCTGGCCCTGCCCGAGGGCGACACGGCCGACTCCCTCGTCGCGCTGGCCAAGGCCGCGGCCTATGTCCTGGTGGCGCTCGCGCTGGGGGTGCTGCGCCCGCGCAAGCACGCCGACCTCGCCGTGCTGGAGGTCAGCGCGGCCTCGGTGCCAGGCCTGGGCCGGCAGCTGCTGCCGTGCGGCCTGGTGCACGCGGTGTCCGCCGACCACCACGTGCTCGAGGAGCTGGTCCGCGCGGTGCACGCGTCGCTGGCGGCCCTCGCGACCCGCCATGACGCGGCCGAGACCCTCCGCAAGCTGCTCGAGCTCGCCAAGCTGGGCCCTTCGCCGGGCCTCGCGGCGCAGGTGGGCGTGCTCGGCTCACGCTTCGAGCACCTCGAGCATCCCATCCATGCCCTGCTGCAGCGCCTGGCGCAGATGGGAGAGGCGAGCCTGGTCGATGCGATGCACACCAGCGAGCTGTCGCAGGTGACGAAGACGCCCCGGCGGCGTGCGGTGGCCGACGTGATGCAGCTCGCCCCGGCGAGGGCCTCGTGACCCGCCGCTCCGACCAGGTGATGAACGGGCTACCCCCGGCGCGTGCGCTCCGGCAGCGCTTCGACCCCGTCACCGGCAACCCGATGCGGGTGGGTCGGGTGTGGCCTCCGCGACTGGTCGTGCACAACGTCGTGACCAAGGCGGCCGGCGAGGTGGTCACGGTGCAGCCCGAGGTGTGGGTGATGCACGTGCTGCGGGGCTCGGTCGAGGCATGGATCCGTCCGTCCGACGAGCCCGCCGTCGACAGCGAGGGGCGCACGGTCAGTGGCCTGGAGGTGGAGGTCGGCACCGGGCTGATCCCGTCGAGCCGGGCCCCGGGGATCGGCGCGGGCCTGCTGGAGGTGCCCGAGTGGCGTCCGGTCGCGCTGCGGGTGCGGTGGGGCTCTCGCTTCGCCAACGACGTGCAGGCGGTGCGCTGGGTGCGCAAGGCCATGTTCGTGGAGCTGTCCGACGGGGTGAGCCGCCGGTTGTTCCAGTGGTACCTGTACCTCACGCCCCACGAGGCCGAGCTCCCGGGCCGGGCGAGCGCCTACGATGACCACCCTCACTACGCCTGGGTCGATGCCCAGGAGCAGCCGGTGTCGGCGGAGGGGGTCGCTGCGTCGTGGGTGGAGCTTCCGGCGCCGATGAGCTCGCCCAGCCTTGCCCCGGCCTGCTGGGTGCAGCCCCCCGAGCCCGGGGAAGAGGCCGACCTGGGGATGGAGGGCCCACTCGGGCACCGCGTGGTGCCGGTCTACCCGGTGGAGCCGCCCATCGCGCCGGGGGTAGAGGCCGTAGGGTGGAACGGGGCCCTCGGCGGGCACGACCCACGTCCCGCAGTGCAGTCGCTGGCGGTGAGGTCCCGTGAGGTGGGGGGGAGCTGGGCTACCAGGCTGAGCTACTGGGACACCCCCGCCCGCCTGCCCAGTCAGCCAGCGCCCCACCTGCGGCAGACGGCCCTCGAGGAGCCGACCCGGTGCGTGTGGCCGGTCCTCCAGGCGCGAGACGACCGCCCCCTGGTGCTCTACGATCTGGTCGGGGCTGCCACGGAGGGGCGTGAGGTCACCGTCAACCTGCAGGTAGGGCTGCCCCCCGACGCGGAAGGGGTCACCCTCGACCGAGCGGAGATCCGGCTCGGGTCCGAGGTGGTGGGGCGCTGGGGGCCGGGTCCCCTGGAGATCACGGCGGGGCAGACGCGCAACCTGCGCTGCAGCATCGACCTGGGGCGGCTGCGCGACGCGGCTGACGGCCGGCTGAAGCTGACGATGGCCTTCGTGGGCCGCCCCACTCGGGGTGCGGTGCACGGCGAGAAGGTGTTCCGCACCGACAACGGGCCGTATGCGCGGCTGATGCGCGCGAGGGTCGGGCGTGAGGGGGTGCGCACGCCCTGGCTGTGCATCGATCTGGGCACCGAGGGCACCTGCGCCTCCGTGGCCTTCCTCGATGGCTTCGTGCCTCGTGTCATCAACGTGAACTTCGACGAGGGGCCGATCTACCCGTCGCGGGTCTACCTGTCGCCCGCCCTCGGAGGCGTGTACACCCTCGACGACGAGGCCAGCGAGGGCGGCCTGTACACCACGATGATCAAGCTGGGCCTGCGCTTCGGCGATGGGGCGCACCCCGGCTGCCCCGACCACATCGCAGCGACCGAGGTGGCCCGGTTCTTCCTCAAGCGCTTCCTGCTCGAGGTGCGGGAGCGCATGGCGTGGTTCCCGCTGGCCGATGCCGACGTGCTCATCAGCTTCCCCCCGCGCTTGGCCGCGATGCCGCGGTTCGTGCGGTCCCTCAAGGAGACCTTCGCCGCGGTGCTCGGGGAGGTGGTGTGGCGGCACGGCGACCCACGGCAGCTGTTCTTCCGCGAGGAAGCCTTCCTGGTGTCGGTGCCCTGCCTGTACAAGGATCTGCAGCTGAGTCCCATGGGGCCAGGAAAGTCGCGGTATTACTGGGTGATGGACTTCGGGGGAGGCACCACCGACGTGTGTGGCTTCCTGTGCACCGCCGACGACTACGGCGAAGAGCACACGGTGCGGCAGATGACCTACCCGCAGCGCCTGCCTCACCACCTGTCAGGCAACGACGTCACCCGGGCCTTCTACGGCGTGCTGTACCACGAGCTGGTGGCGTCGGGCGTGGTGGCGGGGCCCGACCGCGCCGACGACGGCTCGGGGCGGCGGGTGCTCGCGATGCCGCCCGATCCGTTCCCCACGGCGCGAGCCACCCCCGATGCGCTGCTCAACCAGTCGGTGCTGCGGGAGCTGGCCGACGCGCTCAAGTGCCTCGACGCCGATCAGTGGAACTACACCACGCTGCGCACACTGTCCCGCACGCTGCCGTCGACCACGATGCGCACCGTGTCCGGGGTCAACACCACCCTGCACGGGCTGCTTGCTGCGGAGGCCAAGGAGCTGGGCGCGCGCACCGCGGCCCAGCTGCACGCCGTCGTCCTCGACCCCTCGTCGGGGGCGGCGATCACCCGCATCGACGACGAGGCCCACCCCATCGGCAAGACGGTCACGGTCTGCGATGCGTGCGGCTCCGACAACGCGCTCCCTCGATGGGTGTTCGCGTCGAATCGCAGCTTCCGGTTCCGCTGCCGCGAGTGTGGTCATGCCCAGCGCGTGCACCTCGACCTGCCGGTCATCCCCACCAACGAGCTCGACGCCGAAGAGACCCCGATCATCACGGCCTACCGCGACACCACGGCCGCCCCAGCGGCGCCCGGCGGAGCCGAGGCGGAGGCCGGCACGCTCTACCTCGATCAAGACGGGCGCAACTACGTCGTGCGCGACATGCCGACGCTGCGCCGCTGGGTGGAGGAGCGCCGGGTCGGCCCCGAAGACCTGCTGTCCGAGGGCGGCTCGGGCTGGGTGCCGCTGCGGGAACGCCCGGAGCTCCAAGACCTCTTCCGGACCGCGGAGGTGCTGTCGGTCGACATCACGCAGGAGGTGCCTCGCCACCACTACCGCGCGATGGTCTACCCGGAGCCCACCGAAGACGTGGCCGATGGCGACCGGCCGATGCTCGGGCGCGACATCCGCCTGTTCCTCGCGGCCTGTCGGCAGGCGCTGGAAGACGCGGTGGCCGAGCTGCCGGATCCCGACCACACCGAGGTCGTGGTGCTGGTCGCTGGTCGTGCGTCACAGTACCCGCCCATCGCCGAGGGCATCCACGCGTTCCTGCCGGGCCGCGTGGTCCACCTCACCAACGACTGGGTGCGCCGCAGCTACGGCCACGCCGGGCAGATCGACCCCAGCGCCGACCTCAAGACCCTCACGGTCAACGGAGGCGGGCTGTTCGCGCTGCTGCAGAGCAACGCGGAGACCTCCCACCTCGCGCTGAGCTTCGACACGCTGAAGATGGACTGCCCCGTCTACTTGCAGTCGGCGGTGTCGACACGGCCGTGGCTGCTCACGCGCCGCCTCGACCTACGCCCTGGGCACGCGATGAACCTCGTGGTCGACCCTCGCGCCGATCTGGTCGACGACGACATCACCCAGGTGGGGGAGCCGCCGCCTCGGCCTCTGCCCCCGCGCACACCGATCACCGGGGAGCTGCGGCTGGTGGTGGATGGGCTTCCGGAGGACCGTGGATGGGAGCCCTACGTCGCCATCGCCCAGGGCACGGCCAAGCGCCGCCGCGGCCGTCGCGCCCGCACCCTGCAGGAGACACGCCTGGTCGCCCACAAGCGCAGCTTCGAGCTCGGGCCGCTGACCGAGGAGCTGAGTGTGGTCTTCCATCGGATGCTCCCTGATCTTCCGCTGCTGGGAGGGGCGCAGCCCGAGGAGGGGCCCTTCGCTGCGGAGGGGCGCTCGGTAGGCCGCGACCCGACGACGGTGGAGTACACGGTCGACGCGGAGCACTCGTTCGGCGACGACATCCGGTGAGCGCCGCGTGGGCCGTCGTGATGGTCCTGCAGGCGGTGCAGCTGGTGGCCACCGCCTGGCTGGCGCATCGGGTGCTGCAGATGCCCGCGCCCGCGACCACCCCGCCAGCGCCCCCCGAGGCCCTCGACGTGGTGCCCGGCGAGCAGACCACAGGGCCGGGGCTGCTGGCGTCCTGCGAGGTCGACGGTCAGCAGGTGCACGTGACGGTGCAAGGCGCGGAGGCCCAGGCGGTGTGGGCCCGAACCCGGGAGGGGTGGCGGGCGCTGCATGGCGGTGGGCCGTGGCGTGGTCCGGCGCCGCTGGGAGAGGTGGGCCTCGTTCGGGTGTGGATCGGGCAGGGGAGGGGAGTCCACCCGGGAGCGATTCGTGCGTCCGCGATGCTCACTCCGTGGCCTGCCCCCACCCTCGCCCCGACACGGGCTGCGCCCAACGAGGAGGAAGCGGGCGCGCTGCTCGACACGACGGCGTGGCGCGCGGTCGTGACCCGCGCAGCACGGGGCGGATTGCTCGGGCTCCCCTCGGCAGACGAGGTGGCCCCTATCGGAGCCCTCGGAGAGGTTCAGGCTGCTTGCTGGCTGGCCATGGAGATCGGAAAGAGCCACCGCAGCGCCATGCCGGATCGCTCCGCGGTGGAGCGCTGTGAGTTGCTTGCGAGGGCCGTACTGGCCGAGGCGGCGTCGCTGGTCGAGGCCATCGGTGGAGGGGTGCGCCTCGAAGTGCGCCCCCCGCCCGCCGTGTCGGTGCACGACGAGCGGTGGCTGGTCGACCAGGGAGTCGCCCGCGCTATCGGCAACCCCGTGGTCAACGACCTGCTCCAGCCCCTCGTCGTCCTCCGCCCGGCGGTACTGCAGGGCGACACGGTGCTGCTAGTCGGCGAGGTCGCCTGAGGCTGAGCCTCTGGTACAGTGTGGCGCTGCCGACGTTGCCCCTGCGGAGGTCCTTTGCCAGCGCTACTCGTGGTCACCCCGCCGGGGCCAGATGCCGACGCCCTGTGTGCCAACCTGACCGATCGCGGCTTCTCGGTGCACATGGCCCCCAACGGTGCGGCAGCTGTCGACGTGGCCGCGCGCCGCAACCCCGACGTCATCCTGATGGACCCCACCCTGTCTGCGATGGACCGCTGGCACGCGGTCAAGCGCCTGAACTCGGATGTGGGCACCTCGCGGATCCCCGTGCTGACCCTCGCCAGCGATGCGACCAGCCCAGCGGGGCTGCAGCGGGTGCTGGCCAAGATCGAGCGCACCCTGGGCAGCCTGCCGGATGTCGCGCGCGCCAACACCACGCCGCCGCCTCGGCGCGGCGACCGAAGTGCGCCGCCTCCTCGAAGTCCGGCGCCTGCCACCGCCCGGTCGGTGCCGCCGCGGTCGGGAAGTCCGGAGGTCGATCCTGCGGCCCCCACCCCCGTCGCCGGCCGCCGCCGGATGCCGTCGCCTCCCCCCGCGGCGGTGATGGTGGGGGCGGCGACGCCTCCGCTGCCGCCACGTCGCAGCGCGCAGATCGCGTCCCGCCTGTTGGTGGTCGACGACAACGCGCTCAACCGCGACATGCTCTCCCGCCGGCTGCGGCGCCGAGGCTACGAGGTGGTCGTCGCCGAGGATGGCGCCCAGGCGCTGGAGATGGTGGAGCGCGAGTCGATCGACCTGATCTTGCTCGACTGGATGATGCCCGGCCTGTCGGGCATCGACGTGCTGCGCAGGCTGCGCGAGCGCTACAGCCAGGTCCAGCTCCCCGTCATCATGGCGACGGCCAAGACCGAGGCCGACGATGTGGTGGAGGCCTTGAAGGCCGAGGCCAACGACTACGTCACCAAGCCGCTGAACTTCGATGTCGTGCACGCGCGTATCCGCACCCAGCTCAACCTGGTGAAGGCACACCGCGAGCTCGAGGTGAGCCAGCGCCGCTTCAAGGCCCTCCTCGAGAACACCGGCGACATGATCGTGCAGTACACACCGTCGGGGCAGGTCCGGTACGTGTCTCCCGCGAGCCTGATCCTGCTGGGGTGGGAGCCCGATGCGCTCAAGCAGCGCTCCTTCTACGACTGGATTCATCCCATCGATCGGCGCGAGCTGCTGGAGCAGCAGCGCAAGCGTGGCACCCTGCCCGAGGGCTTCACCTTCATCTCTCGGATGCAGCGTCAGGATGCCAGCTACATCTGGGTCGAGACGAGCTGCAAGCGGCTGTCGGAAGACGGTGACACCCTGATCCAGGCGGCCTGCCGCGACGTGACCGAGCACATGCAGACGCTCCCGGGCGACGAGCCGCCTCTCCCCCTCGGCGGCGACATCATGGCCCACCCCGGCTGGCGATCGGGAAGCATGCAGCCTGCCCCGGAGCGCAGCTCGGGCCCGGCACCGGGCGCGCAGACCCCGGCTGACAAGGCGCCAACGCCCGTCGTGCTGGTGACGCTGCTCGACGAGCCAGGGGTGGCCACGCTGTCGACGAACGAGCTGGTGAAACGATTGGCTAAGGAATTGAGCCGTCGGAACGATGAGTAGGCATGGCGCCGAGCCGAGCGCGAGGCAGCCTGCACGTGATGTGCTATCAGAGTGAGCGTGTGGAGGGCTTCGATGCCTAGGATCCTGTTGGTCGAAGACAACGAAATGAACCGCGACATGCTCTCGCGGCGTCTGCGACGCAGGAAGTACGACGTTGAGCTGGCGGTCGACGGAGGCGAGGCGGTGGAGATGGCCGGCTCCGCGCCCGACCTGATCCTGCTCGACATGTCGCTTCCCGTGATGGATGGCTGGACGGTCGCCGGCAAGCTGAAGGCCGACGACTCGACGCGGTCGATCCCGATCATCGCCCTCACGGCCCACGCCATGGTCGGCGACCGAGAGAAGGCTCTTGCAGCCGGCTGCGACGACTACGAGACGAAGCCCATCGACTTCAAGCGCCTCCTCGCCAAGATCGACGGGCTGATTGCCGGCGCGTGAGCCGCCGCGTTCGTGCGCCTCCCGAGGTGCATCGCCGGCTCCGATAGGCTAGATCTCCTGTGGGTATCCCTGCCTACAGGAGTTCGTGATGCTGCAAGCCCTCCCACCGGTGTTCGCCGGGCTCGAGCCCGACGATGTCCAGGAGGCCAACGGGCTGTTGCAGTCCATGCACCTCGATGCTGGCGACGTCATCATGGAGCAGGGCGAGGAAGACACCACCCTTGCCTTCATCATGCAGGGCGTCGTGTCGATCATGGATGGCGACCACCGCGTCGGTGGTGCGGGCGCGCGCGATGTGCTGGGGCTTCCTGAGCTGTTCACGGGCCGGGCGCGTCTGGCGACGGTGGTGGCCGGTGGGCCGGTCGAGCTGCTGGTGCTCGCCCCCGAGTCCTACGCGCTGCTGTGCGAGCGTGGCAACCCGGCCGTCTACAACCTCGAGCGGGCCGCCCTGCGGAAGATGGGGGAGCGTCTCCGCTACTTCAACGAAGGCCTGGCCGAGCTCACCAAGGGCACCGAGTTTGCGCTCAAGCCGTCGAAGGGCCTCTTCCATCGGCTGTCGAAGTCGCTGCTCGGCGGCAAGTCGCCGTCGATCGACCCGACCGCGGTGCTGGCGCAGTCCCCGCTGTTCAGCTGGGTAGACGGCGCGATCCTGCAGTCCATCGGCGAGTGCTTCCAGGTCGAGAGCTTCGAGGCCGAGCACGTGCTGTGCCGTCAGGGCGAGCCGGCCGAGCGGATGTGGGTGCTGGCCGAGGGCGCGGTCGATGTCGTGGTGATGGTGGGAGAGGATCGTGCCGAGACGCTGGCCACGCTGTCGCCGGGCCAGGCGTTCGGCGATGCCTCCATGGCCCTCGGCACCCCCCGCTCGGCATCGTGTGTGTGCCACCGCGACGTGACGACGCTGGTGCTCGGGCGCGACAAGTACCTGGAGCTCTACGCGGTCGACGACCCCATCGGCAGCGCCTTCCGCCAGGCCATGTGCCGCAACCTGGTGGATCAGCTTGTGGTTGCGCAGCAGCGATTCACCGCGCTGTCGCGGCAGGCGAGCGGGGGCGAGGAAGACATGATCCGCGGCACTCCGATCAGCACTGTCTGGCGCGACTGAGGGCTTGCAGAGTATGAGGCGCCCTGTTGGAGGTCCTCATGCGCTGGCTGTCCGTTCTGTCCCTCGTTGGTCTCGTGGCTTGCTCCGGCGGCGCCGAGGAGCCCACTGTGGCCCCCGAGCCTGCCCCCGCCCCCGCGGAGGCGAAGGCGCCCAAGGCGGCTGACAAGGCTCCCGCCAAGGAGTGGAAGCTGCCCGCGGGCCACCATCCGGCGCTTCTCGACCCCGCCCTGGCGACCAAGGAAGCACCGAAGGAGTACAAGGTCGTGGTCACCACCACGAAGGGCGACTTCACCGTGCTGGTGCACCGCGACTGGGCCCCCAAGGGCGCCGACCGGTTCTTCAACCTGGTCGACATCGGCTTCTACGACGATGCCGCCTTCTTCCGCGCCATCGACGGCTTCATGGTGCAGTTCGGCATCAGCGGCTACCCGGCCGTGGCGGAGGCCTGGAAAGAGGCCGAGATCGACGACGATCCGGTGAAGACGAGCAACAAGCGCGGCCACGTCACCTTCGCGACCCGCGGCGAGAACACCCGCACCACCCAGCTGTTCATCAACTACAAAGACAACACCAACCTCGACGGGATGGGCTTCGCGGCCTTCGGCGAGGTCGTCGAGGGTATGGATGTCGTCGACAAGCTCTACAAGGGCTACGGCGAGGGGGCTCCCCGCGGGCGTGGCCCCAGCCAGGGCAAGCTGCAGAAGATGGGCAATGCCTACCTCGAAGCCGACTTCCCAAAGCTCGACTACATCAAGGGCATGAAGCTCGCCGAGTAGATCAGCCTGCGATGGCGCGGGGCCGGTGGCCCTGCGCTCGCTCCGCCAGCACACACACCAGCACGGCGCGCACGCCTGCCTCGTCGACCCCTCGCAGCACGCCGAGGTGGTCGCCGATTCGTAGCAGGCCCGTCGAGGCCAGGCCGATGCGGTCGATGGGGCACGGCAGCTGCCCCTGGTGAACGACGCGCAGCAGCAGTCGTAGCTCGTCTGTGGACAGGGCCGTCAGGCCGCCGGTGCCGATCACTCGACCTCCCTCATCGTGCAGCCCGCACGTATGGCGTGGGCTCCGGGATGCCAGCAGAGGGCCTGTGCCGCGTTAGAGGGCGGTCCCCCTCCAGGAGATGACATGTCTGCGGATCTGCCTAGCGCCTACGACCCCCATGCCGCCGCCGAGACCTGGGCGAAGGCGTGGGCTGACGCCAAGCTGTTCGAGGCCGACCCGAGCGCGGAAGGCGAGCCCTTCTCGGTCGTCATCCCCCCGCCCAACGTCACGGGTTCGCTGCACATGGGCCACGCCCTCAACAACACCCTGCAAGACATCCTCGTTCGCTACAAGCGCATGGATGGCTACAACACCGTGTGGGTGCCAGGCACCGACCACGCCGGCATCGCCACCCAGTGGGTGGTGCGTCGCCAGATCGAGGCCGAGGGGGGCGACTTCTGGGCTCTGGGCCGCGAGAAGTTCGTGGAGCGGGTGTGGGCGTGGAAGGAGGTCGCCGGGGGCACGATCGCCAAGCAGCTGCGTCGCCTGGGCGTGTCGTGCGACTGGTCTAGGGAGCGGTTCACCCTCGACACCGACCTGCAGCGGGCTGTGACCGAGCACTTCGTCAAGCTGTACGAAGAGGGGCTCATCTACCGAGGCGAGCGCCTCATCAACTGGGACCCTCGCGACCAGACGGCCCTGTCCGATCTCGAGGTCGAGCACGAGGAGAACGTGCCCAGCGAGCTGTATAGCTTCGCCTACCCGGTGAGTGAGGCCCATGGGGGAGGGGAGCTGGTGGTCGCCACGACGCGGCCCGAGACGATGCTCGGCGACACCGCGGTGGCCGTGCACCCCGACGACGAGCGCTACCAGCACCTGATCGGGAAGACCCTCCGCCACCCCATCGTCGATCGCGAGATCCCGGTGGTCGCCGACCCCATCCTCGTCGACATGGCCTTCGGCACCGGGGCGGTGAAGGTCACCCCGGCCCACGACTTCAACGACTTCGAGGTCGGCAAGCGGCACGACCTGCCGATGATCAACCTGCTGAACACCGACGGCACCATGAACGCCGAAGCGGGCCCCTTCGAGGGGATGACGGTGCCCGAGGCGCGAAAGGCGGTGAAGGCCAAGCTCGAGGAGCTCGGTCTGTTCCGTGGCCGCAAAGACCACACCATGAACCTCGGCCGAAGCCAGCGCTCGGGGGCCATCGTCGAGCCGATGCTGTCTACCCAGTGGTTCGTTCGCATGAAGCCCCTCGCGGGCCCGTCGATCGCTGCGGTGGAGCACGGAAAGACCCGGTTCGTGCCCAAGCAGTGGGAGAACACCTACTTCGCGTGGCTGCGCGACATCCGCGACTGGTGCATCAGCCGCCAGCTGTGGTGGGGCCACCGCATCCCCGCCTGGTTCGATGCGAGCGGCAAGGTGTTCGTCGCGCGGTCGTTCGAGGAAGCCTGTGAGCAGGCGGGCCACGATCAGCTCACACAAGACAGCGACGTGCTCGACACCTGGTTCAGCTCGGCGCTGTGGCCCTTCAGCGTCTTCGGGTGGCCCCACAAGACCGACGACCTCGCCAAGTACTACCCGACCAGCGTGCTGGTGACGGGCTTCGACATCATCTTCTTCTGGGTTGCCCGGATGATGTTCGCCGGCCAGCACTTCATGGGTGAGGTGCCCTTCCGCGATGTCTACATCCACGCCCTGGTCCGCGACCAGAACGGCGACAAGATGTCGAAGACCAAGGGCAACGTGGTCGACCCCCTCACGGTGATCGACGAGTGGGGAGCCGACACCTTCCGGTTCACCATGGCGGCGTTCGCAGCCCAGGGGCGCGACATCCGTTGGGACCCCAAGCGAGTGGAAGACAACCACCGCTTCCAGACGAAGATCTGGCAGGCGCTTCGCTTCGTGTTCATGAACGCGGAAGGCTACGACCCTGACGCGCCCATGGTCTTCGGGCCCTATGAGCACTGGATCCGTGCGCGCACCGGCGCGGCGGTCGGCCGGGTGCGTGCCGCCCTCGACGAGTACCGATTCAACGACGTGGCGTCGGAGCTGCACAGCTTCATCTGGGGCGAGTTCTGTGACTGGTACCTCGAGCTGTCGAAGGCCTCGCTGTACGACCAGCAGGGCGACCCGGCGGCGAAGAACGGCGTCAAGCACACGCTGTTCGAGTCCTTCGGTGCCATCGTGCGGCTGCTGCATCCGATCATGCCGTTCCTGTCGGAGGAGATCTGGCACCTGTTGCCGGGCACCGAGGGCTACGTCACCCTGGCCGCTTTCCCGCGCGTCGACGACTACGAGGTCGACGACAGCGTGCTCGACGAGGTGGCGACGCTGCAGGAGGCGATCACCGAGATCCGACGCATCCGCGGGGAGATGGAGATCGCCATGAAGAAGCCGCTCGAGGTGCACGTGGCCGACGACGCTCTGCTCGTGCTGCTGCAGCGCCATGGCAAGGCGCTGTACGACCTGGCGCGCGCCGAGGCCAAGCCCCTCGGCACGCCCCCCGACCCGTCGGCCACCGCGGTGGTGCGGGGCGTGAAGCTCGTGGTGCCCCTCGCCGGTGTCGTCGACATCGAGGCGGAGCTCGCTCGCCTCGACAAGGTGCTGGCCAAGGTCGACAAAGACGTGGGGCAGCTCGAGAAACGCCTCGGCAACAAGAACTTCGTCGACCGTGCTCCGGCCGAGGTGGTGGCCGAGATCCGCGGGAAGCTCGAGGCAGCGGTGGTGCGGCGCGACACGCTGCGTGCCAGCCGCGACCGCCTCGGTCAGGGGGCCTCGTGAACCTGCACCGGCTGATCGAGGCAGCGGTCGACGAAGACCTGGGCCCTGGCGACCTCACGACGATGGCGACCGTGCCGCCGAAGGCTCGCGGGGAAGGCCGGGTGATGGCCAAGCAGGAGCTGGTCGTGTGTGGGCACGAGCCAGCCGCCATGGTGTTCGAGGAGGTCACCCGACGTCTCGGGGGGCGGGTGGTCTACGAGGTGCGGGAGCCCGATGGCCGGAAGGTGGCCGACCGCACCGTGGTGGCGACGGTCCGTGGCGATCTGCGCAACCTGATCATCGGCGAGCGGGTCGCTCTCAACTTCCTGATGAAGCTGTCGGGCATCGCTACCCACACGCGCCAATTCGTCGATGCCGCAGGCACCGACGGCCCCAAGGTCGTCGACACCCGCAAGACGACGCCCCTGCATCGCGACCTCGAGAAGCACGCCGTGCGCTGTGGGGGCGCCTTCAATCATCGGCGCGCCCTGTTCGACGGTGTGATGGTCAAAGACAACCACATCGCTGCGGTGGGGTCGCTGACCGAGGCCGTGCGCCGCGCCCGCAGCCAGGTCCACCATCTGGTGCGCATCGAGGTCGAGGCGCGCACCCTGCAAGAGGTCGAAGAGGCCGCACGGACCGACGCCGAGGTCATCCTGCTCGACAACTTCGACGACGAGGGCCTCGTCGAGGTGATCGCTGCCGCTCGGGCCATTCGCCCCAGCGTGATCCTGGAGGCGAGTGGCAACGTCACGCCGCAGCGGGTCGCAGGGATGGCCGCCAAGAAGCTCGACCTCGACATCGTGAGCTCGGGTGGTCTCATCCACCAGGCGCGGTGGGCCGATCTGTCGATGAAGCTCGCCTAGCCCTTCTGCGCTCGGTCAGGGGCAGGTGGCCAGCTCGCTGTCGTCGGCGTCGATGAAGCCGTCGCAGTCGTCATCGTAGCCGTTGCACCGCTCCTCGGCGTCGGGTCGGACCTCGTCGTCGCCGTCGTCGCAGTCGCCGGCGTCGAGGGACCACAGCTGCCCTGCGGGCTGCTCGCAGGCTTGCACCCACGCGTCGTCGACGCCCCAGCCGTCTCGATCGAAGTCGACGTGCCACACCGACAGGTCGCTGACGAGCACTGACGGGTCGTCGTCGTCGGCCAGGCCGTCACAGTCGTCGTCGTAGCCGTTGCAGCGCTCGAGGGCGCCGGGGTGGATGGTGGGATCGAAGTCGTCGCAGTCGCCAGGGGTCGGCACGAGCTGGGCATACCAGTAGTCGTACTCGATCATCTCGTACATGGAGCAGGTGTTGACCGGCGCCAGGGCGTCGCCGACGCCGTCGAAGTCTCGGTCGACGTAGCCGGTGGTGGCATCGACCGCGCCCTCGTCGACGAGGCCGTCGCAGTCGTCGTCGCGGCCGTTGCAGCGCTCGGCGGCACCTGGGTAGACCGCGTCGTTGTTGTCGTCGCAGTCGTCTTGCTCGCTCGCCAGCTCGCCCTGCTGGGAAGGGCACACGTAGATGGTCTCTTCGCCGCCGTGGCCGTCGAGGTCGACGTCGACGAAGAAGGGCTGCACGTCGATGGCGCCTTCGTCGATGAGGCCGTCGCAGTCGTCGTCGATGCCGTTGCAGCTCTCGCTGCGGCCCGGGCGCACGTGGAAGTCGAGGTCGTCGCAGTCGCCGGCCTGCACAGCGGTGTACAGCGGCGGGGGGAGGGCGCCACAGCCCGACCAGCTGGAGTCGGCAGTGCCCATGCCGTCGCGGTCGGCGTCAAGGTAGTAGACCTCGATCTCGCCGTCTTCGTCGATGTCGCCGTCGCAGTCGTCGTCGCGGCTGTTGCAGACATCCTCGGCGTCGGGGTTCACCCCCTGGTCGGCATCGTCGCAGTCGGTGGCATCCGCCACGGTCGCCGCGGGCCGCTCGCAGGCCAGGGTGCGGGCAGTGCGATCGCCGAAGCCGTCGCCGTCGAGGTCGGCGTACCAGCTGGTGGTGCAGTCTGCCCCGCAGCCTCCGAGCCACAGAACGAGGAGCAGCGCCGACATGTCAGTCTCCTGTGCGACCCTAAACATGGCCTGGTACGTTGCGACCCGCCATCCGAGTGGGTCGTGTTCTTCCTTACCGCGTTGCTGTGCTCTACCATCGCCGCTGCTGCCGAGCCGACCCTGCCGGTACTGCAGGAGGGGGCTCCTGCGGCGCATCCACGCCGAGCGCTGGAGCTCGCTCAGCCCGGTGAGGCCTTGCTCGAGCTCGTCATCGACGAAGACGGGCGGGTGCGGGAGGTCACGGTGGTGGAGGCCACCACGCCGAGCTTCGGGGCCGCTGCGCAGGGGGCCGCCTATGGGCTGTCCTTCGCGCCGGCCCGCGACGCGCAGGGGGAGGCGGTGGCCGCCAAGATCACCTACCGCTGGGCCTTCGAGCTGGGGGCCCATGCGCCGCTGTCCATCGATGGGGTGGTGCGCGAGCGAGGCAGCCGGCGGATGGTGGCCAACGGGCGGATCGATGGCAGCGGCCCCGACGACGCCACGGTGCGCACGTTCACCGACGCGGAGGGGCGCTTCCGCCTGGCGGGTCTCGCCCCCGGGCACTGGCTGCTCACGGTGCGCGGCGCAGGCATGGTCCCCACCACGAGCAAGGTGGTGGTGCCCGAGGGCGACTACGTCGATGGCGTGACGCTGCACGTCGAGCCTCGCCCCGAGTGGGCCGACTTCGAGGTCGACGACGAGATCGAGGTGATCGCGCGGGTGGAGGAGGCGGAGGTGGCCCGCACCATCGATCGCCAGGAGATCGTGACGCTCCCGGGCTCCTTTGGCGACCCGGTGCGTGCCATCCAGAACCTGCCCGGCCTGTCGCGGCCGCCCTTCGGCTCGGGCCAGCTCCTCGTTCGCGGAACCGATCCGGAAGATACCGCCTACCATATCGACGGCCTGCGCGTGCCGCTGGTGTTCCACTTCACGGCCATCTCTACGGTCGTGAGTGCGCAGATGGTCGATGAGGTGAGCTTCTTCCCCGGTAGCTTCGGGGTGCGCTACGGCCGCGCCATCGGGGGCATCGTCGACCTGTCCACCGACGACCGACTGCCGCGCCGCAGCCGCACCGAGGTCGGCGCCGACCTGTTCCAGGCGTCGTTGTTCACCACCCACCGGCTCGGGGAGCGCCTGGGCCTGCAGATGGCCGTGCGCCGGTCGTACATCGACGCGGTGCTCAACCCGATCCTGCCGTCCCTGGGCCTCGGGGCCTTCCGAGCGCCTCGCTACTACGACGCGCAGCTGCACCTGTTCCGCAAGACAGCACGCAACGGTCGGATGGGCCTGTTGTTCCTGCTGTCCGACGACCAGTTCAAGGTGCTGGGGGGCGAAGACAGCGGCCAGTCGCTGGTGGAGTACAAGACCACCTTCCAGAAGATCCGCCTGCGGTGGACACAGCCCATGGGTGCCGGCGTGCGCATGGAGACGAGCTTCATGGTCGGCCCCGAGAGCCAAGGCCTCGATCTGGAGGAGCCAGGGGAGGGCGTCGGGGAAGACCTGGGCGTCGCCGAGGGGCTGCTAGCCGATCTGCCTCTGGTGGGGACCGCACGGGAGGAGTCCACCGGCTACGCCTTCCGGCACGACTGGGCGCGCGGCCCCGGCGACGGCTGGCTCGGGGGGCGCGTCGGCCTCGATGTCATGGGGGGGCGGCGCAACATCGTCGACGAGTTCGATCCCGACACCCTCGGCGACGGCTCCCGCGGCACGTTCAATCCGGCCATCTATGGAGAGAGCCAGCTGAAGGTCGACCTGATCACGGTCACCACCGGGCTGCGGGCCGAGGGGCTGCGCATCGACGACGAAGACTGGCGGGTCGCCATCGACCCCCGCGTGCGGGCCAGCGTCGATGCAGGGGGCAACACCCAGCTGTTCGCGGCCGTCGGTCGCTTCAGCCAGACGCCGCGGTGGCGCACCCTGTACAGCCCCGAGGGCTACCAGCTCAACTACGAGCACAGCCTGCATCGCAGCGCGGGGATCCTGGCCGACCTCGGCGCACGCTGGCACCTCGAGCTCACCGGCTTCCACCACCAGCTGCTCAAGCAGGTGTCGGGCCGCGACGACCTGTTCCGCTTCGACGAGGCCTCCTTCGTGGTGGGCGAAGACAACCGCCCCTGGGCCAATGTCGGGATCGGCCGCACCTTCGGGGTCGAGTTCCTCGGCAAGTACAAGACCGAGCACACCCTCGCCTGGGTCGCCCTCACCGTGGGCCGCTCCTTCCTCACGTCGCGCCCCTACCTCGAGGAGCGGCGGGGCGACTTCGACCAGCCCGTCAACCTCACCGTCATCGGCAGCCAGGATCTGGGCAAGCACTGGAGGCTGGGGGCCCGGGCGCGGGTGGTGAGCGGCCAGCCGCAGACGACGGTGGACCACGCGGTGTTCTCCGTCGACGCCGACACCTGGGTCCCCATCACCAGTGACCCCTTCGGAGGGCGGGCGCCGACGTTCTTCTCCGCCGACGTGCGACTCGACAAGGAGTTCTTCCTCAAGACCTTCCGCCTCGACACCTACCTCGAGGTGCAGAACGTCACGAATCGCCAGAACGTCGAGGTTCCGGGCTATTCAGAAGACTTCCGACGCGAGGAGAACGTCGTGGGGCTTCCCATCCTGCCGGCCTTCGGCTTCAAGGGGGTGTGGTGATGCCGGGGCTGTTGCTGTGGCTGCTCGCTTGTGATGTGCGCCTGCCCGACGCCGACTTCGTCGCGGATATGGAGGTCGTGACCGTGGTCGTCGACCCGCCCACGGCCTACCCGCTGGAGACCCTCGAGGTCACGGCCTGGGTCGCCGACGCCTACCAGCGCGGGGCCGACGTGATGATCTGGCCCTGCACGCCGATCGAGCTCGGTGCCCGCGTGCGCTGCGCCGAGGGGGTCGACATCGCCGGCGACGGCATCCCGCTGTCCTACTGGGTCCACCAGGCCACGGTCGACGAGCACCAGGCCACGGTTCGGATGGTGACGCCGTTCCTGCCCTACACGGTGTTTGCCGAGGAGACCGTGGGGCGGCAGCGCGAGGAAGGGCTGCCGATGCCGGTGCTGGTGCTGGCCTGCGACCCAGGCGTGTGCGAGGTGTTCGACTGGGTCGCGGCCGATCCGGCGCCGGGAACGGAGGCCTATGCCCGCGCGGCGCGAGCCCTGGCCGACTCCACGCAGCTCGCACTGCAGGCCGAGCAGGAGCAGATGTCGCTGGCGGTGAAGCTCGTCTACGTCACCGAGCCCGGCAGCCCGCGTCGCACCAACCCCGAGCTCGACGTCCGGGCGAGGCGAGGCCTGCCCAACGTGGCAGGCTTCGAGTGGTTCGTCGACGTGATCCGTGGCGACGACGACGTTCCCGGCACGGTCCCCGACCCCTACGGCCCGTACTACCCGACGACCACCACCGACGACGAGCCCGCGGGGGGGCAGGGGAGTGGCGTGATGTCGGTGCGCATCGGCTACACCGCCGGTCATCTGTTGGACCGCACCTTCGACGGATCCGAGCTGTCGCTCACCTGGCAGGGCGAGTACGAGCGCGCAGGGGTGATGGTCATCGGGCTGAGCGACGGTCAGGGGGGCTCGGCCGGCGTGGCCGTCGAGTTGCCGGTGATCCCGTGAGCTTGCGGCGCGAGGCCCTGTGCCTGGGAGACGGCACCCACGCCGTGGTGCGAGCGACCACACCGTCCACCAACGACGAGGCGCGGCAGCTGGCCGACACGGGCAGCCCGCATGGCACCTGGGTCGTCGCGGAGGAGCAGACGGCGGGCCGCGGTCGGCAGGGCAGGGCGTGGTCGCTTCCCGCGGATCAGGGGCTCGCACTGACGGTCCTGCTTCGGCCTCGCCTCGCCCCGCACGAGGTGCCGATGCTGGGGCTGGCTGCGGCGCTGGCCGTGGCGAGGGTCCACCCCTCCCTGCGGATCAAGTGGCCCAACGACGTGCAGCTCCCCGACGGCCGCAAGGTGGCCGGCATTCTCGCCGAGGCCGAGCCGGCAGAGCAGGGCGTGGCCTACGTGCTGATCGGCATTGGGGTGAACGTGTCGGGGGCGCCGCCGCTGCCGACCGCGGGGCACCTGCACGAGCTCGAGCCGCTGGCCCGGGAGGGCGTGGCCGTCGCCATCGTGGAGGAGCTGCTCCGATGGTGTGAGCGCCTCGAGCGGGGAGGCGTACGGGAGCTGGTGGATGCGTGGACGGCGCGCAGCGCCACGGCGGGTCGGCGCGTTCGGGTGGGGGATGTGGAGGGCGTGGCGGAAGGCATCGACGACCGCGGGGCCCTGTGGCTGCGATGCGACGACGGGACGCGCCAGCCGATCCTCGCAGGCGATGTCGAGATGGTGCGGTGGTAGGTTTTCATCGTCAGGAGGTCTGATGTCCGACGACCCTCGCCGCGCGGGGCTCCGCTCCCCGGCTTCTGTTCAGTGGTCTGATGCGCCCAAGTCGAAGTCCCAGCCCGCGACCGCGAAGGCGACTGCGCGAGCTGCGACGGTGCCCGCCCAGGTGCAAGCGGCCCAGGCCCGTGCGGTGGCAGCGATGCGGGGGGGCAGCGGCGGCGGCTCGCCCCGGGTGAAGGCCTCGTCGCCTCCACCTGCGGCTAGGAAGCCCGCGCCCGAGCCCGAGGCCTTCTTTCCCCTCGAGCCCCGGTCCTTCGACGAGGCGGGCATCGACGCCAGCCAGGTCGAGGCCCTCACCCTGCGGTCGATGCTGGGCGCCGGAGGCGTCACGGGGCGGGCCATTGCCGAGCAGCTGTGCTTGCCCCTCGGCCTGGTGCGCGACGTGCTCGACAGCGCCAAGCGACGCAAGCTCGTCGACTACCGCAGCACCACCGCCCTGGGCGACTACGTCACCGAGCTCACCGAGGGCGGCACCGCGCGGGCCATGCAGTCGCGCAAGATCACCTCCTACGTGGGCCCGGCGCCGGTGCCCTACGATCACTACCTGCAGGCGCTCGAGTTCCAGGCGTTGTCGCACAAGAGCCCCGGCGAAGAAGACCTCGCCCGCGCCTTCTCCGACATCTACGTCAGCGAGGAGATGTTCGACCGCCTCGGCCCGGCGGTGTCGTCGGGCAAGGCGATGTTCCTGTTCGGTGAGCCCGGCAACGGCAAGACGAGCCTCGCAGAGCGCATGACGCGCTGCTTCGGCGACACGATCTGGATCCCCTACACCCTCGATGTGGGGGGCCACCTCGTGCAGCTGTTCGACCCCGCCATCCACAAGCAGGTGCCGGTCGACCCCAAGCTGCACAAGGGCCGCTACGACCGCCGATGGGTTCGCATCACGCGCCCCACCGTGGTGGCAGGCGGCGAGCTGACCCTCGCCATGCTCGAGCTGCGCCTCGACGAGGAGAGCAAGGTGTGCGAGGCGCCGCTACAGATGAAGGCCAACTGCGGCACCTTCGTGGTCGACGACTTCGGCCGAGGCAACACCAAGCCGAAAGACTTGCTCAACCGGTGGATCTTCCCCCTCGAGAAGCGCATCGACTTCCTGTCGCTGCCCGACGGCCGCAAGTTCCAGTGCCCGTTCGACTGCCTGCTGGTGTTCTCCACCAACCTCGAGCCCCGCGACCTGGCCGACGAGGCCTTCTTGCGGCGCATCCCCTACAAGATCTACGTGGGCGACCCGCTCGAAGACGAGTTCGCCCAGCTGGTGGAGGGGGTGGCGAAGAAGCTGGGCATCACCCTGCAGCAGCGCTCGGTGAAGTACCTCATCGATCGCCACTACAAGCTGCCGAAGCGCCCGATGCGGATGTGCCACCCGCGCGACCTGCTCCTACAGGTGCAGCACCTGTGCGAGTACGAGCGACGCCCGATGGTGGCGGGCCCCACCGAGTGGGACCGCGTCGTCAGCAACTACTTCGGCTTCTGACGACGCCGCGAGCGGTCAGTAGGTCTCGGCCCAGACGGTGAGCACGTCGATGGCGTCGTAGCTGTCGTAGGCCACCAGATCGACGGTGTAGCAGTCGTTGAACGGGTCGAGCCAGGTGGAGCTGCCGAGCCAGTCGCTGAACCACACGTAGGGGTCGTTGGTCGGGTACAGCTCGAAGGACTCCACCAGCGAGCCGCCGCGGCACTCGTCGTACACGTCGGCGAAGACCATGACCACGTCGTAGGGGCTGTCGGGGTCGTCGACGACGGCCTCGAACTCCCAGATGTCGTCGCGGTAGGTGTGGTCCCAATACACGAAGGCGTAGCCGTCGAGAACGATGGGGGAGTAGTTGTCTTCGACGATGATGACGTCGGTGTAGACCGGCTCTTCCTCGACGGTGTCGTAGCTGTAGACCACACAGCCGGTGGTCGATGACAGCACGGGTAGTACGAGCGCAGCCAGGGGGGCGAGCTTGCGGGTCATGGGCGTCTCCTTTTGCTGGGAACCTTGACGCTCTCCCTGGCGTGCTATTCGATGCGGTCGCTGGCTCTTGCCGTGGAGATGCCGTGTCGATCGAGGTCGTCCGCCTGTCGAGGAGCGCCGCGCGCGCCGTGGCCTCCGGCCATCCCTGGGTGTTTCGGGAAGGGCCGGAGCGCCCCGAGGTGGGCTCGGTCCTGGCCCTGCACGACCCGACGGGCAAGGCGGTGGGGTGGGGGCTGGCCGACGAGGGCCCCGTCGCGGTGCGGGTGCTGGGGCGGGGGCCCATCGAGGATCTCGAGCGGCTGCTCACCGACCGGATCCACCGCGCGGATCGGGCGCGCTGGGCGCTGCTGCCACCCGCCACGGATGCCTATCGGCTGGTGAATGGGGCAGGGGACGGCCTGCCAGGGCTGGTCGTGGACCGGTATGACGAGCTCGCCGTGCTCAAGGTGTACTCCGCGGCATGGATCCCTCACCTGCAGCTGGTGGTCGACGCGCTGGCGAGGCTTCCGTGGCTGAGCCAGGTGTACCGCCGCTTCGGCGTGCATCGCGTCGACGGCCGCGACGGGGGCGAGGCGCTGCTGGGGGCTCGGCCCGCCGAGCGGATGGTCGTGCAGGAAGATGGGGTGCAGCTGCTGGTTCGCCCGCTGGTGGGCCAGAAGACGGGTCTGTTCCTCGATCAGCGGGAGCATCGGATGCTGGTGCGGCGCTGGGCGGGCGGGCGCGAGGTGGCGAACCTGTTCAGCTACACGGGAGGCTTCTCGGTGAGCGCGGCCCTCGGCGGTGCGGCGCGGGTCACCACCGTCGACATCGCGCCCGACGCCATCGACGATGCCCGCGAGACCTTCCGGCTGAACGGCCTGCGGGTGGAGGACCACGCCTTCGAGGTGGCCGACGCCTTCGCCTGGTCGCCGCAGCGCCCGCTGACCTTCCTGGTGGTCGATCCCCCCAGCCTTGCCCGTGGCAAGGAGGCCGAGCAGGCAGCTCGTCATGCCTACCGCAAGCTGCACCGGCGCCTCGGGCCCCACGTGGCCCGCGACGGTCTGCTGGGCTCCAGCTCCTGCACCGCGCGGCTGTCGTTGGCCTCGTGGCGCGACGCGATCGCCGAGGGGCTGACCGCCTCGGGAGACTGGTCGTGGCACTGGCTGTCGGCGGAGCCCCCCGATCACCCCACCGCCCTCGCGCACCGCGAGGCGCGCTACCTGAAGTTCGCGCTGCTGCGGCGGCGTTGAGGGGCAGCGCGTCGGTTGACGTCACGGCAGGTTGGTGGGATCCTGCGAGCGTCGCGGAGGGTCCCCTGACCGCAGTGTCGAGCATCGTCGCGCCCCTACGATCCGGTCGTGTCGACGACCGGCGTGTGCGTTGCCATGCGCGCGGTCTGCAGGGTTCCCGCTCCGCCCCCGCTTTCCTCTCTCTGTCTTCGGCGCCGCTCGCGGTGCTGCCCTGTCTACCGCCTGCACTCCCCGAACCGGTCGAACCGCGATGCGTTCCCGGCGAGGTGGGCAGGCGACTGTGGAGTTCACTGTGCCTTCCGAGATCATCTGCAATACCACCGGCCGGGAGACACGCCTCGCCCTGATGGAAGAAGGCCGGCTGGCCGAGCTCCACATCGATCGAGGCGATGCCCGCGGCTACGTGGGCAACGTCTACAAGGGCCGGGTCGTCCGGGTGCTGCCAGGGATGCAGGCGGCGTTCGTCGACATCGGGCTCGACCGGGCAGCCTTCCTGTACGTGGGCGACATCTACCAGGAGCTCCTGCACATGCACGAGCCCGACGGGCAGTCCCCCGAGGAAGAGGGCCGCCCGCCCGCGCCCGAGGTCAAGCCCCGCTCCAGCTCTCGTGCGGGCCAGCCGGCCATCCAAGACCTGCTCAAGGAAGGGCAGGAGATCGTGGTGCAGGTGGCGAAAGACCCCATCGGCACCAAGGGCGCACGGCTCACGACCCACATCGCGCTGCCGGGTCGCTATCTGGTGTACATGCCGACGGTCGAGCACGTGGGGATCTCGCGGCGCATCGAGCGCGACAAGGAGCGCCGGCGGCTGCGCGACATCGTCGACAAGCACCGCGAGAAGGGGGCCGGCTACATCGTGCGCACCGTGTGCGAGGGGCAGCCCACCAGCACGCTGCAGGCCGACATGGACTTCCTGCAGAAGAGCTGGGAGCGCGTGCAGGAGTCGGCGCGCTCCAAGGGGGCTCCCACCCTGCTGCACGCCGAGTATGGGCTGGTGCTGCGGGCCGTGCGCGACCTGTTCGACGACGACGTGGAGCGCCTCGTCGTCGATGACCGCAAGCTGT
The DNA here is from genome assembly GCA_965367245.1 of uncultured bacterium. Taxonomy (GTDB): domain Bacteria; phylum Myxococcota_A; class UBA796; order UBA796; genus CBDUIC01. The sequence goes on along the minus strand of CBDUIC010000014.1, from coordinate 37,458 downwards.
ACGACAGCGTGCGCACCTTCATGTCCGACTTCATGCCGGCCGCCAAGGAGCGCGTGCACCTGTACCGCGGTGCCGAGCCGATCTTCGACACCTACAGCGTCGAGGCCGAGGTCTCGCGGGCCACGGGGCGCAAGGTGTGGCTCAAGTCGGGGGGCTACCTGGTCATCGACCAGACCGAGGCGTTGATGGCGATCGACGTCAACTCCGGCAAGTTCGTGGGCTCTTCTTCGCTCGAAGACACCACCCTGCGCATCAACCTCGAGGCCGTCGACGAGGTCGTTGCGCAGCTGCGCCTTCGCAACATCGGCGGCATCATCATCATCGACTTCATCGACATGGACCGCGAGCAGAACCGCGACAAGGTCTACCGCGCCCTCGACGAGGCCCTCAAGAAGGACCGGGCGCGCACCAACGTGCTGCGCATCTCCGACCTGGGGTTGGTGGAGATGACGCGAAAGCGCACCCAGGAGGGGCTCGACCGCTACCTGCACGCCGACTGCCCGACCTGCTCGGGCACCGGGCACCTGCGCAGCCTGCCGACGCTCGCGTTCGAGATCCTGCGGGAGCTCAAGCGTGAGGCGTCGCGCAACAGCACCGGGCACCTGTACGTCAACGTGCCGCCAGCCCTCGCCGACATGCTCTACAGCGAGCACTATGCCGATCTCGAGCAGCTCGAAGGGCAGCTGGGCCGCCGCGTCGTCGTGCGCGCGCTGGGCCACTACCACCCCGAGCAGTTCGAGGTCTACGCCCGGGCGTGAGCACCGACGCGCCCACGTGGGTGGAGGGCAGGCTGCAGCGGGTGCTGTGGGCCAGCGACACCTCCGGCTACGCGGTCGTGCGGCTGTCGGGCTCCGACGACACCAGCTACGTGGCGGTGGGGCTGCTGGCCGATCTGGTCGACCACGCCGAGGGCGCCTTCGTGGCCCTGGAGGGGCGCTGGGAGACCCACCCGGTGCATGGCCGGCAGTTCCGGTGCACCGGTGCGCTGCACGGCAGTCCCCGTAGTCTGGAGGGCATGAAGCTGTACCTGGCGTCGAGCGGGGTCCCAGGGGTGGGGCCCTCCATCGCCGAGCGGCTGGTCGAGCGCTTCGGGCTGTCGACGCCTGCGGTGCTGTCGGAGCAACCCCAGCGGGTGCGGGAGGTGCCCGGGATCGGTCCGGCCAAGGCCAAGGCCATCCACGAGGCCTGGCGGCGCGACGAGGCGGGCAGGGCGCTGGCCATGACCCTGCGAGGCCTCGGTGTCAGCCAGCGGCTCGTGCAGCGGATCCGTGACCGCTACGGCGACAAGGCACCGGTGGTGGTGCGCACCGAGCCCTACCGACTGGCCGACGAGATCCGGGGGGTAGGCTTTCGCACCGCCGACGCCCTGGCGCGACAGCTCGGGCTTCCCGACGACGATCCGGCGCGGGTACAGGCCGCGGCTGTCTACGCCTTGGAGCAGGAGTCCCGAGACGGCCACTGCTACACAGGGCGGGCCAGGCTGGCGGAGGTGGTGCGGTCGCTGGGGGTGCCGGTCGAAGGCCTCGACGCGGCGGTCGACGCGGCAGAGGGCGCTGGCCGCGTGGTGTGCGAGGGCGACCGGCTGTGGTGGGCGCCCCTGTACGAGGCGGAGCACCTGGTGGCTCGGGAGCTCCGGCAGCTGGTGGGGGGCCACGCCGTGGTCGACGAAGAGGCGGTGACGCGAGCCGAGCGCTGGGAGCAGGTGGCCCTCGACCCCAGCCAGCGGCGGGCGGTGCTGCAGGCGCTGGGCGGGGGCGTGGTCGTGATCACCGGCGGTCCAGGCACGGGCAAGACGACGCTGCTGCGGGTGCTGCTGCGCGTGGTGCGCGAGCAGGGCGCGACGTGGGCGCTGGCGAGCCCGACCGGGCGGGCGGCCCGGCGGATGGCGGAGGCGACCGGGCAGGAGGCCAGCACCCTGCATCGGCTGCTGGCCTACCGCCCGGGGGAGGGGGGCTTTCAGCTGGGGCCCGCCCAGCCGCTCGAGGCTGACGGGCTGGTGATCGACGAGGTGAGCATGGTCGACCTCGAGCTGATGGCCGCGGTGCTGTCGGCGCTGCCCTACGAGCAGCCCGGGTTTCCCCTGGTGCTGGTCGGGGATGCCGATCAGCTGCCGTCGGTGGGCCCGGGCCAGGTCCTCCGAGACCTGGTGCGCAGCGAGGCGATCCCGGTGGTTCGGCTCGACACCATTCATCGGCAGGCGGGCGACTCGGGCATCGTCACCGCGGCCGCCGAGGTCCACCAGGGGCGCGTGCCGACCAGCGGGCATCGAGGTGGGGCCTCCGACGTGTTCCTCCTTCACCGCGACGACGCCGCGTCTGCCCTGGCGACCCTGGTGAAGGTCGTGGTGGAGCGGCTGCCTGCCCGCGGGCTCGACCCGTTCGCCGACGTGCAGGTGCTCGCCCCTACCCGCCGGGGCCCCCTGGGCTGTGAGCGGCTCAATGCGGTGCTGCAGGAGGCGCTCAACCCCAGCGAGCGGGAGCTGGTGCGGGGCGACCGTCGCTACCGGGTGGGCGACCGGGTCATCTGCACCCGCAACCGCTACGACGTCGAGGTGTTCAACGGCGACATCGGTCAGGTGAAGCGGATCGACAAGGCGGGGCTACTCATCGACTTCGACGGTCGAGAGGTTCCCTGGGCCCGCGACGATCTGCCGCTGCTCGACCTGGCCTATGCGGTGACGGTGCACAAGAGCCAGGGCAGCGAGTATCCCTGCGTAGTGCTCGCCCTGCACGGCTCCCATGGGCTGATGCTCCGGCGCAACCTGTTCTACACAGCGGTCACTCGGGCCCGGCGTTTCCTGTGCGTGGTCGGCAGTCAGCCGGCCTGGCAGCGCGCCGTGCGCGAGCGCGGGGGCGACGAGCGGCGCACGGCACTGACGGAGCGCCTCGATGCCCCCGAGCCCCTCGACGAGGCCGATGAGGGCTGGCTGTGAGGAGGGCTACGACCGGATGGTGAAGTGCGAGACCAGCTCTGCCACGTCGTTGCCGTGGCCGTCGAGCACCTTCACGGGGACCTCGAGCCTCGCCTCGCCGGTGGGCAGGGAGTTCTGCACCGCCTGCAGCATCTCCTCGGTGAGTGTCGCGTGGGCCGTCACGTCTTTGGTGGAAGGCAGGTAGTACTTGATCTTGGTGGACTTCTGCAGGTGCTTGAGCGTGGCAAGCTCGGGATGCGTCGCCAGCAAGACCGCGGCGGCGAGCTCGCCCACGGCGAACACGGCAGCGCTGTGCAGCGCGCCAGCGTGGTTGGTGACGCCGGGGGCATGGGGCAGGCGCAGCACGAGGTGGCCGGTCTGTGCTTCCTCGGCGCGGATGCCGAGGGTGGCCAGCATGGGGACGGTGCGGAGCGTCTGATCGAGCGCGGCGAGCAAGGTCACCTCCTCGGGGAGGATGCTACAGCACGACGGCAGCGATAGGCGTGTGGCATGGCACGCACCGACCACCTGCTCCGCGACGCCGAAGGTCGCATCGACATCATGGCTCTCGATCGGGATGCCCTGATCGCCTTCGTGCAGGAGCAGGCGGGGGGCACGCCGGGCGACGGAGTCCGCGTCTACAAGCAGCTGTGGCGCAGCGAGGCGCGCGACTTCCTGGCGATGACCGACGTGCGACGCACGCTGCGCGAGAAGCTGCACACCCTGGCGTTCGTGCGCAGGCTCGCCCCCGATCTGCGGCTCGAGAGCCGCGACGGCACGATCAAATACCTATGGCGCCTCCAGGATGGCCACACCATCGAGAGCGTGCTCATCCCCGATGGCGACCGCGTCACCCTGTGCATGTCGTCGCAGGTGGGCTGCGCGATGGCCTGCACGTTCTGCCTCACCGGCGACATGGGGCTCCGGCGGCACCTGGTCGCCAGCGAGATCGCCCTGCAGCCACTGCAGGTGCAGGCCGACGTCGGCCCCGACCTGCGGATCACGAACCTGGTGCTGATGGGCATGGGGGAGCCCCTCCACAACCTGCCGCAGCTCGTGCCCGCCCTCACCAACTGCCTCGACGATCACGGGCTGAACTTCAGCCACCGCAAGATCACGGTGAGCACCGTGGGGCTGGTGCCCAAGATGGCCGAGCTCGCCGCAGCGCTCCCCGTCAACCTGGCGGTGTCGCTGAATGCGACGACCGAGGAGCAGCGGCGGCAGATCATGCCGATCACCCGGCGCCACTCGATGCACGAGCTGCTCGAGGCGTGCCGGAACTTCCCGCTGCCGAGCGGCAAGCGCATCACCTTCGAGTACGTGATGTTCGCGGGGTTCAACGACAGCCTCGACGATGCGGCCCGGCTGCTGACGCTGCTCGACGGCATTCCGGCGAAGGTGAACCTGATCCCCTACAACGACAACCCCGAGCGCGAGCTGCGCCGCCCGACGGAGCCCGTTGTTCGCGCCTTCCAGGACTTCTTGGTGAGGGGAGGGATGTCGACGAGCGTGCGCACCACGCGGGGGCAAGACATCTCCGCCGCCTGCGGGCAGCTGGGCAAGGCGCGTCAGCAGGTAGATGCGGGCTTGGTGGCTCCCGCTCGGTGACCCTCGGGCGGCCGGCATGCTAGAGGCCCTCCGGTAGGAGGTGGCTGCATGAACACGGCACGAATCGGCATCGTCGGCGGTTCGGGGCTGTATGAGCTCCCCGGGCTGCAAGATGTGCGCGAGCACCGCGTCGACACCCCCTACGGTGCGCCCTCCGACGTGCTCGTCACCGGCCGCCTAGGCCAGGCGGAGCTGGTGTTCCTGCCTCGCCACGGTCGAGGCCACCGGCTGATCCCGAGCGAAGTGCCCTACCGTGCCAACATCTGGGCCCTCAAGCAGCTCGGCTGTGGGTGGGTGGTGTCGGTGAGCGCGGTGGGGTCGCTGCGCGAGGCCATCGAGCCAGGTCATGCGGTGTTGGTCGACCAGTTCATCGATCGCACGCGGCAGCGGCCCCAGACCTTCTTCGGCCAGGGAGTGGTGGCCCACGTCGCCATGGGCGACCCCACCTGCGACGTGCTCCGGGGCTATCTACGTCAGGCCTGTGAGGCCGTCGGGGTGACCACCCACCCGCGGGGCACCTACGTGTGCATGGAGGGCCCCGCCTTCAGCACCCGCGCCGAGTCCGAGATGTACCGCGCATGGGGTGCCGACGTGGTGGGGATGACGAACCTGCCAGAGGCCAAGCTGGCGCGAGAAGCCGAGCTGTCGTACGCCACCCTCGCCTTCGCCACCGACTACGACTGCTGGCGCGAGGGCCACGACGACGTGACGGTGGAGCAGGTCATCGCCGTGCTGATGGCGAACGTCGGCAAGGCCCGGCAGATCCTGGTCCACGCGGTGGAGGCGATCGCAGCCCACGAGGGCCCGCCCCCACAGCACGATGCCCTCGCGACGGCGATCCTCACCGACCTGTCGACCGCCGACCCTGCGGCGATCGCGCGCCTGCAGCCGCTGTTGGAGAAGTACCTGCCATGAGAGGTCTCGGGTCGGCACTGCGGGATCGGAGGGGGGAGCTCGGGCTGTCCCTCGACGAGATCGCCGTGGCCACCCGGATCCCGGTGGAGCACCTCGAGGCGATCGAGAAGGAGCGGCCCCAAGACCTACCCCCCGGCCCCTACGCAGCCGCCTACGCGCGGCTTCTGCACCAGCACCTGGGCTTGACGATCCCCGAGGAGCAGATCGGCGAGGCCGTGGTGGAGGAGGCACCCAGCGCAAGCGGGGCGGCAGCTGGCCTACCGCTGTGGCTGGTGCGGGTGCTGGCGGGCGGGTCGGCCGTGGCCCTGCTCACGCTGATCGCCGTGCGCGCCTGGCAGCAGTTCGTGCCCGAGCCCGAGCCGGTGGTGGTGGTGCCCGATCAGTTCGTGTCGGTGACCGCCAAGCGGTCGGGCCACGTGCGGGCCGTCGTCGACGGCGAGGTCGTGCACGACGATGTGCTGGCGGGAGGGCAGACCCTCGAGCTCGAGGGGCACGTGAGGGTCGAGCTGGATGTGCCGAGCACGTCGCGGTTCCGCTTCCAGTGGAACGGCGAAGCGGTCGTGCCCCAGGGCCTGCAAGACCACCCCCGCAGGCTGGTGTTCCTCGACGATGTCGGCCCGCTGCCCCCTGCGCCCGAGGAGGCACCATGAGCGGCGGGGGAGGGGGTCGGCCAGTGGCTGCGGGGGATGGGGCGCTCAACGCCCGCACCGAGGCGCTGCTGCGTCGGCTGGTGCGCCGGGATGCGTCGACGGCCCTGCGCAAGGTGCTGGCCCGCACGAGGCCCCAAGACATCGCGGCGGGGATGACCCACCTCACCTGGAGCGAGCAGCGGCGCCTGTATCGGGCGATCGACGATGTCGAGGTCGCCGCCGAGGTCCTCTCCTACCTGCCCGACGAGAGCAGCCGGGAGGTCACCAAGGAGATGAGCGAGGCCCGGGTCGTGGAGCTGCTGGAGCGGATGGACCCCGACGATGCCACCGACATCGTGGGCGTGTTGCCCGACGACCTGCGGATGCGGGTGCTCGGGGTTCTCAGCGACGACGACACGGGCGAGGAGGTTCGCGAGCTGTTGGCCTGGCCACCGGAGACGGCCGGCGGGATCATGAGCCCGCAGGTGTTCCGCATGCCCGACACCGCGACCTGTGGGCAGGCCATCGCCACCCTGCAGACCCAGCACGAGGAGCTCGAGCAGGTCTACTACGTCTACGTCGTCGACGACCAGCAGCGCCTGGTGGGGGTCACGTCGCTCCGCAGCCTGCTCACCCACTCGCCGCGCACCAAGCTCACCGACCTGATGGTGCACGAGGTCATTACCGTCGAGCCCGGCCAGGATCAGGAGGAGGTCGCCCGCTTCGTGGCCCGCTACGACCTGCTCGCGGTGCCGGTGGTCGACGCCCACCACCACATCCTCGGCATCGTCACCGTCGACGACGTGGTCGACGTCATCCGTGAAGAAGCCAACGAAGACATGATGCTGATGGCGGGGGTCGGAGACGCTCCGCACAAGGGCGTGTTCGCCCAGACCTGGCACCGAGCGGGCTGGCTGCTGGCCACCATCGGAGGAGGGATCGTCGCGGCCGAGGTCATCGGCATGTACGAGGCCACCCTGATGCGCGTGGCGGTGCTCGCTGGGTTCATCCCCGTGATCATGGGCATGGGAGGCAACGTGGGCATCCAGTCGGCCACCCTGGCCGTGCGCGGCCTGGCGACCGGGTCGGTCCAGATCGGGGGCGCAGGCGCCTTCCTGTGGCAAGAGGCCCGGGTGGGGCTGATGTTGGGGGCCTTCTATGCGGTGCTGTTGGGCACCTACGGCCTGGTTCGCTACTCCGACACGCCCCTCATCGGTCTGTCAGTGGCCAGCTCCATCTTCCTCGCGATCGGCGCGGCTGGCGTCATCGGCGCCATGCTTCCCATTGGCTTCGAGCGCCTCGGGGTCGATCCCGCGATCGCCACGGGCCCCTTCGTCACCACGCTGGTCGACCTGCTGGGCATCCTGATCTACTTCAACGTCGCGCGCGCGCTGCTGGGCCTGTGAGTCTGGTCGGCGTAGTGGTGGGGGCGTCGGACTACGGCGAAGCCCACCGAATCGTGCGCCTGCTGACGGCCGCCGAGGGCCGCGTGTCGTTGCTCGCCCGCTCCGCGAGGCGGTCGCGCAAGCGGTTCGCAGGCATGCTCGATGTCGGCACCCAGGTGCGAGTGGAGCCGGGGAGGGGGCGCGGAGACCTGCGGGTCATCGGCGACATCGACCGGATCACGGGGCCGAAGCGTGCGCGCACCGACCTCGATCGCATCGCTCTGCTGGCCTATGGCTGCGAGCTGTGCGGGGCCCTGGCCGCGGAGGGGGAGCCGGAGCCCAAGCTGTCCCGGCTGCTGGAGGTCTGGCTCGAGGTGCTGGAGGGCGACGCTACGCCAGGGGTGGCCTCGCGCGTCGCCCTCGAAGCCAAGGCGCTGACCTTCGCCGGCGTCGTGCCGGTGTTGGTCGCCTGCACCGTGTGTGGTGGGCCCCTGGAGGGCGACGCCCACTTCGATGCCTCGGGAGGGGGCGCGCGACACCCCCGGTGTGGAGCCGGGCGAGGGGTTCGCCAAGCCGACCTCGAGGAGCTGGAGGCGCTGCGTCGGAGCCCTCTGGTGGCCACGGTGGGAGCCCCCGCGCCCCGCGGCGCCCCGTTGATGTGGTCGGCGGTCCGGGCCCATCTGGGCCGCACGCTGCGGGCTCGGGCCCTGATCGACGACCTGGCGGGTACACGGTCCACACCTCAAGGGGATAGGAGCTGACCATGCTGTTTTCCCTGCTGCTGCTCGCCTGCGCCCCCAACACCGCCCTGATCGAGGGCATCGTGTACGAGCGGCCAGGGAACGATCAGGTGCCGCCCCTTCCAGGGGCAACCGTTCGCATGCTCGACGCCGCTGATGGCGCCGAGCTGGACTGGGCCAACACCGATGCCCAGGGCGCATTCACGGCAGAAGTGCCCCATGGCACCAACCTGTTCGTCGAGATCACCCGCGACGGCCTGCGGCCCGCCTTCTTCGCCGCGGTGGTGGGGCTGGAGGAAGTCATCATCGTCGAGCCCTACACGCTGTATGGCTACGAAGAGGCCGACGCAGCCGACGTCGAAGCGGCCTTCGCCGACTGCCCTGGGGGCGGCGGTGGAGCCGGTCTCGTGCTGGGGGAGGTGCGCTCTTACGAGCTGGCGACGGTGATCAGCGGCGAGCACCCGACCATCGCCAACGCCCAGGTCACCCTCGTGTCCGAGGGGGGGGATCGGTGGGATGCCTGCTACTACGACGCCGATGGCGCCGCCTACGATCCGGAGGCTGGAGTGACCGGTGATGCCGGCCAGTTCGTGGTGCCTCATGTGCCTGCGGGCCAGCACGGGCTGGAGATTGTCTATGACTTCGGCGGCGGGCTGATCGAGACGCAGACCTACCCGGTGCGGGTCGACGAGGCGCCTACCGTGTCCCCCTGGTTCCCAGCTTGGGTCGGCTTGCCCTGATCGTCCCCTTGCCGCAAGGCACCGGATGGCGTACTGTCCCGGGCGATCTACGGCGCGTGCTCATCGCGCCGCGACAACGCATCACACGCCCAGCGGGGTTTGGGCGCAAAAGGAGACCATCCAATGGGTGAGATGATTACCAAGCCCGACGCCAACCCGATTGTGCTCGCGGTTCTGAACTGCTTTGTCTGCGGGATTCCGGTCGGCTACTTCATGATGGGGCAGAGTGGAAAGGGCATCGCAGGCCTCATCTACGTCTGGGTCTTGAACATGTTCGGGGGCCTGGGAATGATCGTGGCCTGCGCGCTGGCCTACGATGCCTACCTGCTCGGCCAGAAGCTCGCCGCGGGCGAGTCCATCGGTGAGAAGGAGAACGGGCTGGCCTTCCTCGACAACCTGCCGGGCTTCAAGTAGGCACCACAGGCCGTCAAAGGCCCGCCCGGAGTTGCTCCGCGGCGGGCCTTGTTGTGTATGGGCGCCGCCCCTCGGCGGTCGCCTCTTCCAGGAGACAGCGTCGCGATCCGCGCCGCTCCTGGGTTTTCGAGAGTCCGAGTCCGTACCCGGTGCCACGTGGCCGGGTTGAGGTAGAGTCAGCCGTCGAGGGGTCGCGTCGTTGACCGACGAGATGCGCCACAGTTTCGGGTTCCCGCTTCGCGTCGCACTACACAGCGACGTTGGTCGCGTGCGCACGAACAACGAAGACAGCCACGGGCATGCGTGGCTGGAAGACGGGTCCCTCTTCGTGATGGTGGCCGACGGCATGGGTGGTCACGAAGCCGGTGAGGTGGCCAGTGGTCTCGCGGTGCAGGTGCTCGAGGATGTCGTAGCCCGCGATGTCGACGCCGATCCGAGAGAGCGGCTCTACCACGGCTTGTTGGAGTCCAACGAGGCCATCCTCGAAGAGGGGAGGGCGTCGGGCACGAAGGGCATGGGCACCACGGCCATTGCCGCCATCCTTCGCGGGCCCGAGATCCACGTAGGGCTGGTGGGCGACTCACGGCTCTACCAGATCCGCCGAGGGCAGCTGGTGTGGCGCACCCTCGACCATACTCGGGTGCAGATGCTGCTCGACCAGGGCGAGATCAGCGACGAACAGGCTCGTCAGCATCCCGAGTCGGGCATGCTCACCCGCGCGTTGGGCCACAGCCGCATGGCGGATGGGCGGCCCCTGGTGCCCGATGTGCTGGCCGAGCCGCTGCACATCGAAGTGAACGACACCATCGTCATGTGCTCCGATGGGCTGCACGACCTGCTGGAAGACTGGGAGATCGGGCAGCTCGTGGCGGGCAGAGAGCCCGCAGATGCCGCACGCGAGCTGGTAGAGCTCGCCTGTGAACGCGGTGGCCACGACAACGTCACCGTGGCCGTGATCACGGCGGGCGAAGCCGCGTCTGAGTTCGATCCGGAGTTCGTTCCCGATACCTACGTGCAGGAGGAGGCCGTCGAGGCTCCCCCCGCCGAGGTCACCTACGACGAGCTCCCCGCGCCGACGGCCGACAACGGCTCCGAGGCGCAGACGCGTGGCATGGCCATGGGGGTCGTCGTGCTCGTCGGCGTGGTGTTGCTGGTCGGCTTCGTCGCCGCCGTAGCCGCCGCCGGCGTGGGCTTCCTCGTCTTCATGGGCTGAGCCCGATGGTGGCCGAGGGGCCGCGCCGTGCTGGCCGTGGCTACGACCCAGCTACGACATCAGGAGGTAGGCAGCGGCGAGGCCTCCGACGAGGGCGAGGGCAGCCACAGCGGCCATCCACGGCGGGCCGGCGGCCTCGGGAGGGGCAGACGACGGCTCCGAGGCTCGGTAGGTCGTGGGCGCGTCTCGCCGTGGCACGGTGGGCTCGGTAGCGTCGTCATCGACGACACCCGCTACGCGGATGGGCTCGCTGGGGGGTGTCCAGTCGGGGGGCTCCTCGCCCACGGGGGGCGGGGTCGCGCCGATGAGTCGATCGAGCTCAGTGCGCTCGATCTCCTCGGTGACCCTGGGCGACTCGGCATCGAGCTCTGCGTCGGGGATGTCGAGCCGCAGGTCGGGGAGGTGCTGACGCTCGGGGCGCATCACCGGGGTGGCTACCTCGTCTTCCAGGTAGGAGGTGCCCTCCCAGTGGGCGACCACCACCGTGATGTTGTCGTGCCCGCCGCGGTCGAGGGCGACCTCGATCAGCGCCTCCGTCGCTCGGTCGGGAGGAAGGCGGGCGATGATGCCCGGCAGCTCTTCGTCGGTCACCAGGTCGCACAGCCCATCGCTGCACAAGACCAGGGTGTCGCCGTGGACGAGCTTCCAGGGGTGACGGAGGGTGTCGGGGCGCACGTCGGGCTCCGACGAGCCGCGACCCCCGATGGCCCTCGTGACGACATGGGAGAACTCCGAGTCGACCGCCTCTTCGGGGGTGAGCTTGCCGGCATCGATGAGATCGTTGACGAGCTTGTGGTCGCGGGTGCGGTCGAGCACGCGATGGTCGCGGAGCAGGTAGGCACGGCTGTCGCCTACCCAGGCCACGTGCGCCACGCCGTCGATCACGTAGGCCATCACCGCGGTGGAGCCAGGGTTGCCGCCCGCTTGACCGGTGCACAGGCGCTCACGCACCACACGATCCGCCTCGCGCAGCGCCTGCCGCATCCGCTCGGGTGGCAGCCCGGTGCCTGTCTCCAGCCAGTCGCCGATCGTGGCGACGGCCAGCGCAGACGCCTCGTCACCCCGGCCCATGCCCCCCATGCCGTCGCAGACGAGCAGCAGCAGCCCGCTCTCCTCTGTCGGAGCGACCTTCCAGGCGTCTTCGTTGGTCTCGTGCACGAGCCCGACGTGGGTTGCGGCGTGGACCCGCAGGGGAACCGACATGCTTCCAAAGCCTCTAGTGGCGCAGGGTAACGTATGGAGAGGGCCGCTTCCGCCCGGATGCGCCGGTTGACTGGTCCCTCTCCCGGGGGGTACGATCCTTCCAGGGGAGGTGTCTATGGGGAAGCGCCGGCACAACCGAGAAGCCGCTACCCCCACACCCGCCTCACGAACCCCCTCTCTCACGCCCCGCCAGCTGCGCACCGTAGCCGTTGTCGGGCATCGCGCGGCCGGCAAGACGAGCCTGTGCGACCTGCTCTGCAAGGTGGCGCGGGTCACCCGCGAGGTCGGCATGGTCGATCGGGGCACCTCGCTGCTCGACTGGCAGCCGATGGAGCGCCGCCGTCGTCAGTCCCTGCAGATCGAGGCCGTGTGGCTGCCGTGGCGCGATGCCGTGGTGCAGGTGCTCGATGCCCCGGGCTCCGACGTGCTCAGCCACGAGCGCGATCTGGCGATCGCTGCGGCCGACGCGGCGCTGGTGGTGGTCGACGCAGCCCAGGGCGTAGAGGTCGGCACCCGCGATGCGCTCACTCAGGTGAGGGAGCTGGGGCGTGCGGCGATGGTGGCCGTGTCCAAGGTCGACCGGTCCTCCGACCAGCTGGCCGGCATCGTGGCCCAGGTGGGCGCCCAGGTCGGCCGGCGGGCGGTGTTGCTGCAGCTGCCCTTTCACGACGATGAAGGTCGGCTGGCGGGGGTCGTCGACGTGCTCCGGCACCAGGTGCTCCGGTTCGACGCGACGGAGGCGACCTACAGCCCCGAGCCCGTGCCCGGTCGCCTCCGTGCAGAGGTCGCTCGTGCGAAGGAGCAGATCGCCGAGGCGGTGGCCTTGTGCGACGACGAGTTGCTCGAGCACTACCTCGAGGAGCTGGAGCTCCCCGATGCCGAGATCGCCATGGGGTTGGCGACAGGGATCCGCCAGCTGGAGCTGATGCCGGTAGTGCTGTCGAGTGTGGCGGCGCGGGCAGGGGGGCAGCCGCTCCTCGACGCGATCGTCGACTGGCTTCCGACTCCGATGGAGGTGTTCCCACGTGCGGAAGACTTCGACGGAACCCCCGCCCGGGTGGAGGCCGGCGGCCCGTTCGTGGCCCAGGTGGTGGCATCCGGTCGCGACGCCGAGGGCCAGCCACGTACGCTGATGCGGATCTGGTCGGGCCAGCCCCCTCGCGATGGCGCCCTCACGGTCGCCGCCGACGGGCGCGTCGTGAAGGTGCGAAAGCTCTATCGTGTGCGTGGGCCTCGTCGGGCGACCGCCCCGCGGGTGGTGGCAGGCATGGTGGTCGCCAGCTTCGATGCCATCGACGTGCGGCCGGGTGACACGCTCACGACGGGGGCGCGGGTGCAGATCTACGCCCCGCCGGTGTCGCCGCAGATGATGGCGTGGACGGTGGAGGGCGCGGATGCGGAGTCCACCCGAGAGGCCCTCAGAGAGGTCGTGCGCTGCGACCGCGGGCTGGCGCTGCACACCGACGAGAGCACGGGGGGCTGGTTGCTCGCGGCCGGGAGTGAGGGCCACCTGCACCTGGCCATCGCGCGGCTGCGTGCCTGGACGGGTCTTGCCGTGCAGACGCGGCTTCCTCCGGTGGCCTACCGGGAGATGCCCGTGGGGGCGGTCTCCGAGGTCGAGGGGCTGCACGTGCGCGAAGACAAGGCCGGCATGGTCGAGGAATACGGGCGCTGCCGGCTGTCGCTGGTTCCCGACTCCCCCGACGGCAACCAGTTCGACGACGAGGTCGACGACCCAGAAGACCTCCCCGAGCGGTGGCGACCTGCCATCGGCGAGGGCGCGGCCCGCGCCATGGAGCACGGTCCCACCGCTGGCTACCCGGTCGTGGGCGCGCGCGTGAAGCTCAAGGGGGGAGCGTACGACTGCCTGCAGTCCACCGACGACCACTTCCGGCTGGCCGCCGAGAACGGTGTGAGGTCGGCGCTGCAGCGCTCGGGCACCCGGCTTCTCGAGCCATGGTGGCGCGTTCGGGTCACCTTGCCTGCCGACCATGTGGGCGACTTGTTGGGAGACATCTCCGCGCATCGCGGGCGCGTGGTGGGGATGGAGGTAGAGGGTAGCGAGGCCGTGGTGTCGGCGGACTGCCCCTACCGCGAGCTGCGCACCTTCGCGGTCAGGCTCCAGCGATTGACGGCTGGTCAGGGTCGCTTCGAGGCCGAGCCCGACCACTACGAGCCCCTTCCCGACTCCCTGGTGCACGAGGCCATCGCAGAATCCCCCTTCCGCCGCGCGGTGCCGCAGGCCGGATGAGGGGGTGGGTTGCCGTGGGGGCAGCGAGGGTCTGTTAGGTTGGCTGTCGTAGCCATACGGCGCCGAGGTGCGTATTCCCCTTTCCGACGCGACCGCGCTCGAGTTCGACGACAACGGGTTCACCCGCGAGCTCGTGGGTGAGCTGGGTTCCCACTTGCGGATCATCGAAGATGCCTTGGGTGTCGACGTGTCGCAGCGAGGCAATACCCTGTCGATCTCGGGCGACGGCGACCGCCAGGCGGCGAGCCACGTGCTGCGCGAGCTGTACTCGCTGGCGGCGCGTGGTCGCGCGCTCCATCCCACCGATGTGCAGCATGCGGTCCGCATCCTGCGCAAGGAACCCTCGGGCAGCCTGCACAGCTACTTCGACGACAACATCCTCACCTCCGTGCGCGGTCGGCCCATCACGCCACGGTCGGCGGGGCAGCGCGGCTACCTTCAGAAGCTGCGGCAGCACGACGTGTGCTTCGGTGTGGGCCCCGCGGGCACGGGCAAGACCTACCTGGCGATGGCGGTGGCGGTCGCGGCGCTGCAGCGAGGAGAGGTCAAGAAGATCGTGCTCACCCGCCCGGCGGTGGAGGCAGGGGAGAAGCTCGGGTTCCTCCCGGGCGACCTCAACGAGAAGGTCGACCCCTACCTGCGTCCGCTGTACGACGCGCTGTCCGACATGATCCCAGCCGAGCGTGTGCAGCGCATGCTCGAGCGCGGGGTCATCGAGGTCGCTCCGCTGGCGTTCATGCGCGGTCGCACCCTGGCAGGGGCCTACGTGCTCCTCGACGAGGGGCAGAACACCACGCGAGAGCAGATGAAGATGTTCCTCACCCGCCTGGGTGAGGGCTCGCGCATGGTGGTCACCGGCGACATCACCCAGATCGATCTGCCGCGGCGCAGCGACTCGGGGATGGTGCATGCCCTCGAGGTGCTCGCCGATGTGCGCCGCGTAGGGGTCGCGACCCTCGACGCCAGCGACGTGGTGCGTCACCCGCTCGTGGCGGCGATCATCGAGGCTTACGCGGGGGCGGATGAGCCGGAGCAGGGCAGGAGGGGGCGCCCATGAAGCTGCTCGACCGATGGCTCGCCCTCATCGGGCGCACGGGGGCTCGGCTGGGCTTCGACGAGGTGTCGATGACCGGCGCCGATGTGCAGCGCGCCCTGATCCTGTTGGTGACGTGCGCCCTGTGCGCGTTGCTGACGGCCGACTACGCTCGGGCTCCCACCGAGCAGCTCGCCCCGGGGGATGTGGCTCCTCGCACGGTGAAGGCCCCGTTCACCTTCGCTTACACCGACCAGGCCCGCTACGAGGCGGCCCGGCTCGAGGCGCGCTCTGCCGCCCTCCCGGTGTTCGTGCATCGGGCCGATCTGGTGGATGAGGCCGAGCAGGCCGTCACCTCCGCCTTCGAGGCGGCGCGTGCGGCGTTGCCCGAACTGCCCGCGGAAGGTGAGCCTGTCGTGGATGCCGCGGCGGCTCGTCAGGCCTTCTCTGCCGCCCTGGGCGTCAAGGTGCCCGAGAGCGACCTCGTGGCGCTGGCCGACGCGCGCTTCCCCGCGGAGGCTGAGCGGCTCGCCATCGACCTCGTCGAGCGCGGGATGCGCGACAAGCTCATCGCCCTGAGTCGCGACCCGCTGCCGCAAGACCGGCGCCCGGTCACGGTGCTACGCCTCGAAGGCAGCGAGCGATCGGAGTCCACCCTCACCGACCTCGAGACGATCGTGTTGCCCGACGTGGCCCGCGAGCGCGTCAGCCTCGCGGTGTTGCAGCTCGCCCCCGACCGCACCCCCGTCATCGACGCGGCGGCGACCGTCGCGCGGGCGCTGGTGCGGGCCAACCTCACCTTCGACCCCCTGCAGACCCGCGAGCGGCGTGAGGCAGCGGCTGCCGGAGTCCCCCTCGAGGTCGGTCGGATCAAGCGCGGCGCCATCCTGTTCCGAGCCGGCGACACGCTCACGGCCGGCCAGGTCGATGTCTACCGCGCGCTGCAAGACCAGCAGTCCGACCACGACGTCGTGCTCGAAGTGCTCGCCATCACCTTGTTCTTCGTGCTGCTGTTCGCCAGCCTCTACCACTTCGCGTCGAGCTTCCTCGACAGCTTCTCCACCCGCGTGCGCGACACCGCGGCCGTAGCTGGGCTCACCGTCCTGACGGCCTTGCTCACGCGCGTCGTGGTTGCTTCGTCGGAGGGCGTCGTCGCCCTCATCGGCTACGAGGCGGTGCCGAGCAGCGTCTGGTACCTGGTGCCGATGGCTGGCGCCGTGATGCTGGTGCGCTTGCTCATGGGCGTTGGCTGGACGGTCGTGTTCACCGTCGGGGCGGCAGCCATCTGCGGGCTGATGATGGACCTGTCGGCCCTGTCGATGATGTTCTTCCTCATCAGCGGTGTCGCCGCGGCGGGGGCGGTCGAGCACACTCGCGAACGCATCGCGGTGCTTCGTGCGGGCTTTGCCGTCGGCGTGGTGAACGCGGCGGCGGTGCTCATCATCCACTTCGTGCAGCTGTTCGTGGTGGAGGGCGAGCTGTCGATGGCCACGACGATGCGGCCGGTGTGGTCGATGTCGTTCGCCTTCATGGGGGGCATCGCGTCGAGCTTCCTGGTGCTGGGGCTCATCCCGCTGTTCGAGCTGGGCGGCTTCGTCACCGACTACCGGCTGATGGAGCTGGCCAACCTCAACCACCCTCTGCTGCGACAGCTGATGCTGCGCGCTCCGGGCTCCTACCACCACTCGGTGGTCGTGGGCACGCTGGCGGAGGCAGGGGCCGAGGCCATCGGCGCGAACGCCCTGGTGTCGAAGGTGGCGTCGTACTTCCACGATGTCGGCAAGTCGCTGAAGCCCGAGTACTTCGTGGAGAACCAGCGAGACGGCGTGA
Source organism: uncultured bacterium (assembly GCA_965367245.1). Classification (GTDB taxonomy): domain Bacteria; phylum Myxococcota_A; class UBA796; order UBA796; genus CBDUIC01. The sequence continues at coordinate 20,586 of CBDUIC010000014.1, read as the reverse complement.
ACCGGCATCACGGGCTCGACCCCTACGCCTCGGCACACATCATCATCAGCCACGTCACCGACGGGGCGCGGATGGCGCGCGAGCACAACCTGCCGCAGCCCATCCTCGACAACATCCTCACGCACCACGGCAGCGGCATCCTGCAGTATTTCTACGCCCAGGCTCTGCAAGAGGCCGACGACCCAGAGACGGTCGACCCCGACGCCTTCCGCTACCCGGGGCCCAAGCCCTCGACCCGTGAGGCGGGCGTCATCATGCTCGCCGACAAGGTGGAGGCCGCGACGCGCACGCTGGCCAACCCCAACGAAGAGAACATCCGCTCGATGATCGCGCGCATCGCGAACTCTGTCATCGCCGACGGCCAGTTCAGTGAGTGCCCGCTGACCTTCGAGGAAGTCCACATCCTCACCGAGACCTTCGTGCAGGTGCTGCTGGGCATCTACCACCAGCGCATCGAGTACCCGCAGACCGCCGACGTGTCCCGCGGCGATGCGACGGCGAAGGGGCCTGCCGGGGGCGCGCCGAAGAAAGCGGCGACCATCACCCTCGACCTGGCACCCGCTCAGCAGCGCAACGCGCCGGCGTCGAACCGTCCCAGCCACCCGCCGCCGGCTGATGAGCCGGTCAACGAGCCCGTCGGTGCCGAGGAAGACGATGAAGATGCGGTCGACTACGAGGCCGTCGACTACCTGCCGCGAGGCGAGTGATGCCCGCCGAGGTCTTTCGCCACGAGGGGGAGGCGGGCCCCGCCGCCCTGCAGCAGGCCGCCGAAGCGGTCCTCTCAGCCGTCGACCAGGCAGATGCAGAGCTGTCGGTGATGCTGTGCGACGACGAGACCATCACCGAGCTGAATCGTGCATGGCGTGGCAAGCCCGAGGCGACGGATGTGCTGTCGTTCCCCCAGGGGGAGGGCCCTCCCGGTGCGCCGGTGCTGCTGGGCGACGTCGTGATCAGCCTCGAGACCTGTGCCCGGCAGGCGGCGGCGCGCGGTCACGCCGAGGAGGTCGAGCAGCAGGTCTTGTTGGTGCACGGCGTGCTGCACCTGCTCGGCTACGAGCACGACGAGCCGGCGGATCGCGCCCGGATGCAGGCCGAGGAGTCGCGCCTGCTATCGGTGCTGGGGCTCGACGCCATCAGCCTGATCGAGCGCGCCTGACAGACAGCTTGCGCGGGGCAGGGGAGGGAATACGAGTCGGCCTCGGAGACTCCCATGTACGACGACGTCAAGGCACGGCTGAAGCCCCTCTCGGAGCGCGTCCAAGCGCTCTGGGGGCATCTTTGACATCGAGGCCAAGCAGCGCCGCGCGGCGGATCTAGAAGCACAAGCCTCGATTCCTTCCTTCTGGGACGACAACGATCGCGCGCAGAAGGTGCTCAAAGACAAGGGGCAGCTCGAGCGGGTGCTGGAAGACTATGCGGCGCTCGTCACCGCTCGCGACGATGTCGCCACGCTCCTGGAGCTGGCGGAAGAGATGGAAGACGACGACACCGCCGCTGAGGCGGGGGCGGCGGTCGAGACCCTCGAGACGAAGCTGCGGGCCATCGAGACCCGTCGGCTGCTGTCGGCCGACGAAGACGAGATGTCGACCATCGTGGAGATCAACGCCGGCGCTGGCGGCACGGATGCCTCGGACTGGGCCGAGATGCTGCTGCGGATGTACACGCGCTGGGCGGAGACTCAGGGCTACAGCACCGAGCTGCTCGACCGCAGCGAGGCGGAGGAGGCGGGGATCCGCTCGGCGACCATCGCCATCCGTGGCCCCTATGCCTTCGGCTACATGCAGGCCGAGAGCGGGGTCCACCGGTTGGTGCGGATCTCGCCGTTCGATCAGAACGCGCGGCGGCACACGGCCTTTGCGGCGGTGGCGGCCTACCCCGAGATCGACGACACCATCGAGGTCGACCTCAAGGAAGCCGACATCGAGATGAAGACAATGCGTGCCTCCGGGGCAGGGGGCCAGCACGTCAACACGACCGACTCCGCGGTGCGCCTCAAGCACATCCCGACGGGGATCGACGTGGTGTGCCGGGCGGAGCGCAGCCAGCACAAGAACCGCGAGACGGCCATGAAAATGCTTCGGGCCAAGCTGTATCAGCGCGAGATGGAGAAGCGGCTCGAGGCGCAGGCCGAGATCAATGCCGCCAAGAAGAAGATCGACTTCGGCTCCCAGATCCGCAGCTACGTGCTGCAGCCCTACCAGCAGGTCAAAGACCTTCGCACCGGCGAGACGGTGGGCGACGTGAGCGGCGTGCTCGACGGGCAGCTGATGGCGTTCATGGAGAGCTGGCTGGCGGCACGTGCCGAGGGCACGCTCGCCGACGGCGGCTAGAACCACAACCTGTTAGCGGCGAGACCCATGGACAGCTGCACACTGCACTGGTACGCCGACCGCGGCTTCGAGCTCGACGTCGACGTATCGAATGACGAGATGACCCTCCGCATGATGGGCGTGCCGGTTCCTGCCGACGGCACCATCGAGCTGGGGCAAGGGGTCGAGCTCGACCGGCTCGACATCCTGTTCAAGTCACAGGTCGACATCGAGGGCGCCCCCGGGCAGGTCCACGAGGCGTCGGTGCGCCTCGAGGGGTCGTCGAAGCTGCTCCTCGATGCCAAGCTCGAGGATGTCGAGACCGGCGACATCCTCCCGCTCAAGGCGGAGCTGCCGCTTACGCTCCCCGACGGCGTGCCCGCGTCAGGGGGGCCCAAGCCCGACCCGACCAACGAAGACGAGCTCGACTGGGAAGACGAGACGACCCTCGAGAAGATGGTGCTGCAGCCCCCCGAGGTCGAGGCCGCCGCGGCTGCGTCGACCAGCTCCGACCCCGCCCCTCCATCGGGTGGGTTTCAGGCGCTGCTGCGCGCTCTCGTCGATGGGCCCGACGACGACAGCGAAGAGGTCGAGCCTCCCGAGCCGCTGCCCGCTCCGGTGCAGCCACTTCCCGAGGGGCTGGAGCCCGACGACGAGCCGAGCGCTCCGTCGGCACAAGACCAGTCGATGTCGGCGGAAGACGAGGCCGCTGGCCTGCTCAACCTGCTCATCAACGGCGACCACCTCGAGCTCGAAGAGGGCCACGAGGTCTCGGAGCTGGCGGCGGGCGCGTCCGACATCCTCGCGCTGCCGATCTCTGGGGAGAACAAGGCGCCGCGGTTCTCGGAGTGGCTGCTCGATCAGCCTGCCGTAGCCGACCTGTACATCGCAGACGACGACCTGGCAGAGATCCTCGACCAGTGGTGAGCGGGCGGCCCTGAGCGCCCAGGAGACGAGATGCACGACTTCGACGAGAGCTGGCTGGCCAAGGTCGAGGAGCTGCGGGGCATGGGCGTCGAGCCCTACCCCAACGGCTTCGAGGTGACCCACCAGAGCACCGAGCTGCACCGGGCCTGTGAGGGCGTCGACGACCCCTCTACCGTGGAGGGCCTCAGCGAGGTCCGCATCGCAGGCCGGGTGATGTTCCGCAACCGGATGGGCAAGGCCATGTTCCTGCGCATCCAGGATGGCGGGCTGCCCGAGGTGCCCAGCACCGACAAAGACGGGAACGACGTGATGCTGGGGGGGCGCATCCAGGTCTACCTGCGCCGCGACGAGGTGGGTGACGACGCCTTTGCGGTCATGCGTAAGCTCGACATCGGCGACTTCGTGTGGGTCGACGGGTTCCTGATGCGCACGCGCACCGGCGAGCTGTCGGTGCAGGCGCGGAGCATCCGCCTGGCGGGCAAGACGATGCTGCCCTTCCCCGACCGCTGGCACTCGGTGACCGACAGGGAGACCCGCTCGCGCCAGCGCTACGTCGACCTGTTCATGAACGAGTCGACCCGCGACACCTTCCGCAAGCGCTCCGCCATCGTGCGCTACCTGCGGGAGTTCTTCCACGAGCGTGACTTCGTGGAGGTCGAGACGCCCATGCTGCAGACGATCCCGGGCGGTGCCAACGCGCGCCCCTTCGTCACGCACCACAACGCCCTCGACATGGAGCTGTTCCTCCGCATCGCCCCCGAGCTGTTCCTCAAGCGCCTCGTGGTGGGCGGCATGGAGCGGGTGTTCGAGATCAACCGGAACTTCCGCAACGAGGGGATCAGCGTCAAGCACAACCCCGAGTTCACGATGCTCGAGTTCTACATGGCCTGGGCCGACTGGACCGACCTGATGGACCTCACCGAGGATCTGCTGGTCGGCCTGGTCGACGAGGTGGTGGGCTCGCGCACCCTGTCCTTCGGCGACCACACCATCGACTTCTCGCCGCCGTTCCGGCGCGCCGACATGGACGCGCTGATCGCCGAGAAGACGGGCTTGAGCATCGAAGACCTCAACGATGTGGAGGCGATGGAGGCGTGGTGGCGCGCCAACCACCGGATCGGCGAGGGCGAGGCCCTGCCCGACAGCCGCGGCAAGTGGTGGGAGTGGCTGTTCGACGCGCACGTCGAGGGCACGCTGGTCAACCCGACCTTCGTCACCGGCTACCCGACCGAGATCTCGCCGCTGTCGCGTCGTAGCGATGAGCGCCCGGATCGTGTCGACCGGTTCGAGCTGTTCATTGCCACCTGGGAGATCGCCAACGCGTTCTCCGAGCTCAACGATCCGGTCGATCAGGCCCGTCGCTTCGCTGACCAGGTCTCCGCACGTGACGCGGGCGACGAGGAAGGCATGTACTTCGACCACGACTACATCCGGGCGCTGTCCTACGGCATGCCGCCCACCGCGGGGCAGGGGATCGGCATCGATCGCCTGGTGATGCTGCTGACGGGGTCCACCTCCATCCGCGACGTCATCTTGTTCCCCACGCTCCGCCCCGAGCAGGGATGAGCGACCAGGCACCAGGCGAAGTCCGCTTCGATGAGCTCCCTGCGGTGCCAGAGGGGTCGTCGCTGGGGGCCGAGTGGTGGATTGCCTGGGGCCACCTCAAGTCGAAGAAGAGCGAGGCCTTCCTCTCGGTCGTCACCGTGCTGTCGATCGTGGGTGTGATGGCCGGCGTGGCCCTGCTGAACTGGGTCATCGCGGTGATGACGGGCTTCGAGATCGACCTGCGCGACAAAATCCTGGGCGCCAACGCCCACGTGGTGGTGTTCCGCTACGGGGGCACGCTGCCCGACCCCGAGGATGCCCTGGCCGAGATCGAGGCGGTCGACGGCGTGGCCCATGCCTCTCCCTTCGTCTACGCCGAGCTGATGGTGAAGTCGGACCGTGCCTCCACCGGGGTCATCGTGAAGGGTGTCGATCCGGTCCGCACGGGGCCCGTCACCCACGTGATGCCCGACCTGGTCGAGGGCTACGATGCCGACCTGACCCGCGCGGTGACCTTCGCCCCCAGCGACATGCCGGGTCGCGAGGCCTTCATGGCGAACATGGAGCGCGACTTCCCTGCGGTGGGGCTGTCGAAAGAGGCGGTGCCCGTCGACATGGAGAAGGCCCTGCCAGGCCTCATCGTCGGCACCGAGCTTCGCGACCAGCTCGGGGTGCGCATCGGCGACAGCGTGCAGCTGATCAATCCCCTCGGTGGAGGCGCTGGCCCGATGGGCATGCCCACACCGTCGGTGCGCACCGTGCGCATCGCCGGCATCTTCGACTCGGGCATGTACGAGTACGACACCAAGTGGACCTACCTGTCGAACCAGCTCGGGCAGGAGTTCCTGAAGATGGGGGACTCGGTCACCGGCATCGAGGTGCGGGTCGACGACATCGACGCGGTCGACCGCATCACCGCCGACATCGACGAGCGGCTGCAGTATCCCTACTACGCCCGGCACTGGAAGAACCTCAACGCCAAGCTGTTCGCGGCCTTGCAGCTCGAGAAGTGGGTGATGGGGCTGCTGCTGAACATGATCGTGGTGAACGCCGGCCTGCTCATCGTCACCACGCTGTTCATGCTCGTGATCACCAAGGGGCGCGAGATCGCCATCCTCAAGGCCATGGGGGCCAGCAACTCGGCCATCCTGCGCATCTTCGTGATGGAGGGGTCGGTCATCGGGCTGGTGGGGACCGTGCTCGGCACCCTGCTCGGGCTGGCGGGCTGCGCCTTCCTCGACCAGTATCAGTACCCACTCGAGACCGACGTGTACTACCTCGACACCCTTCCTGTCGTGGTCGACCCCCTCACGGTGGTGACCATCGCCGTGTCGGCCTTCGTCACCTGCTTCGTGTGCACCATCTACCCGGCCTGGAGGGCGGCCAAGGTCGACCCGGTCGAAGCCCTGAGGTACGAGTGAGCGGCGTAGCCATCGAGGTTCGCGGCCTTCATCGCGAGCACCAGAAGGGGAGCGCCCGCATCGAGGTGCTCCGAGGCGTCGACCTCGATCTGGCCGCTGGAGACCGGGTGGCCATCGTCGGCGACTCCGGCTCGGGCAAGTCGACCTTCCTGCAGACCCTGGGGCTGCTCGACGCACCAACGTCGGGCACCGTGCGCCTCGACGGCGAAGACGTGTTCGCTGCCAGCCAGCGGCGCCGGGCGACGATCCGCAACCGCAAGGTGGGCTTCGTCTTTCAGTCCCACAACCTGCTCCCCGAACACACCGCGTTGGGAAATGTCATGATCCCGGTGCGCCTGGCGGGGGGGAGCGTGGGGGTGGCGGAAGCCCGCGCATCGGCGCTGCTACGGGCTGTGGGGCTCGGTGAGCGGCTCCGTCATCGGCCCGGAGAGCTGTCGGGTGGGGAGCAGCAGCGGGTAGCCCTCGCCAGGGCTCTGGTTATGGGCCCGGGTCTGGTGCTGGCGGATGAACCGACCGGCAACCTCGATCCGAACACTGCCCTCGGGGTCTTCGACTTGATGCTTCAGCTCAACGCGCAGCTCGGCAGCACGATGGTGGTGGTCACCCACTCGATGAGCCTCGCGGAGCGCTTCCCGCGCCGACTCCGCCTGGAAGCGGGGCGGTTCCGAGAGCTGTGAGCCAGGTGACCCTTCCCCGCTGGTCGTTCGACGTGCTCGTCCGCTGCCTTGTCGCAGTGGTCGTCTGCGGTCTTCTGTGCGTTCCGGCCTACGCCGAGCCCCCCATCGAGGCCGAAGGCAAGGTCGACAAGATCACGGTGCAAGGCACGCGGCGCATCGAGGAAGCCGTGGTGCTCGCTGCGATCGGCCTGCGCCGTGGCGAGAGCCTGTCTCCGGAGAAGGTGCGGCGCGACCTCAAGGCCGTCTACGAGACGGGCTTCTTCGAGGATGTGGTGGTCGACCTCGCCGAGGGCGACGACGGCAAGGTCATCGTTCGCTTCCTCGTCGACGAGAAGCCTGCTGTTCGCGAAGTGAACATCGAGGGCAACAAGAAGATCGACGAAGACGACATCCGCGAGGTGCTCGACGTGCACGCCTTCGCGGTGCTCAACGAGCAGAAGGTCGCGGAGGCCCAGCGCGAGATCCGCGAGCTGTACGTGGAGAAGGGCTACTACCTGTCGAGTGTCGAGGTCACCTACGACCAGGTCACCGACGACCAGGTCGACGTGACGTTCTCCATCGTGGAGAACCGCAAGGTCGTGGTCCAACGGATCGACTTCGCGGGCAACGACCACATGCCCCAGAGCAAGATCAAGCGCTTCATGCAGGTCAAGGAAGGCGGCTTCGTGCCGTGGCTCACCTCGACGGGCAACTTCCGAAGCGACCTGCTCGAGGTCGACCAGCAGACGGTGCAGGCTGTCTACCTCGAGGAGGGCTACCTCGATGTGCAGGTGGCGCCGGCGCGGGTCTACCTGTCGCCCGACAAGCGCTACATCTTCATCAGCTACGACATCGAGGAGGGTGAGCAGTACAGCGTTGGTGAGGTCGACGCGGTGGGCGACTTCGACGACGAGCTCGGGCTGTCGAAGGAGGCGGTGATGCAGATCATCGCAGGCCGTCAGGTCGCCGACATCCAAGAAGATCAGTGGCGCGATGCCGAGGCCAAGGGCGGCAAGCTGCTCGACATCGAGGCCCGCGGGCCGCGGCTGGTCGACGGCGAGGTCTTCAAGTGGTCGAGCGTCAACTCGGTCCGCACCGCCATCGAGGGCTTCTACCAAGACCAGGGCTTCGCCTTCGTCAACGTCGTGCCGATGCCCGACCCCAACCCCGAGACGCTCAAGGCAAACGTCCTCTTCCAGATCGAGAAGGGGGAGAAGTACCGGATCGGCCGCATCAACATCGCCGGGAACAACCCCACCTTCGACAAGATCGTGCGCCGTGAGGTGCAGATCAACGAGGGCGAGGTCTACCGAGGGTCTCTCATCCGCGCCTCGCGGGTGCGGCTGGAGCGGCTGGGCTTCTTCGAAGAGGTCAACGTTGCCACCCCCCGCGGCGACGGCCCCGACGAGCTCGACCTCAACTTCCAGGTCACCGAGCAGCCCACCGGCAGCTTCTCGCTGGGCATGGGCTACAGCAACCTCGAGAGCTTCGTGCTCACGGCCAACGTCCAGAAGAACAACTTCTTGGGGCTCGGCTACGTGATGAGCGCCGCGATCAACTGGTCGCGCCTGCGAAAGCAGGGCAATGTGAGCTTCTTCGACCCGTACTTCCTCGACAGTCGCTGGTCGATGAAGATCGACGGCTACAGCATCAGCCGTCAGTTCATCCTCGACGAATACCAGCGAGGGGGCTCGCTGGCGCTGGGCCGCTACCTCGACCCGCGCGACGACATCCAGCTGCAGTTCACCTACACCTTCGAAGACGTGGGCCTGAACAACATCAGCAGCTTCCAGCAGCGCCTGCTGGGTGGCGATCTGTACCGCAACGGCCTGACGAGCTCGGTGGGCATCGGCCTCGACATGGACAAGCGGAACAACCGCATCTTCCCCACCCAGGGCATCAAGGCCAGCGTGCGCACGACGCTGTCCGGCGGCTTCCGCGTCAGCGAAGACCAGGTGCTGTCGCTGTTCGGCGGCGACTTCAACATGGTGGAGTCGAACTTCAACGTGCGCTTCTACCAGCCGCTGATCCCGAGCACCGACAAGGCCGTGCTGCGCATCAACAGCACCCTCGGCGACATCCGCTCCACCGATGGCCGCGTCATCCCGTTCATCCACCGCTACCGGGCGGGCGGCATCAACAGCGTGCGCGGCTACAACTGGTTCAGCCTGGGGCCGTCGATGCGCGCCCTGGGAAGCGACGACCCGACCCGCGCCGACGACAAGATGATCGTGGGTGGCTCGCAGACCTGGGTGAACAACTTCGAGATCGAGAACCCCATCGTTCGTGCGGCGGGCATCTCCGGTGTCGTGTTCTTCGACGCCGGCAACGCCTTTGGCGGCCCGTTCGGCGACGACCAGCTCAATCCCTTCAAGCTTCGGTTCGCTTACGGCGCGGGCGTTCGCTGGCGCTCGCCCATCGGCCCGCTGCGCTTCGAGCTCGGCTTCCCGGTGGCGCCGCAGGAGGGCGAGCGCAAGAGCGTGTTCGACTTCTCCATCGGAAGCTTCTTCTAGCGCCAGCGGTTAGCTCACCGCCCTTGCCCCTACGGAGGCCCACATGGCTCGCATGCTTCTCACCGCCCTGCTGTTCGCGTCGACCGCCGCACACGCCGACACGACCCTGTGCGTCATCGACTTCCAGAAGGCCGCCGCCGAGACGAACGAAGGCCAGTCGCTGATGAAGAAGATCGACACCTCGTTCAAGACGCGGCAAGACGAGATCGCCCGCCTGCAGACGGAGTTCGAGGCGGCGGTCACCGACTACCAGAAGCGGGCGATGCTGCTGTCGGCCGACGCGAAGGCCGAAGAAGAGCAGAAGCTGGGCCTGCGCCAGCAGCAGCTGCAGCAGACGGCCATGCAGTACGAGCAAGAGCTGCAGCAGATGAACATGGGCATGCAGCAAGACCTCGACGCGAAGATGCGCGTGATCGCCGAGGATGTCGGCAAGGCGAAGGGCTGCACGGTCGTCATCGACTCGGTCGTGGTGCTCTACACGGCCGCCGGGGTGCCCGACATCACCGCCGATCTCGTCACCAAGTACAACAGCACCCACTGATGGCCGGGCCCGTCCTCACGACGGGGCAGCTGGCCGACCTGGTGGGGGCCACCTGCGAAGGCGACCGTGGCCGCGAGCTGCGGGGCGTCGCGGCCCTCGACCGTGCAGGCCCCGACGAGCTGTCGTTCTGCCGAGGAGGCAGCTGGGCGCGCCTGCTGCCGGCCACCAAGGCAGGTGCGGTGTTCGTGCACGACCTCGACCCACCCGACGGCACGGTGGCGCTGCGGGTGAAAGACCCACGCTATGCCTATGCCGTCGCGGCGGCGCAGCTGGTGCCTCTGGCGTGGCCGAAGCCCCGGATCCACCCCACGGCCTCCGTCGATCCGACGGCGGTGGTGGGGGAGGCGACCGTCGATGCCTTCGCGGTGATCGAGGCAGGGGCGGTGGTGGCCGACGGCGCATGGATCCAGGCCCACGCCTTCGTGGGGCGCCAGGCGAAGGTGGGGTCCCACACCCGACTGATGCCCCATGCCGTGCTGATGGATGGCTGCACGGTGGGCGACCGCGTGTGGCTGCAGCCGGGCGCGGTGGTGGGCGCCGACGGCTTCGGTCATGTGATCGGCCCGAAGGGGCCGGTGCGGGTGCCCCAGCTGGGCACGGTGGTGCTGGAAGACGACGTCGAGATCGGCGCCAACGCCTGCGTCGACCGGGCAGCCCTCGACGAGACGCGCATCGGCCGCGGCAGCCGGCTCGACAACCTCGTGCAGGTGGCCCATGGGGTGCGCATCGGGGCCGAGTGCATGCTGGCCGCCTTCGCGGGGGTCGCCGGCGGCGCTCGCCTGGGCGACCGGGTGGTGATGGCCGGGCGCACCGCGGTCATCGACGGGATCGAGGTCGGCAGCGGGGCGGTGTTCGCAGGGCTGGCGTCGGCCTCTCGCAATGTGCCCCCGGGTCGCAAGCTGGGGGGATCCCCGGCCCGTCGCTACGGGCAGTGGCTGCGCGAGGTCGCCGCCGTGCGCCAGCTGCCGGATCTGCTACGACGCTTCGAGCGCCTCGAGCGGCGCGTGCACCAGGGGGCACCTGATGAACCGTGACGAGATCCTCGCGCTGCTGCCGCACCGCGAGCCGCTGCTGATGGTCGACCGGGTGGTGGAGATCGAGCCCGATCGCATCGTGGCCATCAAGGAGGTCCGCGCCGATGAAGACTGGGCCCGCGGCCACTTTCCCGGCAACCCGGTGTTTCCCGGAGTGCTGATGAGCGAGGCCCTCGCCCAGGCGGCCGCCCTCATCTACCTGCACGCCCACCGCGACCAGGCCGGAGCGACGGTCTACCTGGTCGGCTTCGACAAGATGCGCTTCCGCAAGGTGGTGAAGCCCGGCGACGACCTGCGGCTGGAGGTCACCCTCACCGGGCAGCGGCGCCGGATGTGGATGTTCGACGGCACGGCCACCGTCGACGGCGTGCGCGTGGCGAATGGCTCGTTCATGGCGACCGTGGCGGTCGACGAGGGTTAGAGGCTGCCCCTGGAGGCGACATGGCAGTGCACCCCACCGCGATCGTTCACGACAGCGCCGAGTTCGGCGACGTCGAGGTCGGCCCCTACGCGGTGATCGGCGCCGGGGTGCAGCTGCACGACGGCGTGAAGGTCGGTGCCCACGCGGTCATCGACGGCCCCACGGTGGTTGGGGCCCGCACCGAGATCGGGCACCACGCCGTGCTCGGCGGCCAGCCACAAGACCTCAAGCACGACCGTGAGGCCTCCACCCGGCTGGTGATCGGCACCGACAACGTGTTTCGCGAGTTCAGCTCGGCCCACCGCGGCTCGAGCCACTCGACCGGGGTCACCACCATCGGCGACCACAACTACTTCATGGCCAACAGCCACGTGGCCCACGACTGTGTCGTCGGCAGCCACACGATGTTCGCCAACTCCGCCGCCATCGCCGGGCACGTGCGCGTCGACGACGGGGCCATTCTGGGCGGCTTGTGCGCAGTCCACCAGTTCTGCCGCGTGGGGCGGCTGTCGATGGTGGGGGGCGGGGCCATGTGTGCCCAAGACGTGCCGCCCTTCTCCATCGCCCAGGGCGACCGGGCCCGCCTGTACGGCCTCAACATCATCGGGCTGCGGCGGGCCGGCTTCGACATCGACGCGGTGACCGCCCTCAAGGATGCGTGGCGGCGCCTGTTCGTGAGCGATCTGCCCCGCAAGCTGGCCCTGGCTCAGGTCGAGGAGAGCCACGGCGAGGTGGCCGAGGTGGCCGAGCTGCTCGCCTTCGTGCGCGACAGCGGTCGGGGGGTGTGTCGCGCCGGCCTCCAGAGCTGATGGGTCGGCCCGCGTCGCGCTGATCGGCTGTGGCGTGATGGGCCAGCGGCATGCGCGGGTGGTGACGGCCGACCCCGGGGCGCGCCTCGTGGCGGCCGTCGATCTGCGTGCCGAGCGGGCGGCGGCGGTTGCCCGTGCGACCCCCGGCTGCACCACGACCCTGCCGCACAGCGGGGTCGACCTGGTGATCGTCGCGACGCCCACCGACACCCACGTGCAGGTTGCTGCACCGCTGCTCGCTCACGGGCTGTGGGTGCTGGTGGAGAAGCCCGTCGCCCGCACGTCCGCCGAGGCCGAGGTGCTGCAGCATCCGCGCTGCCTGGTGGGCCACTGCGAGCGCTTCAACCCGGCGGTGCGCTCGGGGCGCGTGCAGCAGCCCCGGCAGCTGACGATGGCCCGGGAGGGGCCGTGGACGGGGCGGGGGGCCGAGGTCGACGTGATCGCCGACCTGATGGTGCACGACCTCGACCTGCTGCTGGGGTGGTCCCCTGAGGTGAGCTGCGTGGCGGCTCGGGGGGAGTGCGGCCCGTCGGGCAAGCTCGACCGGGTGTGGGCGGAGCTGGTGGGCGACGATCTGCGGGTGCAGGTCACGGCGGATCGGATGGCGGCGCGGCGGCACCGGGTGGTGGAGGGCACCGATCGCGTAGGCCCGGTGCGTCTCGACCTCGCCAACGGGCTGGCCGAGCGGGCAGGGCGGCCCCTTCCCCCCGTCGATCACTACGATGCGCTCACGGCCCAGTGGCAGGCGGTTCGCTCGGCCGTGGCCGGCACGGCGGCTCCGGTGGCGAGCTGGGCGGCCGCTCATGCCGTGCTGCAGCTGGCGGAGTCGATCCGGCACCGGGTAGGGGAAGGGGGAGGACTCCCATGAAGCGTGTGCTGCCCCTGTTGTGCCTTGCCGCCTGCGGCCCCGACCCCTTCGTCGCCGTCGAGGAGGCGTGGCTGGGCGAGTGGAAGGTCACGTCGGCCTGGGAAGGGGAGGGGTGCGACGAGCCGACCACCGCAGCCGTCGATCCCTACACCGACATGACCCTCACCTTCATCGCGCCGGATGGCCTGTTCCTGCAGGCCCTGGGCTGTCGCGGGCAGGTGTGCGACGAGCTGCCGTGGATGACGATGCCCCTCGACGAGGCCACCGAGACCGAGCTGTCGGGCGTCTACCTGTCGGCGCTGTTCCTCGTCAACGGCGACAACGAGGGGCAGTGCGATGCCTCGTGGGCGCGGCTGCAGGGCGACATCGGGGCCGACGGGGTCATGCGGATGGTCTTGCGCCGCGGCGTCGAAGAGGCGCCCGTCTCCAACTACGACGCCTGTGATGCCTTCGCCGAGTCGCTGATCGATGGGCAGTGCTCCGACACCCTCGTCTTCGACATGGAGCGGTGAGCCAGCGAGGTCCGCGGCTGCTGGTGGCCGTCGGCGAGCCCAGTGGAGACGCCCTGGCGGGTGCGGTGGTGGCCGAGCTGCGGCGGCGGGGGCCGCTGGAGGCCTGTGGCGTGGTGGGGCCACGCCTTCGCGACGCAGGGGTGCAGCCCCTGGCCACCATCGACGGCCTGTCGGCGGTGGGCCTGGTCGATGGGCTGAAGGCCGCCGGGCGCGCCCTGAGGGTGGTCCGCCAGCTCGACCGCCATGCCCGGGCCCATCCCCCCGATCTGCTGCTCACCGTCGACGCGCCCAGCTTCACCCTGCGCCTCGCGCGCCGCCTCAAGCCACGGGGCGTGCCGGTGCTGCACATCGGCGCCCCCCAGGTGTGGGCCTGGCGCTCCGACCGCCGTCGCCACCTGCACGAGGCGGTGAGCGAGCTGCTGTGCCTGCTGCCCTTCGAGCCCGACTGGTTCGTGGGCCACCTGCCCGCCACCTACGTGGGTCATCCCGCCGCCGATCTGCCGGTGGGGGACCCCGCTCCCGCCTTCACCGTGGCCCTGCTGCCCGGGTCGCGGCCCGCGGAGGTGCGGCGGCTGTGGCCCGTGCTGCAGCAGACCGCCCGGGCCGTCGCCCACCTGCGCCCCGACGCCCAGTTCGTGACCCTGCGAGCCCCCGGCGTGCCCCCGCTGACGGGGCTCGCCGCGCGCGAGGTCCCCACCATGGAGGCGGTGGGCAGCGCCCATGTGGCGGTCGTGGCCAGCGGCACGGCGACCCTGCAGCTCGCCGCGATGGGGGTGCCGATGGTGGTGGTGTACCGGACCGACCCGCTCACGTGGGCGGTGGCGAGGCGCGTGGTCCACACCCCCTACGTGGCGCTGCCCAACGTGATCGCCGGCAAAGCCGTGGTTCCAGAGCGGTTACAGCACCTCGACCCCCAGCGCCTGGCCCACCTGGCGCTGGAGGAGGCCGCCAAGCCCCGCTTGCCGCTGCAGCTCGATGCCCAGGGGGCGGTGTCGCGGATGGCCGACGCGGCGCAGCAGTGGCTACGAGCGGCACACAGCGGGTAGTCTGCCCACAATGGCAGGCAACGACGAGACGCTGGAGACGCTGAACTGGGGAGACACCCCGGCTCCGTCGCGGCGCGCCGACGACGCGGGGGCGGAGACCCTCGACTGGGGCCAGGCCGCCCCCGACCGTGCGGGCACCGCTACCTTCGCGACCATGGCCGACGACGGAGGCTGGCTCGACTCGCTGGGCGACACCGACGAGCCCACCGAAGAGTGGGGTGGTTCGCCAACAGGGGAGATGCCCACCGAGATCGGAACCACCGAGGAAGGGGGAGCTCGCTACGAGCGCCTCGAACTCCTCGGCCGGGGCGGCATGGGCGAGGTGTGGCGGGTGCGCGACCGCGAGCTGAACCGCGGCGTCGCCATGAAGGTGCTGCGCCCCGACATCCTCCGCAGCAGCCGGGGGCTGGCCCGGTTCCGCGAGGAGGCCCAGGTGGCCTCGCAGCTGCAGCATCCCGGCATCATCCCGATCCACGACATCGGGCGGCTCCCCGACGGGCGGGTGTGGTTCACCATGAAGGAGGTGAAGGGCCGCACCCTCGAGGAGCTGCTGCAAGACCACCACCGCAGCCTGCGGCAGGGCTGGGGCGAGGGCACGCTCACCCTGCGGCGGCTCCTCGATGCCTTTCACCGCGTGTGCGAGACGGTGGCCTACGCCCATGCGCGAGGGGTCATCCACCGCGACCTGAAGCCCGCCAACATCATGGTGGGGGACTTCGGGGAAGTCCTCGTGCTCGACTGGGGGCTCGCCAAGGTGCTCGGCGGCGCCGACACCACCCACGATCCGCTGGCCGAGCGGGTGACCACCAGCTCCAGCCTCGACGAGGAGACCCAGGCCACCCGGGTGGGCGCGGTCACCGGCACCCCCGCCTACATGGCCCCCGAGCAGGCCCGCGGGCAGAACCACCGCATGGGCCCCGCCGCCGACGTGTACGCCCTGGGGGCCACGCTGTACGACGTGCTCACCGAGCGCCCGCCCTACACCGCGGCGACCGTGCGGGAGATGCTCGACCAGGTCATGGCCGCCGACCCCATCGAGCCGCCCAGCCGGGTGGTGCGGCATCCCATCGACGATGAGCTCGACCGGATCACCATGAAGGCGCTGGGGGCACGGCCCGCGGATCGCTACGCCACCGCGTCGGAGCTGGCGGTCGACCTCGCCCTGTGGCTCGACGGGGCCCGCAAGCGAGCCCGGGCGCTGCAGATCGTCGAGAAGGCCGAGGCCCTGGCCGAAGACGCGGCCCGCGCCGAGCGCGAGGCGGCGAGCCTGGCGGCCCAGGCGGAGCGGCGGCTCGAGGGCATCGCGGAGACCGCGCCCGAGCAAGACAAGTGGGCGGGCTGGGCCCTGGAAGACGACGCGGCCGAGGCTACCCAGCGGGCGGCCCGCACCCGGGCGGAGGCGACGCAGCTGCTGCGGAGTGCCCTGAGCCACGCCCCGGACCTCGCCGAGGCCCACGAGGCCCTGGCCGACACCTTCCACGCCCAGCACAAGGCCCTCGAAGACGACGGTCTCGACGACGAGGCCAAGGTGGTGGAGATCTCGCTGCGGGCCCACGATCGGGGTCGGTATGCCGCCTACCTCGAGGGCACCGGGGCCGTGACCCTGGTGACCGACCCGGAGGGCGCCGAGGTCGACCTGTACCGCTTCGAGCTGCAGCGGCGTCGGCTGGTGCCGGTGTTCGTGAAGGCGCTGGGGCGCACGCCGCTGGTGCGGGTGCCGCTGGCGATGGGGTCCTACCTGTTGAAGGTGCGCAAGGAGGGCCACGACGAGGTGAACTACCCGGTGTTCATCACCCGGCAGGAGCACTGGCACGGGGTGGCGCCCGGGGAAAAGGAGCCCCGGCGGATCTGGCTGCCGCCGACCGGCGAGCTGGGGGAGGACGACTGCTACGTGCCCGCTGGGTGGTTCTGGGCCGGGCATCGCACGCTGGCGAACACGCTGCCGTGGGGGAAGCGGTGGGTCGAGGGCTTCGCGATGAAGCGGTTCCAGGTGACGAACGCCGAGTACATGGCGCTGTTGGATGCCGTGCTGGAGAAGGAGGGGCAGGAGGCGGCGGAGGCGTTGGTGCCGAGGTTTGAGCACAGTCGGACGCCCCAGTTCGCGTTGGCGGATGCTCGGTTTGTACAGCTGCCGGATGGGGATGGCTCTGTTCCGCGCCTAAGGATGCCGACCTACGCGGTGTCGTTTGCAGAATCGCTGTCCTTTGCCGGGGCGATGGCGCGAACGAGTGGCGCTGCGTGGCGTGTGCCAAACGAGCTGCAGTGGGAGAAGGCGGCTCGAGGGGTGGACGGGCGCTTGTTCGCCTTTGGTCCGCACCTCGACCCCACCTGGGCTTGGATCCGCGCCTCGTGGGCGGACGTGGTGGAGATCCTCGACGTGGGCGCTCGCCCTCAGGACGTGAGCGTCTACGGCCATCGCGATCTGACTGGCAACCTGGCGGACTGGGCCCGTGGGGAGGGCGAGGCCGTCATGCGCGGCGGCGCGTGGAACCGGTCCGCGCAGACCAACCACTGCGCCTATCGGTGGGTCCCCGCGGCGGCCTACGCTGGCGCCAACGCGGGCTTCCGCATCGCCCGATCCATTCCGGGCGCACGGATCGAGGACGACGAAGAAAGTTCCTCAGCGGGGTGAGGGAATCACCACGCGACCGGCGTTGGTGAGGCAAGCAAACGGTTCAGGAGGTTTTCATGCGGTGGATTTCGATGGTGGGCGCAGCCCTGGCCCTGGCAGCATGCGGTGTCGACAGCGACGCGCTGGTCGAGGAGGCCGACGCCACGCAGCTGATGAACGGCTTCGAGGGCGGCAAGGTCGGCCAGCCCACGGTGACCACCACCCGCGAGATCTGCGACTGTAAGACCTCTCCCTGCTCCCAGTCCCAGCGGTGCCTGGGCCCCGACGGCGAGCGCGTGCAGACCAGCGCCAGCGGCAACCCCGAGGGCCACGACCCGATGTGGCTCATCCTCGAGCACGGTGATCTGTTCGTGCAGGCCACCGAGAAAGACGGCTTCCTCGTCGCCACCGACAAGGGCATGGAGAACGTCATCGCTATCCTCGACAACGTCGAGGGTGAGATCAGCGAGGTCGTCGCCTACGAAGAGCTCGACGCCTTCACTGACGAGCTGGGCGTGGTCAGCGTCGGGGTGTACACCCGCGAGGGCGGTGCCTTCATGATGACCGACCTCGCCAGCTTCGAGACGGGCGCCTCGGGCTACGACAAGCGCTGATGCGAGGCGGGCGCTGCCCGCCGCATCGAAACGAACCCACACCGCCGCTCTGCCTCCCTGGCAGGGCGGCGGTCTGGTTTCCGCCACCCCACGCCCGCTATCGCCGCCGCTCCAGCGCGATCACATCCCAGGTGCCGGCGAGCCGCCCGGCGGGGTCGTGCTCCGCGAACCGCTGCCGCCCGGCCACATCCCAGGCCTCCGCCACACACCCCGGAGGCCCCCCCGTCGCCGGACGCAGGTAGAGCACCGCGTCGCCCTCGGCCTCTCCATCCAGCTGGCTCGGCCGGCCGCACCCCGGCCACACCGTCGCGTCGACGCCGAGGTGGAAGCGCAGCCACGCCGCCTCCTGGTAGCGCTCGGTGAGGACCTCGATCCCCGCTGCACCCTCGCTGTGCGCCTCGACCCCCGGCGGCAGCACGAACTTGACCGCGGTGCGCGCGAAGGCGGCCCCCGTGTGCGGCCGTGCCCCGGGGTCCACCGCCAGCGGAACCAGCGGCCGCTCCACCTGGGCTACGGCCATCAGCGACAGCCCCAGGGCCACCCACACGCCCGTCTGCACCGCCGCCCGCAGCCTGCCGTGCGCCTGCGACAGCCCCAGCGCCAAGCCAATCCATGCCGGTGCCGGCCAGTTCGCCTCCGGCGCCGCCCGCAGGGCCGTCAGCGCGAAGAACCCCACCAGCGGCACACTCGTGGCCCAGGCCAGCCGATCGCTCCGCCAGCCCCGCACCGCCCAGGCCACCGCCGCGAGCCCCAGCAGCCCGGCCCCCATGCCCAGCTGCTGCCCCAGCACCAGCAGTGGCCCCGCCCAGCGAAGCCCGTCGCCCCCGAGCCCGTGCTCCGCCTGGAACGCCAGGGCAGGGTGGCCCTGGGCCATCGACCACAGCCCATGCGGGGCCAGGCACAGCGCCCCGAGCCCGGCACCGATCCATAGGCGGCGATCGCGCCTGAGAGCAGGGTCCCCCAGCAGGAGCAGCGGCAGCAGGGCCAGCGCGGTGTACTTCGCCAGCACCGCACCGATCGCGATCCCCCCCGCGATCCCCGGGCGATCCCGCTGCACCGCCGCCAGCGCGATCATCCACAGCCCCAGCAGGGGCGCGTCGGGGGTGGCCAGGGTGCCCAGCAGCCACAGCGGCGGCAGCACGCCGAGCAGGGCCGCCAGCAGCACGGGGTCGCGGGCCTTGTCGACCAGCAGCGCACTGCCCACGCTCGTCAGCACGATCCCCGGGAGGCGGACCCAGCCTGCGCTGGGCGGGGCCCAGGCGATCAGCCAGGCGATCCCTGGGGGATGATCGAAGTAGCCGAGGGCCAGCTCACGGGACCACACCCAGTAGTAGGCCTCGTCGGCCAGCGCGCCCCAGCGGAAGGCCAGCCACAGGCGCGCCACGGTAGCGAGGGCGACGAGGAGCAGGCCGGTGTGGCGAGGGCTGAGCACCCTCGGCGTCTATCCCGCCGTCGTCAGGGCTCGATGCCCCGGGCCTTCAGGTGCTTCCTGAGGTCGGCGAGGCCGCGGTAGACGAGGTTCTCGGTCTTCTTGCGGGAGAACCCGAGCACGGCCGACGCCTCGGGGACGGAGTGGCCCTGCAGGTAGAGCGTCACGGCGCGCCGCCGGTCGTCGTTGAGCTCGGACAGGCAGGCGACGATGTGCTCCCCCAGCTTGGTGCCGGCGGCCGAGCGCTCGGGGCTGCGGGCCCGGGGCGAGGCGATGCGGTCGGGGGTGGTGGGGGTCATGCCCACCTCGTTGCGCCGTTTCTGCTTGCGGATCTCGTCGATGATCACCGAGTGGGCGACCCGGTAGACGAAGCTCTTGTTGATCTCGGCGGCGTCATAACGGCGGTGGATGCGCATCACCGCGAGCTGCACCAAGTCGTCGCACTGGTCGCGCAGCCAGCCCGGGCACAGCTTCGAGACGGCCACCGCGACCTGTGCGCGGAGGTGCTCGTAGTCGTGGGCGGTGGCGGCGCTTTCCATAGGTTGCAGCATAGCGAAGCTCCCGGGGGTCGCGGGTTTCACCCGGTGGAGGGAGCGGGGGCGTCGTCCCCACTTGCTGCTCAGAGGGCCAGGAGCACCGTGAAGATGCCGCCGGTCAGCCACTGGTAGGTGGCGCCCAGGGCGAAGGCGGTGCTGCGCCGCCGCGTGAAGCTCGCGAGCATCATGCCGAGGAGGGTCATCTCGACCACGTTGATGCCCAGGAGCACGGCGAGCTCGGTGGGCCCCATGCTGGCGAAGGGCACCAGGAAGGGGCTGATGTTGTGGATGAGGCCCAGGGTGAGCAGCCCGCCCGCCGCGGCGCTCAGGACCGGGTCACGGGCGCTGCGTAGCGACAGGGTCATCCGGGGGCGGGTGGATGCGGCGGCGACCATGGTGACGAGGGAGGCCAGCGCAAAGACCGGGGCGCCGAGGATCCCGCTGGCCAGCAGGCGGGTGCTGGTGCCCAGGGTGAGCACCGCGAGGAGGGGAAGCCCGATCCAGCACAGGGCATAGACCCCCGACAGCCACATGGCCATGGCGCGCATCAGCCCGCCTGTCGGCACTTCGACGGGGGTGTCGGGGTCGATATGGGGCAGCTGGCTGCGATGGGGGACCAGGCTGCCGCTCGACAGCGCATCGAGGGTGGGGTCGAGCGCCACCACCGGGTCGTCGAGCCGCGTCGCCATCCTGCCTCCCATGGAAGTAGCGTAGGTCGCTGAGCGACGGCTCGGCTGTCGAGGCTTGTCACGCGATGCGCGACGAGGTCAGGCCACCGCGTCGTGCCGCTCGCC
>CBDUIC010000013.1:0-97317 GCA_965367245.1 uncultured bacterium | reverse complement strand
ACACGGACACGGACACGGACACGGACACCGACACCGACACCGACACCGACACCGCTGGAACCGCCGACACGGCTGGCGACACCGCGATGCTCACCCGCTCGGGGGAGGCGGTGGTCAACGGGGGCTACGTCGGGACCGAGCGGCTCGTCTATGTCGACCAGGGTGGCTACGGCAGCGTCATCTGCGAGGTCTCCTACGACATGCAGTCGGTGGCGGAGCGCACGGACTGCGCCGACTGTGACTGGGCCTACGACCTCGTCACCAGCAACGCTGCGATGGTGACCGACGTGGGCGGTGCCTGCCTGGCGCTGCTCGGTGTCGACGCGTCGACGGTGGGGAACCTCGACGGCGAGACCCGCAGCTATGGCTACGATCCCGACTACATCGGGCACGCGCAGGTGATGAAGTACGACGACGGCTCCGGCTGGATCACCACCACCTACGTGTCGTGGGACGAGAAGACCCGCGTGTTCGACTACGACTGGGTGGATGGCTTCCATGCGCTGTGATCTGCGAGCCGTAGTGATGCTGGGTCTGTTGGCCTGCAGCGGGGGCAAAGACGACGGCGAGGTCGACACGGCCCCCGCCGACACCGACACCGACACGGATACCGACACCGACACCGACACGGATGCCGACACCGACACCGACACGGATGCCGACACCGACACCGACACGGGAACGATCGTTGGTCCGGTGGCGAGCGACGTGGTGGTGACGGTGTCGCCCACCATGGGCACCGTCGCGACCATCACGTGGTCCCAAGACGAAGACAGCGAAGGATACGTCGTCTTCGGTGAGTCGCCCGACGACCTGGGCCGGTCGACGGCGCCCCTCGACAGCGTCGGCCAGCTCGGCACCGCCCAGCTGGTGGCGCTCCCACCCGACACCGAGGTTCACTTCCAGCTGGTGCTGGGTGGGGTCGCCCAGGCTGCCCAGTCGTTTCAGACCGAGGCCCTCCCGCTCACCCCGCCGGCGCTGACGGTGGAGGGGTCCCACGACCGCTTTCTCGCGCTGCCTGTGATCGACAACGATGCGTCTACCGCCACGATCATCGACCCACAGGGCCGGGTGGTGTGGATGCACGAAGACACGCGGGGCCTGGCGATCTACCGCACCCACGTGGCTCGCGATGGCTCGGGCATCGTCTACACGGCTACCCTCGACGGGGGGCTGCCGAACGAGGGCAGCGTGTTCGTGAAGGTGCCGTGGGACGGCAGCAGCGAAGAGGTCACCCCGGTCCCCAACCTCGCCCACGACTTCGTGGAGCTCGCCGACGGCAGCTTCGTGAGCCTGGCCTACGAGTGGCGTGACGACATCGAGGGGAACAAGCTGGTGGCGCTGCGTCCCGACGGCCAGATCGAAGACCTGTGGTCGGCGTGGGACTGCTACGACCCGGCCGTGAACTTGTCGATCGACCTCGATCACGGGTGGATCCACGCCAACGCCCTCGATCTCGCCGACGACGAGTCCGCCTTCTTCGTGGGCATGCGCAACCTCACCACCATCGCCAGGGTGGAGGCAGACGACGGTGCCTGCACCTGGGGCTTCGGCGGCTCGGGGGGAACGGTCGACATCGACGGCCCGACCTTCTTCCATCAGCATCAGTTCACGCACTTCGATGGCGGCATGCTGATCTTCGACAACGACGGAGCACCGGGCAACGAGAGCCGCGTGCTGGAGTACACCTTCGACGAGGTGGCGGGCACCGCCGACCACGTGCGCACGCTCAAGGCCGACCCCACGCTGTACAGCTTCATCCTCGGCGACGCGCATCGCCTCGACGATGGCGACACCATGATCACCTGGTCGGTCCCTGCCACGGTCGACCGCATGGCCCCCGACGACACGCGCACGTTCCGGGTGGTGGCCGACGAAGCGAGGCTGACCTTCGGCTTCACTCAGGTGATGCACGACCCCGGGCGACCCGACCTCGGCATCTCACGCTGAGGATGAGACGTAGCGGTTGGGCAGCTCCAGGCCCAGCCGATGCGCCAGGGCCATCGCGGTGAGCTGCGGATTCACGCCGGGGCTGCTGGGGTAGAGGCTGGTGTCGCACACGTAGCAGTCTTCGGTGCCGTAGACCTGCCCCCAGCCGTCGCAGGCTGCCCCCTGCTCGCGGGAGGCGCCCATGGGCATCGTGCCCATGACGTGGTTGGACCCACTGGTGAGGTCGCTCGCGGCGAACGACCCGTCTCGCAGCTCCCGGGCGGCTTCTTCGGGGTCCATCACGGTAGGAAGACCCCGCACGCCGAGAAAGACCTCGCGCGCGCCTACCGCTGCATACATGTCGCACAGCAGCGCGGTGGCCTCGGTGAGCCTGCGCACGTCGGCGTCGCCGATCTGGTAGGCGATGTCGGGGCGACCGCCGGGGAGCGCGCGGACGGTGCCCGTCGAGGCCTCGCCGCTGACCCAGCCGTCCCACACCGAGATGTGGTCGAACTTGTCGAGGTAGCGCTTGAACTGCTTGGGCGCCTTGGGCAGGCGCATCGCGAAGGTCGAGGTGGTCGCCCACAGGGCCTCGAGCTTGATGCCCCGGTCGAGGTGCTGGCTGGTGTGGACCCCCTGAGTGGCGCCGCCCCACGGCTGCACGGGCTCATCGAACAGGCCGAGCACCAGGCAGGAGGGGTGGAAGGTGAGGTTGGACCCGATGGCGGACCGGGTGAACCCCGAGCGGCGCAGGAGCACGGGTGTGTTGATCGCGCCGGCGCACACGATGGTGCACTTGCCGGTGATCCGCACGGGGTGCTTGCGCTCCCAGGTGGTGTGGTCGACGGTGTAGCCGGTGATGCCACGGACCCTGTCGCCCTCGCGGATCAGCTCGTCGGCCTGCACGGAGGTGTAGACGGTGCCCCCGGCCTCGACGAACTCGCGGATCCCGCGCTTGTCGACGCTGTTCTTGGCGCCTGCCCGACAGCCGGTGATGCACTCGCCCGAGCCGATACAGCCGTCTTCGAACCGCTGGGTGGGCTCCCACGACCAGCCCAGCTTGTCGCAGGCCTCGCGGAACAGCTCGTTGCGCCGGCCCCACACGTTCTCTTCCGCCGGCTTGATGCCCATGAAGGCCTCGACCGCGTCGAAGTGGCCGTCGAGCCCGCCGTTGGCGAAGTCGTCGAGGCCATAGTCGTCGACCCACTTGTCGACGATGTGGTCGAGGGGGCGCATACAGATCGCGCTGTTGAAGACGCTGCCGCCGCCGAGCACCCGGGCCTGCAGGGTGGGGAGGATGGAGTTGCCGCGGCTCGTTCGGGCGCCGCCGTCCCAGAAGTACGAGGCGAGGGTCTTGCCCACGTCGCGCACGAAGTCGTCGGGGCCCAGGGCAGGGCCGGCCTCGACGACCACGACCTTCGCGCCGCTCTGGGCGAGGGTGTGGGCGAGCAGTGCACCTCCGGGTCCCGAGCCAACGATGACGTAGTCGGCGGTGTCGCGGATGGGCGCGTCGTAGTCTGCCAGCGTGAGGACCCTGCCTGCGCGGGAGGCAGGCTTGGCCGTCAGCTCACGGAGGAAGGACTTTTTTTTTCCGCGGCATCGCCGCGGGTGAGGGAGGGCATGCCGCCAGGCAGCAGCTTGCTCACCGCCTTCTGGGCGGACTCCACCACCCCTCGACCCAGCGAGACGACGGGACCGTTGCGCCCGTAGAACTGGGCGATGGTGTCTTCGAAGGAGTTGAGGAAGTAGTCGAGGTCTTCGTCGGTGCACACCACCGGCGGCAGGATCTTCACGGCGTTGACGCCAGGGCCCGGGATCTGGGCGATGATCTTCTGCCGGGCGAACAGGTCGACGTGGACAGCCGCTGCGAAGGCACCCTTGTCGGCGGCCATCATCGCCTTCTGCTGTAGAGCCAGGTGCGGCGTGGCCGATTCTTTGAGGTAGACGGTCTGCATCATGCCCATGCCAGTGACCCGGTCGATGCAGTCGTAGCGCTCGGCGATGTCTTCGAGGCCTCGGCGCAGGTAGGCACCCTTCTCGGCGGCGAGGGCGGGGGCATCGAGCTCCTCGAGGAGGTCGATGGTGGTGATGCCGGCGACCATGGCCAGGTTGTTCTCGGCGAAGGTCGAGAAGTACATCAGACCGCTGGAGAAGCCGCTGTAGACCTTGTCGTAGACCGACTCGTCGACCAGGACGGCAGCCACGGGCACCGCGCCACCCGACAGCGCCTTCGACGTCGTCATGATGTCGGGGCGAATGCCCAGGGCGGTGCTGGTGAACCAGTGGCCGGTGCGGCCTAGACCCGTCTGGACCTCGTCGGCGATCATCAGGGTGCCGTGCTGCTTGCACAGGTTCTCGGCCTCCCGCAGGAAGCCCACGTCGACGGGCTCACCCGTCATGCCCTGCACCGGCTCGAAGATGAAGGCGGCGACATCACCGACCTTGAGCTCCTGCCGCAGGCGGCGGAGATCGCCAGGCCGGATGGGCGTGCACGTGGGCATCGCCGGCTCCACGCCGGTGCGCATCTCCTGGAAGCCGCACACGCTGATGGCTCCGTAGGAGCGGCCGTGGAACGCGCCCTCGAGGTAGAGGAAGCGCCGGCGGTTGGTGACCTGGCGCGCAAAGCGCAGCGCCACCTCGGTGCTCTCCGACCCGGAGTTGGCGTAGACGACCTTGGTGAACCGTGCGCCGGCCTTCTCGATGAGCTTGCTGGCCAGCAGGCCGCCCAGGGCCGAGGCGTTGACCACGGTCATGTTCGGCAGGTTCATCGACAGCGTGTCGATGAGGGCTCCGTGGATCGACGGGTGGTTGCGGCCCATCAGATAGACGCCGCCACCCGACAGGAAGTCGAGGTAGCGGTTGCCCTCTTCGTCCCACATGTACTGGCCTTCGGCGCGCTCGAAGCGCGCACCCATGCCACCCAGCTCGAACATCTTCATCAGCCGAGGGTGCACGTGGCGTCGGGAGAGGGCGTCAGACGACTGGAGGTAGTCCTCCAGCTGTTCCTTGAAGTCGCTCATGGGGGTCCTCGATTGGGAGCACAGCGCGAGCGCCGCTCCGACCGTCAGGTCAGCTTGTAGTCGGGGTCGTATCCGTACGCGTCGAAGCTTGAGCGCCAGTAGTCGTAGACCTGGGCGCGAGCCTTCTTGGGCAGCCGCAGCTTGTTGCGCTTGTAGTCGCCGAGGCCGGCGACGTAGTCGTCGAGCACGGGCTTGGCGCGCTCCCAGCCGGGAAGGCCGAACTGGTCGTAGATGCGCTCGACCGTCTCGAGCTCGTGGCCGCACAGCTCTTCGTAGGGGACCTCGATCAGGTTCCCCTCGGGGATGAGGTGGCGGTCTTGCGTGACCCGCTCGAAGATGCGCTGACCGAGCTGCAGGGTCTGCTGGCTGCGGAGGACTTCGGGGTCTTGCTCGGGCAGGTGGAAGAAGTTCTCCCAGTCGGTGTGCGAGCGCATGTGCAGCGTGCTCGCGTAGACCTCATAGGGATGCCGGTGGATGTGCACGAACTTGGCGTTCGGGAACATCTCGAGGAGCAGCCGGATCCGCGCCGTGTGGGTGCACGACTTCACGACCACGCGGTCGCCGCCGGTCTGCAGCATGATCTTCTTCAGGAAGTAGCGGAAGGCCTCCTTCCACGTCTCCCGCTCGTCGGTGCGACACTCGACGAAGTCGACGTAGCGCTCGTACTCGAGGCTGTTGCCCGGGAACATGAACGCGATGTAGGGCGACAGCCCCGTCATCTTGGCGAGGGCGATCTCGTCTTCCGCCGCCTCGCTCCAGCCGTGCTTCACGTTGTCGTAGGTGCGGGTGTCGTCCATCAGCTTCGAGGTGAGCGCCGGAACGACGTTCTCGGTCGACAGGAAGCAGGTGGGGAAGATGCACTGGTACACGGTGGGGTAGGTGTGCCCCGGGAGCCGCCCCAGCAGGTTGTGCAGGTGAGTGGTGCCCGAGCGCCAGTGGCCGATGACGAAGAGCGGCTCGGGGTCGATCTCGGTGTTGGCCAGCTTGCGGCCGTAGCGCGCGTCTTCGATGCGACCCATCACCGACGTGCCCAGCGACATGCCGCCGATGAACGCAGCGCGATGCAGGTAGGTGGGGTCGACCCGGTAGCGGTTGCGCCCGAGCAGCTTCAGCCAGTCTTGCAGCTCGATGCCCGTGATCAGCTGATCGGTCGACCAGCGCTTCTGCACCTCGACGTTCATGCGCTGCCCTCCGCGGCTTCCACCGCCTTCTCGGGGGCGGGGGGAGCCGCCTCCGCGCCCTGCCCGACGTGGCCCTGGGCCTCGGCCTGCTCGACGAACCCGAAGGCAAACACCGTCCACAGGGCCTCGAACAGCATCCGCTGCAGGTAGTTCGTCGACTCCGACCACGACGCGATGTACTCGGTCTGCTCGGTCGGCTTCGCGTGCGTGAAGCGCTTCCCCGGCCGCATCGCCCATGCGCCATAGCCCACGTCGAACGTGCGGAGCAGCGCGCGGATCTGGGTGCGCGAGGCTGGCGGCATGCGCCACAGGTAGTCGCTCACCCAACCGACGATGTCGACATCTTCGGCGTCTACATCGATGGTTCGGTCGCGTGGAAACAGCGCCTGCCCGATGGCGCGAACGACCTTCCGCTCATGGTCCGTGAGACCCATGGGCACCTCCGGGACAGGACATACAGCCCAGCGCGCCCTCCTAGGCGTTTCGCGTGCGATGTGCAAGCATCGAACGCATTCTGGGCGATGCATGGATGACTTGGCCGTGGCGCCGATCCTCCCCGTGCCACCGCCAGGTTCTTGGGTGTACAGTCCCCCGGTAGGTAGGAGGACCTGATGAAGTGGATGTTGAAAGTGGTTGCCGTGTCTGCGCTGGCCATCGCGTGCGATGGAGGCGGGTCAGGCGAAGAGGGGTGTGTCGAAGGAGACGTCTCCTGCGACGGCGACCTGCTGGTGGAGTGCATCGATGGCGAAGAGGTCGAGACCGACTGCGCGGTCGACGGCATGATGTGCCACGCGGAGATGGGGCACTGCATGGAGATGACCGACACCATGGGCGAGATGTAGCGCCCAGGTGGTCCTGACGGGCCTCCGCGGTGGGCTATGGTCTGCGCGGAGGCACCATGTCCGAGGACCGCTTTGCTGCGGCAGCCATCGAGCCCCTCGTGTCGCACCGCAAGGTCCAGGGGCGGCACTTGATGGTGACGTTCACCTGCCCGGTGTCAGGCACTCACGTGCAGGCACGCTACACAGCGGCGCAGTCGACGGGCATGGCCGCAGCCGTGGCGAGCCAGGCGTCGTCGACCCTGGTCTATGAGGTGCGTCGGCAGGTGCTGACGATGCTCACCTCGGTCCTGGGCCACGGCGTCGCCGGGAGGATGGCGACGACGGTGGCGAGCACCGCGCTGCAGTCGCTACCGAACAGCTCCTCTGGGCCGACCTCGTTGTCGAGCGCCGAGCAGGCGTCCGGCACCATCGATGCCTTTCGGTCGGTGCAGGAGCAGTTCGCGTGGGCCGGCGGTCGCTGGGTCCACCGAGAGGCAGCGGGTCATGTGCGCTCTGCGATGGAGCAGCAGGTGGCGACGGCGCCGGTGGTCAGCGGCTACGATCGGCTGCTCCTGGCTCGGATGCTGGTCGAGGTCGCGTCGGCCCACGGTGGGATCGGTCCCGAAGAGCAGGGGCACCTGGCCGAGGTCATCGACCCGGAGCTGGGCAGCCTGGCCTCCCTGGCTGCGCGTCCGCCCCTCACGTCGGCCGAGCTGGGGGAAGCCAGCCCAGGGCCGGTGAGGGAGACGATGGTGTCGGCGGTGTGGGCCCTGGCGCTGTGTGACGAGCACGAAGACCACGCCGAGGTCGTGGTGATTCGCCGTCTCGCGGAGGCGCTGCAGGTCGACGCCGAGCGGGCGCAGGAGCTGGCCCGTGGCTTCGTGCTCGACCAGGCCCTGGAGCGAGCCTTCACCTATGGTGGGCACGACCGCGCGGCGCGGGAGCAGCTGGTGGCGCTGGGCGCGCGCCTGGGCATGAGCCGGGAGGAGGTGGAGCTGGCCGAGGCCCGCTACCAGAAGCGAGCCCTCGGGTGATCCTGATGCTGGCCGTGGCCATGGCGCAGGTGCCGCCGCAGACCGAGCAGCTGGTCACCGGCTGGGTGGCCGACGCCGAAGCGACCCACGCGGTGCTGCAGCGGTGGCAGCGGGGGGACGCCGGCTGGTCCGCCGTGGGAGGGCCGGTCGAGGCGCGCCTGGGCTCGGGCGGGGTGGCCTGGGGGCGAGGGCTGCACGGCGAGCCGCTGGGTCCACCGAAGATCGAGGGCGACGGTCGAGCTCCCCTCGGCGTGTTCCGCATCGGGCCTGCGTTCGCCGATCCTCCCGCGCCGACCCCCACCCATGGCTGGCCGGTGCTCGAGGTGAGTCCCAGGGATCTGTGGGTGGAGGACCCCACCTCCGAGCTCTACAACACCCATGTTCGGGTGCCCGAGGGCCGGCCGCTCACCGACTGGGAGCGCAGCCAGCGCATGCATCTGGGCGACGATGCACACCGACTCAAGGTCGTCGTGCACCACAACACCGACAGCCCCGTTCCGGGGCAGGGGTCGGCCATCTTCCTGCACCGCTGGCGGCGCGACGGCGACGCCGCGACGGCCGGCTGCACGGCGATGGCTCCGGAAGCCCTCGACACCTTCGTGGACTGGCTCTCCCCAGCGGGCCACCCGGTGTTCGTGCTGCTGACCGACGAGGCGTGGTCACGGTACGGGGTGGCGTGGGGCTTGCCCTCGTGGGTTGCGGGAGGTACCACCGCGATCCCGCCGGAGGCTCCATGAAGTTCAACCTGACCGACGAGATCGCCTTCCCGCGCGACGAGGTGTTCACGACCCACCGCGACCGCCTGGTGGAGCTCGTGGAGTACCTGCCGAACGTCGATGCGGTCGACATCGAGTCCCGCGAGGAGGCCGACGGCGTCGTCAAGCTCGTCAACCGGTGGAAGGGCGCGTCGTCCGACGTGCCAGCCCCCCTCAGGCCGGTCATCAAGCCCGAGATGCTCACCTGGATCGATCGGGCGAGCTGGGATGGCGAGCGCTATCGCTGCGACTGGAACATCACCCTCACGGCACTGCCCGACGCGGTGACGGCCAAGGGCTTCAACCTGTTCCTCGACGAGGGCGACGAGACCGTGGTTCAGATGAGCGGTGAGTTCATCATCCACCCCGACAAGGTGCCAGGCATGCCGTCGTTCATGGCCAAGCGGCTGGCGCCGACGCTGGAGAAGTTCGTCGTCGGCCTGCTGCAGCCCAACCTGAAGCGGTCGAACAAGGCGGTCGAGGAGTACCTCGAAGATCACGCCTGAGCCCCTGGCTCCTGGCGGCTGGGCCGCGGTGACGTCGGCGCTTTCGCAGGGGCATGGTGGGGAGGCGGGCCCTCCCGGGGCGTGCTACGGTGCACCCTCGTGGACCGCCTCGGAGGCCCTGGATGACGACCCGCCGCACCCTCTTCGTCTGCGCGCTGCTGCTCGGCGCGTGTGCTGACGAGCCGCTGGTCATCCAGAACGACGCCGAGACACCACCGTGGGTCGACAACGACGGCGACGGCATCCCCGATGCCGACGAGATCAACGGCAGCTACGGCTACCTGTCCGACCCGGCCGACGCCGACACCGACGACGACGGCCTGAGCGACGGCGATGAATACCTCATCACCAACACCGATCCGAACCTGGTCGATCACGACTTCGACGGGCTGACCGACTACGAAGAGTATGCGCTGTACGGCACGTCGCCGCGCGAGTCCGACTCCGACCAAGACGGGCTCAACGACTTCGAGGAGCTGTTCACCCTCGGCACCGACCCGACGAGCGCTGACTCCGACGGCGACGGCGTGCGAGACGGCGATGAGCTCAACGTCTACGACAGCGACCCGCTCGACAAAGACACCGACGGCGATGGGCTGTACGACGGGCAGGAGGTCGGGCACGGCACCGATCCTCGGTCGCTCGACACCGACGGCGACGGCATCACCGACTACGACGAGGTGGCCGAGACGGGCACGGATCCGACGGAGCCCGACAGCGACTTCGACGGGCTCGACGATGGCGTGGAGATCTTCGAGACCGGCACGAGCCCCACCGACTTCGACACCGATCTCGACGGCCTGTCCGACGGAGCCGAGGTCGCTCTCGGCACTGACTACTTCCGGTTCGACAGCGATCGGGATGGGCTGTCAGACGGCACGGAGGTCAACGACGCGGGCTCAGACCCGCTGAATCCCGACACCGACAACGACGGCCTGGGCGACGCCCTCGAGTATGCGCTCGGCACCGACCCGAACTCCATCGACACCGATGGCGACTTGCTCTCCGACCGTGCCGAGGTGCAGGAGTCCCTCACCGATCCGCTGTCCCCCGACACCGACGAGGATGGTCTCGACGACGGCGTCGAGCTGACGGTGACCTTCACCGACCCCCTCGAGGCCGACACCGACGGCGACCTGCTCCTCGACGGCGACGAGGTCAACACCCACAACACCGACCCCCTCGACGCCGACACCGACGACGACCAGCTGCTCGACGGGATCGAGATCTACACCTTCGAGTCCAACCCGCTCAACCCCGACACCGACGGCGACGACCTCCTCGACGGCGTCGAGGTCAACCTGTACCTGACGCAGCCTGCGGTAGCCGACACCGACGGCGACGGGCTCGACGATGGCGTCGAGGTTCGCGAGACCTTCACCGATCCCCTCGACGCCGACATGGACTCCGACGGCCTGGTCGACGGTGACGAGTGGTTGATCTACGCGACCGACCCCTTCCATCCCGACACCGACGGCGATGGCCTGACCGACGGCGACGAGGCCTTGATCTGGCAGACCGACGGGCTGTCTCCCGACACCGATGGGGGAGGGCGGGTCGACGCGGCCGAGGTGGGGCGCGGCGACGATCCCCTCGATGCGAGCGACGACGCGAGCTGCACCTACGTCGACGACGACGTGCTCGACACGCCGCTGGTCACCACGCCCGAGCAGGATCCGGCGCCGGTCTACGCGCGTCTGCACTGGTCGGGCATCCAGGTGGGGTCCCACTTCGAAGACAGCTCGCTGGGCAGCGCAGTGTTCGAGATCGAGCTGCTCGACGCGAGCCGGGTGCCGACCTGCACGATCACCTACGACCTGTCGGGCGGGCAGGCGCCTCACATCCACGACACCTGGGCGACCGAGGGCGGCGGCACCTTCTTCCAGCCCGTTGAGCTGGCGCTGAGCCGGTCCACGACAGACTGCCTCGCCTACCAGGGCGTCGACCTCCGAGAGCTGCTGGCGCCGATTCCTTGGGGGCTCGCCGTCGGGCCCCTCGACACCCTCGCTCAAGAGCTCGAGGCCGACGTCACGGCCGACGGCGGCAACTGGATGGCCGACTGGGCACCCTACGTGCTCGGTGCCTTCGTGCACGTCGATGGTGGAGAGCTGCTCGAGGTGGGTCACGCGTTCGTCTACGAGGCCACCTGCGACACGGTGGAGCTCGCGCAGGGCTCCCCGATTGCCCTCGATGCGCCACTGGATGCCCAGCCCGACCACTACGTCGAGGCGACGGGCACGCGTATGTTCACGGTGCCCGAGCTCATCGGCATCGCCGAGCTTCAGGATGTCGACCCCTACTTCCAGCCGGTGTGCCTCACGACCCAGCTCGAGACGCCCACCCGCGGAGAGGGCAGCTGCGACGACCCCTTCACGGTCGACCTCACGGGCGTGCTCGTCGGCAGCACGGTGACGGTGCAGACCGGCACCGGCGGCGGCGACGAAGACCTCGCGCCGAGTGACTGCAGCAACAACGAGCGCGACGTGGTCTTCCAGGTCTTGCTGCCCCCCAATCGGGGTCTGGAGGCTTCCGTGGTCCATCCGGGGGCTGGGCCCGCCCCGCACCTGGTGCTGCTGGAGGAAGGCGTCTGCGATGCCTTTGCGGGCGCCTGCTCGACGGCCGACACGTCCGACAGCTGCGACCTGCTGCGCGTCGATCGCGAAGAGCTCGTTGGCTACGTCGCGACCATCAGCGTGTCGGAGGCCGTCAGCACGGGCCAAGACCTCACGCTGTCCCTCCGCGCCTTCTAGAGCCCTCGGCCTGCCAGAAGCCCCTGGCGGCGCTGGTGGCTGCCGAGTGCCCTGTGGTGGGCGCGTGGGCGTCGTAGGCCCCTTTGCGGGCCTCGTTGGGCACGTAGCGAACCCAAGGAACAGAGAAGGACGGCACCTGGGCCGCCCTTCAGCAGAATCGCACCCCGAAGGATGCGAGTCAGCTCACTTCTCGACGCGCTCGCGCAGCGTCTTGCCCGGCTTGAAGTACGCGTAGTTCTTCGCAGGGATATCGATCTTCTTGCCATTCGCGGGGTTGGTTCCCTTACGGGCCGCGCGCTGACGAGTACCAAAGGTACCGAAGCCGGGGATGACAACCTTACGGCCGGCATCCAGCTCCACCGCGATGATTCCCTTGCCGGGATCCGCGTCGAAGATGGCGTTGAGGACCTCGAGGGACTTCGCCTTGGAAAGACCAGTCTTTGCCGCCAATTTGGCGGCCATCTCACCCTTGTTCATGATGACCTCCGGTAGAGGGGTTCCAGGAAAGCGAGGCGAGCATAAGATGCGATCTGGCCTTCGTCGTGCGGTTGTCCAACTTTTCTCGGGATTTCGATGAGGCAGGCCATCTGGGACCACATCCCGGTACCGGCGAAAAGTGGCGTTGCGGCGTAGTTTTTTGGCTCCGATCCGCGCGGTGACGAGATCGTCGCCCGGAGACCGCTTCACGATCCCCTGTTGGTCGAGATCCTTGCGCGTCGCGGCGCGCGCGGGGCAATGGCCCTTGCGCGACGGGGCCCAGCGAGGCATCCCGGGGCATGTCTGGCGTCCTGTTCATCGTGCCCACGCCCATCGGGCGACTCGACGACCTGTCCCCTCGCGCCCGTGAGGTGCTCGGGGCGGTGTCGGTGGTGGCGGCAGAAGACACGCGGGTGACGCGCAGGCTGTTCCAAGAGCTCGGGCTCCCCGTGCCGCGCCTGATCAGCAACCACGACCACAACGAGCGGGAGCGCGCCACCCACCTGGTGCAGCTGCTCAGAGGTGGAACCGATGTCGCTTTGGTGAGCGATGCCGGCACTCCTCTGGTGTCCGACCCCGGGTTCCGGGCGGTAGTGGCGGCCCATCACGAGGGCATCCAGGTCGTGCCGCTTCCGGGTCCCAGCGCGGTCATCACCGCCCTGAGCGCGTCGGGGCTGGCGACCGATGCGTTCGTCTTTCTGGGGTTCCTGCCGCGCCAGGCCCGCAAGCGGCTCGACCTGCTGGCGGCGCGGCGCTGGGAGCCAGCCACCCTGGTGTGCTTCGAGGCGCCGCACCGCATCGTGGCCACCCTGCAGGCCATGGAGGAGGTGTGGGGGCCTCGCCAGGTGTGTGTGGCCCGCAGCCTGACCAAGGTGTGGGAGGAGTTGCTCCGCGGAACGCTGGGGGAGGTGGCGGAGCGCTTCGCGGCCGAAGACAAGGTGCTCGGTGAGCTGACGGTGGTGGTGGAGGGGTTCGTGGGCGACCCTGGCGCCGCCCACGACGCGCTGGCAGATGATCTGGTGCGTCGCATGGTGCAGGCTGGCGTGTCGCCATCGGTCGTGCGCGACGTGGTGAGTGGTGCCCTGGGCCTGCCCCGGCGCCCGATCTACCAGCGTGCGCTCGCCTTTCTCGACGACTCGGAGTCCGAATGATCCCCCCTGTGTACGACGAGAGCGACTTCCCAGAGCGCCTGCGCCGGTTGCTCGCTCTGGAGGTCAACCGGATCGTGGAAGACCTCGAGGCGCGCGAGATCTTCCTGATCGAGGTGTGGAGCCGGCATCGCGACCGCGGCCCCTTCATCGACACCCTGCACACCCGCTGGCGCTCTCTGTCGCTGCCCGACATGGCGACGCTGTCCGGAGACCAGCTGGTGGCGCTCGAGTCTTTCTATCGAGAGCTCGACGACCTCACGATGTACTTCCGATTCACCCAAGACATGCCGACGACCCTCGCCGACGCCTACCGCGACGGCCTGCGGAGGTTGGCTGCGTATGGCGACATCGCTCTCGATGCGCTGGGTGGCGTGCCGCCTCGACCGCTGGTGGCCTTCGACGACGAGGTCGACGACGAGGTGGTGGTCGATGAGGGCATGGCGGCCTCGCTCCCCGAAGAGGGGGAGGAGTAGCTCACTGGTAGATCTGGCCTCGACCCTGCTTGCTGCGGCCCTGCTGCAGGGCGCGGCGGATGCGGGCGAGCCAGTCGGATGCCCCTTCATCGGGTAGCTTCTGGCCGACCGCGGCGGTGAAGCTGAGCTTGCGGACGGGCGCTTCCCACGGGTGATCGGAGATCTCGTCGATCAGGCGCTGGGTCTCCCTTCGCGCGTCGGCTTCCTCGCCCCCCACGAAGGGCACGAGGACCTCGCCGTAGCCCACCCGCACCACCGCCATGGGGTCGGCGCTCGCGTTCTGCAGCAGCCTCGAGGCGACGGCGAACACACCGTCGGCCACCTGCTCGCCGTGCTGTGCGTGGATGGCTGCCAGGCGGTCGATGTAGAGCAGCAGCCCCCACAGTGGGGGCGCATCGGGGTCGGAGCCCCCATCGCGAAAGCCGGGGCGTAGCGAATCGGGGAGGTGGTCGGCCAGATGCTTGGGCAGCAGCAGTCGGGTGAGGGGGTCGCGGTCGGCCCCGGGCTCGAGGCTGGTGATCCGGGTGAGGCGCTCTTCCTCTGCCGGGCTCGCGTACTCCAGGCGAAGCAGCAGCGGCCCGACCCCGATCACATCGCCAGGATGGCACGTGACCTCACCCTCCACCGCCACCCCGTTGACCTGGGTGCCGTTGGTCGAGCCCATGTCGGAGACCCAGACCCGACCTCCGGCGTCGAGGCGCACCTTGGTGTGCGCACGAGAGATCTGGTGGTGGTGGAGCACCAGGGTGGCGAACTGGGCGTTGCGGCCGATCACCACGGGCTGGCGTCGCTCGAGGGGGGCGTGTCGGAGCACGTAGCGGCCCGAGAGCACCCGGAGGATCAAGCGCGCGTCGGCGGGGGCCGGTGTAGGCGTGGACGGCGTGCGGCGAGGAACCGCCACGCGCTCGGCCGCCATGTGTTGGGTGGCACGCGGGTTGGCGATGGGGGGGGCCAGACCATCTGTCAGCCGGGGCTGAGGAGCGGGGGTGTCCCAGCCGAGGTCGAGGAGAAAGGCCGGAGCGTCGCTGGGGAGCTGGTTGCGCTCGGTGAGGTCGTCGGGCTGCCACCCTCGGTAGCGCGGTCGACCGTTGGCTGGGCTGCGGCCGGCGAAGACGCGGAGAGCCCGTGAACGGGCATCCCAGGTCGCAAGCCAGCGCGGCACCGGCGTGGAGTGGTCGCCCCGCCACAAGACGAGCTGCCCCGCCGACAGGCCCTCCGTGGTCGGCCGTCGGACCAGCGACGGGTGGGCTGTGCCCACGAGGGGGCGCACCACGGCGCTGCCGGAGCTCTCCACCTCCTGCACCCAGCACCAGGCAGGCTGCTGGGGACCCGCCTGCTTGCTGGCGAGCTCGACCAGGGTCTCGTAGGTGGACTCGCCCATGGGGTCGGCGAGCAGGGCCCTGAGGCGCGCGGAGAGAGGGGCCCCCTCCATCGAGGGCTGCTCGGGGAGCTCGGCGTGACGCTCCAGCGACTCCAGCAGCACCAGCCACGCCTCGTCGGCCATCGGCTGACCTGCAGCTGCGCGAAGGGCCGACTCGACCGGGAACGGAAGGCGGTCGGGCTCCTCCAGCATCGGGCTGATGGCCTGCACGCAGATCGCCTCCACCAAGGCACGGATGGCCAGGTGGCGCTCTCGGGGAGTGGGCCGCTCCAGTGGCTGGGCCCAGGCCAAGGGGTGGGCGACCCAGGCGTTCAGCTCGTCTAGCGCGCTGCTCAAGGGGGTTCTCCGACGGAGGGTAGGCCAGTATACAGCTCGCTGGGCGCCGGTGGGGCGGCGTGCCGCTCCCTGTAGCGGAGCGTCATGCGCTGTCATCCTGCGGCGGCCGGGGGAGGCGTTGGCTAAGGTGGGCCGCATGGAGGACTCTGCCATGAGGCTAACGACGATCGGGATGCTCGCGGTGCTCGCGGCCTGCGGCGGTGACAAGGGTGAGGTGACGCCCACGGGCGACACCGGCACCACCGACACCGACACCACGACCGACACCGACACCGACACGACCGACACCGACACCACGCCCAACTGCGCCAACGCGGTCTTGGGCCGCTACCCCGGGGATGGCGACACCGACATCTACGTGCGCTCCGGCATCGACGTGCAGCTGTCGCAGCCCGACGTCACAGCGTCGATCGTGGTCACCGACAGCGCCGGAACGCCCGTCGTGGGCGATGTGTCGCTGCACGACGGCGACCGTCGCGTGCAGTTCCTCCCGGGCGAAGACTACGTCGAGGGTGAGACCTACACGGCGAGCCTCGAGTGGGCCTGCGATCCCCGTGACATCAGCTTCACGGCCGGGTCCGACGGTGCCAGCCCGGTGGCCGATCCGTCGGTGCTGGTCGGCAAGGGCTACAGCCTCGACCTCAAGGACGGTCGCTTCGTCGCGCCCGACGGCATCGGCGCCGCCTTGGAGACCATGCTCGAGGTGAAGCTGCTCCTGGGCGTGACGGCAGCCGATGCCACATCGATCTCCCTGCGCGCAGGCGCCGAAGACGGCAAGGGCGGCCAAGACCTGGCGGCGACCACCACCGACTTCAGCGATCCCGCCGCCTTCGCCAACCCGTTCTTCTCGGTCACCCAGGATGTGCTTCCGCTGGTCATCGAGGGCGACCCCATCGACGTAGAAGACCTGTACGTGTCGGGCTCCTTCGCGGCCGACGGCTCGGAGATCGTCGGATTCCGGATGTCGGGCATCGTCGACACCCGCGACCTGAAAGACGCCGTCGGGGTGTCGGGCGACGGGGATGTGTGCGCGCTGTTCGGCGCGTCGTTCAACGTCAGCTGTGAGACCTGCCCCGGTGGCGGTGACTACTGCATCACCCTCGTCGTGGCCGACCTGCCCATGCCCGAGACGGGCTTCACGGTCGAGGTGGTTCCGTAGGCTGCGTCGCCGTGCGGCGGCCTCGCTCGGCATCCACGCCGGCGAGGACGCCCAGCGCGACGAGGAAGAACAGCCCGGTGACGAGCACGCCGGTCTGCAGCCCGATCCATGCCTGCAGGGCCCCCAAGCTCAGCAGGCCGACCACCGCCGCGAGCTTGCCGAACACGCCCCACAAGCCGAAGAACTCGCCCACCTTGTCAGGCGGGGAGAACAAGGCGATGAGCGTGCGGCTCGACGACTGCGTCGCCCCCAGGCACAGCCCAGCCAGCGCCCCCACGCCCAGAAAGACCTGCTCGTCACCGATGGCTGCCCCCGTGAGAGCTCTCAGGGTGGACCCCACCTGCGGGGTGGCCCAGATGAGGCCCACCGAGGCGAGCCACACCAGCAGTGTCAGGCCATAGGTGGGCTTGTCGCCCAGGCGCGGCTGTAGGTAGCCAAAGCCCAGCGCGCCGACCGTGGCGGTCACCTGCGTCACCAGGAACATCGCCGCCTTGGTGCCGTTGGACCAGCCGATCACCTGGTCGCCGTAGATGAAGGCGAAGCTGATGACGATCGACAGGCCGGCCATGGCGAACAGGTAGGAGAGCAGGAACGTGGCCAGGTCGCGGTAGCGGACCAGCTCGGTGGCCGTGCGCTTCAGCTGCTGCACGCTGGCGCGGATCGCCCCGCGCTCGAGGGGCCCGCGGGGAACGCTGCGGTCGCGAAGCAGCAGGAAGGTGGGGAGGGCGGCGATGGCGAACCAGGCGGCCGTGATCGGGCCGATCCACCGCTGCATGGCCATGTTGTCGAGCTCCGCGGGCCCCAGCCCGAACAGCACCAGGGCCGTGGAGCCGAGGCCTCCGACGTAGCCGAGGCCCCACGCCATGCCGCTGATGCGCCCCAGTGCCTCGGGTGGCGCGAGATCGGGCAGGAAGCTCGCGACGAAGGACTCACCCAGTGCGAAGCCATAGGAAGACAGCACCACCAACACCATCGCCAAGGCGACATCCCCAGGCCCCGCGAAGAACAGCCCCGCGGTGGCCACGCAGGTGAGCGCGCTGCTGGCCAGCAGGAAGTGCTTGCGGTGCCCCACCTGGTCCATGACCGCGCCCAGCAGCGGCAAGGTGAAGACCACGAGCAGGTTGGCGACCGACAGCGCGACGCTCCACAGCAGATTCCCCGTGCGGTAGTCGGGGCCGTCGCCGACGATGAGCCGAGGGAAGACGACCGCGTAGCAGACCGTGATGATGACCGTGGTGTAGGAGCTGTTCGCGAAGTCGAACATGGCCCAGCCGAACACTTCGCTGCGCGCTGCCTTGGGCGACGGATCGCCCGCTGTAGTTGCCACGACCACCTCGCGGCGGCAGGATAGCGCTGTGCGCTTCGCTGGGAGATGAGATGTACCGTCGAGGACTCTTGCTGGTCACGCTCGCGTGGACACTGGCCTGTCTGTCGGGGGGGCCGCCCGACAAGGCCGGCGCCAAGGTGCCGCCCCCTGCGCCCGTTGCAGAGAGCCCCGGGCCGGAAGCGCAGCGAGGCGCCCGGGTGCTCGACTGGAGCGACGAGGTCGGTGGGCAGATGCGGCAGGCCAAGGTGTCGCTGCCGGCGGCCTACGACGGCAAGACGCCCGTCCCCGTGGTCTTGGCGCTGCACGGCGGCGGCGGCACGATCGAGACGATGATGAGCCAGAACGGCTGGCGCGACAGCCTCGACCGGAAGGGGTGGATCGGCATCTACCCCCAGACCGGCAAGAAGGGGAAGCAAGACCGCGGCGATGGCGGCGGCGATGTCGACTACTACGTCCACCTGCTGAAGAAAGCCGAGGCCGAGCTGGCCATCGACACCGATCGCGTCTACGTCGTGGGCTTCTCGGCCGGGGGCCGCGGCACCTACATGCTCGTGAACCAGTTCGGCAAGTACGTCACCGCGTTCGCAGCGCACAGCTCGTCGATCATGAAGAACGACGACCCCCCCACCTGGACCGACCCCGTCACCAACCAGGTCCCCAAGATGTCGATGCTGCACATCCACGGCAAGCGCGACACGCGCATCCCGTGGGATGGCGGTCGGGTGGTTCGCGACGACGGCTCGTCCGACGACAGCATTCCCGCAGCCGATGGGGCCAAGCGCTGGGCGAAGGCCTTGGGCGCACAGATGGAGGAGGGGGGAGCCAAGACGCTGCCCGGGCGCCCGTCACGACTGCGCTCCCAGCGGTGGGTGAGCGACTCGGGCCATGTGGTGCAGCTGATCCTCGACCCCAACCTGCCCCACGAGTGGGCCAAGCTGTACGCCAACGACCTGATCCTCGACTTCTTCGACTCGGTGCCGACGAAAGCCGACCGGAAGTAGCGGTCGCGGGCGCGCCGGGTGAAAGGCGCGCCCATGGAGACCTACCTCTACCAATACAGCGTCGGCGGGCTCGTCTTCGCCGTCGGTCTGCTCTACGCCTTCCGGCAGGGGTACGTCGGCGGTAGCGGCGTCGCGCGCCGGTGGCTGCTGGTCATGCTCGGCGGGCTGGGCTTCTTTGCCGGCATCCAGGCGGTCCTGCAGCTCGCCCCCTGGGTGGAAGCCCCGGCGGTGCCCTACCAGGGTGGCTACACGCCCACGCCGATGCTGGGCACGCCCCTCGACTATGGCGTGATGGTGTCGTACTTCGTGGCCATCGTGCTCGTCGGCACAGTGTTCGCTCGTGGCAAGGGCGGCACGAAAGACTTCTTCTTCGGCGGGCAGCGCTTCAGCTGGTGGCTCATCGCGTTCAGCCTGGTGGCGAGCGTCGTCGGGTCGTACTCCTTCGTCAAGTACAGCCGCATCGCCTACGGCTACGGCCTCGCGAGCACCCAGACCTACGCCAACGACTGGTTCTGGCTGCCGCTGGTGCTCTTCGGCTGGCTTCCGATCCTCTACTTCGGCCGCCTCACGTCGATCCCCGAGTACTTCGAGAAGCGCTTCGGCCCGGCCAGCCGTCGGGTCGTCACCGTGCTGCTGCTCATCTACCTGGTGGGCTACATCGGCATCAACCTGTTCACCATGGGCAAGGCGCTCAATCAGCTGCTGGGCTGGTCGATCCTGGGGTCGGCCGCCATGGTGGCTTGCGTGTCGGCGGCCTACGTCACCTTCGGCGGCCAGACCTCGGTCATCATGACCGACCTGTTCCAGGGCGTGATGCTCCTCGGCACGGGCCTGCTCCTCCTCGCCCTGGGAGCGGCAGAGCTCGGCGGCTTCACCGAGCTGTGGCAGCACCTGCCTGTCGGGCACCGACGCGCCTTCCCTGCCTTCGCCGCCGACCCCAACTACCCGGGGGTCGGCATCTTCTGGCAAGACGCCATGGCGAACTCAGCCATGTTCTTCTTCCTCAACCAGGGCATCCTCATGCGCTTCATGGCGGCTCGCTCCGTCGAGGAGGGGCGCAAGGCCGCGGTGGCGGTGATGCTGCTGCTGATGCCGGTGGCAGCGGTCGTCGTCGCCAGCGGAGGCTGGGTCGGTCGCGCCTTCGTGCACGCCGGCCTCCTCCCCCCCGACATCGACGGCGGGCGCGTGTTCTTCGTCGTCGGCGAGATGCTCGCCATGCCGGGCGTGTTCGGGCTGATCCTCGCCGCCCTGGTGGCCGCGCTGATGAGCACCGTCGACACCCTGGTCACCGCCGTCGCTGCCGTGGTGGTCAACGACGTGGTCCGCCCGCTGCGGCCCGACGCCGACGACGCCACCCTGCTGCGTGCCGCTCGCATCACCTCGATCTCGGTCACGGTGGTCGGGGTCGCCCTCGTCACGGTGTTCCAGCAGTTCGACACGATCTACGCGGCCCATGGCGCGTTCACGGCCGCCATCACGCCTCCGATGGTCGTGGCCCTGCTGCTGGGGGTGTTCTGGCGCCGCTACACCCCCGCGGCCGCCTTGGCCACGATGGTCGGCGGCACCGGCCTCGTGGTGGTCAGCCTGTTCGTCCCCGAGGTCATCACCCCCATCGCCCACGGCGTGCCGATGATCGATGCCGGGGATGGCTGGCTCGGTGGGATGAAGCAGTACAAGTTCATGCGGGCGCTGTACGGCCTGCTGGTCAGCGGCACCATCGGGGTGGTGGTCACGCTGTTCACCAAGCCACGCTCCCTCGACGAGGTGCGCGGCTGGGTGTGGGGGACCGTGCCTGACGCCGTGGCCCGCTACAAGGGCCGTCCGGGCACCGAGTCGGCCAGCGCGTGGCAGCGTGCGCCGGTGCGCTCGGGGGGCCCGGCGGATCTGCACGGCCTGGGCCAGCTCGAGGGCGCGCGGGTGTCACAGGCCCTCGCCTCGGCCCTCGAGGCCCAGGCCGGCGACTTGCTCTATGTGAGCGACGCGCGGGCGTGGCTGGGGGGCCTCAACGCCACCCACGTGGTGATCGATGCCGTCGAGGCCGACGCGACGCCCTGGATCCAGCTGGGTCCCAGCGCCTATGAAGCGGTGGTGCGCAAGGGGCGGCACGACGAGGCCATCGCGGTGCAGCGGCTGTATTGACCTACACGTGGATGCGGGCCCAGTCGCGGCGCATCCACAGCCCGATGAACACCATCGACTGCAGGCCACGCTGCACGGCCTGGGCGATCCAGATCTGCAGCAACGACCCGCCCAGCACGGGACCTACGAGGTAGGCGAGGGGCAGGAAGAACCCCCACTGCAGGGCGACGGCCACCACCATCACCTGTCGGGCGGCCCCAGCGCCGAGCAGCGACTGCATGAGCACCAGCCCGATCGCCTCGATGGCGAGGGTGGCGCCGACGAGCTGCAGGGCCGGGCGCGCATGGGCGAGAGGCTCGGCCTCGTGCAGGAAGGGGGACAGCAGCAGATCGGGAACGAGCATCATCGGCAGACCGAGGCTGCCCAGCAAGACGACGGCCACCAGGCTCACGTCCCAGCCCCAGCGGTAGGCGTCGTCGGCGTCGCCTTGACCCAGGGCCTGGCCGACGAGGCTGGCCGAGGCCATCCCCAGCGCCATGCCCGGCAGGAAGGCGACCAGCGACACGTTGATCAACACCCCGGCGGCGGCCAGCTGGCTGGTGCCGAGGGTGCCGATGATCGCGAACAGCACCGTGAGCCCGAAGGCGAACATCAGCTGCTGGATCGACGAGGGCAGCGTGAGGCGCGTCAGGGAGCCCAGCTCGGGCAGGGAGGGCCAGTGGCCCAGGAAGCCGCTGTCGCGCGCGTGCACCCAGCCCAGGCCGATGTAGAACAGGCTCCCGAGGGCGGTGGCGGCTGCGGTGCCCACCCCAGCCCCCAGCGTGCCGAGCTCGGGCAGGCCGCCGACCCCGAAGATCAGCCCGTAGCTGAGCACGATGTTGGCGCTGTGCATCACCACCAGCGTCGACATGTACAGGTGGGACTTGTCGACGGCGTTCCAGAAGCCACGGAACGAGAAGTTGATGCCGATGGCCACCACGACGAACAAGCGCGCACGCAGGTAGGGCACGGCTTGCTCCACCACCTCGGGGTCGTCGTGGATCAACGGGTAGAGGGTGGGGGCCAGCCACCAGGCGACGATGGCCAGCGGCAGGCCGAGCCCCACGGCGAGCACCAGGCCGGAGTTGAGCGCGAAGGCGGAGGAGGTGTGGTCGCCCTCGCCGTGGCGCCGTGCGGCCATCGCCTGAACCCCCGAGGACAGGCCGGTCATCAGGGCGACGACCATGAAGTTGGCGAAGCTGGCGGTGCTGACAGCCGCCAGAGCGGCCTCTCCCAGGGTGCCCACCATGGCGGTGTCGACGAGGGTGAGCACGTTCTGCGACACCATGCCGCCCACGATGGGGACGGCGATGCCCCCGATACGCCGGAGGCGGGTGGCGGTGATCACTTCGCGTCGAGCTCGGCCGCCAGCTCGTCGATCTCGGGAGAGCGGAACCGGCTCGCGCGCAGCTCGCCCAGCAGCTTGCGGGCCTCCCCGGGCTGACCGACCTTCAGGTAGGCGTGGGCCAGCCCCAGCTTCGCCTCACCGTTGGGCCGGTTGTCGTGGTTCTTCTTCGCCATCTCGAGGGCCTCGGCGGGCTCACCGTGGGCGAGCCAGTGATCGAGGGCATGGCCCCAGGTGGCCTCGGGCCAGCTGGCGAGGCGCTCTTCGTAGGCCGCGCGCGCCCGGGCGACCATCGCGGCCGCCTCTTCGGGCTTGCCCTGGGCTTCGAGCACCTCCGACTGCCGATCCATGAACTCCGGGCTTCCCGTGCGCTCGATCAGGTCGGCGTACAGCGCGTGGGCCTCGTCGAGCTCGCCCTTCAGCAGGTGGATCTCGGCGATGTGCTCCTCGATGAGCCAGTAGCCGGCGAGCTCCTTCTCGGCGTCGCGGTAGTGCGCCATCGCCTCGTCGTAGTTGCCCTGGTCGAGGTCGAAGATGCCCCGGTGCAGATGGATCCACGCCCTCGTGCGGTGCCAGGGCCCGTGGTAGCGGCGCTCGGCCTCGTCGAGGAGCGCGTGGGCTGCCTCGAGGTCGCCTGTCTTCCAGCGGAAGATCGCCAGTCGGTTGAGGTCTTGGGGCTGCTTCGACTCGGCCTGCTTGACCAGGATGGCCTCGGCCTCGTCGTACTTGCCTTGCTCCACCAACAGCGCGCCCTCGAGGCTCTTCTGCCACTTGGTCTTGCTGAGGTCTTCGGTCATCTCCGCGTAGCGGTGCAGGCTGAAGTTCAGCCCGGCTCGCGCCGCCCATGCCCGGCTGTGGCGGTCATCGGCGATCAGGGCGGCATCGATGAGGGCGAACGCTCGCTCGAAGTCGGCGTAGTCGCCGGTGAGCGCGGCACGCTCCCCCAGCAGCCCGGCGGCCTGGGGGGTGCTGAGGCTGTTGGGGTTCTGCTTGGCCTTGCCCTCGAAGAACGCGAGCCGACGGTCGAGGGCCGCGAGCTCCGCCTCGTAGGTCTTGGCGTGGTTGGCCCCGGCAGGGCCGGGCTTGGGTGCATCGACCGCCGGTGCCTCCTCGGCAGGCGGCAGCTCGGTTTGGACCGTGCTCTGGCAGGCGAAAAGGGTGAGCCAGACCATCCACATCGTCGACCTCCAGGACAAAAAAGAGCCCCTCGCGCAGGTAGCGCGAGGGGCCCGGCTTTGCAGCCTCGCGACCCTTACATGTGGGGGGCGGCGAGGTAGGGGAACAGACCCATGTAGGGCACGTCGTTCGCCGGCGGGTTGAGCGGAAGCAGCGCGAAGGTGAGCAGGTCGCACTGGGCGCCCATGCAGTTCGCGAAGTTCGTCACGTCGAGGAGGACGGCCGCGAGGGTCACGTCGACCACCGGGTCGGGCAGGGTGCGGCCGTTGGCGCCCGCGAGGCTCCAGCCGGCAGCGGCCGTCGTGTCGACCTTCAGCGTGTCGGGGATCACCAGGGGGGCGGCCTGCGACACGCAGGTGGTGGCGGCATCGCAG
The DNA here is from genome assembly GCA_965367245.1 of uncultured bacterium. Taxonomy (GTDB): domain Bacteria; phylum Myxococcota_A; class UBA796; order UBA796; genus CBDUIC01. The sequence goes on along the minus strand of CBDUIC010000013.1, from coordinate 73,003 downwards.
GGCGTCAGGCTGAGCGCCGCGAGGTCGGCGTCGAGCGCCTTGTGCAGGCCCCCGACGTTGGCGATGATGTCAGCCGAGAAGTCGTCGGTGATGTCGGACGCGTTGTACAGGTCGTCGTCGGTGATGACGGCGGTGCCCACGGCCGGCATGCCGACCCGGTCGACCTGGGTGTAGGCCGTCGGATCGTCGGTGCGGAAGTCGTAGTCGCCGAGGTCTTCGCCGTCTTCGCCGTCGGCACCGTCGGCGCCGTCAGCACCTGCGGGGCCAGCGGGGCCAGCGGGGCCAGCGGGGCCGGTGATCGTGCCGCCGTCGGCGCCGGGAGCGCCCTGGGCGCCTGCGGGACCGGGCTCGCCAGCGGGGCCCTCGGCCCCCTCACAACCGACGAGGAAGAAGGCGCCAAGCGCCATGATGGAAATCGTACGCATGAGTCCTCCTTAGATCCGGCTCGAGGTGGCCCAGGTCTGGAAGTCGGTGTCGGCACCGAGCAACGAGACCGCGTCGAACTCGACGACGATGGACATGACGTTGGTGCCCGCGAGGTCGTCGCGGGTGCTGTCGAAGTACAAGACGCTTCCGTCGAACAGCGTGCCGTACGTCACCGTGTTGGTGAAGCCGGTGAGGTCGAAGAAGAACGGGTCGTCGCGGAGGCCCGCGAAGAGCATGCCGCCCGGGGCGGGGATGACCGCCTCGACGGGGCCCTGCACCGCGGCGCCGGCGCCGGGGAAGCCCGTGGCCTGCACACCCCAGTTGCCTGCGGAGTTCATGCCGAAGCGGAAGTGGATGTCGTGGTCGGACACGTCATCGCCGTCGACATCGAAGTGCATCGTGTAGAGCACGTCGCCGTCGTAGACCGAGGCATCCCCGGGGGCGAGAAGCGCGTTGTAGGTGAGGGCGGCCTTGATCGTGCCGTCACTCGCCCAAGCGTAGTAGTCAGCGATGTCGCCAGCGGGGTCGGCCTGCGTGCCGGGCGCTTCCGCGTGGTCGGCAGCGAAGGCGGGCATGGCGAGCGCGAAAACGGCGCCGGCTGCCAGCACTCTGCGTGCGTTCATGAGGTCCTCCTATGTAGGTCGCTGGGTGTATACCGTGCGCCGCGAGATCTTGGCTCAGCTTTTTTTGGTCCTTCGTCGGTCCTGCGCATCCGTCTCGTTCTTGTGTCTTGGTGCTTGGTGGCCCACACTGCCGCAGCAAGGGGGGGGGCATGCCGTCCAAGCCGTTCGTGTTCGACAAGGCCGCATGGCACCTCGACGAGGTGCAGCGTCGGGGGCTCGCGGAGTCCCAGGCTGCGGTTCACATCGGCCATGCCTTCGCCTGGCTGGTCGAGCAGAGGCTGGTGCAGCCCTGGCTGGTCGCCGCGGAGCCAGGGCGCTTCGAGGCCTTCGAGCATGGCCACCTCACGGGGCGGGGGCTGCTGATGGCCCTGGGGGGAGCGCTGGCCGACGACATGCTGACCGACGAAGGGCTGGGCTTCGCTACGCACTACCTCGACCCACGAACGGGCTCGTTCCTCGACGACTACCGTGCCCGCATCGTCGCGGGTCGCGACAGCGACTACCACGTGCCCGACGACGAGCCTTCGCGCCGCGCCGTGGCGGCGATGCTGCAAGAGGCCTACGACGCGTGGCGACCGAGCTGGGACGGCCTGCGCCCCGACCCGTGGTCGATCCAGGGGGTCGACGAGCCTCCGACGCTGCCGGACCGGCTCTTGTCGGTGCCCGTGCTGCCTGTCGGCAAGGGCGCTCCCCTACCCGGGGGGGCGCTCTCCGCGAGGCTCCGGTCACCATCGGCCGTCGGGGTCGCCCGGGAGGCGCTCCGTGGGGATCTGCTGCTGATCCTCTTGCCGAACGACGCGGAAGACGTGGGGGTCGTCGGGTGGATCGAGGAGTGCCGAGAGGAGGAGGGCGACGCGTTCCTGGTCGGCCTGCGCTGCCTGGCGAGATGCGCGCGGGATCCGGAGGGTGGCTGGCGCGTGCATCGAGATGGCGCTCCGACGGGGGCCCCAGCGGTCGCCAGGGTCCGGGAGCTCGCCCTGGCCGCGGTCGCCGGGCGACGCCAACGCGGGGAGGCCCTGGGCCTGCTCGCCCTGGTGCCGGCTCTCGACGGGGGGCCTCTGCTCGATCTCGTCGCCCGCGCCCTGCCCCTCGATGATCAGGAGCAGCTGGTCGTGCTCGAGTCGTTCGATCTGCAGCTGCGCGCGGAGCAGCTGCTGGCCAGCCTGCGCACCCACGAAGGGGTGGGCTGACGGGGCGGAGAGAAAGAGTCGGAGAGAAAGGGTCGTCCCGCACGTTCCGCGGAATCCGGAGACACAATGACACGACCCGGAGCCTCGCTGGGGTGAGGCGGCGTCACGTGCGGGCGACCTCTCCCCCGACCAGTGGGCTGACCCCGCGAAAAGGATCCCACCTTTTTGTCACGGCGATGGCACCTTGCTGCGAAAGCGAATCGGAAGCTTCGTCATCTCGCCTGTCGCTGTGCGCAGTTCGCAGTAGTCTTTTCGTCGCGAAGAGCCACGACGAGACACGAACAGCTTGCCGTCGGACACCTCGCAGATCGTGCCGCGTTGCCCCTCCACGCGCTGACCGCCGAAGGCGTTGCCCACCTCGAACACGGCGGCGGCTTCGTCGACCCGGCGACTGATGACGACGCCCTTGTCGAGGTTCATGCGGGGGTGGAACGCAGGGATCAGCTGCACGACGACCCGCGTGGTGTCGCCCCGGCACTCGAGGGCGGGCCAGCTGTCGGGCCACGGGGAGCTGTCGACCTGGTAGCAGACCCGGCTCGAGCCGGTGTCGGACAGGCAGCGGTGGGTGACATTGCCCTGGGTGAACTCGTCGCCCGTGAAGCCCAGCTCGACCCCGAGCTCGAGGCACAGGGAGAAGGGAGCCCCGTCGGTGACGGGCTCGACGGGCACGGGCCCGCGGAAGGGCCAGGTGGCGGCGTGGGCGACGGCGAGGAAGAGCGCGAGCATGGGACCTCGGGTGCGGCGACGGCCGGGGGACGGTCGGGCTGTACCACGGTGAACGGGGTGGTGCGTTACGTCGTGACCATGGATGCCACCCGATGGACAGTTCTGGGCGTCTTCGGCTGTGCCGTTGCCGCCGCTTTGGGCTTCTGGCTCACCTTCCCCGACTCCGGCTCCCTCGCTCCGCAGCCCATCGAGCCTACGCCGGTCGGGGAGCCCCCGGTGGTCGTCGCCCGCGCCCCGACGCCGCGGCCCGTGCGGCCCACGCCACGCCCTTCCACGCGGGCGCCACGCGCCGCCCCCCGTGCGCCTCGGGCGGAGCGTGTCGAGCCCGTGGAGCGTCCACCCCGGGAGGTCCCCGAGGAGCTGGTGCAGGCCATCGAGGCCGCGCGGGCCGACAACGTCGCCCAGAGCGAGGCGAAGGTGATTGCCTACGCTGAGCACGCCGGGTGGAGCGAGTCACAGACCGACCAGGTGCTCGGCTTGGTGGCCGCCGCCCACGAAGACGTCGATCGATTGCTCGGCGAGGTCACGGAGGGAGAGCGCGCGTGGCGTGACGCGAAGGCGGAGGTTCGCCAGGTGCGGGTCGACCAAGCCCGGGCCATCCGCGACGAGCTCGGCGACGAGGCCTTCTACGACTTCGCACGGGCCCTGAAGATGACGAGCAACCGCGGGCGAGGCGGGCGAGGCGGGCGAGGGGCTCGTGGCCGCTGAGGCACTGCGCGACAAGCTCGCCGGGGAGATCTTGAAGGCCTCATGGGCCGACCTCGCGCCTCACCATGCGCGGGGAGCGCTCGTGCTCGCCGCAGGAGAGCTCGATCTGCTCGACGTGGCGGTCGCCATCGCCACCGACGATGGGCCGGCGGTGCAGGGGTGGATGGCCACCGGTCGCCTCACCCGGGCTGCGCCGGAGCTGGCGGAGGCGTGGTCCGACGACGCGCCCTGGTTTCAGGCCGTGATCGTGCAGCCCTTCGTGCTGGCGCAGCCGCTGCCGGGCTGAGGCCTACAGCGTGCGCTTGCGAGGCGCCTTCGGGGCAGGCGGGTCGTCGTCGGCCGCATCGGGCCCATCAGGCATGCTACCGCCCCCCTTGAGCTGCTGGAGCTGCTCGCGGGCCTCGGCCTCCCGGGCCAGGCCGCGGCGGCCTCCTGCCCGGGCATGGGCCTGCGCTTCCTCGGCCTTGGCCAGGGCAGCCTGCGCGGCCTCGAGGGGCGAGCGCCGCTCGACGGGGAAGGGGTCGGCGTCGGGCGCGACACCGCGGGCTGCGGCGGCTCGGGCGAGCACATCGCGGGCTGCCTGGTAGGGATCGGGCGACCGTCGCGGCAGCGAGGCGGCGACGGGGTCGGCCCCGCGGGCAGCGGCAGCCCTCGCGAGGACCTCTTCGGCCTCGCCGATGACATCCCGGCGCAGCGGGAGCGGCTCGCTGGGCGGGTGCTCTGGGGGCGCCGGTGGCGCGACGACCACGGGCGTGTCGGCGGGGTGGGGCTCAGGCTCCGCCGCTGGGGCATCGGCCACCTCGGGAGCCTCCGCGGTCGCGTCGTCGCTCGCGTCGTCGGGGGTGGGTTCGTCGGTGCTCACGCAGACCTCCAGCGCTCAGTGTAGCCGGGCTCGGCGCCCAGACGGGCGTACGCGGGGTCGCCGGGGGGTGTTTCCCTCAGAGGGTGTTCTGGAGGAACAACCTCTCACTCCTCGCCGTCGTCGGGGCCTGGCTCGCCTTCGGGGGGAGCCCCACCCCGCACGAGCAGCCCGAGGAGCACCAGCATGCCCAGGCCGAGCACGCCAATGCCGCCGTAGACCAGCGCGCGCTCCACCGCCCCGGGAACGGGGGGCGACACATCGACCGGCTCGCCGAGAGCCACGACCTGGGCGGGGGCATCAGCGAGGGAGCGCATGGTGGCGAAGTCGTAGCTGGGGGCCGCTCTGCCGGCGTCGCCGTACAGCAGCCGGGCTCCGTCGGCGGGAAGCAGCGCGACCAGCTCCCAGCCCTCCCACGTCACGTCGACGGCATCGATGGGCAGGGGCGGATCGTCGCCGTTGTCGATGCGCACCTCCAGGGTGTCGCCCACGGGTCGGTGCAGGGCGATGCCGAGGGATCCTGGCCGCTCGACGGCGTCCCAGTGCAGCGTTCGCAGCACCTGTGCCGGGCGGCCCGGCCGAGGGCGAGCAACCGTGACCTGGCGGCGAAACACCGGCGCGCTGGCGTGGAGCACGAGCTGGCGCACGGGCAGGTTGCCGTCGGGCAGCTCGACGGTGAGGATCGAGCGGCCGTCGACCTCCTTGCGCCGCGTGGCCAGGCCCTGTGCCCCCTCCTGCAGGCTGCGTCGCCGCAACAGGAACGGGATCTGGCGCCCCTCGCCGTCTACCAGCCTCAGGTCGCCGAGGTCGGAGCGACTCTCCGTGAGCACGTGGGTGTCGAGGGCGACCCGGGCCAGCCCCGCCCCGTCGAGCTCCCGCGCGTGACGGAACCCGGCGAGGTCGAGGGCGCGCCCGGGGCCAGCGACCTCGCTGCGCACCTCGGGTGAGACGTAGTCGGGATTCGCCTGCACCGGGCCCGGCTCGGCGCGGTGGTCGGCTGCCCGTCGGAGCTCGGGGGCCGCGAACTGCAGCTGGGCACCGTCGAGGGTTCGATCGACCGCTCCTCCGTACAGCACATGGGGACCCGGCCCCGGGTCGCGCACCACCAGGACCTGCGGCGTCACTCCGATCTGCACGGCGTGCACGTCGATGGGAGGCAGGCGCTGGGCATCGATCAGCAGGGCCATGGCCCCCTCGCCCCCGGCCCGCACCGGCACCGTCAGGTCGTCGACCTGCGCCCCGCCCAGGTCGAGTCGTCGGATGCGCCCCACGTTGCGGGGCCACAGCTCCTCGGCGAGGGTGTCGGGGGTCGCCGCGTAGGGGGTCGTCGCCACCACGTCGGCGTCGCGCTCGAACAGGTCGGCATCGGTGACCGGGCGCACCCAGTCCACCGGTTGCGGGAGCGGGAGGGGCAGATCGTAGCGAACCCAGCCGTTCTCCTGCAGCAGGGGCTGCACGGGGAGAGTCCACATCGTCTCGGGCAGCGGTGGCGTGTCGTAGCGGAGGCCGACGAAGCCCGCTTCGGTGAGGGCCTTGCCACCGTGCAGGCGCACCTCCACCCGGAACGTTCCCGTGGTCGTTGGCAGGTCGAGGGCCTGCGACTCCAGGTCGCCGAGACGCCACACCCGGCCTTCCGCGAAGGGCTCGAGCCCGATGTCGGTGCGTTGCTCGACGGTCACGGTGGCGGACCACTCGTCGTAGGGAATTCGCACCGACAGGGCGTCGAGAGGGCGGTCGCCGACCTTCACCCAGTAGACCCCGGGCTGCGCGTCAGGCCAGGTCACCAGGGGGCCCGAGGACGACTCGGTGCCGCGACGTGCGGCGACCCGATCCGGGGTGGTCTGCCCCCTGAGGATGGCGAAGGGCACCGGCTCTCCGCGCCCATTCAGCAGCAGCAGGTCGCGACCTGTGCCCGGGTCGCTGGCAGCCCGGAGGGGCGCCGGCACGGGAATGAGCGCCACGCCGGTGGCGGGAAGCTCCACCTCGGCTTGGCGCGGCAAGGTCTCGGGCCCGGCGAGGGCCAGCGTCATCCACCACAGCATCTCAGGCTCCGTCTTCGGAGGTGCGCTCGCGCAGCACCAGGCGCTCGAACAGGAAGGCAGCGACCACCAGGAACAGCCCGAGGCCGAGGAGAGACCCCACTCGGATGAAGCCGGGCAGGCTCCACAGGTCGACGAGGAACACCTTGAGGGCGGCCAGCAGCACGAAGCCGAAGCCCACGAAGCGGGTCGAGCGCTTCTGCAGGTTGAGCCCCAGCACCAGCAGGCCCATGCCGTAGCCGCCCCAGGCGAGGCTGCGCACCATGCCCTGCAGCATCGTCGTGCCCGACAGCGTCAGGCTGCTCCCCGTCTGGAAGGCGTGGGAGACCTGGACGTTGACCAGGGCGAAGCCGGTGAACATCGCCAGCAGCTGCAGCACGGAGGTGGCGAAGCCCATCGCGGGGTGGTCGGGCAGGTCGTCGTGCAGGCGCTTGGCCACGTACACCAACGACACCGTCGGCACGCCCCAGGTGTATAGGGTCCAGTTCAGCAGGGGGATGCCGTCGGCGCTTCCCCACTCCAGGGCCCAGGGGTTGAGCAACAGCCGCGCAGCGACGACCAGCGACAGGCCCACTGCACCCCAGCGCATGAGGGGGTGGGGGACCCTGCGAGACAGCGCGGCCAGGGCGGCGGCCTCGAGGGACAGGCCGACCGTGAGCCAGCGCATCTCGAGCTGCAGGGGCAGGGCCATGGTCACCCCCGACAACACCACCGCGACGCCAGCAGCGAACACCAGCTCGTGGCGCTGCACCCGGTGCAGGCGCTGCAGCAGCGCGGTGCCGACCAGGGTCAGGGCCGCCAGCAGCAGCGGCAGCACGCCGATCAGGTCGTCGCCGAGTCGCTCGTCCCACACGATGTACAGCGCAGGGAAGAAGGCAGCAGGGGCTGCCAGGGAGGCGAGCCATGGCAAGGCGGGGGCTGGCTCGTCGGCCCAGGAGCGGGTGAGGGGCACCAGGAACAGCCCGAGGCAGGCGCTGATGGCCACCGCCGCGCCCAGGGACGGGGGCCCGCTGGCGTCGGTCGCGCGCAGCGCGGTGATGGCGGCGATGGGCAGGGCGAGACCCGTCATCACGCTGGAGGTGTGGTACCAGCTGCCGAGGGTGGTGAGGGCCGCGAAGGCGACCATCGCCAGCAAGGCTGCGCCTGCGGGGTCGGCGTCGACCAGCGGGAACAGGCCCACCAGGGCGAGGGGCAGCAGCCCCATGCCCAGGTCGCGCCGGCCCGTGGTGAAGGCCAGCCCGACCGCGAGCAGGCCGAGGGGCAGCAGGGCGCGAGCCATCGTCGGCTCCGACCATCCGACGCCGTAGGCGAAGGCCGCCGGCAGGACGGCGAGGGCGCCGAGCAGGATGGGCCACACCGATCCGCGGAGGCGCCCGGCGAGCCACAGGGGAAGGGGCAGCGCCAGCAGCCCCAGGGAGGCGGGCCAGGCGCCCACGCTGTCGCGGACGAACGCCAGCCCGCTGCGTGGGTCGTAGAACTGGGTGTCGATGGCCGGCACCCAAGGCGTGGCGAGCACGGGGAATGCCGCAGCGGACAGCGCCGCGAGGCCGGCGGTCAGGTCGTCGCGGGAGCGGGCGGCGACGAAGGCGTAGGGCAGGGCCAGCAGCGCGATCCCGACCAGGGCGGTCGCCTGGTTGTCGGGACTACGCCACAGGGCGGTCCACCCGACCAGCTGCAGGGCGAGGCCCGCGGTGGTCAGCGGCAGCAGCTCCGCCCAGCTTCGACGCAGCGCCAAGCCGGCGACCGCGGTGGACAGCACCAGGCCGTAGCCCACCCGCAGGGCGGCATCGTCGGTGCCGATGATGGTGGAGGCGAACAGGCCGCCCAGGGTGGCGAGCAGGCCGAGGAATCGGTCCTGGAAGCGGCTGGCCTGGGCCATGGCCATGCCCACGACGCCCAGCAACAGCGCAAAGCCGACCGGCGAGGGGACCAGGTTGTACAGGCTCGTGGCGGCCCACACCGCGCCGAACACGGCGCTGGCTCCGGCGCCGCTCAGGGCGCTGGAGGCCACGGGGCTGCGTCGGCGGACCACGGCGCTGCCGACCCAGGCGACGGTGCCGGCCACCAAGCCGGCCGCCACTCTGAGCCCCGGGCCGATCCATCCCGCCTCGGCGGCGGCGACGAGCCCCAGCAGGGCCCCCACGGCCAGGGCCAGCGCCCCGAGACTGGCGCCGATCCACACCGCCACCTTCTCGGGGGACAGCGTGGGGCGCGGAGCCAACGGGCGGTCGGCGGGTGCCTCGACCTCGCCCGGTGGGGGGGCGTCGGTGGCGGCAGGCACGGGGTCGTCGTCGGCGATCGCTACCGGCCCGGGCTCGGTCGCCTCGGGTGGCTCGTCGGCGGGTGTCGCCGGGAGGGCCTCGTCGACCAGGCCAGCGGCGAGCGGCACCTCCGCTGGGGTCGGGGTGATGGGGAGGACCCCGGGCTCGCCCCCGCCGGCCGCCTCCAGCTTCTGCAGCCGCTCGTGCAGGTCGACCAGCTGCCGCTGCATGCGGCGCTGCTCGGGGCTGACCGGCCGAGGCAGCATCAGGCTCGCGAAGACCGCGCCGACGAAGGCGACCAGTCCACAGGCCATCGATCCGAACAGCTCCACCCTGCCTCCGCAGCCAACGAGGTCCAACCTAGACGAAGCGAGGTGGCCGCATGTGGGGACGGTGCGAAACCCGTGTGAATGCAATCCGTGACCGTTTTCCTGCTGACGCTGCCGCGATGGCGGTGCTATCGAGCGGTGTGGGAGGTCGCATGTCTCGTGGACCGGTCATCGCAGCTGCGGTGGGAGCCGCCTTGCTCGGCGCCATCGGCGTGTTTCTGGTGTTGCCCGACACGGGCCCCGATCTCGAACAGATGGGTGCTGAGCACGACAAGAAGGGCCGCAAGGCGCGTCGGGCCGAGCGCGCTCGACCCGAGGCCCCCGAGGCCCCCGCCCGGGTGCAGGCCAGGGGCGACAAGGCCGAGCGTCCGAACCGGGCCGAGCTCCGGCGGCGCCTCCAGGCGTCGCCCAAGGTGGCGGCGCGGGTCGAGCAGCTGCGTGAGCTGCGCGCCCTCGAGGGGGAGGAGAAGGCCGGGGCGCGCGGGGGGATGCGGGCCGAGCGCCTGGAGTCCAACGAGCAGCGGGTCCGCAAGGCGGCAGAGAGCGTAGGCTGGGACGAAGGCACGACCGCGCAGGTGATCGAGATGGTGGAGGCCTCGCACGCCGAGGTGTCCGACATCATGGCGGCCGTCGATCTCGGCGACAAGACGTGGGAAGAAGCCAGGCCGGAGATGCGCGAGGTGCGCGAGGCGCAGGCCAACGAGCTGCGGGAGATGCTGGGCGACGACGGCTACCGCGCCTTCACCGACGCCATGGCACCGAGCTTCAGCCAGGCGCGTGGCCGCCAGGGGGTGGGCCCGCGGCCCGCCATCCGGCCCGGCCTGCGCCCCCGTTAGTCAGCAGCCTACGCTCACGTACTCGATGGTGACCTCGCTGCCCTCGGGCAGCTCGACATCGATGACGACGGCGTTGCGCACCGGGTCGTAGTGCCAGCCGTTGGCGTAGGCGGTGCCGTCGACCGACACCTCGATGGTCGCCTCGTCGGGCACGGTCGACAGCAGGTAGGTGAGCAGGCTCGACGCGCTGGCGGCTCCGAGCTGCTGCGCGTAGCTGCCCCAGTTGCTGTTGCACACGTCGAGCATCACCCCACCGGTGCCCTGCACGGCCTGGATGTAGCCATCGCCTGGCTCGCCGCAGTTGCCCCCGTTGGGGTCGACGATGACGCCGGAGACCATGACCAGGTTCGGATCGCTCATCCGCGCCTGCCACCGGCCGACCCAGTAGTCCCACGGCTGCCCGGACTGCTCCGGCTCGTCGCTGACAGCGATGACATGCAGCAGCGCGTTGCCCCGAACGAAGCCGTCGTTGCAGCTGCCCGGGACGGTCTTGAGCAGGGCGTTGTCGGTGAGCTCCAGCAGCGCCTCGGTGAGGCTGCCGGCGGTGAACACCCCGCCGCTGGTGGCATCGAGGAACTCGCCCTCGTAGTCGGGGGTCTGGGCGGTGAGGATGCCGTTGTTGAAGCAGCCGCCGTCTTTGGTGGCGACCCCGATCTGCCAGTCGTCGGTGACGTAGTCGATCTCGGAGATGAACTGGTCGAAGGCCTGCCCCAGCGCACGGGCGTCGTCGATCATGGAGCACGACTTGTCGATGGCGAACAGGATGTCGACCGGTGGGTCGGCCAGCACCGTGTAGCTCTCGGTGACGAGGTCGCCCGAGCCCTCGACCTGCTGATCGGCGGTGCGGTCGCCACGGGGATCGTTGCTCGTCACGGTCAAGGTGCCCAGCGCCGTGGTCGACCCCTGGGCGGTAAACGCGACGGTGAGGTCGCGGAAGTCGTCGGGGGCGAGGACCAGCGGGAGCGGCAGGGTCGTGAGGAGCGCCAGGTCGGGGCTGGCCTGGTAGTCGATGGCGGTGATCTGCAGGTCGGACAGGCCGACGTTGCGCAGCTCGAGCACCACCTCGTCGTCGCACACGCCCGGGAACTGGTAGCTGTCGGGGGTGATCTGAAGCGCTGGGACCTCGCCCAAGCCCTCCAGATCCACCGTGGCCTCGGGGGTGTCGGGATCGTCGGAGAACACGGTGACCTGCCCCAGGGTGACCTCCCCGATGGGCAGGAAGCCCACCTCGACCTCGCGCTCCTCGTCGGGCTCGAGGACGAAGCCGGAGGTGGAGGCCAGGGAGAAGGCATCTGCGCCGATGGTCAGCTCCATTCCCTCCACGTCGAGCACGCCCTCGCCGACGTTGCGGACGCGAAAGACCTCGGTGGCGCCCTGCCCGGCGGGGAGCGGCCCGAAGGTGAGCGCCTCGGGAACCACGACGATGTCGGGGGCTACGCCGTCTGCGGGATCGACACGCGGCTGCACGTTGTACTCGGAGCAGGCTGCTCCCACCAACAGGGCCGACATCCAGACAGTGCGCATGAGGACTCCATACGATGATCCTACCTTTCTCGGCAGGGCGAGGGTAGCTCGTCGCCGCTGGGTAATTCGATGCCTCCCCAGCGACCGTGCTCGGTTAGCCGTCGGCATGACGCATCGCTTCACCGCTACCGTGGCGCGCGGGCTCGAAGAAGCCCTCGCTGCCGAGCTCCGCAGCCTGTCCCTGTCTGATGTCACCGTCGGGCGGGGCGCCGTAGAATTCACGGGTGACATCTCGGCGGGCTACCGCGCTTGCCTGTGGTCGAGGGTGGCCAGTCGGGTGTTGCTGCGCCTGGCCACCGTGCCCGCGGCCGATGGCGACGCGCTGTACGAGGGAGCGATGGCCCTCCCGTGGGCCGACCACGTGGGCCGCGGCGCCACCATCGCCGTGGTGTGCGTGGGGGCCAACCCGGCCATCCGGCACACCCACTACGGTGCGCTCAAGGTCAAAGACGCGATCTGTGATGTGCTCCGTCGTGACACGGGGGAGCGGCCCGATGTCGACCGCGCGGAGCCCGACGTGCAGGTGCACGTGCACGTGCACGGCGAGGAGGCGGGCATCGCCGTCGACCTGACCGGTCGGCCCCTCCACTTCCGTGATCGCGGTCGAGACGGCGGGCCGGCTCCCCTCAAGGAGACCCTCGCCGCTGGCATCCTCCAGCTGGCCGGGTGGTCGGAGGTCGTGGCCGAGGGCGGGCTGCTGGTCGACCCCATGGCGGGCTCGGGCACCCTGGTGATCGAGGCGGCCGACATCGCACGGGGTCGCGCGCCCGGGCTGCGTCGGCAGCTGTGGGGCTTCACGGGCTGGCGCGGGCACGATGCCGCCGCCTGGGGGCACCTGGTCGAGGAGGCCCGGGATGCGCTGAGGCCGGCCGGAGGCCTGCGCGTGTTCGCCTCCGACCGCGATGCCGATCAGGTGCGCAGGCTGGAGGGGAACCTCGAGCGCGCGGGCATGGTGGGCGAGATCAAGGTCCGCCACTGCGACCTGTCTCAGGTGCATCCGCCGGGGAAGGGCCGCGAAGCGGTGCCCCACGGGCTGCTGGTGACCAACCCACCGTATGGCGTGCGCCTGGGCGAGGCCGACGAGGTCAAGGCCACCTGGAAGTCCCTCGGCGACATCCTTCGACGCCGCTTCCTGGGCTGGGAGGGCTGGCTGCTCGCGGGCGACCCGGTGCTGGCCAAGTCTCTCGGGCTGCGCCCCAAGCGGCGCCACGTCGTGTTCAACGGGCCCCTCGAGGCGCGGCTTCTCCAGGTGCCGATCCGGAGTGCGCCGGTGGCCCGCGACGCGGAGCCCGACGCGTCGAGCTAGCGAGCGCGGGCCAGGGCACGGCGAACGGCACCGCCCAGCTCGGCGCCGGTGAAGGGCTTCTGCAGGAAGCCCGACGGGTCGCCCCCCATGTCGGCCTCTTCGGGGCTGTAGCCAGAGGTGTACAACACGGGGCACATCACGCCCCGTGACTGCAGGGCGGCCACGAGCTCCGGCCCGTTCATGGTGGGCATCACCACGTCGACGACCAGCAGGTCGGGTAGGGCAGGCGCGGTGTCGACCGCGTCGAGGGCCGCCTGGGAGCTGGCGAAGGCCCCGACCGAGTAGCCCTGCACCTCCAGGGAGATGCGGGAGAACTCGAGCAGCGCCGTCTCGTCGTCGATGAGCCACACGGTGCCCGTTCCCACGTCGGTGTCGCCTTCCTGGGGGCGCCGCAGGGTGAGCTCGGGCCGATCACTGAACGCGAGGTAGACATCGACGATGGCCCCCACGCGGTTGTGGATGTGGATGGCGCCCCGATGGGTGCCGATGATGCCGCGCACGGCGGGGAGCCCCAGCCCGTGGCCCCCCGGGCGGCTGGTGAAGAAGGGCTCGAACAGGTGGGCGAGCGCGTCGGGGGTGAAGCCGTCGCCGTCGTCGTGGATGCGGATGCGACACATACCTGTGCCAGGGGGCGCTGTGTTGTGGGCCCGGAAGCTGACGTCGGCCGGCAGCACGGCGGCGCGCACGTCGATCGTCACGTGGTGCGTCGCCGCCTGCTCTGCGTTGGTGAGCAGGTTGGTGAGGGCATGCTGAAGCTGCGGCGCGTCGGCCTCGATGGCGGCGAGGGACGCGTCGGTGGTGAGCTCCAGCGTGACCTCGTCGCGTGCCGCGGGACGAACGAGCTCCACCGCGTCTCGGATCAGCGCGGTGGGGCTCATGGAGCGGGTCTGGAATCGCGTGGTGCCGGAGAAGGCGAGCAGCTGCCGTGACAGCTTGGCCCCTCGCTGGCTCGAGGTGAGGATGGTGGACGCCCTGCGCTGCACGACCGGGTGATCGCTGGAGGCCTGCAGCAGCTCGGCGTGGCCCATGATGGCGCCCAGCAGATTGTTGAACTCGTGGGCGACGCCCCCGGCGAGGCGACCGAGGCGGGTGAGGGACTCATCCCGCGCGCGGGCACGCTCCAGTGCCTGCTCCGCGCTCACGTCGCGCATCACCCCCAGCAGACCGGGTGCCTCCCCGGTGGGGTTGGGCAGCACGTGGGACCACACGGATGTCTGCACGGTCGTGCCGTCTTTGCGGGTCATGGGGCGCACGACACCGCGGCTGGGCTGGCCTTGAACGAGGGCGGCGATGGCCCGCAGGAGATCGCTGCGGACCTCGGGGTCGGGGTAGACGAGGTGCGTCCAGCCGTGGGTGCGCACGTCGTCGAGGGACCAGCCCGTGTGCTGCTGAAGCGCACGGTTGTAGGCCAGCACATCGCCGTCGGAGGTGGCCAGGATCACCCCATCGTTCGTCAGCTTGGCGAGGGCGTCGAACCAGGTGCCACGCCATCGGGCGTGGTCGAAGGCCATCGCCCGCGACAGCGCCGCCCCCGCGGCTTCCCAGGGGAGCGCGGGTGCGGGGACCTCGCGGAAGCCGGCCACCGCGGCACCCAGCTCCTCGCCCTCGGGCCCGAACAGCGGCACGGCGAGCCAGTGGTCTGCCTTGGCCCCGCGCAGGGCAGCGGCGAGGGCAAGCGGCATCGACGCGAGGTCGAGGGCATGGGCCTCTCGGCGAACGAGCACGCCCCACAGGGGGCTGACCGCCCTGCGTGAGCCGGCACGCCACGCCGCGAGGAGCTCCTCGTCGACCCCGCGGCTGCCGGCTACGCGCAGGGTGTCGCGCTCGGCGTCGAGGCGCCACAGCGCGATGCCGTCGCACAACCCGAGGTCGCACCAGTCCCCGATCGCCTCGACCACCTCCCGCACGCCCGAGGCGCTCACGAGACGCTCGAGAGCGGTCAGGAGGGGGGTGGGTGGCGGCGGCTGGTTCACAGGGCTCCGAGATAGCGAAATAGCCCCTTTCGGGGTGGCGGGCATAAGGGGTGGCATGACCGACCCCTACGAGGTGCTCGGGGTATCCCCCGACGCCAGCCGCGATGACATCCGCAAGGCCTATCGGCAGCTGGCGCGTGCCCTTCACCCCGACCTGCACCCGGAGGATCCCGCGGCGGAGGCCCGCTTCAAGGAGGTCGCCGCGGCCTGGGACGTGCTGGGCGACGCCGAGCGGCGGGCCGCGCACGACCGGCGCGCGGGGCGGGCGCGCGCCGGCGTGGTCGACGCGGAGGCCCTCGAGGCGGTGTCTGCCGCGGTGGAGCGAGCACAGGACTGGGCGGAGAGGGGCGTGGTCCCCCAGGTGGCCGCCCGCTGGCGGGGGAGCGGAGCGGAGGCCACCGGGTGGGCTCTGCAGCACCTGGCGGAGCTGTCGGTTCCGGGGAGCCTGCCATCGGTGGGGTGGCGGGCGCGACGGCGGGTCGGTCAGCTGCTGCAGGGGATCGGCGTGGGGCTCGCCCCGTGGCCCCTGGGGGCGAGCACGTCGATGGTGCGCCGGCTGGGGGGCTGGGAGATCCTGGTGGATCCCCGCTCGCTGTGGCAGGCCGGGTTCCGAGGCACCGAGCTCGATGACGCGGTGCTGCAGCTGCTCGTGGCTCGCTACGTGCAGCTGCTGGCCGTGGGCCGCTTCGTGCCGCCCCACGAGCCGTCCGGTTGGCCGGCTGCCCTGGAAGAGGCCCGAGACCGCGACGATGCCGCGGTGTTCCGCAGCCGCGCCCGCATCGGTGGCTGGGCGCTGGTGGCGGTGGTGCTCGGGCTGATGTTCACCGCTGGCTATCAGGGCTGGTAGAGGGCTCGAGCGAGGTCGCCGGCGTGCCAGCGGGGAGGGGTGTCGGCCGCCTCCGCCTCGTGCACGAGCTGCACCAGCCGCCGCTGGAGGGGGGCTGGGTGGCCATGGGCTTCGCCGAGCCGCACGAGGGTGCCGTTGAGGCCGTCGACCTCGGTGGGCCGCCCCCGGGCGAGGTCGTCTTGCATCGAAGAGCGCGCGGCGGGGTCGATGGCGATCATCGCCGAGGCGACGCGGAAGAACAGCAGGTCGGGAAGGCGGAGCACCCACGGCGCGATGCGTGGCTGGATCCTGCCGACCCCTCGGGACCGGATCCCGGAGACCCGCAGAATCGCCTGCCCCTCGCGGATCACGTCGGACAGGATGCGGCGGTAGCCGGCATCGGACAGCTGCTCGCGGAGGGGGAGCCCCGACAGCGCGTTGACGGCGTTGTTGAGGTTGAGGAGCAGCTTGCCCCACTGCACGGCGCGCACATCGCGGTGGGAGCGGGCCGGACAGCCCCCAGCCCGCAGGGCGTTCACCAACGCTTCGGCCTCCCGCGGCAGCACGACGGGCCCCGACGTTCCCTGGTGCAGGGTCGCGGGGTCGGACCACACGATGTTGAAGGGCACCATGCCCGGCCAGGTGGGGCGCGGGCCGGCCACCCGGCGCAGGGTGTCGATGGCGTCGACGCCGTTCTGGAGGCTCACCAGGGGCACATCGGCGGGGAGCGCCTCGCTCAGCTCGTGGGCGGCCGCCTCGGTGTCGGCGGTCTTCACCGTGAGGGCCACCACGTCGCAGCCGACCAGCCCGGTGGCGTCATCGACGAAGCGCAGGGCGTCGGCGGGCACATGGACCGGTGGCTCGCCCCAGCGGGTGAGGGTGACCCCCGCGGCCAGCCCCTCCCGCACCCTCGCTCGGCCCACCAGTCGGACCTCATGCCCCCCGTGGGCGAGGCGGGCGGCGATGGTGCAGCCGATCGCACCGGCCCCGAACACCCCGACCCGCATCATCCCTCCGGGGTGTCGGTGGGGGTCGGCACCACGCGGCAGTCGACATCGAGGGTGAGGACCACGCCTCCGACCGAGCGGGCGCCGACCGTGACGGTGCCGCGGGGGGCGCAGCGCAGGTCGTCGGGGTGCAGCTGGGGGGCCGAGGGCACGGAGACCGCTGCCAGGCGGGTGCTGTGCCGAGCCAGCAGCGCGCCGAGGTGGCTGGTGGGCTCATCGACCACGACGACGGCCTCGCCCATGGTGCTCTTGCGGTGGCGCTCGGTGCCGTCGATGGCGACCTCATCGAAGGTCATGTGCGCGAGCACGGGGCCGCGGCAGGCATCGATCCTGGCCATGCGCTCCATCACGTCGGTCACCCCGGTCAGGTCGGCGTCGAGGGTGCCCGACAGCTCGGCCCAGAAGCCGTTGTCGGCAGGGAGGGGCGAGCGGTAGCGCTCGACGCGCAGCGCGCAGTGAGGCAGGTCGGAGATGGCGACCTCGAGGGCCTTCCAGTCGTCTCGCACCTGGTCGGCGGCCTGTTGGGCATCGGGGGACCGCGCCGTGAGGCTCACCGCGCTCAGGGTTCGGTCGGGGGCGACGACGTAGGCGCCGTGCAGCATCGTGGGATCGTGGGAGGGCGGGGCCTGCGTCTTGCCGCGGTAGCTGCTCACGCCGGACAGCGGCCCGGACCCGCATGCCAACATGGCGCCCGCGGTCAGCAGGGCCACGGAGAGGGTGGACCACCTAGCGTGCACGATGCCTCCAGTTGCGACGGGGTCCCAGCATGGTACTCCCACGGCTCCCCTGGGGGTGAGATGTCCGACGAGCTGGCCCCGAGCCTGCGCAATCCACTGGCACCGGCCGCCGAAGCATCGGCCGAGGCGTCCTCGCTGTACGACCGCACCCGTGCCAAGGGTGACGCGCTGCGGGCGCGCCCCCTGGAGGCATCGGGGGTCGCGGCGCGCATCAAGCAGCACCACAAGGGGCGGATGACCGTCTGGGAGCGCATCGATGCGCTCAAAGACCCCGGCACCACGCCGACGATCTTGTTCCAGAACTGGGGCGCCAAGCTCGACGGGGCCTCGATCGTCACCGGTGTCGTCGACATCGGCGGGCGCCCCACGGCGGTCTACGGCCACGACTTCACGGTGCGCGCTGGTTCGATGGATGCCACCAACGGCGGCAAGCTCGCCCGGCTGATGCGCATGGCCGGGGAGCGAGGCATCCCGCTGGTCGGCATGAACGACTCTGCCGGGGCCTACGTGCCGGCTGGGGTGGGCGGCCTCGACGGCTACTCGGAGGCGTTCACCGCGCTGCGCAAGATCAGCGGCGTGGTCCCCACGGTGATGTGCATGTTCGGGTTCAACGCCGGCGGGGGGGCCTACCTGCCGCGCCAGGGCAGCTTCGTCATCCAGCCGCGCGACACCTTCTTCGGGCTCACGGGGCCCGGCGTGGTCAAGAGCGTGCTGGGGGAAGACGTGACGGCGGCGGAGCTGGGCGGCCCCGGAGTCCACAGTCAGACGGGCGTGGCCGACCTCACGGCGGAAGACGAGCTGGGGGCGCTGCGGATGACCCGTCGGCTGCTCTCCTACCTGCCGACCTCCGCCCACCAGGGCCCGCCGACCCGCGACAGCTCCGACCCCATCGAGCGGCCCACCTGGGCCATCGACACGCTGCTTCGCAAGGCCATCGACTCGCCGACCGGCTTCAACACCCCCTTCGACAGCTCGATCCTCATCCAGGAGATCTGCGACCACGGGGAGTACTTCGAGCTGCAGCCCAGCCGGGCCCGCAACCTGATCACCGCCTTCGGTCGTGTCGGCGGCGACGTGGTCGGGTTCGTGGCCAACAACAGCGCCGTGAGCTCGGGCCAGATCGACATCGACGCGTCGCTCAAGTGCGCGCGCTTCGTGCGCTTCTGCAACGTCTACAACATCCCGATGATCTTCCTGGAAGACACGACGGGCTTCCTGCCCGGCACCGACCAGGAGCACAACGGCATCGTGCACGCGGGTCGCGCGATGCTCGACAGCATCATCGACCTCCGCACGCCGCGGCTGCTGCTCATCGTGCGCAACGCCTTCGGCGGCGCCTACTGTGCGTTCAACTGCTACCCGACGGGGGCCTCCCACGTGCTCGCGCTGCCTACGACCAGGCTGGCGGTGATGGGGCCGGCGGGCAAGGAGTTCGTCTACAAAAAGGAGCTGCGGGCGGCCAGAGCGAGCCTGCCCGAGCGCGTCGCCGACGCCATGGCCGAGGGAGCCTCCGAGGCCGAGGCCACCGCCGCCGCCCGTGCCTGGCTGGCCGGCCTGGAGGCCCAGCTGTCGACCCGCTACGAAGACGAGCTGATGAACCCCAACGAGGCGCTGTCGCTGGGGTCGATCTCCGAGATCGTGCAGCCCGACACCGTGCGCGAGGCCCTCGGGCGCTCGCTGCGCTTCCACCTCGCCCACTACCAGCCCGGCCCCATGCAGGGCGTGCAGCGGGAGTTCCACTGATGGTCACCGTCTCCAAGAACCGCCGGCTGTCCGACCATCGGTCGGCGTGGGTTCGCTCCTTCGACTGCGCCGCCATGGCGGTGCTCATCGTCTGTCGGGGTCCCATCCGAAAGGAAGCCATCGACATCTTTCGGGAGATGGGCGTCACCAAGGTGGGGATGCTGCTGTCCGAGAAAGACGCGGTGGTCTACCCTCGCGCGCTGTCGCCCGATGCACGCCTGCTGCCCCCCGACTGCATCCACCCGGTGGCCGACTACTCGGGCGCCACCAAGGTCGAGCGGCTGCAGCGCATCGACCAGATGATCGCGATCTGTCGCGACCACGGCTACACCCATGTGTTCGCGGGCTACGGCTTCATGGCCGAGGATGCGAGCTTCGTGGCGGCCCTGGAAGCCGCGGGGCTGGTCTTCGTGGGGCCGCGGTCGCAGGTGGTCGACGCGGCGGGGCTCAAAGACGAGGCCAAGCGCACGGCGCTGCAGGTCGACGTGTCGGTCACCCCCGGTGTCGACGACCTCACGGCCCGCGCGCTGGTGGCCAAGCACGGCAGCGTGCCGGCCATGGTGGAGGCTGCGGCAGCCGCTGGGGTGCGCGCCGAAGGCGATGGCGAGCCCCTCGAGGTGGCCGACCGCCTGCTGCAGGCCAGCTACGACGCTGGCGTCGACCTGCTGTCGATGGCCGAGATCGGCGCCCAGGCCGAGCGGGAGGTCGCGGCGATCCTCGCGGAGCACCCTGGTCGGCGGCTGCGGCTGAAGGCCATCGGGGGCGGTGGCGGCAAGGGGCAGCGCATCCTGTCGTCGGCCGCGGAGGCCCCCTCGCTGTACCGGGAGGTGCTGTCCGAGGTGAAGGCCACCGGAGCCGGTGACAACAAGAACGTGCTGATCGAGCTGAACATCGAGCAGACGCGGCACAACGAGATCCAGCTGATCGGCAACGGCAGCTGGTGCATCAGCATGGGCGGGCGTGACTGCTCGCTGCAGATGCACGAGCAGAAGCTGCTGGAAGTGAGCGTCACCCAGCCCATGCTCCGCGCGGCGGCCGAGGCCCGACGTGCAGCAGGCGACGAGCGCGCTGCCGCGGCCCTGGAGGCCGAGGCCACGCTGGTGGGCCGGATGGAGGAAGAGGGGGAGCGCTTCGGGCAGGCGGTCGGGCTGAACTCGGCGAGCACCTTCGAGTGCATCGTCGATGGCGACCGGCACTACTTCATGGAGGTCAACACCCGGATCCAGGTGGAGCACCGGGTGAGTGAGCTGTGCGTGGTCCTCCGCTTCCACAACCCCGACGACCCGGGCGACTTCTTCGACGTCGACAGTGTCGTGGAGATGATGGCGCTGCTGGCTTGTCACGGGCCCCGCCTTCCGCGGCCTGAGAAGGTCGGACGGCACGCAGCGGCGGTCGAGGCGCGGCTCAACGCCACCGACGACGCCCTCAAGCCCCACGCAGGGGGCGAGATCACCTGGTGGAGCGACCCCATCGAGGGGGAGGTGCGCGACGACCAGGGCATAGGGGTGCGCAACCCCGACACCGGCGACTTCGTCCGCTACCACCTGGCCGGTGCCTACGACTCCAACGTGGCGCTGCTGCTCACGGTCGGAGACGACCGCCGGGCCAGCTACGAGCGCCTGGCCGAGGTCTTTCGCCGCACCGAGCTGCGGGGCCACGACCTGTCGACCAACCTCGGCTTCCACTTCGGGCTCGTCTACTGGTTCCTGGGCACCGACGTGCACGCCCGGCCCACCACCCGCTTCGTGCAGGCCTACCTCACCATGGTCGGGCAGCTCGCCGACGCCGCGCGCCAGATCGACGTGTCGGCAGCCTACGACGCGCTGATGGTGGCTCCCGCCGGGGCCGACCCAGCCCCGTGGCGGGCCGTGGCCGGTCGCAAGCGCACGCTGCTCGAGCGCCCGATCCGGCGCCTCTTGCGGCGGCCGCACACGCTGTCGGCGTGGCTGTCTTCGGTGCGGCGCCAGGTGATGGTGCCCAACGGGCAGGTGGTGTGGTCCACCAACCCCGTCTACCTGCTTCGCGATCTGTACGACCTGCTGGGCCTCCGCGACACCCGCCGCGCCCCCGCCGTGCAGCGCATCTGGTGCCACGACGCCGAGCTGCTCGACGAGGCCCTCGCCTTCTATGACGCGGTGGAGCAGCAGCTCCCCGGCCTGGGATGGGCGGAGCTCGACGCGGCCCTGCGGAGCCCGACGCCCGCCTTCGATGCCCCCTGGGAGGAGGTGCGCTCTGCTCACCTCGGCTTCCAGGCGGGGCTGGAGCTGCTGTCGCTGCTGGTGCGGGTGGGCAAGGCCGCGGGCTTCTTCGA
This sequence comes from uncultured bacterium, assembly GCA_965367245.1. Classification (GTDB taxonomy): domain Bacteria; phylum Myxococcota_A; class UBA796; order UBA796; genus CBDUIC01. The sequence continues at coordinate 51,579 of CBDUIC010000013.1, read as the reverse complement.
GCTCAAGCCGACGGCCGACCTCGACATCCCCATCCCGGCGCGCCTGCAAGAGGCCGCGGCGCAGGCAGCCGCCATCAAGGTGCTCAGCCCGCCGCCGCCGCAGTCAGCCGACACCATCGTGTCGGTCAGCGGTGGCATGTTCTACGCGCAGGAAGCGCCAGGTATGCCGCCGCTGGTGCAGATCGGCCAGCAGGTGGAGGCGGGCGACCCGCTGTACATCGTCGAGGTGATGAAGATGTTCAACAAGGTGCGGGCGCCCTTCGCGTGCACCATCGACGAGGTGCTAGTGCAGGGCGATGCGACCATCGTGCAGAAGGGCCAGCCGCTGTTCAAGGTGACTCCGCGGGAGCGCGTGGAGGTGGTCGATCCGGCCGCCCTACAAGCGGCCGCACGTGCCTTCACCCTGGAGCAGCTCGCCGCCGTTCGCTGAGGGGCCGGTGAGGGGGGCCTCAGGGCCTCCGAGCACACACGACGCGGCTGGCTGGCTCGATCACCAGCCGCAGCTGCTCGGACTCCCAGGTGGTGTAGGCCGGGGGCGGCGACCCCATCGCCTGCCCCAGTCGCAGCAGCTGAGGCACCGACACCTGGTCGGCGCGGCGCCCTTCGGCTGCCCGCAGCTTGTGGCCCGTCACCGAGGCCAGGCGCTCCTCGAGGGGGCTTCCGGGGGCCGCTCCTTCGAGCCATGCGCGGAGGGTCCAGTCGGCGACGGTGTACCCCGCCACGCGGTCATCCTCGGCGAGCAAGCCAGCGGCTACGGCCTGTCGAGCCGCCACCGCGAGCCACAGCCCGCGCGCGCGCTCGCCCTGAACGGGCTCGGCATGCAGCAGCGGCGCCCCTCTCACCAGATCCCCCCCCACGGTGCACACCGCCTCGCCGGGGAGGGCGTCGATGCGCCGGAGCACGGAGGTGCCGGCACGGGCCCGGGCCGCGGCGCGCAGCTGGTCGAGCAGCTGCTTGCCCACCTCCGCCACCTCGTCGGTGCCGAGCTGGGCCTGCATCACCACGACCCCCAGGCCGTGGCTGGGCACCACCCCGATGTAGGTGGAGTAGCCGCTGGTGGACCCCGTGTGTTGCCACGTCGTGACCTCACCCTCCCGGATCCGCCAGGCGAGCCCCACGCTCTGGTCACGGTCGCGGCGATGGTGCTCGGCCATCGCCAGCCGCAGCGAGGCAGCCAGGGGGGTGGCCTCGGGCTCGAGCCACGCCTGCAGCCAGGTGACCTGATCGGCAGGGGTGGCATCGATGGAGCCAGCCCCCTGCAGGCCCTCGAAGTTCCACGGGTCGGCGGGACGGCCCTTTCGATCGCGCCCCGGGGGGACCTGGAGCAGGCCGGTCTCCCGAAGCCCCAGCGGTGCGAGCACCTGCTGCTGCAGGGCGGCGGGGTAGCCACCGCCGATGGCGCGACCCAGGGTCTCACCCAGCAAGCCGATGCTGAAGTTGCTGTATTCGTAGGAGCGCTCGCCCCGGCGGGTGAGCGGAAGTGAAGCCCACAGCTTGGTCGTCGGGTAGCCGGCCCGGGCAGACCGGTCGTCTTCAGTCTGGTTGGGCGGCAGCTTGGGCAGGCCGGCGGTGTGGGTGGCCAGCTCCAGGAAGGTCGGGGCGGGGCCGTCGGGGAAGCCGCTCCCACGGGGAAGGTGCGGGTCGATGACGTCGCTCAGGCCCACGACGCCGTCGACGACCGCGTCGGCGAGGAGCAGGCCGGTGTACAGCTTGCTCGTCGACCCGACCTCGAAGCGGGTGTGCTCACCGGCGCCTCCCGCCGCGGCGATGGAGGGGCCCGACCACTCGACGACCGCGATGGCGACGGGGGCTCGGGTGGCATCGAACCGAGCCCGTGCGGCGTCGTCGGCAGGGCCAGCGAGGGCCGACAGGACCAGCAGACCAAGCATGCTCTATCCGGGAAGGAGGGGCTTGGCGCGAAGCGCCAGCCATGCGGGCAGCACGATGAGCAGCGTGGCGAGCACCATGGTGAACAGGCCGGGGAACGGCCCGAACGCCGCTGCCTCGAGGAGGGGGCGGCCGTCGATGCCGAGCTTGAACCACCAGCTGCCGTACAGGGTGAGGAACACCCACACATAGTTGCGCCGCATTCGCACCGACAAGGCGTCGAGCAGGCTGATGGGCGGTGTCGGGTCTTCCAGGCTGGCGGCGAGGCGGCGCTGCCAGTCGTGCAGGGGCGTCTGGTGCAGATGGCCCACGAAGAAGCCGCGCTCTAGCAGGCGAACCCGCGAGCGCGAAAGCTCCATGTCTTGCAGGCGCCGAGACTCCAGCACCGCGAACACCATCGTGAGCACGGCGGGCAGCGCGATGACCGCGTGGGAGACCTCGGGGGCTCCGAGCATGAACGTGACCACGGCGAGCACGCCGGCAAAGGCCCAGTTCGTCGTGGTGTCGAGGCGGATGCGGTAGGTGGTCGTGCGGCCCAGCTCTCCACGGTAGAGCTGGATCATCACCGCCTTGTCAGAGGGCGCTGGTTCGGTGTCGGCCATGGTCTCCCCTACCACGCGATGGGCTCCAGGTGAGGCTCCAGCGCCTCCACCAGCCGCTGGCGCAGCCATCGGTGCCCGGGGTCGTGGCTCAGTCGCTCCTGCCACAGGGCCGCGACCGGCACCGCGGGGAGGTCGATGGGGGGGCGCCGGATCACGAGCCCCAGCGGTGCGAGCAGCGGGCGAAGCACCTGGCCCGGGCCGGTGAAGAACAGGTCGGACCGCGCGACCACGTGGGGGGCCAGCAGCAGCCCGGGGAGCACGACGTCAATACGGCGGGAGGCGCCGAGAGCCAGCAGCGCACGGTCGACGATGGAGGGGCGGCGATCATCGGTGCGCACCAGGGCATGGGGCCACTGCAGCCACGACGCGAGCTCCCACGCGCGCTCCGCCACCGGGTGGCCCTCGCGATGGATCACCGCCTGCTCCACGTGGCCGAGACGGCGCGCCACGACGCCGGGGGCTTGGTCGGGCAGCGGACCGAGCACCACGTCGGCGGCCGACAGCGCGTCGCGCGCCCGGCTGTCGAGCAGCTCCACCTGGGCGAGGGGGGCCGCCGCCAGCGCGCGAAGCACGTCGGGCAGCACGGGGGCGAGCAGCGGCGGGCAGGCGATGCGGAAGTGACGGGTGGTGGTGGACGGATCGAAGGCATCGACGCGCTCGACGAGGCGCTCGAGGTCGCCGAGCAGCTGATGCAGGGGGTCGCGGAGGGCTTCAGCGCGGGGGGTGAGGGTGAGGGACCGCCCCTGACGCACCAGCAGCGGATCCCCGAGGTGCTCCCGCAGGCGCCTCAGGGCATGGGACACGGCGGGCTGGGAGCGGTCGAGCCGCTTGGCGGCGATGGAGACGCTGCGCGCTTCGAGGAGCGCATCGAGGGTGCGGAGCAGGTTGAGGTCGAGGTCTCTCAGCATGACTATTCGTAGCACGAATAGAGGTATTCGAAGCATGCATTGGGAGAAGGTGAGGTCCCAGGTGACAAGAAGACATCGGAGGTCGTCATGAAGGTGTTTGTCACGGGTGGCTCGGGCTTTGTGGGTGGGCATGTGATCGAGGCGCTCTCGGCGCACCACGAGGTGGTGGCGATGGCCCGGTCCGATCGCTCGGCCGCGGTCGTGAGGGGCTTCGGTGCTGTTCCGGTGCGCTGCAGCCTCGATGACGTGTCGGCAGAGCAGCTGCAGGGGGTCGACGCCGTGGTGCACGCCGCGGCCTACGTGGAGGAGTGGGGAGAGGAGGCAGACTACTGGCGTGCCAATGTCGACGGCACCCAGCGGCTCCTCGACGCGGCCCGGGCGGCGGGGGTGCGGCGCTTCGTGGCGGTCAGCACCAATGCGACGGTGTTCGATGGCCGTGGTCAGCGGCAGGTCGATGAGTCGTGCGCCTACGCCGACGACCCGCGCTTCCCCTATGGCCGCAGCAAGGCCGAGTCGGAGCGGCGGGTGCTGGCCGCGAACGACGCGGGGTTCACGACGATCGCGGTGAGGCCGTGCTTCGTGTGGGGTCCCCGCGACAACAGCGTGCTGCCCGCGCTGACGCGGATGGTGGCAGAGGGGTCTTTCGTGTGGCTCGACCAGGGGCGTGCGGTGGTGTCGACGACCCACGTGTTCAACCTGGTGCATGCCATCGAGCGGGCGCTGGTGGGCGGGGAGGGCGGCCAGGCCTACTTCGTGACCGACGGGGAGCCCACCGACGTGAGGTCCTTCCTGTCGGGTCTCGCGGCGACCGCCGGCCTGGAGGTGGATGCAGCGTGGTCGGTGCCGTCGGCGGCGGTGGTGGGGCTGGCCACGGCCCTCGAGGCTGTCTGGCGCCGGATGGGGTGGGACTCGACCCCTCCCGTGACCCGGATGGCGGCCCTGCTCATGGCGGCCGACATGACCGTGACCGACGCCAAGGCACGCACAGAGCTCGGCTATCTTCCGCCGGTGGGGAGGGCGGAGGGCCTGCACCAGCTGGCCGCCTGAGGCGAGGGGCAGCAGGGGGGCTGCCGGGGTAGGGTCTGGGCATGTACCTCACTCGCCTGACCGCCAACGATCTCCGGCATGCTCCCGAGCTGCGCGACCTCACCCGGCTGGTGGCCTTGCCCGCCGCGCCGCAGGCCGTGGGTGCCGCCGATGCCATGCGGCTCATGCGCGCCGCCCTGCGGCCTCACGAGCTCGGCCCCCTCCGCCCCCTGGGCTGGGTCGGGCGGGTCACCGAGCCGGTGCTCGGCGACAACGGTGAGGTCGACGTCATCACCGGCCTGCTGGCGCCGTTCGTCGACGAGCTGGTCGACGGTCCGGGGCGCTCGCTGTCCGTGGAGATCAGCGTGGCCCCCGACCCCCCGCTGTATGGGCGCCTGCGTGAGCACGCGGTGCGCGATCCTCGACTGGTGACGGCCCTGGGCCAGCAGGCGGAGCTGCACCTCAAGGCGGGCTTTCTGTTCGCGACGGATCGCACCAGCGCCACGCCGGATCTGCTGGGCGCGCGCATCGGCGACGTGGCCTTTCCCATCGCGGGCAAGGAGCGGCCGGCCTGGCTCCCCGCGCTCCTCGCCGACATCGTCGCGCGGCTCCACGTGCTCACCCTCGACGACGACATCCACGAGGTGCAGCAGCGCCTCGCCGACGCCGCGGTGTCCCATCGCAGCGAGGCGAGGCAGGCCTGGGCGCGTGCGGTCGAGGTCCTCCAGGCGCCCCCGTTCTCGCTGCCCGCACCGGGCTGGGTGCGTGAGCCGGGGGGGGCGCTCACGCTGCGGTTCGGCGCGGAGCTCCTCGAGGTGCGCCAGCTGGGGCGACGGGCTGCGGATGCGCTGCGCCTGGTCGAGGCGGCGGTGGTGGTCGCCCCCGACGTGCTGATGGTCACCGAGGCCCTCGACGAGCCGGTGCGCGCCTGGCTCGTGGGCCTCACCGAGGGCGACGATGCCACCCTCGAGCAGGTGATGGTGCCGTGAGCCGTGCCCTGTGCGTCAAGTGCGGTGGCGAGCGAACCCGCTTCGACCAGATCTGCCCCGCCTGTGGCCACCGGCCGGATGGGGAGGGGCTGCTGGTCGCGTGGCTACTCTCCGACAACCACCTCACCGACAAGCAGCTGGCCCAGACCCAGGCGCGTCTTCGCAAGGGCGAGAGCATTCGCCCGTCGGCGAAGATGCTCGACAAGGCACGGCGGGCGCTGGGCCAGCACTTCACGACCGATGAGGGCCTCGACAACCGGCAGCGCATGGGGCTGCTCGCCACGAGCTTGTTCCTGACGCCGCTGGTGGGATGGGTGCTGTTCGCGTGGTGGTGGGAGAGCAAACCTCGGGCCGCCTTGCAGGCCCTCGCCCTGTCGCTACCCGCGACGGTGCTGTTCACGGGAGGCGTGCTGTGGGCGCTCTGATCTGGTGCGCCCTGGCGTGGGCGGGGCCGCTGCCCGTTGCGACCCACGAGCTGGCTCCGGGCACGGTCATCGCCCCCGCCGACGTGCGCTGGGTCGATGTCGACTCCCAGGTGGTGCAGCGCGACACGTGGCCCGATCCGGTGGGCCGGCTGGTGGTGGAGCGGGTGCTGGGGGGCGAGCCGGTGCGGGCCGAGCGCCTCCTCGACCCCGCCAAGCCCGAGCGCTTCGCCCCTCCGGGGCTGAGGGCGGTGCGGGTGCCCACCGGGCCAGGTCCCGACTTCCGTGCCGAGTGGGTCGACCTGCAGGTCGACGACGGCGGCAAGGGCTGTGCGCTGCTGGCCCATGTGTTCGTGCTCGGCCCCGGCCGGGGGCCCGACGGCGGGGTCGACAGCTGGTGGGTGCTGATGAGTCCCGAGCACGCCCTCGAGGTGATGGGCGAGGGGCGGCCGATGCGGCTGGTAGCAGCGTCCCAGGAGGCGACCCCTTGCTCACCCTGATCGCTGCAGCCTTTGCCACGCCGGTCGTGGCCCCGATGACCGACATCGCGGCCTACGAGCGTCTCGACGAGGGGGATCTCACCCTGGTGGAGTTCCCCGACGCGCTGGCGCATCCACAGCAGCTCACCGCGCTGGAGGAGGCGGTGGGGCGCATCGCGCTGGAGCCCCTGTTCGCCGGGGAGCCGCTGCGGCAGGAGCGGCTGGGCGACGACGCGCGCTCGGTGTTGCTGGGCGACGACGACGACCTGGTGCTGCTGCAGCTCCCGCGGCCCGAGCACTGGCAGCCGGGCCGGGTCGACCTGGTCGCGCTGCTGCCCGACGGTGCCTGCCTCCTCGCCCAAGACGTGGTCACCCACGGCACCTCGGAGCCAGGGCTGCTGGCGCTGGCGGCTCCGGCCCCCCTGGCCCTGGCCCTGCGCTGGGCCCTCGACCACCAGGCGGTGCTGCCCATGGCCCGCAACCCGGTCGACCGCTCGGTGCGGCCGCGTCTCGCCTGCGCCGGCGGGCTGCCGATCTCCCCGGTCGTGGTGCCTGCAGGGCTCGGTGCGACGGTGGCGCTGCCGGGCCCGGCGGAGCGCATGGTGATCTCCCATCCGGAGCGGCTGGGGGGCGAGCTCGTCGCCGACGACCGGGTGCTGTGGCTGCACGGGCTGCAGGTGGGTCGCACGGCCCTGCGAGCCGATGTGCAGGGGGCCGCGCCCGTGGTGCTGGCGGTGTCCATCGACGAAGAGCCGCCGCCAGGGCGCCCGGTGCCCCCGGGAGGCTATGCCGAGCTCAAGGGCGCAGGCGACGAGCCGGTCACGGCTGCGCACGTGTTCCCTGCCTCGGCCGCCGAGGTGCAGCTGGTCGGCGATGGGGTGCTGGCCTTCGCGCGGGAGCCGGGGCTGGCCGAGGTGCTGCTGGAGCACGAAGGTGGCGTCACCCTGCACACCCTCGACGTGCTCCCAGGCTGGCCGGCGCCGGCGCGGGGCGAGCCGGTGCTTCCGCTGAAGCCGGGAAAGCGGCGCAAGGTGGCCGCCGACGGGGGCGTGGTGGCGGTGTGGTCGGCCGATCCGAGGGTGGCGACGGTGGAGATCCGCGGCGCCAAGGCGCGGGTGACGGCCATCGCGGCGGGCACCACCGAGGTGGTCGTGCAGGGCCCCGACGGTCGCCGCACCCACGTGCGGGTCGTGGTGCTGTAGCTACTCGGTGAGCTCGGGGATCAGGCCGTTGGAGGCAGGGCTCCCCGCCGGTCGCGCCTTCAGGCCCGGCAGATCGTCGACGAGGAGGGCGGCGAGGTCGCGCACCGGCGCAGGGGCCGCGAGCTCCAGGCGACCCTCCGCGGCCTTGGCCACGGGCTTGTCGCTGTTCGAGTTGGGGGGGCCGCCCCACAGCCCACGCTGCGGCTGCTCGCACGTCATGGCGCCCTCCCAGCGGTGCAGGATGGCGTAGCGGCCCTGGAACTGGTTGATGCTGCTGGGCTGGGTCGCCTCCTGCAGCTTGCCCTCGGTGCTCGGCGTGCCGCGGCCACCGATGAGGGGCTCGGCCTTGCGGAACACCAGGTCTTCCTCCAGCGTCTCGGCGGTGTACCGCGCGTGCAGGCGGGTGAGGGTCCAGATCATCGGGGCGGGGGGGCCGATGAGGTCGGCGCCGAGCGTCGCTACGTCGTCGCCGGTGAGGGTGGGACCGGGGCAGGGGTCGCACGACCCGGCCTGCCAGGCGTACTCGGTGACGACCGCCTTGGGGTTTCGGCGGAAGGTGTGGCTGAGCACGGCGTCGTAGAAGCCGGGGAAGTTGTCGGCGACCTTGTCGCTGACCACGAGGTTCGTGGGGACGGTGACGTTGGGGTAGTTGGCGACCTCGTAGCGCTGCTCCTTGGCGAGGATGTGCACCAGGAGGTCTTGCTCGCCCTTGGCGTTGAGCAGGCCGAGGCGCACGGGCAGGCTGAAGCGCTCGTCGTCGTAGGCGATGCGGAGGGGGGAGAGGACCGCGCGGTCGCCCTCGAAGGTGACCCGCTTGGGGTCGACCTTGGCCACGAAGAACTTGGTGCCCTGCTGCACGTAGCCGCGGAGCACCGACTCGGCGCCGGCGGGGATGTTGTACTTCTCCTGCCGCAGCCAGGTGTCGAGGCCGGAGGAGTCCTTCGCCGACAGGATGACGATGTCGTACTCGGCGACGGCGAACTCGGCCTCGATGGTCACGCCGAGGTCTTGGGCAGCCATCGGGGGCGGCGCGCCGCTCTTGCGCGACATCTTCACCGGCATCGCCCGAGTCATCTCTTCGTACAGGTAGGGCTGGCACGGGTCGCGCTCCCAGTACTCGACCAGGCGCGGCGCGGCGAGCTGGTCGACCCTGGCGAAGACCTCCCGCGGCAGCGTGCGCACGTCTTCTTCGTCGAGGACCTCGGGAACCGGCACGACCAGCGCGAAGTCGCGCGCCGGGCCCTCGTAGCTGTTCTGCATCGACAGCACGGTGCGGCTGCCGTCGCGCATCATCACCACGACCGTCGCGTCGTTGTACATCTCGGCGCCGGCCCCGCCGACGTAGAAGCCGCAGAAGGCGTGGGCCACGGAGGCCATCAGCAAGGGGATCATGGAGTGCTCCAGGGGTTCGTGGGGACCATGTTGTCGGCCCACACCAGGGGGATGGCGCCGCGCTCGCGGCACTCGGAGTCGGTTCGTTCGCACTGGATGCGGAGGCGGTCGAGGCCGTCGGGCGGGCGATGCGCCAGCCAGGCAGCCTCGGCGGTGTCGGCGCCCGGGAGGCCCAGGGCGCGGGCGGCCAGCGCTTGGCTCCGCAGCAGCTCGGCGTCGCGGGGAGCCAGCGCCAGGCCGGCCCGGGCGGCCTCGTAGGCGGCTTCGTCGTCGCCCACACTCCCCAGCGCCCGGGCGAGGCCGCGCCAGGTCGGCACGTGCAGCGGTGCGAGCTCCGCCGCCCGCGCGAGGGCGTCGGCGGCCGGCTCGAAGCGCCACGCGGTGAGGAGCGCCTGGCCCCTCGTCGCCCAGACGGCGGGGTGGTCGGGCAGGCCGTCGAGGACCTGCAGTGCTTCGTCGGCTCGACCCTGCCGACCGAGGATCCGCCCCCGCAGCACCGCTGCGGTGTCGGCGGCGAGGCCGTGGGCGACGGCGTGGTCGAGGGCCTCGTGGGCGAGGGGCAGGTCGTCGGTGGTGCCGCGGCTGTAGCCCAGCGCCAGCGCGTACCAGCCCTGCTCCCCCATGGGGCGAGGCCGCGCCACGGTGGTGACGGGCAGCGGGGCGCAGCCATCCAGGGTGAGGGGGCTGGTGACGGCGCACGCGGCCGCGGCGAGCTCGGGGCGGTGGGGGCGATGCTGCAGCGCGGCTTCCAGCTGCAGGGCGCCGCCCGGGGCGACGAAGCCGACCCGCAGCACCTGGGCCTCGCCGGGGGGCACGGTGTGGTCGAAGGCCCCCATGGCGATGCGATGGGGCTCGTGGTCTCGCACGGGCTGGCCTTCCTCGTCGAGGGGCAGGCCACGCAGGTGGGGCCCCTGCAAGACCACGGTGTCGGAGGCCGAGGTGACCGCTACCTGCAGCCACACGTCTTGGGTGTCGGCCAGGCCACCGGGGAACCGGTGCCCCACGCCGGTGTTCCGCACCACCGCCTCGATCACGACTTCGCTCCCCGCGGGGGGCGCCAGGGGCACGTCGAGGGGCTGGAGCGCGCCGTCGATCCATACCTGGGGCAGCCACAGCGACACCGCGTCGTCGAGGAGGTGGTCGCCGGCCAGCGCGGTGCGGCCGCCCGCCATGCGGTGGTCGTGGCAGTCGATGCAGGTGGCGCGACGGGGCTGGGGCTCCAGCCGCGCGGCGTCGGTGCCCGCCCAGGCAGAGCCCTGCCAGGCCCCCCAGTCGTCGAAGCCCCCGTGGATGCGGGGGGCGCCCATCTGGGGGAGCAGGACGCCGCGGTGGCATCCCATGCACGCGCCCTCGTCGATGGCCATCCGGGCCGCGTGGGAGGCCACGTCGGTGCGTGGGTCGGGCAGGTCGCTCAGGTCGACGACGATGCTGGCGTTGCCAGCTGGGGTCGCGGTGGCCTGGGCGTGGCAGGTGAGGCAGGTCACGCCGGCAGTTCCGAGCGCGTGGCCTGGCCCCACCTCGCCATCGAGGGCGCCGGTGGCCAGCAGGGCGGGGTCGTGGCAGCCGCCACAGTGCCGAGAGGCCCGTGGAGAGACCTCGGAACGCAGCGCCTCGAACGACGCCAGGTACCAGGGGTTGTCGAGGGAGGCGTGGGCATGGGCGGAGCCCGACCAGCTGTCGACCTGGTCTTGGTGGCAGGCCTCGCAGGCTTCCGCGCCGAGGGGGTCGGGGGCGCCGATCACCTGCAGCGCGGAGGGTGCCCAGGGACCGTCGACGGTAGGCACGGCGACGGGGGACTGGGCGAGAGCCGTGGCGAGGAGGAGCAGCATGGCGGCGTCCTGGGGTGGTTCGGCGGGCCAACGACCGCAAGGGGGGCAGCTTACACGCAACGGGGCAAGCCGGACATCGCGCGGAAGGCCGTCGTGTAGGCTCCGGGGATGCGCCGCTCTCCCTGGGTCCTCCCCACATTGATCCTCGCCGGGGAGGCCATCTTCCTGCTGCCGTTCGTCGTGCCTCGCGTGTTCCGCGGGCCGCTGCTCGACGCCCTGAGCATCGATCACAGCAGCCTGGGGCGGGCCTTCAGCGTGTACGGCATCGTCGCGATGCTGTCCTACGCGCTGGGCGGGCCGCTGGCCGACCGGTTTCCACCGCGCACGATGATGGCCACCGCGCTGGCCACCACGGCGCTGGGCGGGCTGGTGCTCGCGACGTGGCCGGGCCCTCAGGGGCTTACGCTGCTCTACGGAGCCTGGGGGGCGTCGACCATCCTCCTGTTCTGGGCCGGCTTGCTCCGCGCCACGCGTGCATGGGGCGGGGAGCAGGGGCAGGGGCGCGCCTACGGGCTGCTCGACGGTGGCCGAGGGCTGGTCGCGGCGGGGGTGTCGACCCTCGCGGTCGCGCTGTTCGCGTGGCTCGGTGGGGATGGTCCAGACACGACGGAGGCGTTTCGGGGCGTCGTGCTGGCGGCGAGTGCGGCGACGGCCGCGACCGCCGTGCTGGTCTACGTGGTGGTGCCAGCCGACCGCGTGGAGGGGGCGCCTCCGTGGCCCCTCGCCCACATCGGGCCGTTGCTGCGTCGGCCGACCCTGTGGCTGCAGGGCGCGATCGTGGTGTGCGCCTACGTCGGGTACAAGGGCACCGACGCGCTGTCGGTGCTGGCCACCGACGTGCTCGGCTACAGCGAGGTCCAGGCGTCATCGCTGGGCACGCTGGCGTTCTGGTTGCGGCCCCCCGCGGCGGTCGCGGCCGGCTTCCTGGCGGACCGGATCGGTGGATGGAAGACCGTGGCCGGGAGCTTCGCGGTGCTGCTCGTCGCCGACCTTGGTGTGGCCGCAGGCACGGTGGGGCCGAGGGCTCACCTGCTGCTGGCCTCGATCGTCGGGACCGCCGTGTGCGTCTACGCGCTGCGTGGGGTGTACTTCGCGTTGCTGAGCGAAGGCGGTGTCCCACTCCACCTCACGGGCACGGCCGTGGGGGTGGTGAGTGTGGTGGGGTACACCCCTGATGTGTTCTTCGGGCCGCTGATGGGCTGGCTGCTCGACCGCGCCCCGGGGGCTGCCGGCCATCGCGACTTGTTCCTGGTCCTGGCGGGCTTCGCCGCGGCAGGGCTGGTCGCGAGCCTGGCCTTCGGGGCGGTGCGGTCGCCACGCCGCCCCGAGGGCTGATCAGTTGCCAGGCGTGCCGAGGTCGCCGGAGGGCAGCTCCTCGGTGGCGTCCTGCCAGCTGCCGTCGATCCACTCGCGGCTGACGCCGCTGCTCGCGCCTTCGCTGCCCCAGGTGGTGCTGTCGAGCACCTCGACGCTGTTGACCAGCGACAGGCTGTCGCCGCCGTTGTTGAGGGCCAGGCTGCCGTAGAAGGCGTCGGGCTGCACGTCGGGGTGGGCGAAGCTCTCGGCATCGCCGCGGCCCAGCACCGCGCGATGCCCGGGCTCGAGCCACACGCCGTCGGTGACGACCGCCTCGCCAGCATCATCGCGGAGGACCAGCCCGGTGAGATCGATGCGGAACTGCTCGGTGGTGTTGTGCAGCTCGACCCACTCGCCGTAGGTGTCCGACACGGCGGCGGGGTTCGCCATGAACTCGCTGACGACGAGCTCTCCGGGCCACACCTCGTCGATGGTCAGGTCGTAGACGACCACGGGCTCGTCGCTGTGGGCCGCGGCCCCGGGGCTGGCGAGCTCGTCGCCGAAGGTCTCGGTGGACTCCGCCCAGTCGGCGGCGCTGCCAGCGCCGTAGGCATGGGGGGCGAGGGCGAGGCTGACGCCCGCGGTGCTGCTGGTCCACGCCAGGGTGCGGGTCAGCTCGGTGCCCTCGGCGCTGAGCACGACCTGGTCGCCGCTGTTGTTGAGCGACAGGGAGGTCCCGTAGGTGGACCGCGCCTGGGGACCGCAGAACGACTGCGCGTCGCCACGACCGACGACGACATGCTCTCCGGGCTCCACGATGCCGGCGGTGAGCGTGCCGGTGCGGCCGCTGGCGTCGACGAGCTGCAGCCCGGCGAGCTGCACGGTGCCGTCGGTGAGGTTCACCAGCTCCAGCCACTCGCCGGTGGCGTCGGTGCAGGTGCTCGGGTCGGCCATGATCTCGGTGATCTCCAGGGCGCCGGGGACCAGGTCGGCGGCGCAGCGGTCGGCATCGCACAGGTCGACGGGGGGCTCGGTGGGGGTGGTGGTGCCGACGGCGTCGAGGGCGGCGACGAGGTCGAGGCGGCCGTGGCCGAAGTCGTCGTCGCGCCCCGGGGTGCCGAGGTCGACCGCGGTGCTGGTCAGCAGCTCGCGCACCTCGGCGGCGCTGGCGCCGGCGGACAGCAACAGGGCACCGGCGGCGGAGCCGTGAGGGGCAGCCATCGAGGTCCCCTGCAGGAAGTGGAAGCCGTGCACGCCGTCGAGGGTGGTCTCGTTGAGGATGCCGTCGGCGTAGCCGTCGCCGTCGGCATCGACGGTCAGGTCGCCGCCGGGGGCCACCAGGTCGAGGGTGGCGCCGCCGTTGGAGTAGGGCGCCAGGGCGTCGTCGGCCCGGGTCGCGCCGACGGCGATGGTGGTGGCGTAGGCCGCCGGGTAGCTGACGTAGTTGGTGTAGCCGTCGTTGCCGGAGGCCGCGAAGATCACCGCGCCGCGGTCGGTGGCGTAGGCGCAGGCCTCCTCGATGACCTGGCTCGGGTAGAAGCTGCCCAGCGACAGGTTGATGACCTGCGCGCCCTCGTCGGCGGCGTAGCGGATGCCCGCCGCGACGGCGTCAGAGGTGCCGCTGCCGTCGGCGAGCACCCGCACCGGAAGGATGGAGGCGCCGTGGGCGAGGCCCGCCACGCCGGCGGCGTTGTTGGTGCCCTGGGCGATGGTGCCGGCCACGTGGCTGCCGTGCCCGTTGGTGTCGACCTGGCCGTTGGTGCCCTCGCCGGTGAAGTCTGCGCCTGTTCGCAGATCGACGAAGGCGTCCCAGGCGGGGGCGACGCCGGTGTCGACGACGGCGACCAGCACGCCGGCGCCGGTGGCGCGGTCCCACACCGTAGGAGCGTCGAGCAGGTGCAGGTTCCACTGGTAGACGTAGTAGGGGTCGTCGGGGATGCCCAGGGCGCTCACGGCCACCCGGGGCTCGGCCCAGCGCACGCCGGGGAGGGCGTCGAGGTGCTCGACCACCTGGTCGATGGGGAGGGTGGTGTCGAAGCGCCAGGTGCCCGGCAGCCCGGCGACCTCGACCAGCCCGTCGCCCTCGATGGGGGCGAGGGCGGCGCCCAGCTCGGCCTGCTGCAGGCCCTCCACCGACACCAGGAACTGGCCCGGAAGCACGGTGTCGGGGGTGGGCTCGACGTCGGTGTGGGTGGCATCTTCCACGGTGATGGGATCGGGTGTAAGCCCCTCGGTGACCTGCACGCTGCAGGCGACGAGGAGGAGGGGGGCGACGAGGAAGGGGGCACGCATGAACAGCTCCGTGTCGGTGATGTTCCAGACCTAGAGCTGCGCCGGGGTTCGACCCACGAACAGGTTGTTTCCGCGGCTGTTCCTTGGGAGGAAGGACTCCTTTGAGGCAGTGACAGTGCGTATCGGCCTCGGTTTCTTGTCGTTACGTGGGCCGCCATCTGCGGTAGCGTGCGCCCATGCAGCCCCTTCGCTTGCTCGCCTGGAACCTGGTGGTGGCCCTCACCTACGCCGTGATGGGCGCGCTGGGGCTGCTGGCGGCGTCGTACGGCCACCAGGTGACGCTGCTGTGGGCTCCGACGGGCCTGGCGCTGGGGGCGCTCGTCGTCGGCGGGCGAGGGCTTGCACCGGGGGTGTGGCTGGGCGCTCTAGCCGTCAACCTGTGGGTAGGCACGCCGTGGTGGGTGTGTGCGCTCATCGCCACCGGCAACACCCTCGAGGGGGTCGTCGGTGCCGCGTTGCTCCGGCGCTGGAAGGTCGACGTTGGGCTGGGGCGTCTCACCGACGTCTACGCGTTCCTTGGGCTGGGTGTGCTCGCCGCTCCGCTCGTGGGGGCCACGTTCGGGGTGCTGGCCCTGTGGGTGGGCGGCCAAGCCCCGATCGACCAGCTGCCCAGGGTGTGGTCGCTGTGGTGGCTGGGTGATGCGCTGGGGGCGCTGCTGTTCGGCCCGGTCGTGCTCACCGTGGCCGACGGCTGGCAGCGAGCGTGGTCGCGACCGGTTCCCTGGGTCACCACCCTCGCGCTGACAGCGGTGCTCGCCGTGCTGGCGTTCGTCTGGTGGGGCGCCCCCGAGCGCTACCTGGTGGCGGCGCTGGTCTTTCCGGTGATGTTCGTCGCGGCTCATCGGTACGGATCGGCTCTCGCCGCAGCGGTCGTCTGCGTCGTCGGGGCGGCGGCGGTGGCGGGGGCGGCGAGCGACGGTGCTGGCGATGCCCCGGCGACGTGGGGCTATCTCGCGGTGCTCGGGGGCAGCATGCTCGTGACCATCGCCATCGTCGCCGAGCGCGACGCGTCGCAGCGCCAGGCTCAGCTCATCGCCGAGCGCGCCCTGGAGGCCCAGCGACTGGAGAGCCTGGGCCTGGTGGCGGGAGGGGTCGCCCACGACTTCAACAACCTGCTCCAGGTGATCCTGGGCTACACGATGATGCTCGCCGAAGATGGCGGCGACCCCCATTCTGTGCGGCAGGTCGAGGCCGCGGTGGGGCAGGCGAGTCGGCTGTGTGACCAGCTGCTGGCCTATGCGGGCCAGGCCCCCCTCGAGGTCGAGACCCTGTGGCTCGGGGAGGAACTGCGTGAGCTGACCGCCTTGCTCCGGGTGGCCGTCCCTCCCGGGGTCTCGTTGGTCGAGGTGCCCGGGCCACGCGTCGTCGTGTCGTGTGACCGCGGTCGACTGCATCAAGCCGTGATGAACCTGGTGACCAACGCGGGGGAAGCCTGTGCCGAGCACGGCGGCACGGTGACGGTGCGCTGGGGAGAGGCGGAGCTGTCGGCGGAGCAGCTGGCACGTGCCGCCGTGGTGTCCGGGGAGGCGAGCCCTGGCTCCTTCGGTTGGGTCGACGTGAGCGACGACGGCGCCGGCATGGGTGAGGCCACCCTGGCTCGGCTCTTCGAGCCCTTCTTCAGCACGAAGTTCGCAGGGCGTGGGCTGGGGATGGCCTCCCTCGCGGGGGTGGTGCGAGCGCAGGGAGGGGCGGTGTTCGTCTCCTCGGTGGTCGGCGAGGGCACGGTGGTGCGGGTCGCCTTTCCCGCGACCACGGCGGAACCCAGGTCCCACCCACCCGAGCCCGCGATCATGGCCTCCGTCGGCGGCACCCTCCTCGTCGCCGATGACGACGACGAGGTTCGCGAGCTGAGCGTGCGCATGCTCCGCGAGGCCGGCTGGGACGTCGTCGAAGCTCGGCACGGCCTGGAGGCCCTCGACCGGGTCGACGAGATGCCCTGGCTGGTGGGCGTGGTGCTCGACTACGCGATGCCAGGGATGGACGGAGCGCGGGTGCTGGCCCACATCCGGCGCGCGAGGCCCGGGCTGCCGGTGTTGCTGTGCAGCGGCTATGACGAGCGGCACGCCATCGACGCGTTCGGGCCGCCCGATGCCTACCTGCAGAAGCCGTTCACCCCCGCCGAACTGCGGCAGGCCGTGGGTAGGATGTGCGGCGCTACAGCTCGAGGGGACGGCCCGCAGGAGACCGCTCATTGAAGGCCTGCAGCTGTGCGGCGTCGAGGGCGAATGCCGAGCGCTGCACGACGCCGCGCAGGAAGGCCTCGACCTGTTCCCGGACGCGCTCTCCCCACACCGTGTCGGTGCGCGACGCCCAGAACGCCAGCAGGTGCTCCCGCCGGGCTTCCGCCGTGGGCAGGGGCCCGTCGCCCATCAGGGGCACGCCGTCGTCCCAACATGCCTCGAGGGCCTGGGGGAGCGCCTCGAGCTTGTGATCGGTGGCGAGGTCGGCCATGCGGGCGTTGAGGTCGTGCACAGCCGGCTGCACGGCCCGAAGCGTGCGCGCCTCGACGTGCTCGAGCTTGCGCTTCGACACGACGACCCCGCCCACCTTGACGCACGCGGTGGGCACGATCAGGCACGGCACCCAACCCACGAGGGGGCTGGCGTCGCGGAAGAAGGTGTCGGGCATGGTGCCCTTGACCCCCTGACGGCGCAGGTCGAGGTAGCCGTCGTCGTAGACCACGACCTTCCCCTTCCAGCTCGTCTCGTGCTTGAGGACCACGCGGTCGCCCTTGTCGATGAGCTTGCGGTAGCCGAGGTGCTGCAGGTCGCTCAGCAGCTTGTCGCGGGCCTGCTTTACCCTGCGCTCGCCGTACACGACGATCTCGTCGCCCGGCTCGGCTTCGACCTCGGCCCCGACCACGGGCTGTGCCCAGGCCAGCCAGCCGAAGGCCAGCGCGATCATGGGATGTCGCTCCACGCGAACGCCCGGTCGGCCACGGCCCAGCCGCCCAGCAGGTAGAGCGCCCAGGCGGCCCAGGTGACCCACAGCAGGTCGGCTCCGACAGCGAGCTCTCCCCCCAGGCCCCACGCGGCGCTGGGCAGCATCGGCTGGGACGCGAACAGCCAGTAGGCCGCTTGGGGCAGCTGGTTCATCTCGGGGGGCAGGGCGTTGGCGGCGCCCTCGGCGAGGAACAGGGCCCACCCGAGCAGCTTGCTGAACACGATGAACAGCAGCATGCCGACGGCGGTGCCGACCACGGAGCGCACCAGGGTGGCGACGGCGAGGGTGAACGCCGCGAACGACAGGTCGCTCAGGAAGCTCCCGACGTAGCCCAGGCTCACGTCGCGCCAGGCCCCGTCGGTGCCGAACAGCACGGCGCCCAGGCCGATGGACAGGGCGTATTGCAGGGCGAGGGTCAGCCCGATCCACAGCGCCATGGCCCCCAGCTTGGCGGCGAGGACCTGGCTGCGACCCACCGGGCGAACGAGGTCTTCCCGCAGGGTGCGCGCCTGCAGCTCGCCGGCGAAGGACTGGCTGACGAGCAGCAGCACGAAGGCCTGCATGATCCAGAAGTCGCGCAGGCTCAGGGCCCAGCGCGCCGCCATGGGCGCGTTGGCCTGCAGCGTCTCGCCGAGGTCGGCGCCGTTCACGACGATGGCGCTCCCCGACAGGGTGCCCAGCATCAGCGGCCCCACGATGCCCAGCAGGGCGGCGAGGACCAGGCCCAGGCGGGCCGAGCGCCGCGACAGCAGCTTGACCGACTCGGCTCGTAGCAGCAGCAGCGCGCTCATCCGGTGAGCTCCAGGAAGACGTCTTCGAGGCTGCGCCGCTGGGGCACCACACTCGTGAGGGGGACCCCGCGCTCGACCAGCCCGGCGATCAGCCCCGGCACGTCGAGCGGTGGCTGCACGATGACGCGAAGCCGCCCCTGGGTGCCTTCGCCCTTGGCCTCGGCCCCGGGCAGCGCCGCCACGGCCGCGGCGAGGGCGGCGGGATCCGAGCTGGACACCTCGACCATGCCGTCGGCCTGGTCGCCCCGCGCCAGGAGCTCCTCGACGGTGCCCTCGGCCTGCAGGCGCCCCTTCTGCAGGATGCCGACCCGGTTGCAGATCGCCTGCACCTCGGCCAGCAGGTGGGTGCTCAGGAACACCGTGATGCCGTCGTGCAGAGCCAGGGAGCGCACCAGCTGGCGCACCTCGTGCATGCCGCGCGGATCGAGCCCGTTGGTGGGCTCGTCGAGCAGCAGGAGCTTGGGCTGCCCGAGGAGGGCGCGGGCGATGGACAGGCGCTGCCGCATCCCCAGGGAGTAGGCACCGGCCTTGTCGAGGGCGCGCTCACGCAGGCCCACCCGGTCGAGGACCCGATCGAGCTCGGCGTGGGGGTCGGGCAGGCCGAGGTAGCAGGCAGACAGCCACAGGTTGTCGCGACCGCTCATCCAGTCGTGGAAGGCGGGGGTCTCGATCATCGCGCCGAGGCGCGCTCGGGACCGCACCGGATGGCCTTCCCCGAAGATCTGCACCGAGCCCTGGTGAGGCCGGAGCAGGCCCACCATGCACCGCATGGCCGTGGTCTTCCCTGCTCCGTTGGGGCCCAGAAAGCCATACACGTCGCCCTTCCTCACCGTGAGGTCGAGAGACTGCACCGCGACACGCGCACCGAAGCGGCGCGTCAGGCCACGAACTTCCATCGCTGCGACATCTGACACACGACCCTGCTAACGTCGGGACCGGGAACAGGTGCAGTCCACAGAGGGTTGTGCTGCAGGAGGAGGTCGAGATGCGTGCGAGCGTGTGGATGATGGCAGCACTGGTGATCGGGGTGGCCGCCTGCGAACAGGAAGACCCCTGCGGCGAATACGTCGACTACATCTGTGATTGCCACGCTGACGATGGTGACTTCGACTGCGACGAGCTGCGGTCGACCTACGAGAATGCCGACGCCTCGGTGGAAGACGAGTGCGCGATCGCCCTCGACGAGCAAGAAGAGGCGGATGCGGCAAACGGCGTCGACTGCGCCGTGTAGGGCAGGGTCGTCGCCGGCGTAGATATGCGCTACATCGGCTGCTGGGATGAGGGGCTCACGACGTGCTCGAGGTGGGGGATCGCATCGACGTGTGGGTGGTCACCCAGCGCCTCGGACACGGGGGCATGGGGTCTGTCTACCGTTGCCATAATGTCGATGCGACGCGCATCGAAGCGGCCATCAAGGTGCTCGCCGACAGCGTGACGAGCTCCGAAGAGGGGCGACGTCGGTTCGTTCGTGAGGCTGAGATCCTCTACCGGGTGCAGCATCCCAACGTGGTCGCGGTGCGCAACATCCGGATGGATGCCCACCCCCCGTTCATCGAGATGGAGTTCGTCGATGGGCGAGCCCTTCACGAGGTGATCGATGAAGGGCCGCAGTCCGAGGCCGACGTGCGGAGCTGGATGCGTCAGCTGGCTGAGGCTCTGGAGCATCTGCACGGGCTGGGGATCCGCCACCGCGACATCAAGCCGGCCAACCTGTTGCTGACCTCCGACGGGCTGCTCAAGCTGGTCGACTTCGGGCTGGCCCTGGAGACCGACGAAGACCGCCTCACCCGCGAAGGCATGACCTTCGGCACGGTCAGCTACGCCCCTCCCGAGTGGATGGACCCCGCCTCCCTCGACCCGGTGCAGTGGGACCTGTATGCCCTGGGGGTGGTGTTCTACGAGCTGCTCACGGGCTCCTTCGCCTACCCGCTCTCCGGGGAAGGCCCGCTGCGCAAGCAGCTGCTGCAGGTGGCTCTGGCCAAGCAGAACAGCCCGCCCCTCGACCCGGGCGAGGGCGTGAGCGAGGGCACGCGCACCCTCGTGCGCCGGCTGACGACCCGCGAGCCCGACGATCGCCCGGCATCGGCGACCGAGGTGCTCGAGCTGCTGACCGCCTCCGAAGAGGGCAGGCTACGCGACCTGCCCCCGCCCGTCGCCGTGCTGTCGGAGGCCGAGGCGCCACCGGCCCCGCCCCCCCCATCGACTCCCCCGACGCGGTCGCTGCGAGCCATGGTGATCGGTGCCGTCGCGCTGTCCACGGTCGGGGTGGTGCTCTTCGCCGCCCAGCAACGGCCCTCGGCACCCACCGCGGCGCCGCCGCCGGCACCGGAGGTCTCGAAGGTGCCCGTGCGGCTGATGGCCGCGGGGCTCGACGGCATGGTGATGCAGGTGGAGCTCGACGGCGCCGTGCGCGGCGTGCCCCCCGAGGGGCTCGCGACCCAGCTCGCGGTGGGCGAGCAGACGGTGCCGTGGTGGGTGGGCCCATGTGATGTCGATGCCTGCCCCGGGGACGCGTGCTCGCCGGCCTGTGGGTCGGGCGAGGCGCTCCTCGTGGTCCCGGAAGGGGCCGACGGCGAGGCCACGCTGGCCATCGACGTGACGCCGCCGCAGGCGCGCTTCGTGGTCGAGGTGCCGGCGCTGGCCGAGGCGGGAGGCTTGTTCAAGAAGCGGCCGCCACTGGTCGCACGCCTGGGTGATCGCCGGCTCGGCGCGGTCGACGAGACCTCCGCCGCCCTGCTGCGGGTCGCGCCCGGCGAGTACGAGCTCACGGTGAGCCTCGGCACCTGCCCGCCTGCCGCGGTCGGCTGCCACCCTGGCGGGTGTCCGAAGGGCTGTCGCTCGGAGCGCAGCGAGGTCGTGGTCCCCTGGTCGAGCGACACGGTGACGGTGCGGTCGCGCCTGTCGCTGCCCGACTAGTCGCTCGGTTCAGCCGAGCACGACGCGCTCGGCGAGCTCCCGCCAGCGACCGAGGGAGCGATCGGCGCCCAGCCGCGCCAGGGCGTCGTGATCGAGGGGGGGGACGGCGCTGAACGACGTGGGGCTCGGGACCAGCTCGTGCACCAGGCCGTCGGCGACGTGCAGCAGCTCGGGGAGTCCCATCGATCGCCATCGGGGGTGGGCGGACCGCGCCACGGTGTTCACCAGGTCGAGGGGGAGTCCCCACATCCCCAGCAGGTAGGCGCCCACCTCGGCCGGTGCGATGCCCCATTCCTCGACGATCACGTCGTGTAGCAGGCGTTGCTCGTCGGCGGCGCGGCGGTGGAGCGCTGCGAGGGCCTCGCCGCGGCGTGACGCGAAGAACAGGCCCCCGAGGTCGTGGAGGAAGCCGGCGGTGCGAGCGGATCCGGCCAGGCCCGACGGGCTGATGCGCTGGGCGACCATGGCGGTGGCAGCGGCGTGGCTCTGGAAGCCCTCGAGCTCGGCCTGCATGCCAGACCCCACGGCGCGTGCCGCGTCGGCGGCGAGCACGATGTCTTCGACCATGGTCACGCCGAGGTAGACCACGGCGCGCTCGACCGAGCTCACGGTGCGCGGCAGCCCCACGAACGCCGAGTTCACCACCTTGAGGACCATCGCGCTCATGGCGGGATCCTTCTCGATGACGGCAGCCACGGCGTCGGTCGACACGTCGTCACGCCGCGCCACCTGCTGCAGCTCCAGGTAGACCCCTGGGGCCTGCGGCAGCTCGTCGAGGCGCCCCAGGTCGGCGCGCAGGCCTTCGTCGTCGAGGAGGCGTCGCAGACCCACCAAGCGCTCCAGCCGCTGCACGAGCTCGTCGGACTCGCACGGCTTGGCGAGGAACTGGTGGGCCAGCTTCACCGTTCGCAGCGTGGTGTGGGGATCGGCGGTGCCCGACAGCACGATCCGCACGGCATCCGGGTGGTGCTGGGACAGGTGCTCCAGCAAGCCCTCACCGCCGATCCCGGGCATCCGCAGGTCGGTGACCACCACGTCGGGTGCCTGCTCGGCACAGGCATCGATGGCCGCTGCAGGATCCGCGGCGAAGCCCATCGACCACTCGCGGCGCTTGCTTCGTAGCGCACGGCGGATGCCGTCGAGGATGTGCGGGTCGTCGTCCACGAACAGGATGTTCACCATCGGGTCCCCCCGGTCCCCTCTTCGGCTGGGCGCCCGTGAACTCAAGTGCGGTTGCTGACAGGCCGACAGGGGAGTCCTGGGGGGCCGTGCATGGGCTGGGTGCCGAAGGTGTTGTGCGTCGACGACGAGCCGAACGTGCTCCATGGGCTGCGACGCTCGCTGCGGGGGCGCTTCGAGGTCTACACGGCCACGAGCGGCGCCGAGGGCCTCCGCATGCTCCGGGCCCTCGACGTCGCGGTGGTCTGCTCCGACATGCGCATGCCCGGCATGGACGGTGCGGCCTTCCTGACGGCCGCGCGCCAGGTCGCTCCCGACGCGTCCCGGGTGCTGTTGTCGGGCCAGGCCGATCTGGCCTCGCTGGTGCGGGTGATCAACGGATCGGGGGTGCAGCGGTTCTTGATCAAGCCGTGTGAGCGCGCCGACCTCCTGCGGGGGCTGGCCGAGGCCGCCGAGCATCACCGCCTGCTGCGCAGCGAGCGGGAGCTGCTCGAGGGCACGGTGGTGGGCAGCGTGAAGCTGGCGACCGAGGTGCTGTCCCTCGCGGCGCCCCTGGCGGCTGCCCAAGGCCAGGAGGCCCAGGGCCTCGTGGAGCGGCTCGCGGTGCGCGTCGGGCATGAGCTGACCTGGGAAGACCGCACCACAGCAGCCCTGGCCTGCCTCGGGCTGGTGTCGCTCCCCCCCGACGTGCTGCAGCGGATGGACGAGCGGGGCGTGCTGAGCGAGCTGGAGCGGGAGCAGGTCGCCGAGGGTGGCGAGCTGGCAGCCGGGCTGGTCCGTCACCTTCCGCGGCTGCAGGAGGTGGCCTGTCGTCTGGAGGGCCTGGGCAAGCCCTCAGAGGCCGGGGGGGAGTGGGTCGTCCGCGCCCTCGACGTGGTGCTGGCCTACCTGCGGGCGCCGAAGGGCGACGGCGGCGTGCAGGACGCGCTGGCCCGGCTGCCCCGGCACCTGGATCGGGAGCTGGTGACGGGCCTGTGGAGCGTGCTGACGGGCAGCGAGCGCGCCGTGGTGGAGGTTCGGTCTGGGCAGCTCGAGGTGGGCATGGAGCTGGTGGAGCCGGTCTACACCGTGAAAGGGGTGCTGCTCATGCCCGCGGGCCTGACCCTGCAGCAGGCTTCGCTGGCCAAGGTGCGCAACTTCGGCCTGCGCTACGGGGTGCGGGAGCCTCTGCGTGTGCGGCTGCCCGAGGTCGAGGAAGCCTCGGAGGAAGGCGCCGTCACCTCTCTCGCCGGCTGAGGGCGAGGAGGGGGAGCCACACAAGCCACCAGGGGGCCCCTCCGATCTGGGAGCATCCCCGCTCCTCGATGGTCACCTCCACGTCGAGCACCGTCAGGGGCAGCGACACGTCGATCGCTCGCGGTGGGACGCCATCGTCGGTGATCCGAAGCCCGACCGCGGTGACTCCGTGGCTGGTGCCGTCGGGCAGAAACGACAGCTCACCGCCGTCGAGGAAGGCCCGGCCGAAGTCAGGCTGGTCGATCAGGTCGAAGCGGTGTGCCTGATCGGGGTTGGGGTCGGCGGCCTCGAGCTCGACGCGCAGCGGCTGCAGCCGCGTGGTGCGCAGCGCGGGGGTGAGCAGGGTCGGCGCGCGGTTTGTCTGCTCGCAGTCGGGCCGCGGCAGCGTGGTGTCGGCCACCTCCTCGATCCACTCGACGATGGCGTCGGCTCGCACGTAGATCCCGCCGTCGCCGCAGGGCTGACGGACCGGCTCCGCCGCGCGGCTGGTGATGCCCGCGAGCAGTCGCCCCTCGGGTGTCTCGAGGAACAGGGGACCCCCCGAGTCGCCCGAGCAGGTGTCGACCCCGTCGCCGCCAGCGATCAGCTCGCCCCCTGGAAGCACATCCGGGTTGCACCCCCGCGCGGCCTCGGCGCAGTCGGCATCGGTGACGGGCACCGTCGCCTCGTGCAGGGCGGTCGGGCGCTCGGCCGCGTAGGCGTCGATGGCGCCGAACCCGACGATGACGGCCTCTGCATTGTCGAGCAGGTAGTCGGTGGCCCAGCAGTCTGCGATCAGCGCGGGGGGCGTGATGCCCTCGACCGGCCGGTCGAGACGGAACAGCGCCGCGTCGTAGGTGGCGTAGAAGTCGGGGTGGACCCAGCCTTCGACGATGTCGTAGACCTCCCCTGGATCGGCGACCAGGTCGTGCGAGCCCACGTGCACCGTCTCCATCGCCGACCCGCAGTGGCCGGCGGTGAGCACCAGGTCGGGCTGCACCAGGGTGCCGGTGCAGGCCATCTCGTCGTTGATGTTGTAGATCGCCACCACCTCGGGCCAGTGGCCCGGAGCGCTCGGCTGCCCCCCGACGACGGCGACGGGGGAGGCGGAGGCTGCAGCGAGGAGGAGCGGGAGCATGCCTGCAGGGTAGCCCCGTCAGGGCAGAGCTGCGGCCTCGAGTTCGGGCTGGCTCGCGAGCCACGCGGCGGCGCCGCCTCCGACGAGCCCCACCATGCTCGACCCCGCCAGCACCACCAACATCGCCATGGCCATGCCTGCCACCCTGCGGATCCGAGGTGTGGGCTTGGGCGCCGACAGGAGCAGGTCGCACGTCAGCCGAGGGGACGGCTGGTACATCGGGCGCGGAGCGGTATGGGCGGGGGCAGGATGCATGACGGATACTCGCCGGGTTCGTAACCAACCATGGGGTGTCTGGCTCGTCAGCTCTCAGCGTAGGTTCGGATGGCCTCGAGGAAGTGGCTTCCGTAGAGCTCCCAGCGGCGCTTGCCCATCCCGTGCACCCCGAGCATGGCACCCTTGGTGAGGGGCCGGATGCGGGCCATGTCTTTGAGGGTCTTGTCGGGGGCGATGACGTAGGCGGGCACGTTCTTCTGATCGGCCAGCTGCCGCCGCACGTCGCGGAGCAGGGCGAACAGGTCGCTGGGCACGCCCTGCTCGGCGAGGGAGCCCCCCGCCTTGGGGGCCGATCGCACGAGCTTGCGGGCATGGGGGAACACCATCTGAAAGGCGTCGGCCTGGCGGCGCATCAGCGACCACGACAGCTCGTTGAGGCGGACCTCGCGGTAGGTGCGGTCACGCTCGCCGACGGTGCGCGTGACGTAGGACTCCTCGATGGCCCCGTGCTCGGCGAGGGCCGCCAGCAGGTCGTTGACCTCGCCGCTCGACCAGCCCGCCTTGGCGAGGATGCCGTAGGTCGACAGCTCTTCGAAGCGCCACGCCCGCACCTTCTGCTCGCGGCTCCCGACGGCGACCTTGGCCACCAGATCACGGCCCCAGCCTTCCTTGTTGGCGTGCCGATCCATCCTCGCCACCGTGGACAGCAGCTTGAGCACCACCCGCTCTTCGTCGGGGGTGAGGGCGCGGGGCTCTTCGCTGGCGCCAGGGCCCGCGCGGCACGCATCGCAGGTGCCACAGCGCTCGAAGGGCGCCTTCTCGCCGAAGTACTCCACCACATAGCGGCGACGGCAGGGAGCGGTGGTGTAGCGCTCCATGAGGTCGAGCTTCCCGTACTCCCGGGAGCGCCGCTTCTTCATGCGCCCTTCGTCGAGAGTGAGGGGCACGTCGGGCTGCAGCAGCTCGACGCCGCCGACGCGCTCCGCGGCCTGGTAGGCGATCAGGCCCCGTTGCTCCAGGCCGCGCAGGGCGGCCGTCAGCTGGTCGCGATCGAGCCCGAGGCGCCGCCGCCAGCTCTCGGGGTGGAACTGCACGGCCTGCCCCGCCGCGATGCCTCGCTCGGTGATGAGCTCCCACACGGCGCCTCGGTGACCGGCGACCGGGTCGGTGGGGTGGCGCTTGACCTCGAGCCAGGCGGAGCGATCGGACGGCGAGATGCGCCGCACCATGCCCTCGCGCACGAGGATGTACAGGCAGCTGGCCGCTGCCCGGTCGCCGGCGTCGGATGGGAGGGCCTCGGCCAGCCGTTCCAGGGGGGCGAAGACGGGGTTGCTTCCCTGGGCGAGCAGCCAGGAGTAGAGCTTGTGCACCCAGTCGGCGGGGGGGTGGCTGTTGTCGATGAAGAACTCGTGGATGCGCCGATCCATGGGGTGATAGAGCAGGGTGGCCCGACTCATCCGCCCATCGCGACCGGCGCGGCCGATCTCCTGGTAGTAGGCCTCGACGGTTCCTGGCATGTCGTAGTGGACGATGGTGCGGATGTCGCGCTTGTCGATGCCCATGCCGAACGCGTTGGTGGCGACCACGACGGGCACCCGGCCCTCCATGAAGTCTTCCTGGATGCGCGTTCGCTGATCTGCGGTGAGGCCCGCGTGGTAGAAGCCGGCGCGAACGCCATCTTCTCGTAGGGCCTTGGTGGCCCTCTCCACGTTCTTGCGGGTGGCGCAGTACACGAGGGCCGTGCCTCCCTCCACGAGGCCCTTGAGCATGCCGTCTTTGTCGGCCTTTCCCTTGGCCTCCACGACCTCGAGGACCAGGTTTTCCCGGTCGAAGCCCCGGATGAACGTGCGGCCCTTCTCCAGCCCCAGCGTCTTGACGATGTCTTCCTGCACCACCGGGGTGGCGGTGGCCGTGAGCGCGACGGCTGGTGGAGAGCCGAGCTCCTGCCGCACCTTGCCCAGGCGCAGGTAGTCGGGGCGGAAGTCATGGCCCCACTGGCTGAGGCAGTGAGCCTCGTCGACGGCGAACAGGCGCACGTCGGCGGCCAGTAGCCAGCGGATGAAGGACGGGGTGAACCGCTCGGGTGCGACGTAGAGCAGCTCGACCTCGCCTCGATAGACTGCCTGGCTGCGCTCCTCGTAGGTGGCGCGGTCGATGCTGGAGTTGAGGAAGGTGGCGCGGATGCCCTTGTCGACCAGGGCGTCGACCTGATCCTTCATCAGCGCGATCAGCGGGCTGACGACGACGGTGAGACCCCCTCGAGCGAGGGCCGGCAGCTGGTAGCACAGCGACTTGCCGGCGCCGGTGGGCATCACGACGAGCGCGTCGTGCCCTTTGGCGATGTGGTCGACGATCTCTCGCTGCCCCGGGCGGAACGCGGGGAAGCCGAAGCGGGACTCGAGGAGGGCATCAACAGACATGCTGCGCCCCTACCGCAGGGGATCGGGTGGGGCCATGGAGCCGCGCCCGTAAAACGTGCACGATGCGCCTCGCGCCGGGGCTTGCGGGCCGGTTAGGCCTCGGGATGCCCCTTGCTCCCGCCCCCGGACTGGTCGTGCTCGATGGCTACCGCCTCACCTCGCCGCTGGGCGAGGGCACCTCGGGGTCGGTGTGGCTGGCGGCAGCTCCCGACGGGTCGGACGTGGCCGTCAAGCTGTTGCCTGCCGAGGGCGAGGCCTTCGCCCAGCAAGAGGTCGCGGCGCTGGAGGGCCTGGCGCCCCACCCCGGGGTGGTGTCGCTGCGGGCCCACGGGGCGTGGGGCGATGGCCATGCGGTGGTGCTGGAGCACGTGCCGGGAGTGCCGCTGGGGGAGCGGCTGCGGGAGGGCCCCGTGCCGCTGCACGTGGCGCTGGGGTGGGTGGCCGAGGCGGCGGAAGGGCTGGCGCACCTGCACCGCGAAGGGGTGGTCCACCGAGATGTGAAGGCGGCGAACCTGCTGCTGCGCCCGGATGGGTCGGTGGTGTGGATCGACCTGGGCCTGGCGGTAGCTGCGGGGAGCCAGGGCGCCGGTGAGGGCTCGGTGCACACGATGCCCCCCGAGCAGATCGCCGGGGAGCCGGCAGGGCCCAGCGCCGACGTATACAGCCTGGGCGCCCTGCTGTATCGGCTGGTCGCGGGCCGCTACCCGTACCACGATGCCAACCCGGTGGTGGTGTTGGCCAGGCACGGGCAGGCTCCGGTGCCTCCGCTGCCTGCGTCGCTACGGCTCCCCGCTCCGGTGGCGGCGGTGCTGCCGGGCCTGCTCCGCCGCATGCTCGCGAAGGCCCCGAGTGAGCGGCCGGGCGCTGAGGAGGTCGCCGCGACCCTGCGCTCCCTGGTGCCCCACGCCGTGCCCTCGTCGGGGCCGTGGCACCTGGTGGCGCTGGCGGCCGCCCTCATCGTGCTCGTGTCGATCGCCGGGTGGCTGTTCGCCTAGGCATCACGACTCGAGGTGGAACTCGACCCGTCGGTTGGCTTCGTGGGCTGCCTCGTCGTCACCGGCACGGAGCGGCTTGGACGATCCGAAGCCGACCGACGTGAGCCGGCTCGGGTCGACGCCCTTGCGCTCGAGGTAGGCCCGAACGGCGTCGGCGCGCTGCTGGGACAGCTTGGTGTTGAACGTGCTGGGGCCCTGATCGTCGGTGTGCCCCTCGATGCGCACCCGGCTCACGTCGGGGTGGGCCAGGATGGAGGCAGCCACCTGGTCGAGCAGCGCGAAGCTGGCCGGCTGGATCGTGGCCTTGTTCAGGGCGAAGAACACCTGCTCGTCGATCTCGATGCGGTCGGAGGTCATCCGCACGGCCCGGGGCTGACCTTCTCCTTGGAGGACCGCGCTGTACTCGCGACCCTGCCCGTGCTCGACGTGCAGGCTCACGGCCTGGGCGGCGAAGCCTTCAGCGGCGATGACCAGCGCGTGCTCACCGGCGGGCACCTCGATGGCCTTGCCGTTGGCGGGCCACGGCTCGGAGCCGGAGACGGTGAAGTAGCCCTCGACGGGGTTGCCCAGGCTGTCGACGGCCCAAAGCCGCAGGGTGCCCAGCTTGGCGACCAGGGGCCGCTCGAAGGTCTGGCCGGCGTTGTCGCCGATCACCAGCTCCTCGGTCAGGGGCAGGTAGCCGTCGGCGCTGGCGTGCAGGGTGTAGACCCCCGGGTGCAGGGTCAGCACCCGCTCGCCGTCGCCGAGCTCGTGCTGCTCGGGGCCGTCGAGGGTGACGCTCAGGCCGTCGATGGGCTGGCCATCGGGGTCGGTGAGGTCGACGACGATGGTGGTCGGCGCGTCGGTGCAGCCATCCCAGTCGTCGAAGCCGTCTTCGTCTTCGGGCTGGTCTGGGCACCAGTCGTCGCGGTCGACGATGCCATCGAGGTCGCGGTCGGGGTACATGTCGGGCTCCCAGCTCGCCCCGAGGAGCAGGCGGGCGACCGGGGTCCCTGGGGCGCGGCCGAGACCGACCGACGCGCCTCCGCGCAGCACCACGCTGTCGGCGACGCCGAGCCAGCCACCGCCGAGGAGCTCAGCGGCTGTGCCGGCGGGGTTGTCACCGCTCGACCAGTTGGTCTGGGCGCCCAGCTCGCCGGACAGGCCGGCGTGCTCGGTGACGTGCCAGCCGGCGCCCGCGCGCACGAAGAGCTGGTCGTCCCACACGACGTGCTCGTAGGTGGCTCGGGGCACGCCGCGGGTGCCGATGTTGGTCGACACGTGCACGTCGCCGAAGCGGCGGTCGACGATGCCGGCGAGCTCCCAGCCGGTGGACCGCGCGCCGAGGGGGGCAGCCACGGAGCCGGTGGGGAGGATCAGGCGCCCCGCGAGGGCGACGCCGACCGGGGCGTGGGCTCCGTCCACGATGCGACCCTGCAGGTCGAACATCATGTCGCCGAGCCCGGCCTGATCAGGGGTCAGCGGGGAGGTGGTCCACCCATAGATGGGCACGTGGGCGCCCAGGCGCAGGCCCTTGAAGTGGTAGGCCCCGGCGAGGTCGAGCTCGGCGACGTCTTGCACGACGACCTGGGTCTCATCGCCGACCTGCAGGCGGAAGGGGCGGTGGGCGTAGTGCACGAAGCCGCGGGCGGTGGCGTAGCCGTCGGGCGCGGTCTGGG
Source organism: uncultured bacterium (assembly GCA_965367245.1). GTDB lineage: Bacteria > Myxococcota_A > UBA796 > UBA796 > CBDUIC01. The sequence continues at coordinate 21,784 of CBDUIC010000013.1, read as the reverse complement.
TGTCTTCGGTCCACAGGGTGGAGCTGCTGCTGATGGCCGGGCGGAACACCTGGGTGTTGAGCTGCGGGACCGGCTGCGCCAGTGCCGCGCCCACGAGGGCGGACAGGAACATGGGGGACTCCGAGGGCGGACGAGGGGAGAGGGGGAGGGGAGGGGGAAGGGGGCCGGGAGGCCATGGCCGGGAGGCCGGGGGTGACGACACGCTAACACGCGGAGTCCCCCGTCGGGCGGTACGCGGTTGCAGCGGGGATGCGCTGCGCGTCACCACGGTGGATCGGTAGGTGGTAGGCTCACGCCCATCTGGAGGACCCATGGCAGCCTCGTTCCCCGACGGCCTCGACGTCACTGACGAGCTCGATCAGCTCAAGGTCGCGTTCACCGCCTTCGTCGCCAAGCTGATCGTCGATGCCGATGGCATCGTCGACTTCGGGGAGCTCAAGCTGCTGTCGCAGGTCGTGCCCGACGCGATGCTTCGTCAGATGGGCTTTCTCGACGGTGACGGCGACTACACGCAGGCCTACCGCGACGCCTACACCCGCGCGATCCGAGTCCTCCCCGAGCGGCTCGACATGGAAGCCAAGCTCGATCTGATCACGATCTTCCATCGCACCTGCATGGCCGACGGGGAGCTGATCCAGGCCGAGCTCCTCGTGTTGCGCGAGGCAGCCGAGGTGTTGGGCATCCCCGTGCGCACCCTGTCGCAGCACCTGCAGGGTCTGAAGAGCCTCAGCCGCGGCGGCTGAGTGCAACCGCCCTGCAACGGGGCGGCCGTGCGCCGCTACGTAGACAGGAGCGAGGAGGCACTCTGAGCGAGCAAACAGAAGCGACGCCCACGCGGCGGTGGCCACGATGGGCCGGCATCGGTTGCCTGGGGCTGGTCGTGCTGGGGCTCGCCGCACCCGCAGGCGGGTGGTGGTGGTGGTCGGCGCGGCAGACCCGCATGGCCGAGGAGGCCGCTGCGGCTCAGGCAGCGGCCGCGGAAGACGCCTTTGCCCCTGCGCTGGGAAGCCTCGAAGCCGAGGGCCCGAGCTACGACCTCGACAAGACCGTCCGCATCATCCACTCGGTCGACGTGGCCCTGCGCGACCACGACGACTTCGAGGGCTACCTCCGGTACATGGCCCAGCAGGACTACCGCGACGTGGCGCCTGAGGTGCTGGAGGCGCGAAAGGATCTGCTGGAGGTGCTGCAGCCGCTGTACGCCAAGCAGACCGAGCAGGCCGACCAGCAGGCGATGTGGGAGATGACGAGCGAGCTGATGCTGGCGACGCTGTCGGTCGTCTCTGTGTCTGGCGACGTCGACATGGTCGCGCCGTCGGGAGAGTTCAGCGTCGATCGGGAGCAGGCGCGTGCGCTGTGGCGTGATCTCAAGGACCGCCAGCTGGAGAAGCGCGCGCTGCAGCGCGACATCGACGCCCTCGAGGAAGATCTGGTCGAGGCCCTCGTGGGGTACGCCGACGTGTACTACCGCTACGTCGACGAGTGGGACCAGCTGTCCATTCTGCGCGACCGAGCCTACCTCGCCGTCCACAACGGCGACTGGGAGGCGGCGCGGGCCGCGGCGTCGGCCGCCATCGAGCAGGCACCCAAGGAGCGCGAGGCGCACCTGCTGCTGGCGATGGCGATGATCGAGCAGGGCAACCCCGAAGACCTCCCCGAGGTTCGGCGCCTGCTGGAAGAGACGATGGCGGAGCACCCCGACCGCACGGCCCCGGCGTTGTTGCTGGTGGGGGCCCTCGAGGCGCGGCTGGGGAACACCGAGCAGGCGCGCCTGGCCTACCAGCAGGCGGCCGCCTACTACCCCAAGCAGGCTGATGCCCTGCTCGACATGCTCGACCCCTACAAGATGCGCAGCTTCCTCAACGCCAGTCGCGAGGGAAGCTTCATCGTCGAGCAATACAAGTCGACCATGCTGGGCAGCGGCTACTTCAGCCCCGACCTGCAGCTCGCCAAGCTGCTCTTCGACGCCGGCGACTTCCACGGCGGCAAGCGCAAGGTGCTCGACCACTTCGCGCGGCGCCGCAACCAGCAGCAGTGGGACTTCATCCTCAGCGACATCGAGTTCTGTCAGGAGCTCCTGGGCCCCGACTTCTGGCAGATCTTCCCCGAAGACACCTACCTCGACCTCGAGGTGAGCAAGACCATGCTGGGGTCGTCGCTGAACCTGTCGGTCAACAACCGCAGCCCCAAGGCGCTGCGCAACGCCACCCTGGTGCTGGCGCTGCACTTCACCGACATGTACCCGGGCCTGTACGAGGCGCTGCCGGCGCCGCAGACCCTCCCCGTGGTCCCCCCACACGAGTCGACCTCCTTCGGCACCCTCGACATCGAGCTCGAGCTGAACGGAGTCCCCAAGACCGTCGACGACATCGTGCAGCACCGTGCCATCCTGGTCACCAACGATGCGGTGCTGTGGGTCGACACCGACGAGTTCAAGCTCGCGGTGGCCGAGGCGCGCGAGCAGGCGCGTCAGACCCCGAAGGTGGGTGGGGCTGCCCCTGCGGCACCCAACCCCGTGCAGCGCCATCCGGAGTTCATGGAGACCCGTGAGGCCATCGTCGCGGGGCTGTCGAACGGGCTCGACCTGCACATCGAGCAGAAGTACGGCGCCGACAACGTGCTCATCGAGCTGCCACGTGAGCTGTCGATTCTCCGGCCCGTGTTCCGACTCAAGTACGGCGACGAGATCTTCACCGCCTCCGACAACCTCATCGAGGGCGACCGCATCGCACTTCGGTTCTCGGGGGTCGAGAACTTCGACGATGTCGCGTCGACCGACGACCTGGAGCTGGTGGTGGGCTCGCCCTTCGGCGACATCGTGCTCACCTGGAACGCAGCGGGGGAGCTCACATGGGACTACGCGGGAGTCGACGCAGGCCCGGTTCAGTAGCGAACCTGCCCTGCCGCCCCTCGGTGGGGTAGGTTGCGAGCCGGAGTATCCCCGATGAGCGACGAGGCCGCCCCCCCCAGCCTGCTGCGCCCCCCTCTGCTGGCCGACCGCTACGTGCTGACACGGCGTATCGGCAAGGGTGGCACCGCCAACGCCTACCTCGCCTTCGATCTGCAGCTGAACCGCTGGCGTGCCGCCAAGATCATGCACCGGCGGTTCGCGGGCGACGCCGAGATGCGGGAGCGCTTCGACCGGGAAGCACGCATGATGGCACGCATCGATCACCGCAACGTGGTGCGAGTGCTCGACGTGTCGATGGGCGAGCTCCCCTACCTGATGATGGAGTACATGGAGGGAGGCTGCGTCCTCGACTGGATGCGGGTGAACACCAAGATGGCGCCCCGCCTCGCGGTGAAGGTCACCGTCGACTTGCTCAGGGCCCTCGAGGCCACTCACGCGATGGGCATCATCCACCGTGACGTGAAGCCTCACAACGTGCTGGTGGGCCGCAATGGCCGGTGCAAGCTCACCGACTATGGCATCTCCAAGCTGGTCCACGAGGCGTCCGATGGCCCCGACGGGGAAGACGCGCTCACCCGGGTGGGGTCGTCGATGGGCACGGCGAGCTTCATGCCCCCCGAGCAGCGGCACGACGCGTCGTCGGTCGATGTGCGGGCGGATGTCTACGCGGTCGGCGCCACCCTGTTCACCTTCCTTCAGCGCAAGGCCGGCAAAGACCTGTTCATCGCAGATGCCGACGACGGGCAGTTCAAGGGCATGCCCGAGGCGCTCCGCGACCTGGTGCTCATGGCCTGCCGCTACCAGCCCGAGGATCGCTATCCGACGGCGAAGGCGATGAGGGAGGCGCTCGAGGGGCTGGTGCCGTCCCTCGACGACGTGCCGCACCCGCCCTTCCCGGGCGAGCTTCCCGAGCTGTCCGATCGCCCGCCGGAGGGGCTGCTGGCCGAACAGGCAGCCGAGCTCCGGGAGCTGGTGGTGGAGGGGGCCGTGGTGGAGGCTTACGACGCATCCACGTGGGCACCCCCCGAAGACGATATGAAGCCGGTGCGGCCGTCACTCGACGTGGCGGCCTATGCCTCCAGCCCGCCTCCTACGCCGCCGCGAGACGCTACGCCGGCGCCTCCTCCTGCACCCAGCCCCGCACCGGCTCCGGCAGCCCACCCCACACCAGCCCCCGCCCCCTCGGCGGTGCCTGGGGAGCGGCAGGAGGCGCCTGCGGCGACGGGGGGCTCCATGTCCCGCATCCTGGTGGGTGTGGGGCTGGTGACGCTGGTGCTGTGGCTGCTGGGCACGGCGGCTGTGTCCATCCAGATGGCTACGAGCGCCGCCGACACCATCACCACGTCGGAGCAAGCCCAGAGCGACGCGGCGAAGGAGCTGTTCGTGGTGCTCGACGAAGAGGCGGGGCTGGTGCAGCTCCTCGTCGAGCGTGGCGGGGATCAGCGCCGCCTCGAGGAGGCCTACTTCGCATTTCGGGATGCCTCGTCGGATCGGGCCGTGCTGGCCGAGGCCTACGGCACGGTGCTGGGTAGCCAGTACACCTCGGTCACGGCCCGGATGGGAAGCAGCGAGGCGATCGAGCGCAGCTGGCGTCGGGTCGAGGCCTCCCTGGCGGCCTACCAGGCTCGCCGCGACGACACCCAGCGTGCCCGCGAGGGGATGGGCGCGTCGCTGGCCGAGGCCTTCGGCCTGCTGTAGGGGCGCGTCGACGGCCTAGGGCGACGGTGCCATGCCCAGGGTGGCAGGCAGCCACCCGTGGCCACTGCTAGCTTCGGCCGACCACGCTCGGGCCGTCAGCTGCTCTCGTTCACGGGCCTCGAGGATTCGATCGAGGCGCTGACGGGCCTGCACCGCGTCGGGCCGCTCGGGCGAGGAGACGAGCAGGGGCCGGGCGGCTTCCGACAGCGCTCGGATCGCCTCGTGGGTCGTGACGGGGCCTGGCTCGTCGCGCCAGTGCTGCAGGGTCGCACGCGCGGGGCCCACGTCGAACCCCAGCGCCTCGAGCTCGTCGACGACGACCGCATCCGCTTCGAGGGCGAGCTGCAGTTGATCGGCCGCGACCGCGTGAGCAGACCACGCGTCGTGGACTCGGCGCGAACCCACGGCCATCGAGCTGACGCCTCCAGCGACGAGGGCCAAGACGACCAGGGCACCGAGCACCATCGGGGCCAAGGAAGGCCTGGGTGGGGGCGGTGGGGGGCGCGGTGGCGGCGGAGGCGGCGTCGGCAGCCGGTCGCTGCGCGGCTCCTGCTCCACGACGTACGAGGGAAGGTCGGGGTCGCGAGGCTCGCGGTTGGGCTGCACCGGGGCTAGCTCGGGGGGCGCCTCGACGGCGATCGGGTCGAACAACTCACGCACCACCCGGGCGTCGAGGGGGCCATCGAGGGCGGACGGCAAGGCGAGGGGCGGATGCGTGGGGTCGGGAGGTAGGGCCGACAGCGCCTCGTCGAGGGAGGCGGCAAAGGCCTCCATGGTGGGCGTGCGCTGGGCCGGGGCGCCTCGCAGCGCATCGAACAGCAGCGAGCGGAGCGGCGCTGGCACTTTGTCGAGGAGCTCTCGGTCGTCGGCGAGGCGCATCTGCTCCATGTGAGTGGGCATCGCCAGCAGCGCGAACAAGCTCGCGGCGAGGCCATACACGTCGGCCCGCGCATCGACCGACGACGCGTCTTCGAGTTGCTCGGGAGCGATGTAGCCGAGGGTGCCGAACACCGCACCGGTGCGGGTGAGCCCCTTCGTCGGGTCGCGGGCGATCCCGAAGTCGGCCACCTTGCAGCGGCCGTTGCTGTGCACCAGCAGGTTGGCGGGCTTCACGTCGCGGTGCACCAGGGCCTCAGCGTGAGCGGCCTGCAGCCCCTGGGCGGCGTCGAGGATGGCTTGTGCGGCGAGTCGGGGCGGCATCGGCCCGTGGCGATCGACCCAGTCTTGCAGCGAGCCACCCTCGACGAGCTCCATGACCATCCAGGGCAGCTCGGCGTCGGGGAACACCTCGTAGACACGGACGATGTGGGGGTGGATCAGCCGACGCTGGGTCTCGGCCTCCTGAACGAACCTCGCCCTGAGCTTCCGACTCTGGGCGGGCTCCGGCAGCAAGACCTTGAGAGCACGGCCCATGCGCAGGCGCACGTCCCACACCGCCACCACCTGGCACTGCCCCCCCTCTCCGATCACCTGCAGGGGGACCCAGCGACCCTCCCCTACGGTGCGGGTGCTGTCGTCGATGGGGGGCGCCTTCACGGCGACCCGACGATCTTGCCGATCAGACGTGAGAACCAGCCCTCTTCCTTGGGTGGAGGGGGGGGCGCAGGCTCTCCTGTGAGGACCTCGATGGGTGCGTCGTCTGGGTCGATGCCCCCGATCAGCGCCGCGCTGGCGGCATCGAGGGCGCCGCCGAGCCGAAGCCCCGCAGCGATCACCGCGACGGCCTGGGCCGGCGAGACATCGATCATGGCCCGCCCCCCCTCGTCGGACAAGCGCGCCGCCTCCCCGGGCACGTGCTCGCCGCGGAGCCCTCCCCGCGCCTGGCTGCGCTGAACCCCCTCCTCGGCGAGGTCGACGGTGACGCTGGCCACGGCGGCCTCGCCCGAGGAGGCCACGCGAGACACCAGCACATCGACCACGGCCCCCCGCTCGTACCAGCTGTCGGACAGGTAGCACGGGCCGGTGGGCCAGTGCGCCGCGGCCCCCGCGTCGACCGCCGCGGGGGCTGTCGGGTTGCGGTCGCGTGCGGGCCGGCTCTTGCGGTCGCGCTTCTTCTTCTGTTTTGCGAGCCGCTTCTGACGGCGCTGGCTTCGAGCGTCGGCCACGGGCCCTCCTGTTCGGGTTGTACCACCCAGCCCACATCGAGGATACCTGGGCGCGTGCGTCCCCTCGTCCTCGTCCACGGCTTCCTCTCCACGCGCGGCTCGATGTGGCCGCTGTCGTCGCAGCTACGGCGCCGTGGGCACCGCGTCTACCGCGCCCGTCTGCCCCCGCTGTGTATCCAAGACGTGCGGCGCCTCGCTGTGGAGGTGCAGGCCTCGGTTGCCGACGTGCAGGCGCGCACAGGGGCACAGCAGGTCGACCTGGTAGGCGTGTCGCAGGGCGGGCTGGCCGCGCTGTACTACGTGCGCCGGCTCGGCGGCCACCAGCACGTGAGGCGCCTCGTCAGCTTGGGCACGCCGTTCGCGGGCACCTGGTTCGCGCTGGCCGGGGTGCCCCTGCTGGGCATGGTGTCGCGTGGGGTCTGGCAGTCCCTGCCCGACAGCGAGCTGGTGCGCGAGCTGACCGAGGCTGGGCCTGTCGTAGGCGAAGACGTGGTGAGTGTGTGCCGACTGGGCGATCCGGTGGCGCCACCTGCACGCTGCCGCCTGGAGGGCGCGCACCACATGGTCCTCCCGCCCACGCGCCTACCGGGCACACACCAGACCCTCGGCTTCCATCCACGGGTGGTGCGCGCCGTAGAAGAGGCGTTGCTGCTGCCGCCCTCGGCGCTGTAGGCAACGCCCACCGGCAGGCAGATCCAACGCAGCGCGGCCGCCGTTGGGCTTCAACGGCGGCCGCGGGGCCTGACTTGGTCGCTGTCGGCGGCACCCGGGCTCCCCTCGAAGGGGGGGGGGGGGACGTGGGGGCCCAGAGTGCCGCCGCGGAGGCTTTCGCCCCATCAGCTGTTCCCACTGTAGGCCGCTGGGAGCCGGGGTGGGGTTACCGGCAGGTTACCCCCACGGTGACTCACTCTTCGGTGGCTTCCGTCTCGTCGCCACCGAACTCGGGGTAGCAGATCGTGACGTCGCCACCGGTGACCCGAAAGCGGAAGCCGCTCGGCCCCTTTCGGTGCGCGTACAAGACCTCGATCGGGTATTGGCCGGCGCTCAGGTTCACCGACAGGTCTTCGGGATCGAAGGGTGACAGGCCCGCTCGGTCGATGACCAGCTCGTCGTCGATGAACACCCAGGCGTCACCGGCGGCGCCGAAGGTGAGCTGCAGGTCGGTGCCCGACCAGGCCCGGATCCATCCTCGCCAGCGCACGGCGAAGTAGGCGGGGTCGCCCTCGAGGCCTTCATCGACGGGCCACCAGTTGCTGCCCATGTCGAGGGACGCATCGAACTGCTGGTACGACGACTCCTGCCAGAACGCGAGCTCGGCGGGATCGGTAGGAGCCAGCGGCTCGGCAGGACGCGGATTGATGTAGTCGTCGTCGATGCCGAGGTTGAAGTATTCGCCGTGGAAGCCCTCGAAGCAGTTCTGCCAGTCGGGCGGGTTGCCCAGGTCGTCTTCTTCCTTGCCGGGCGGCTCGGCGGGCGGCACGGGCGGAGGGGTGACGAGGGAATACTCGTTGCAGGCGCTGGCGCTCAGGGCAGCCAGCAGCGCCCAGTGGATGCGGCTCATGCGCCCTCCCCGGCTCGGTTGATGGACGGGAATACATCACAGCGTAGCCACTCGCCGAGGGCTTGGGTCTCGGCCTCGCTGGGCGCAGCGGCGGGGGGCATCGTCGTGGAGTCGACCGAGCGCACCTGGATGCGATCGGCGTGCTGCATGACGAGCTCGAAGGTGTCGAGGTTCACGTCGGCTGGAGCGCCGTTTCGCTGATTCTCACGCAGCTCTTCGGCATGACAACCCGTGCACCACTTGTTCATGTAGCCACGGCCGAAGTTCTCGTAGGTGAGCTTCGGCTCGCGGTTGCAGTACGCCGTCACCGGCGGCTCGGGGCCGATGATGGCGTCGTCGCAGGCCGTCTGTGACCCCAACACCGCGAGCACGGGCACGGTCAGGAGGACGAGCCGTGCCGCGGCATCAGGGGTGAAACAGAAGGACTTGATCACGGGTGCTCCAGGCTGGACCCGGTCAGGATCGCACGAGGGCGTCGAGCACGTCGACCCCCGGCAGGATCTTGCTCGGGTCGAGTCCGCCGATCTTCAGCAGCGCCAAGCCGACGTGCTCGCAGCCCAGGAACGTTCCGTTGGGCGAGGCCTGGCCCGTCTTCAGGTCGATCGTGTTGGCGATCAACCCACCGTCGGTGGAGCCCAGGGTCTGGTCTCCGGCCACGCCGGCTCCGGCGACGAACATGGAGTTGTAGGGCCAGTGGTCCTTGCCGCCACCACCGTTGAGGCGGGGCGTGCGACCGAACTCGCTCATGGCCACGATGGTGACCTCGTCGATCAGCCACTTGGTCGTGTGGCCCGGCGTGCTCGCCATGTGGTCCATCACTTCGTGGATGGCCTCGTAGTAGGAGGCCTGGGCGGGTGCCTGGACCATGTTGTTGCCGTGGCTGTCGTAGCCGCCCGGGATGCTGATCATCGCGCAGCGCGACAGGCCGAGGCGGAACATCTCGGTGGCCTTGAGCGCCTGGTCGAGCATGCTGTTGCCGAGGTCGTCGAGGCCGGCCTCGAACTGGCGACCCTCGAGCTCCATGGCACGCTCGATGTTGGACAGCAGGCCCTCCGCGCGCTCCTTGGCGATGCCCTTCTGCTGGCTCGCGAAGTCGGCGATCCGCTTGTGGACGAAGTCGTCGGCGATGTCGTCGGCCGGGGGGGCCGTCGTCGGAGCAGGCTGATCGGACTGGCCGTTGATCGAGCCGTCGATGAGGTCGAGCAGGGTGCCGCCGCCGGCGCGAACCACGGCCTGGCCCTGGGTGCCGGCGAAGCTGGGCCCGCTGAACACGACGTGGGGCAGGGGGTACTCGAGGCGGGAGTTGGCCGCGAGGGTCGTGGGCCAGTCGGCATAGGACGAGGCCGAGGTGCCCGTCAGCATGAACTGCGTGCCGCTGTCGTGGCCGACGGAGTGGGCATCGATGCCGTTGATGATGGCAATGCGCCGGTGATAGGCCTGCATGAACTCGTCGACGGCTTCCCGGTCGGGGCCGGAGGTGTAGCGAACCCCGCCTTGCTGGCCGAGGACGGTGTCGAGGTCCATGTCGACACCGTCGGTGTCGAAGTGGGGGTCGAGGATGGTGGTGGTGTCCCAGCCTCCGCCAGCGAAGAAGAAGAGGAACTTCCGTTCGGGGGCGGCGGCGAGGGCCTCGCGCGGTGCCCACAGACCTGCGGAGGCCATGAGCGCAGCGGAGCTGCCGAGGAACGAGCGTCGGGTCAGATCCCGACGCAGCGGGTTGAACTTGCGGCGCATGGGGGCTCCCGAATCAGTAGAAGAGAACGCGCGGATCGCGCAGGATGACAGCGATGACGGTCGACCAGGCCAGCGTCGGCGACGCCTCGACCGAGTAGACGTACTTCCAGAGGTCGACCAGCTCCTGAGGCTCGGTGGCGTCGTCTTCCAGGGGCACACCGGTGACCGTCAGGTAGAGGTAGCGAATCTGCTCCTCGAAGGCCTCGGGGTTGGTCTCGGGGGTGTCTTCGACGGTGACGAAGAACAGCAGCTGCGCGGAGTCGGTGCGCTCGGGGTCGAGGTCGTGCTCGGCCACGTTCCAGGCCGCAGCCTGGGCGAAGCGCTCGAGGACGAAGACGGAGCCGACGCTGGGCGTGTAGCTACGCTGGGTGACGAAGCGGCCGTCGATGCCGCCGGCGAGCACGCCCAACCCGAGAGCGTTGTCGGCCAGACCGTCGCGCCCATCGAAGTACCAGCTGTAGCCGGTGATGTTGGAGATGATGCCTGCCAGCTGGGCGGGAGACGCCGTCTTGACGCCAGCGAACCGGTCTTGCAGGGAAGGCTCGATGGCTTCCTTGGCGCGGTACTCGTCGGAGAGCACGATGCTGCGCACCAGCTCACGAACGTTGAGGTCGTTGCTCTCGAACACCACGCGGTGCTCGGAGACCTCTTCCCAGTCCTCGTCGGTCATCGTGCGCTGGGTCAGACCCTCCCACACGGTGCGGACCGCGCACTCGCTGAACCGGGAGTCCATGGCGAGCTGGTCGGCGAACTCGGGGATGCCGGCGGTGGGGCGGCCGTAGTAGCCGGGCTCCTTGCCGGAGTAGGCGCGCCACTCCTCTTCGTTCTCCGGCCGGTACATCGTCTGGTCGATGCCGTCTTCGGCGTCGTAGTTGAAGAAGCCGAAGAAGTTGGCCGCCATCGGGTCGAGCGTGCTGTGGCACGACTGGCAGCTGGTGTTCTGGTTGATGGCGTTCTCGGGGTCGACCGTGAGCTGGTCGACCGCGGCGCGGTTCAGAACGATGGGCCGGGCGAGGTAGTCGTCGCACAGGAACATCTTGCTGATGGCGTTGGCCCGGTGCCGGTTGGCGTTGCCGCCCATCGACGGGTAGCGCTGCCAGGTCGTGGTCATGGTGAGCACGCCGGCGTGGGGCCGGCCGTCCATGTACTGTGCGGGCTCCCAGCCACCGTTGCCGTCGGCGGGGTAGTCCATCCCCCAGTACAGGGCGAGCTCCGGGTTGGCCATGGAGTAGTCGGCCGTGACCATCTCGGAGTAGGGCAGGTCGTTGCGGATGACGTGGCGGAGCAGCTGGAGCGGCTCGTTGGCGATCATCTCCGCCATGATGCGGTCGTCGATGTCGAGGCCGACCTCTTCGGGGTCGAAGTAGACATCGCCCGTCTGGTACAGGTAGCGCTGGTCGAACACCTCCACCATCCGCTCGACGAAGCGGTCCTGCGTCAGCCACAGGTCGGCGTAGGCCGCGTAGGTAGCGTCTTTGTCAGCGGCGTCTTCGAACTGCCGCAGTTCGTCCTCTGTGGGGTGCATGCCCCGCAGATCGACTGACAGACGGATGAGCTGCTCCCGGTCGCCCAAGGGCTCGACACGACGGTCGCTCGTCGTGTCTCCGGCGCAGCCACCGAGGGCAGCGAGAAGAGTGATGGAAGTGATGACTCGGCGCATGTGGCCTCCCGGCTCCTTGCATCTTCATCATCTCGCCGATCCGCCCCCAGCTCAAGCGTCTTGGGTCCCAAACCTGCACGTTCTGGGTCCCAGATGTGCCTCCTGATGTGCAAAACTGGGAGGGTCGAGTGGCGGGCGCGCGGTGGCGCACCTCGGGATAGGTGCCTGCATGCTCGCTGTGCTCCTGATCTTCGCGTGTTCTGGTGATGCCGGCCCCGCCCCCGATCCGTCGGGCGACTCGGGCTCGCTTTCCGTCGGGGCGTCTGGCACCACCGGCTCGACCGGCGACACCGGGGGGGGCAGCCCTACCGATCCCTGTCGCGAGGGCGAGCTGCAGTTCGCCCCCGGGGTGGGGTCCTACGACGTGTTTCCCCTGCAGGCCGGTGATGTGCTGACGATCATCCAGGGGCCGCAGGGCGGCTACCACGTCGACTTCGCCGGGGTGGTGAGCCCCGTGCCCGATGTGGGCATCATCCTCCGCCCCCTGCTCACCCTCGACGATGGCGTGATCGTGGCGGGCGAAGACGACGTCATCCAAGCGGGCTTCTTCCGCTACGACGAGCCGACGTGCACCGGGGAGTTCTCTGGCACCAGGATGTTCGTGCTGTCCGATGCCAGCGCGCTGTGTGCGCTCGTGGGCCGCGACGCGACCGTGTCGCTGCAGCTCGAAGACTTCGACGGTCGCAGCGCATCCACCGAGCTGGCGGTCACCCTCGACGTCGACCTGATCGACCCCTACACCTGCGCCACGATCCTGTAGGAGCGTGGCTAGGGCAGGTCGTGCAGGGTGAGCACGAACTCTTCGGTCTGGGGGACTGCGCTCTCCGCCGCCGCAAAGGCACTCGCCAGGTCGATGCAGACCTCGCCCGCCTCGATGCCGCGGATGTACAGCGTTCCGCACCCGTCGCACTCTGAGAGCGGGTCGTTCGGGTATTCCTCGCCGATGATGTCATCGGTGAAGCGCGGCAGGAAGACCAGGTCGTACCAGACGGCATCGGGGTCGCGCACGCCGATCCACCCGAGGGGCTCGAGGATGCAGTCGTCGGGGCCTGCGCCCTTCTCACCGGGCAGGTCGAGGTCGACCTGGATGCTGTCGAAGCGGTCGCCGAGCTGCGGCTCGAACATGTAGACGTTGCCGCGTGCCTCGATGTGGTCGACATCGCCGCCGGTGAGCTCGAGGTACAGGTCGGTGCGCCAGCCCCGCGGGGTGAGGGTTCCCGAGAACACGTCGGTTCCGGTCACCGTGCCATCGACGGTGGTGCGGTAGATCCACCGGCTGTAGTCGTTCGCCGCATTGACCTGGTAGGTGTAGTCTTCAGCGCGGCCCTTGAACTCGAAGCGCACGTCTTGGTCGACGCCCACTACCGCGTCGCCCTCGAGCACCCGGCTGGCTTCCTCGATGCGCCCGTCGCTCGTCTCTGCGTCGCCGGCTGCGCTGGCATCGAAGTCCCACCAGACCCAACCGTCGTAGTACAGACCGCCCTCGGTACGGCAGTCGTCGGCCCAGCTCGCACCGCCATCGTCGGCGGTCATCATCGCGTCTTCCACGCCTCCGACCCACAGGTCGGGGCAGCCGGGCTGCCGGGTCTCCAGCGCGGAGAGGTGGCCCTGCCAGGGGGCCTGGGTGGTGACGAGGAACAGCGCTGCCACCGCATCGGTGTAGACCTGCTCGAAGTCGACGTCGCTCACATCGGGCAGATCGTCGGTGACGGTGGTGGTCGTGGTCGTCGTCGGGGCCGTGGTCGCGGGGTCTTCACCGCCTCCACAGCCCAGCAGCAGGAACGGGAGCAGTCGCCTCACTCCTCCTCCTCTTCCTCGACCTGGATCGCGATCACCAGGTCGAAGGTGTAGGTGACATCGCTGCCGACCATGTTGGCGGTGGCCCAAGGCACCCAGACGCCGCCGATGGCGCGGAGAATCTGGCTGTTCGCGGAGTCGTAGGCCATCACCCACACCTCTTCGTGCTGGGGCGTTCCCGGCTCCCGGCAGCTGCTCGCGTCGCCCTCGGTGACGAAGTGCGTCACGTTGAAGACGAAGTCGCAGTTGCCGCAGGTGCTCTCGTCGTTGAGCTGCCCGGTGAGGTTGTAGGTGGCCTCGCAGGCGTACTCGGGCTCGAGGGGGTCGAGCTCATCGACGAACTCCTCGATCACCAGGGTGCCGGCGAGCTCGGTGAACGGGCCCCCCAGCGGCGACAGCGACCAGGTGCCGCTCTGCGACACCGTCAACAGGTTGGTGGGGACGTCGTCTTCGGTGCCGGTGGTGATGCCGGTGTCGACTGGCAGGAAGTCACCGGTGTCGATGGTGAACACATCCGCGGTGCCCGTGTCGGACGGCAGGGGCTGCCGCTCCGCGGGTGGATCGCCACCGCAGGCAAGCAGGGCCAGGACCAGGGGGCTCATTCCGTCTCCCAGGGCGGGTCGTGGAGGGTCAGCACATACTCGTCGACCGGAGGGGCCGACAGCGCGCTAGCGAGACTACCGAAGTCGGGGCATACATCGGGCACCGCATCGACGCGCACGTTGCGCACGAACAGGTGGCCGCAGCCGTCGCACACCGGGTTGTCGATGATCTCGTAGGGGTAGGCCTGGGCCTCGACCGTCGGATCGTCGGCGGCGAACTTCGGCATGAAGTACACGTCGAACCAGTAGCCGTCGGTGCCGCGCAGCCCGACGTAGCCGACCGGCTCGTCGGCGCAGCCCTCCTGGAACTCGATGTCGAGGACCACACTGTCGAAGCGACCCAGCAGGGGCTCCCCGAACAAGTAGAGGTTGGCGTCGATGGTCATCGTGCCGTCGGAGGCCGTCGACAGGTCGACGTTGCCGCGGAAGCCGCCGGGCACCGCCGAGTCGGCGCCGAACATGGCAAGGCCGGAGACCTGCCCCTCGATGCTCGAGCCGTAGCTGAAGCCGCCGTCGGTCCAGGAGACATCGTCGCTGGCCTCGCCGTCGAACTGGAACTGCACGTTGCCGTTCGCGTCGGCGACCTCGGCATCCCCGGTGAGGGAGCGGCCGCCCCCGCCCTCGGTGTCGACCTCGGTCTGCCAGGTGACGGCTCCGGTGTAGTCGAGGCCACCCGTGGAGCAGCTGCCGGCCCAGCTGATGACGTCTTCGTCCATGTCTTCGTCTTCCGGCGCGCCGAGGAAGACGCGAGGACAGCTGGCGTCGCCGTTCTCCATCATCTGCACGTGGCCGCGCCAGGTAGACGCCAGATCAGCCCCCAGCGCCACCGCGATGGCCTGGGTGACCGCCACGTCGTAGTCGATGCCATCGACGTCGTCGGGGAGCTCGAGCGGGTCGTCACGTAGCGAGCCCGACTGGCCACCGAGCTGGTCGCCAGGCTCTGCTGGAACGCAGCTGGCTGCCAGCCCCGACGCCAAGATGATGTGCTGAATGTGCCGCACGGCGGTCCCCCCGTGTCAGGTCCGAGTCCATTGTCGCTGTTGTGTAGGGGACCGACAAGCGCCCCCCGTAGCGAAACCGCACGTATCGGGTCGCGGGAATGCGCTAGGATGTGCATATCTGGGAGGGTTGGCGTGGAGCTCGTGGCCCGGCAGTTGGTGCGCGCCGTGCGAGGAGGGAGGTCCCAAGAGGCTTTCTCCCGTCGCCTTGGATACCGGAGCAACCCGGTGGCTGACTGGGAAGCCGGGCGACGTTTTCCTGTGGCGTCGGAGTTCCTGCGCGCCTGCCGGTTGGCGCGGATCGATCTCGACACCGCCTTCCTGCGCTTTCGCCCCGAGGAGGCCCCGGCCCTGGGGGAGGCCGACGACGAAGGCGTGGCCGCCTGGCTCGACGCGCTGCGGGGATCCACGGCGATCAACGAGCTGTCCGAGCGCCTCGATGTGTCGCGCTACGCGGTGTCACGGTGGCTGAAGGGAGCCACCCGACCGCGGCTTCCGGACTTCCTGCGCCTGGTCGAGGTCCTCACCGATCGTCTGTCGGACCTCGTGGTCGAGCTGGTCGACATCGACGCGGTGCCTGCGCTCCAAGACGTGCACAGGGAGCGGCACGCCAGCCGCACCCTCGCCTTCGAGGAGCCTTGGACGGAGGCGATCCTCCGCGCGCTGGAGACACGGGCGTATCGGCACCTCCCGGCGCACCTCCCCGGATGGATCGCGGGGCGGCTGGGGATCGAGCTCGACACCGAGCTCCGATGCCTCGAGCGGCTCGATGCGGCGGGGGTGATCGCACGCGACGAGGATGGGCGATGGCAGCCCGTAGGCGCCCTGACCGTCGACACCCGGGCCGATCCCGAGGGCACCCTGCGGCTGAAGCACCACTGGGCCTCGCTGGGGGTGCAGCGGGCGTCGGCGCCCCGCGAGGGGGATCTGGTGTCCTACAACGTGGTGGGCGTGTCGCGCGACGACCTGGAGCGCATCCGGGAGGCACACATCCGCTACTTCCACGAGGTGCGTCAGATCGTCGCCCAGTCCGAGCCTGTCGAGGTGGCTGCGCTGGTCAACATCCAGCTGATGACCTGGGTGCAGTGACCGCGCCGACGTTAGGCTGCGCCATGGGCCCCGCCGTCTCCATCGTCGTGCCGACCTACGACGAGGCCGACACCCTGCCGCTCCTCGTCGAGGCGCTCGCGGCCGAGGTCGACAGGCCGTGGGAGCTGGTGGTGGTCGACGATGGCTCGCCCGATGGCACCCGGGAGGTGGCGCGCTCCCTCGCCGAGCGGCACCCCGTGCGGCTGGTCGAGCGACAGGAGCGCGGCTTGGCCACGGCGGTGCTGGAGGGCATTCGTCAGGCCGAACACGGGTTGGTGGTGGTGATGGACGCCGACCTCTCCTTTCCCGCAACGACCGTGGAGCGCCTGCTGGCTGCCCTCGGGCCGTCGACGCGCCTGGCGGTGGCGTCGCGCTACATCGACGGCGGGCAGATCGAGCAGTGGTCGTGGTTCCGGCATGCGAACAGCTGGGTGGCGACAGCTCTGGCACGGCCTCTCACCACGGTGCGCGACCCCATGGCCGGGTGCTTCGCGCTGCGCCGCGCCGACCTTCCTCAGGGCCTGCAGCCGGTCGGCTACAAGGTGCTGCTGGAGCTGCTGGTCCGCACGGGCTGGCAGGCGGTGGAGGTGCCGGTCACCTTCGTCGATCGCGAGGTGGGGCGGTCGAAGCTGTCGACGCGGGAGCGCTGGCACTACCTGGTGCACCTGCAGCGCCTCTACCGGCATCGGTGGCCCGTCGCCGTGGAGCTGGCCTCGTTCCTGGCGGTGGGGGCGACGGGCCTGGTGGTGGATCTGAGCGCGCTGACGCTGTGTGTGGAGGCGCTGGGGCTTCCGTTCGGCTGGGCGCGCATCGGCGGGTTCGTGGCGGCGGTGGCCTGGCAGTTCGGCCTGCACGACCGGTTCACCTTCGCAGGGCGTGAGGCGCGGGCACACGGCGTGGTCGCGCGGATGGGGCTGTACCTGGGCGCAGCCAGCGTCGGGCTGGTGGTCAACTGGCTGGTGTCGATGGCGCTGTACAGCTGGGTCCCCCTGATGCAGCAGGCCTACCCGGTCGCCGCCGCCCTGGGGGTGGTGGCGGGCACGGCGTTCAACTTCGTTGGCGCTCGTCAGGTCGCCTTTCGGAGGGCTGCATGATCGTGTGGTTTCTGGCCGTCGCCCTGGCCGCCGGCCCGCGGGCCGAGACGCAGCGCATCCAGGCGCTGATCGAGTCGCTGGCCCCCAAGGCCGATCGCATCGTGGTCGACGGCGCGGGCAGCGACTGGGCACCGTTCTACAAGGCACGCAGTGAAGGCGCCGTGCGGGCGGTGTCGGTGGCGCCCACCCCCGACACCCTGCACGTGTGGGTGGAGCTTGCGGAGCCGCTGAGGCGAGAGGCCGTGTGGCTGGCCCTCGACGGGGCGGGCACCCACCCCTTCGACGGCTCCATCCGGATCGACGCGCGGGGGGCCAAGCTGCGGGTGTTCGGCGAGGGCGACACGGTGCCGCTGCCCAAGGCGAAGGTGGCGGTCGCGGGGCGCTTCGTGGAGGTGTCGGTCGACTGGAAGCACATCCACCAGAAGGTGTCGGGCCAGTCCGAGCTGTCGAAGGCGCCGGGCCACACCGTGCGGGTGCGGGCCAGCCGCTGGGCGGGTCCCGGCGACCGTGAAGGCGGTCTGGCCGTCGCCAGCTACTTGTTGAGCCCGCGGGCGCCACGCCTCGATCCGCCGTCTCCCAAGGTCACCATGCAGCCGTCGGTGCCGGGGCGGCTTCCGTTTCAGGGCACCTGGTTCGTGGCGCAGGGCGCGTTCAGCGACAAGTCCCACAAGAACACCTGGGCCTACGACTTCGTGATCCGCGACGAGGCGCACCACACGCGATCCGACCAGGGCAAGAGCGTGCAGGGGGTGATCGCGTGGGATCAGCCGGTGATCAGCCCCGGTCGGGGCACGGTCCGCAAGGCGATCGACGGCTTCCCCGATCGCCCCCTCGACGACCCCGGCAAGGGCAGCGATGCCAACCGGGTGCGCATCGACTTCGACGACGGCACGCGGATGACGATCCTGCACCTTCGCCAGGGCTCGGTCGCGGTGCACCCCAAGCAGCGGGTGCAGGCGGGTGCCCTGGTGGGGCGCGTGGGCAACAGCGGCATGTCGTCGGGTCCCCACATCCACGCATCCTGGGCCGGCCGCGACGGCAACGACGCGCCGGTGCGGCTGCAGAACGTGGTGGTGCAGCTCAACCTGCGCGACGACGACCCGTGGGCTCGTCACCTCGACGAGTGGGCGCCCAGCGACGGCTTCTTCGTGCGCCCCGCGCCGGCGGTGGCGCGCAAGTAGGAGGCGAGTCGTGCAGCGGCGTGTCAGAGACCCTATGCTCGCGACAGGGAGGGGCCATGCGCCGCGGCACACACACGACGATTTTGGGGGCCCTCGTGCCGCTGGCGGTGGCCTGCGGCGGCTACCCCGAGCTGCCGACTCAGGCGGAGCCCTGCGCAGAGTGGAAGCAGCCCGGGCTGTATGAGTTCGAGGTCGACCACGACGGCAAGACGCGCAAAGCGCTGGTCTACGTGCCCCGCACCGAGGGCCCTCGCGACCTGGTTGTGGCCCTGCATGGTGGCTCGAGCAGTGCCGACGACTTCCGTGAGGTCACCCGCTTCGACCTACTGGCGGCGAACGACAACACGGTCACGATCTTTCCGCAGGGCCGCAAGGCGTTCTTCTGGCGCGTGTGGAACGCAGGTGACTGCTGCGGCAACATCGACGAGGAGCACCGCGACAGCGACGATGTCGGCTACCTCGACAAGCTCGTCACGCAGATCAGCCCGCAGGTGTGCGGCGACCGCGTGGTCGGGGTGGGCTTCTCCAACGGCGGGATGATGGCGGCCCGTTGGGGCTGTGAAGGCACCACCCCCGACGCGATCGTCAGTGCGGCGGGCCCCCTGCTGCGCAATCAGTGTGTGGGCGACCCCATCCCGTTCCGGCACTACCACGGGCTGTCTGACCCGATCGTGCCCTTCGAGGGGGGCGACGCACCGCGGGGGCGCAACACCTGGCCGCCCGCGATCAACGGCGTCAACATGTACAAGGAGCGCAACCAGTGCACCGACGACGCAGCGGAGGAGTTCCGCTTCGGCGCGATGACGTGCCAGCGCTACCAGTGTGAGGCATCGACGGAGCTGTGCACCATCGAGGCCTGGCAGCATGCATGGCCCGGTGGCAAGAACGCGGGCCGGCTCGAGAGCAACGCGACTACCGAGGTCATCGACTTCCTCAACGACCACGTCGCGCCCAGCGAGGCGCCCGCACCGGCCACGACCGAGCGGGAGTAGAGCTAGGATCCCCACGTGAACCGCTCCAGCAACTTCAGCACGGCTCCCTGCTGGTCCGAACCGACTCGGCTATGCCATAGTCAGGGTAGGTGCGCGTGATACGCGCGACCGTGGGCTGGATTGCGGGGCTGCTGGTCGTTCATGGCCTGGTGAGCGCGGCCTACGTCCAGACGGTAGGTCATGACCACCGTGCGGTGGAGCTCGACCGCGCCTTTCTGGAAGAGGACTCGGAGCTGAGCGTGCTGGTCGCTGGGGCCTCCCACGCACGCAACGGGGTGGCTGCCGAGGAGATCGGCGGGTTGTCGATCGCGGTGGCGGGGGAGCACCCGGTGAAGACGCGGTTTCGGTTGCCCTGGCTGCTGGACCGGTCGGAGCGGCCCGTCGGCGCGGTGATCCTCGAGCTCGATGCGGCGAGCTTGTCGTCGTGGAAGGCCGACAGCTTCGAGCCGGAGTTCGTCTGGGGCCGCTACGTGCCGCTGCTCGAGCTCGGCATGCTGCGGGGGGCGCCCCTCGACTACGCGGGGAAGTGGGCCAAGGCTCGCCTGGTGCCCTACGCCGGCGAGCTCGACAACCTGATGTTCTGGCGGGCGGGGCTTCGAGCCTTCCAAGACGAAGACGATCTCGACCGCTTCCGAGGCCAGCCCCCCGCCTGGATGCGCAAGTCGGGGGAGGAGGCGGCCCGCCTGCACCTCGAAGGGCACTCGCCGCGCGATCCTGCCAAGGTGTGGGCATTTCAGGGGCTGGTGCGAGAGCTGCGTGCGCGCCAGGTGCGCGTCGTGGTGGTTCGCTTCCCGGTCATGGCCGACTACGCGGCCACGGCCGAGGCGCTCGGCGCGACCCCGGAGGTGCTCGACGAGGTGGTGGCGCCCCTACTGGTGCCGGGGGAGGTCGACCAGCTCGACTACTCGGCGATGTTCTACGACCGCCCGGGTGCCTTCTACGACGGCGACCACCTCAACGGGCAGGGCCGGCGCGCCCTCACGCGGCGTCTGGCCAGCGATCTGGCGCGGCTGGGTGTGGCGCTGTAGGCGCTACGGAACGGCCTCGGCCACACCGCGTCGTCGGCAGAACGGGTTGGGGCTGGGCGCATCGGGGTGCTCGGCGCGGTGCACGATGTCGCACACCAGGTAGATCACGTCGGCGGGGTCCGGGGGCTTGCCGAGGGCGAGCTGCTTGTGCGACCACTCCGCGGTGATGACCGCGGCTACGTTCACGCGGCGGTCGATCCACGGGGTGAAGCCGAACTTGCCCGGGCTGCTCATGACCAGCAGCTGCCCATCGGCGGTGACCACGTCGCGCCACACCCCGAGGCCGTAGATGTCGTGGCGCGACTGGGCGTGCCGGTCGGGGATGTGGTGGAAGTAGGGCCCGGGGCCGGCGTGGGGACCTTCCATGTCGCGAACCGCCTCTTCGGACAGGATGCGGTTGCCTCGGTAGACGCCGTAGTTGAGCACCATCTCGAGGAAGCGTGCGAAGTCTTCGCCGGAGGTGACCAGGTTGCCAGCCACCCCAGGGTTGGGGGAGTGCCCGCCGCGGCCGAAGCGGGTGTTGGACATCCCCAGCGGCTGGGCCAGGCGCTCTTGGAACACCTCACGGAACGGCTTGCCGGTGGCCTGCTCCGCCATGGCCGCCGCGGCATGGAACGACAGCGCGCCGTAGCCGAAACCGTCGCCCGGCTCGTACAGCAGGGGCGTCATGCCGATCTTGTCGACGCACTCCTGTAGGGGCTTGTCGTAGGCACGCAGGCAGTCGTGCTTGGCGTGCAGGCCGGCGCGGTGCGACAGGGCCATCTCGAGGGTGACCTTGCTCTTGGGACCACTCGACCAGCTATTGACGTGCTGCCCGACCGTGTCGCCCATCGTCAGGGTGCCGTCGTCGACGAGGCTGAGGATGGCGCCTGCAGAGGCCCACTTGCTGGCGCTTCCCGTCGTCACCCAGCTGTTGAGGTCGTACCCCCCCAGGGCCTGCTCGTAGACCCGCTCCTGGCCGCGGACGACGATCATCGAGGCGCCACCGAGGCGGTTCTTGGTGACCATCTGCTGCAGTGCGCTGTCGAGGCGGCTCCAGTCGTAGACCACCGGCGTGGGGCGCGCGAGGAAGACCCCGACGCCGACCAACACCAGGACGACGACGAGGGCCAGAGCCACCGAGAGCTGCTTGTTCATCGCCGAGGTCTAACGCCGTCGGCGCAGCAGCCCCAGCCCGACGAGCCCGAGCAGCCAGCCCGCCAGCGGCGAGCCGCTGCTGGTACACCCGGTGCAGGCACCGCCCAGGTACTGACCCGGGATCGCCGTCACGGGCGGCTCCTCGGGGAAGTCGTCGCTCGGGTCGTTCGGATCGCTGCCCCGGTCGACCTCTTCGC
>CBDUIC010000012.1:0-98246 GCA_965367245.1 uncultured bacterium | reverse complement strand
ACTACCGGTAGGCGGCCCAGTTGGCGTCCATCCGGGCGGCCTGCTCGAGGCTGAACTCGAACATGCAGCTGTCGTCGCTGTAGTCCATGAAGTTCGTGATGGGGTCGAGGCCCGTCGCGCTGCCCTTGCAGGTGTCGCGGCCGACGGGGCAGCCGTAGGCTGCGGACCGCTCTGCCGGGGTGTCGGCGACCAGGTCGCCCGAGCCACGGCAGCCGCCCTGGAAGGTGTGGTAGAGGCCCAGCCAGTGACCGACCTCGTGGGTGCCGGTGTCGCCCTCGTTGTAGGGAGCGGAGCTGCCGCCGGGGAGCGACGAGTGAAGCAGGACGACACCGTCGTCGTCGGAGCTGCTGGCGTAGTCCCACGGGAAAGTGGCCCAGCCGAGGTAGCCGCCGGCGGGGTTGGCCGTGTACAGGTTGAGATCGCCGGCACCCCCCTGGCGCAGGGCGGCCTTCGCAGCAGACTCCGCAGCCGAGCCCGGCGTCATCGCGAACCAGTAGGCGCTGTCGGTGTAGTCGGTGCTCACCAGGTTGAATGACCAGCCAGCGTCGGCGTAGGCGGCGTTGAGCACGTCGATCTGCGCATTGATATCGGCGGAGGACAGGTTGCCGGTCGCTCCGTCGTGGATGACGTGGGCGTAGACGTTGACGGTGCCGCCGCCGGGCGTGTAGCCGCCGCCGCCGCCTGTGTCACCGGTGGGCTCACCGCCACCACCGTTGCCTCCGCCTCCGTTGCCGTTGCCGCCTCCGTTGCCACCTTTCTTGCCGCCTTCGGTGAGCGCGTAGAGCTGCTCGAAGGCGGGGTGCTGGTGGTGGAGGTCTTCGAGGGTCTGCCACTCTGCATCCGTCAGGAGCGTGTGGCAGCGCAGGTCGAGGTCGACGAACTCCTTGCGGCTGCTGAACTGCACGCCACCGACCTCGATGGGGCCGTCGGCGTCTGCGACGATCTGCACGCCAGGGTCGGTGTCGGCGGGGGCATCCGCCGTGTCGCCGATGGGGGCTTGGCCGCAGGCAGCCAGGAGGAGCAGGGAGAAGGGGGTGACACGGCTCATGGAAGGTCCTCCAGCAGATTGCGCGGGGAGTAACTCGCCTAGCGTCTGGGTGACAGCCACGCCGACCCCCCAGTGGGTTAGACCCTTCCCCTCCCAGGGAGCCCCCATGACCGCCCGCTTTCCCCAGCTCCGTCGCCCTCGTCGCCTGCGCACCTCACCCATCCTCCGCTCGATGGTGCGCGAGACGACGCTGCTGCGCGAAGACCTGATCATGCCCGTGTTCATCAGCCCGACCGCTGGCACGCGGCGGGAGATCCCGTCGATGCCGGGCATCTGCAACTGGGGCCTCGACCGGGTGAACGAGGAGATCGACGCCATCCTCGAGGCAGGCATTCGCCAGATCATCCTGTTCGGCGAGCCCGACCACAAAGACGAGATCGGCTCCGACACGTGGGACGACGAGGGCGGCATCATCCAGCGGGCCACGCGGCAGATCAAAGACGAGCACGACGACGAGCTGTTCGTGCTCACCGACGTGTGCTTCTGCGAGTACACCACCCACGGGCACTGCGGGGTGGTGGCCGACGACGGCACGCTGATCAACGACGAGACACTGGAGAACCTGCAGCTGCAGGCCATCAGCCATGCCCGCGCGGGGGCCGACATGGTCGCACCGTCGGGGATGATCGACGGCATGATCGGAGCCATGCGTGCGGGTCTCGACAGCGAGGGCCACGAGAACGTCGGCATCATGTCCTACGCCGTGAAGTATGCGTCCGCCTTCTACGGCCCCTTCCGCGATGCGGTCGACTCCGCTCCACAGTTCGGCGACCGGCAGACCTACCAGATGGATCCGGCCAACGTCCGAGAGGGGCTGGTGGAGGCGGCGCTCGACGTCGAGCAGGGAGCGGATGTGCTGATGGTGAAGCCGGCGCTGTCCTACCTCGACGTGATCGCCAAGGTGAAGGAGGAGTTCCACCTGCCGGTGGCGGCCTACAACGTCAGCGGGGAGTACGCGATGGTGAAGGCGGCGGCGGCCAACGGGTGGATCGACGAGGAGCGGGTGGCCCTCGAGTCGCTGCTGTCGATGAAGCGAGCCGGGGCCGACCTGATCCTCAGCTACTTCGCTCGCGACCTGGGCCCGCGCCTGCCCACGGGCGCCTGATGTACCGGGCTTCGCACGTGCTGCTCGAGTACGGTGGGCGAGCTCCGCGCCGGGGGCCCGAGGCGATGCAGCTCGCCCGCGACCTGCGGAAGCGGGTCGAAGATGGCGAGCCTTTCGGCGATCTGGCGCGCACCTACAGCGACTGCCCCAGCTCGGCCGAGGGCGGCGACCTGGGGGCCTTTCTGCCCGGCGACATGGACGCGACCTTCGAGGAAGCGCTGGCAGCGCTGGCCGTCGGTGAGGTGTCGGAGCCGGTGCGCACCGTGCACGGGGTGCACCTGATCCGCCGAGACGCGCCCTGATCGAGGTCCACCGACGCCGGGCGCTGGTCGGCTGCCTGGTGGTGGCGGGGCTCGATGCCGGGCAGCTGGTGCTGGGCGGCATGCAGTGGGGTCCTGCAGGAGGGGTGGTGATCTACCTGGTGTTGGCGGCAGGGCTGGCTGCTGGGCGTCGGGAGGCGGCGTGGGTCGTGGTGGTGATGCCGTGGGTGCCGCTGCTGGCGGTGCTCGCGTGGGCGGTGGGGCTGTCGTCGCTGGCACCCCACATCATGATGGGGGTGGTGGCGCTGGTGCAGCTGTTGGCGGGTGCGGCAGCGGCGCAAGCCCTCGACCTGCAATAGGAGCGCCGCGGAGGTCACGTGGCGCACATCCCGTACCGGCCCGAGCGACTCCCGGTCGAGGAGAGCACGAAGCGTGGCGAGGCCTTGCTGGAGCACCTCGACACCCGGCGCTCGGTCCGCTTCTTCTCCGACGCGCCTGTGCCGCGCAGCCTGATCGAGCTCGCCATTCGGGCCGCGAGCACGGCGCCTTCGGGGGCGCATCGCCAGCCGTGGACGTTCGTGGCGGTGGCCAACCCGAAGCTCAAGCGCCGCATCCGCGAGGCGGCTGAGCGGGAGGAGAAGGCCTTCTACGAGGGCCGTGCTCCCGAGGCCTGGCTGGAGGCTCTGGCACCGCTAGGAACCACCTGGCAGAAGCCCTACCTCGAGACCGCTCCGTGGCTCGTGGTGCTGTTCGCCCAGGCATGGGGGGTCGACGACGAGGGCCAGCGGCTCAAGCACTACTACGTGCCGGAGAGCTGTGGCATCGCTGCGGGGCTGTTCCTCGTGGCGCTTCACGAGATGGGGTTGTCGACGCTCACCCACACCCCCGCGCCGATGGCCTTCCTGCGCGACCTGCTGGGGCGGCCGGCATCCGAGCGGCCGATGATCCTGTTCCCGGTGGGCTATGCGGCCGATGATGCGACGGTCCCCGACCTGGTGCGCAAGCCGCTGGACGCGGTGGCGGAGTTCCACGAGTGAAGCTCGACGGCGCCATCATCGGGCTGGGGGTCGCCACGGGCGTGGCGATGGGGCTGGTCACGAGCCTGGTGGGGCTCACCCCGGCCCTGGAGCCGCTGATCTGGCTGGCGTTCTACGCGGCGTGGCTGCGTGCCATGCACGTGCGGCACAGCCCGAGCCCCCTGCAGACCGCGGTGAGCGCCAGCCTCGCTTCTGGGGTGGCCGTCGGGGTGGTGCAGGCGGCGTTGATGCCATGGTATGTGGCCTCCAACCCTTGGTACGCCGACTACATGACCGGCGACCGGCTGTCGATGGGCGGGCAGGTGCTCGTGCAGGGCATCGGGATGGGGATGCTGTTCGGGCTGCCCGTGGGATTCATGGCGCGCGGGCTGGCACGGAGCCGCGACGAGGCCTAGCGGCTGAGGGCGAAGGCCCCGTGGTGGTGGGGCTCATCGCGGAAACGGGGGGTGTACGGCGAGCCGCAAGTTGCGCGTGGCCGTACATGCGGTCTGGCGCACCGGGGATTGTACGGCGAGCCGCAAGTTGCGCGTGGCCGTACAATCCCGTTTCTCCGCTTCGACCTCGTCGCTGTGCGCCTCCGAGCGGCCCCGAGGCCCTGCTAGGCGTAGTGCCCGGGGCACAGCGAGACAGCCGCGGCCCAGGGGTCGTCGGCGTCACGGATCGGAGCGAACGTGAACGGCACCAACAGCTCTGACACGCTCTCGGCGGGGTCGTCGGCGGTGACCAGCTGCCGCAGCAGCCGCACGGCGATGCGGTACCAGCGGTCGGACGCATCGGTCCACGGCACCTGCACCCGCTTGGTGGCGGAGTCGACCCCGGCTCGCAGGAACGCCACCTCCTCCTGGAGGACCTCCTCGAAGGCCTCGACCGGCACCCGCCCATGGTGCACCTCGTGCCACAGCTCCCAGCGGGACCGCTCGGTGGTGGCGAGGTCGTCCATCACCCGCACGAACACCTGCTCGCCCCTGCGGTTGGTCAGCGAGGCAGGCAGAGCCACGCAGCCCGTGCCCTGCAGCCACGCGGCGAGGTACTGCAGCGCTTGAAAGACGTTGTAGGCGACCTCGGAGCGGTGGTGGTTGGTGACGGCGGGGTCGTCGGGCGGCAGGTCGGCGGCGAGGATGCGGCGGGCGTAGAGCGGATCGGTCACATCGAGCCCATCGACATCCGGGCCAGCGATGAAGGCCAGGAGCGGGTCGCGCTCCACTGGGTCGGGCACCAGGCCAGCCACGAGCTCGGCCACCACCTGGGGGCCCTCCTTGTAGGCCTGCACCAGCGCGATGCCGAGCCGCACGAAGTCGGGGTGGGCGACCCAGAAGCCGTCGAGGCCACGCTTGAGCTGGGTGACCACGTCGCGCACATAGCCGACCATGCTGGCCTGGAAGCTGGCGTCGTTGCCGTCTTCGAACAGGGTGCCGTACATGCCTCCGATGCACGTCGCGCCCCTGGGCCGCAGCGCCCGCACCAGGGTGAGGTGGGACTCCTTGATGTGCCGGATCACGATGTCGGGGTCGGCCTTCACGGGGATGCGGTAGTGCGGGTCGTGGCGGAACAGCCGTGCGGTGGAGGCGAGGAAGTCGTGCCAGCCCAACGAGCCACCGGCCAGGAACGGGTGGAGGGCCTCGGCCATGGCACCGATGCGGAAGATGGCGCGCGGCGTCTCGAAGACCACGAAGAGCTGGGTGGTGCCCTGCCGGTAGCCAGGATGGCGCTGCACCAGGCGTCGCTCGACGGCGCGCACGAGCTGCGCGATGTAAGCAGCCTCCTCTTCGTTCTCCAGCTTCGGCACGTAGAAGGCCATGGCCTCGGGGCGCCCCTCGGCATGCAGGGCATGCAGCACGAAGTCGACCAGGTGCAGCGGGAGCGGGCGGCCGTCGAGCTGGTGCAGGCCATCGGGCAGCCCCAGCCCCGGTATGCGCTTGATGGGGACCGAGCGACCGGCCTCGGCCAGCTGGTAGACCTTGCCGGTGCGCGGATGCACCGCCGACAGGGTGCCCTCGATGCAGGCCTGCAGGTTGACGGTCGCCTGCAGCAGGTCGTCTAGCAGGGGTGTCTTGCTGTCTTCGCTGTCGGCGCCCCAGAAGGGCACCAGCCCACTGCGCGCCACCAGCTCGCCCACCAGCGCCGGCTCCTCGGGGCGCGCCCGATGCAGCGCGTTCATGGCGTTGATGCACATGCGCGCGTCGTCGGGTGGCCCGAACAGGGTCACGGAGGGGCCACGGAGGAAGCCTGGCTGCTCGATGGGCGTGACGGCCGGCTCCTCATCGAGGGGGCCGACCACCACGCGGCCGCGCTCGTCGCGGGCGCCGATCACCGTCTGGTAGCGGGGATGGGTGTAGGGGACCTCGCCGTTCGCCGCGACGGCCGCCAGGGTGTGGGCATCGATGAAGGCACGGTCGCTGCGCCGCGCCTCCAGCAGGTCGCGAAGGGGCTGCGCGAGCTCCCGGGCGATGTCGGCCAGAACGGCGAGCCGCTCCGCGGTGTGCAGCGCAGGAAAGGCCTCGGCCAGCGACGGATCGATGGTCATTCCGGGCACGCCGTCGACCGGGACCTGCTGGGCGGCGAGCGTGGCACGAAGGGGCTCGGGGAGGGTCTCGGGGTAGGCGAGGGCATCGATCATGACGGGCTCCGCAGGGCCGCCGTTGTAGCTCGATCGGCCACAACCAGCCGCATAGGGTTGACAACCGCCAGGCAGGGTCCACCCACAGGCCGTAGACGCTCGCCCTACAGTTGGCTCTTCTCTGAGGCTAGGGTGGCGTGTCCAACCGATGGAGGCACTCATGCGACCCTTGATCTTCTGCTCGATGCTCACCCTGCTGGCTTGCTCTGGCGACAAGGATGACGGCGATACCACCGACACGACCGGCGAGACCGACGCCGACACGGATGCCGACACCGACACCGACACGGATGCCGACACCGACACCGACACCGACACCGACACCGACACCGACACGGATAGCGACACCGACACCGACACCGATGTCGACAGCGCCGAGACGGCCGACACCGGCACCTATACCTACACGCCGAGCTGGGCCTGCTACGCCGAGCAGGGCGTCGACCAGTTCGACGACGGCTTCGTGGAGCACCTCACGCTCACCGCGGTGGAGCCCACCTTCGGCGACGCGCCCCTGCACTACCACTACGACCTGTACTCCGATGGCGTGCACGACTACACCGAAGACTACACCTACGACGTCGACGGCAACCTGGTCTACGTCGAGTACGACTACTACGGCAACGGCGCCTACGTGCAGACCGAGAGCTACACCTACGACGCCTACGGCAACCTGGTGAGCTACAGCTCAGACACCGACTTCGACGGCGTCGACGACTACTACGCGGTGAACACCTACGACGCGAAGACCGGCCTGGTCACGACCCAGGCCATCGACAGCGACGGCGACGGCACCGACGACGAGGTCTACACCTACACCTACAACGGTGCCGGTGTCCTGGTGCAGCTCGAGGCCGACGAAGACAACGACGGCACCGTCGACATGACCTACAGCTACAGCTACGACGGCATGGACCGGCTCATCCGGATCAGCGGCGACGCGGGTGACGGGCCTCCGTTCGAGTACATCGCGCAGTGGTCCTACGTGGGCCAGGGCAACGACTACACCTACACCCTCGACGAGGATGGAGACGGGGTGACCGACTACACGGAAACCCTGACCTTCGACCCGAAGAACCCCGACCAATACGTGGCCTATGTCGTCGACGAGAACGGCGACGGTAGCCCCGAGCAAGACGTGGTGTTCGAGTGGACCGGCGAGCAGATCACCCACGCCGAGGGCTGGGTGGATTCGGGCCCGCCCTACGGGCTGCTCTACCTGGTGCAAGACCTCGTCTACGATGCGGATGGGCGAAACACGGAGTACTACCTTCAGTATGGGGTAGACGAGGTCTCCCCGCCGCTGTACTCCGAGCGCGTCGAAGGCCCGTGGATCTGCCCCTGAGGCTGCGAAGCTGGCTCCGGTCCCTTAGATCGGAGTCATGCTCTGCTGGCTCCTGATGCTGTGGGGGTGTCGGGCGCCGGCGCCCGATGCCTCCTCCACCCAGCTGCCCCCGGCCGACACCGCGCCGGGGTGCGTGCCGTCGTCGCAGCCGTCCACGCCTGACTCAGGCACGGCCCACACCGGTGGCACCCCGATCACGGGCGGCACGGGCTCCTGCCCGGTCGTCGGCGACGGCCCGCTGCAGTTCGTCGGCGACCGCCCCCGCAACGTCCTCATGATCTCCATGGACACCTTCCGGCGAGATCACATCGGCCCCTACGGCGATCTGGCGCTCACGCCGACGCTGACGGAGCTCATCACCGAGGGCGTGTCGGCCTCTGACGCGATGCAGTGTTCGAACTGGACTTTCGCGTCGACGAGCTGCACCCTGCTGGGGGAAGACCACGTCGAGCGCGGCTTCCTGCCAAAGCTCACAGCGGAGTACCGCGTGCCCTACCCGGAGGGCACCCGCTTCCTGGCTACCGAGCTGGCCGACGCGGGCTGGCACACGGCCCTGTCGTCGCGCAATGGCTTCTTGTCGCTACAGTCCGACGTGAACAACGCCCAGGGCTACGATGTCGTGCTGGAGAACCTGCGGCCGGCGAGCGAGCAGCTGGCGGGTGGGCTCGACCACGTGCTCGGCCTCGGGGGCGGCGTGCCCTGGTTCCTGCATCTGCACATGACCGAGCCCCACGCCCCCTACGACCCGCCCGAGGCCTACCTGGCCGAGGCCGCCCTCCTCGAGCCCATCGCGTGGGATCTGACCGACAACGACCAGGTCAACGACCTCCGCGCCGCCATCAGCGGCCTCGACGCCGATGAGCTGGCCCTGGTGCGCGCCCACCTCGACGCGCACTACCAGGCCGAGGTTCGCTACCTCGACGACCAGCTGGCAGAAGGCCTGGCGGCCTTCGAGGCGATGGGCTTGCTCGACGACACCCTCGTGGTGCTGTGGACCGACCACGGCGAGCAGTTCTACGAGCACGGCTACCTGACGCACGCCTACGACCTACACACCGAGGAGAACGACGCGCTGTTCGCGCTGTGGAGTCGCACCCTCGTGCCTGCGGTGTGGGACGGGCCGGTGAGCCACATCGACCTGGCGCCGACGGTGATGGCCGCTCTGGGCCTGACGCCCCCCGACAGGATGTCGGGCTGGCCCCTGGGGGCCGCCCCCGCCGACCGCGCCCGCTTCGCGGTGTCGGTAGCGAGAGGGGAGGGGCGCAACGCCCTTCGGCGAGGTCCCCACAAGCTGATCTTCTCGTGGACGACGGGGGAGCGGGCGCTGTTCGACGTGGTGGCTGACCCGCTGGAGGAGGTCGACCTGTTCACCCCCGGGGAGGCGACCTCGGAGGCGATGTGGGCGGAGCTGTTGCCCTACGTGGAGGCGACCGAGCCGTTGGCGCCCGAGGTGAGCATCACGTGGCCATCGTCAGGCGGCTGACGTCGGGGCGAGGCGAGCGGGCAGCCAGCGCGTCATCAGGCCGCGCAGGCCCGGCACGTCGTCGGCTACGAGGTGCGCCGCACCGAGGAGGGTGAGCAGCCCAGGGCCCGGCAAGACGAGCATGGCCACCCCGGCGATGGTGAGGCCGAGGCCGGCGGCGAGACGAAGCGTTCGTGGGGCATGGGCCATGCGACCTCCTGCCCTTCTCGACGGTCGTCTCGGCCAGAGGTTTCGTCACGGCCTGTCACGGTTCAAGGAGGGCTGTCGGCCAGCCGCTGCAGCTCGCTCGCGTCGGGGAGCAGCCGATGGTGGGCCACGGCGTCGGCGAGCACGTCGACCTGGCGCCTGAGGGCAGCGGGGTCGGTAGACAAGGGGTCGGACCATTGCCGCACGCTGCCCAGCACATCGCCCGAGTACAGCGTGGCGCCGTCGGCAGACCACGACAGGGCGATGACGGCCCCTCCGTGGGCGGGGAGCAGGCGGCCCTCGACCGGGTCGGTGGAGAGGTCCCACAGGCGAACCTCTCGATCCCAGCCCCCGGTGGCGAGCCATCGCCCGGAGGGATGCAAGGCGACGTCGTGCACGTACTGGCGATGCCCCTTGAGCCGCCGGGGGGGCGTATCGGGAGAGGACCACACATAGACGCCGCCGGTCTCGTCGGCCGCGATCAGCACTCCTGCGTCGGCCTCCAGCACCGTGGGCAGGCTGGCGAGCTGCCCCAGAGGGGTGGCGTGGGTGTCGGACCACACGGTGCCGTTGGAGGTCACCGCGACCGGCGAGCCGTTCCAGTCGGCGAGGAACTGGGCCGCCGACAAGGGCATGAGGGTGTGCGTGGGGCCCGAGGAGAGGGGCTGGGCGACGACGGTGGCCCCGGTGAACCACAGCTCGTCTTCGGTGGGTGACAGCCAGACATCGGTGGGACCGCCCTTCACCCCCAGCGGTCGCCGGTGGGGATGGGCGGGGTCGTCGACATCGATGATCACGACCTCGTCGGCGCTGCTGCCCACGACCACCTGCTCGTCGCGGTGGCACAGCAGCCGCAGGGGAACGCCGTTGTAGGGGATGGGCTCGATGGGGTCGGGCCAGCGGACCACGGTGTCGTCGTGGGCGAACCACCACTGCCGACCGCACGAGACCGCGTCGAAGGTCTCGCGGCTCGTCCACTGCTCCACCTCGCGGTCAGGGCTGACCGACCACGCTCCTGACTGACCGATGACGACCAGGTCTTGGCTGGTGGGGTTCTCGAGGAGGCTCCACAGGCGCCCCTCGACCTTGGCGAGAAAGCCCCCCTCGCGACGGCGGACCGAGTGCACACGGACCCCATCGCGGGTGCCTGCCAGCAAGAAGCTCTCGTCGGGGGACCACGCGAGCTGTAGGACGGGTTGGTCGGCCGATGCCAGCTCCACCAGGTCGCCGCGTCGCACATCGATGACGGCCAGCTGACCTCGGTCGGTCGCCACCGCTACGTGCCGCGTGTTGCGCACCTCGAAGGCGCGGGGCGCCCCCCGCAGCGCGACGCGGTTCAGCAGGGTGCCGCTGTCAGGGTCGAGCACCCACACCGAGTCCTCGGAGCCTCCCACCAACAGGTGCTCCTGGTCGGGCAGCGCGGCGTGCTCGAGCCAGTCGGCAGCCACGGGGATGGCGCTCATCGTCACGACGTCGTCGTCCCACTCCAGCCTCATCAGGGGCGTGGTGCCGCCCAGCGCATACGCCACGTCTTCGTGCGGTGAGCCGAAGATGCTGTAGGTATCAAGGGGCAAGGAGATGCTCGTCGTCTGCCCCGAGTCGTGCTCGGCGATGACGAGGGCTCGATCTCGCCCCAGGGCGAGGGTGCGTCGGCCGTCGAGGGTCACGGCGAGGTCCATCGGGGATCGGACGGGGGTGGAGATGGGGTAGGCGGCACCGCCGTGCACCCAGATCAGGTGGCCATCCTCGAGGCCGGCGGTGACGCCCCCCACCGTAGGCTCGGACAACACCCGGCAAGGCTCCTCGCTCAGAACCACGGGGTCGTCATGGGTCGCGGGGATCCACAGCAGCCCGGCAGAGGAACAGCTGACCATGCCGTCGTCGATGACCTCGAGGTGCCGGCTGGACGCCCCGAGGGGAATGGTGGTGCGCAGCCCCAGGTCGTGGTCGTACAGAGCGAGGGTGGCGCCCCAGACCACGGCGGGGCCCCGGGCTGTCCAGGCCAGGGCGGTGGGGGTTGTCTCCCCAGCCGGCGGGGCGAGCGGCGTGGGTGGGCGCGCGGCCCACGCGGCGGTGGCGACGGTACGGACGGCGCCATCGAAGGGGAACTCGTCAGACAGGGAGGCCAGCAGGGTGAGGCTGCGGGCCGGGTCTTGCCCCACCATCAGCCGCGCCTGCTCGAAGGTGAGGCGGTCGAGCTGCTCGCGCTCGGCCTGCTCGAGGGCGGCGACCTCGACCTGTGCGGCCTCGGCCTCCTGGCGCTGGGCCTGCGCTTCGGCGCGGGCGCGGTCGACCACCACGGTAGCGAGCAGGCCGCCGATGATCAGCGCCGTCGACAGGGCCACCGGAGCAGGATGTCGAGCGACGAACCGCTGCGCACGCTCGCCATAGGTGTAGTGGTGAGCGTGGACCTGGCGACCGGCCCGGAAGCGCTCGAGGTCGCGCGCGAGGCTGGCGGCGTCGGGGTAGCGGCAGTCGGGGGACCTCGCCATCGCGCGGCCCACCACCGCCGCCAGGTCGGGGGGCACCGCCGGCTCGAGCTGCCGCAGGGGCACCGGGGGCGCGGCGACCACCGCTGCGACGACATCCGCGCTGCCATGGTAGGGCCGCTTGCCGGACAGCACGTGGTAGAGCACGGCGCCGAGGGCATACACATCGGCGCGCTCGTCGACGGGCGCCCCCACGGCCTGCTCCGGAGGCATGTAGGCGGGAGTGCCCACGATGGAGCCCGCCCGGGTGAGGGAGTCGGCGCTCGGGATGGAGAAGCCATCACCGAGATCGGTGGGCGCGTCTTCTATGGCGTCGACGTCTTTGGCGAGCCCCCAGTCGATCACCACGGTCTCGCCGAAGTCGCCGACGAGCAGGTTGTCGGGCTTCAGGTCGCGATGGGTGATGCGCTGGCTGTGCGCATAGGCGACGGCCTGGCAGGCGTTGACGACGTGGGGCAGCAGGTCGAGGCGCTGCTCGAAGCCCTCGGCCCCCTGAATGGCCTCGTCGAGGCTGCGACCGTGCACCAAGCGCATCACCAGGAACGGCATGCCCTCGGCGTCGTGGCCCCCGTCGTAGACAGGCACGATGTTGGGGTGCTGCAGCTTCGCCGTGAGTCGCGTCTCCCGCTCGAAGCGCGCGTGGCTGTCGCTGTGGTCGTGCAGCAACGTCTTGATGGCCACCTCGCGGTTGAGGGCCAGGTCGTGCCCGCGGTGCACCCGACCCAGACCGCCCCGGGCGACTTCGTCGTCGACGCGGAAGCGCTCGGTGGAGCTCACACCTTCTGCGCTCGCGTCGTCGCCGTCGAGGCCGTCGAAGGTGGCGTTGGGGTCTCGCGGCGTCGAGCTCACCCGCTACTTCTGCTTCTTCTGCTCGCCCTTGATGCGCTTGTCGACGCCTGCCAGCTCGTGGCACCCGGCGCACGTCTGCAGCATCTCGCCGAAGACCTCGGCCCGGGCATCCCAGGTGTCGGCCGCCTCACCCCGCGCCACCATCGACTCGAAGACCTGCAGGGCATCGAACAGCTCCTGGCGGGAGTCGAGGTCGATGGGGGGCACGGCCCCCTCCAGGCCCAGGGCATAGGCGCGCTCGTGGGGTGTGACCAGGCCGATCCACATGTACATCGCCGCCACTGCGTGCTGCTCGGTGGGGGGCAGCTGGGGCAGCGCCTCCATCCCGGTGGGCTGGGGCCCGACGCCTCCCTGCACGTGGCAGGTGGCGCAGGTGCGGGCCAGGGTGGCGACCTCGGGGCCGCCACAGTCGAGCTTCTTGCACTTGCGCAGCTCGTTGGCTTGGATCTTGACCGCCTGCGGGACGTTGGCGCCCTCCCACAGCGACTTCGCGTGGTTGCGCGCCTCCTTCATGTCGTCGATCGCCACCGACAGGAAGGTGTAGGACGCGGCCTCGAAGTGGCCGACCATCCCCGCGTTGCCCTCATCGGCCGCGTCGCCCGCCAGGGCGGTTGCCAGTGCCAGCCACCACATGTGCACCTCCGGGGTTGGGTGTAGCGGAAGGACCCCCCACCCGGCAAGCGCCATCCGTGCGGGCTGCAGGATTGCCGCCGGGCCATGCCGTCGGGCAGCGCGGCAAACGAGGTCCCATTGATACAGTGGACGTCGATGGACGACCTCGACACGCCACGGCCCCACCCTGTTCGTTCGTTCCTGACGATGATGCTGTCGACGGCGGCCTTGGCGTTGGTGCTCAACCAGGTGGTCGGCTGGTGGCGAGCCCCCGACCTGCCCGACATGGCCCCCGACTTCGCGGTCACGACGACCACCGGCGAGGCGCTCCAGCTGTCGTCGCTGCGGGGCCAGGTGGTGGTGCTGAATTTCTGGGCCACGTGGTGCGGGCCGTGCAAGCTGGAGGCACCGTTCTTCGCTTCGTTCGCCGAGGCGAACCCCGACGTGATGGTGCTCGGGCTCGCCGAAGACGACCAGGTCGGGCGGGTGCGGGCGACCATGGCCCAGCTCGGCATCGCCTACCCGGTGGCCCTGGCCGACGACGCGTTGCTGGCGACCTACGGGGTCCACACCTTCCCCACCACCGTGGTGGTCAACCCCGATGGCTCCGTGCGCGCGGCGCACGTGGGCATGCTCTCTCGACCTCAGCTGTGGGCGATGACCCGATGAACCACGAGCCCTTCCTCACGCCGAATCGCTACGTCGACTCCGACCATCCTGACCTCGTCGCCTTCGGGCACGAGGCGGGAGGTGAGGGCACCGACCGCGAGGTCGCGGTGCGGCTGTACTACCGGGTGCGCGACATGCTGCGCTACAACCCGTGGCGGGTGTCCCTCGACCGCAGCGGCTACCGCGCGAGCGAGGTCCTCCTCCGCGACCCGACGGAGGGCGGGCACTGCATCGACAAGGCCCTGCTGCTGGCCGGCGCGGCGCGGGCACGGGGCATCCCGAGTCGGCTGCACTTCGCCAACGTGCGCAACCACGTGGGCACGGCGGCCCTGGAGGAGCGCCTGGGCACCGACCTGCTCGTGTTCCACGGCTACACCGAGCTGTGGCTGCAGGGGCGCTGGGTGGCGGCGACGCCTGCCTTCAACCTCGAGCTGTGCGAGCATCTGGGGGTGGAAGCGCTCGAGTTCGACGGCATCCACGACAGCATCTTTCAGGCCTACGACCGTCAGGCGGGGCGGTTCATGGAGTACGTCGATGACCACGGGTCGCATGCTGGCATCCCCTTCGACGACATGATCGCGGCGTGGCGTACCCACTACTCGCTGACGAGCGTGGGGCAGTGGCCACAGCGGCCCGCGAAGACGGCGTAGCTGGATCTTCCGCATTGGAGCGGATAGGTCGGCCGCTTCCCGGGGCAACCATGCTGCAGCGCTGGCTCGACCGCGACGACATCACCGCCGAAGATCTCGACGAGATGACCGCCGAGGAAGAGGTGCTCGACTGGATGTACGGCTCCCCGGTGCCGGCGCGTCGGCGCCCCGAGTGGCTTCCTACGGAGGCATGGGACGCCACGCAGGAGCGGGCCCCGCTCGGGCCTGCCTTCGCCCGTCCGCCTCGATGGCCGCTGCTGCTCACAGCCGGCTTGTTCGTGCTGTCGGCGGGGGCCGTCGGGTGCGCGGCGTTGGCGGCGTGGGCGGCCGTGTGGTGGGTGCTGTAGCTGCGAAGCGCGGTGGTCTTCGGGTACCGTGCGGCTCGGAGGTGGTCGATGCGTGCCTGGTGGATGGTCCTGCTCTTGGCGGGGTGTGGCGGCGACGGCGGCGGCGGATCGGGTGATGACGACGATGACGACGACGACGATGTCGCCGAGGTCGATCTGCGTGCGCTGTGCGAGGCAGCGGCGGACTGCGAGCAGGGCACCTACGAGCTCGACGTCGACCAATGCGTGGAAGGCATGGAGGCGATGCGGCAGGATGCCCTGTCTGAGGGCTGTGGCCGTGAGTACCGCGACTACGTAGGCTGCCTGTCGGCCGATCCCACCTGCGAGGACGGCCAGCTGTCGATCGGCACCTGCGAAGACGAGGCCGTCGGTCTGGTGGCCTGTCTATCCGGCTACTCGACCTACCCGACGTATCCGTACTACACGTACACCTCGACTACCCCCGCCCCCACCACCAACCCCACCACGGAGCCCACGGGGCTCGACTCGATGCGGGTCGACTGCAACGGTGGCCTGCTCGATGTGGGGGTGGGCGCCTTCGTCGTCGACGGCGCGGAGGCCATCCTCGACGTAGCAGACACGGTGAACGCACCGAACAACTACTACGAGGCGCACTCGATTCCTCCGGTGGCGGTCTCGGGCAACTTCACGGAGTTTGCGAGCACTCTGCAGCCAGGGCTGGCCTACGACGACGGCGTCAGCTCCCTGTTCAGCTGCGACCCGGGCGTGCACTACGACGAGAGCCCCCCGGGCTCGGTGATGAGCTACGTGGTTCGTGCCTACGACCTGGCCGGGTTGGTGGACTGCTTCGCCGTCGGCGACGATGCCGAGGGCATGGTCGAGGGCGCCTTCGAGACCTACGGCAACACCCTCCAGCACTCCGACGTCTCGTCTGCCAACTGCTCGGTGGGCGCCTGGTCTCGATGAGCCCCTCCCTGCGCCGGGAGTCCGGGTTAGACCGGGCTCCCACGTAGGAGGACGAGCATGGCGAGCATTCGACCGGGTGTCGTGACGGGCAAGGCCTACCAGGCCGTGATCGAGGCCGCCAAGGCGGGCGGCTACGCGCTTCCGGCGGTCAACGTCGTCGGCACCAACAGCGTCAACGCAGTGCTCGAGGCGGCCGCGAAGGCGGGGTCCGACGTGATCATCCAGCTGTCCAATGGTGGCGCCCAGTTCTACGCGGGCAAGGGCTACCCCGACAGCTTCCAGGCCAAGGTGCTCGGCGCGGTGAGCGCGGCTCACCACGTGCACCTGATGGCCGAGGCTTACGGGGTGTGTGTGGCGCTGCACACCGACCACGCCAACAAGGGGCTGATCCCCTGGGTCGAGGCGCTGATCGGCCACAGCGAGGCCCACTACGAGCGGCACGGTCGCCCGCTGTTCAGCTCGCACATGCTCGACCTGTCCGAGGAGTCCCTCGAAGACAACATCGCGTGGTCGGCCAAGGCGCTGCAGCGCATGGCGAAGATCGACATGAGCCTCGAGATCGAGCTGGGCGTGACCGGTGGCGAGGAGGATGGCGTCGGCCACGAGCTGGAGGAGGGGGCCGACAACTCGCACCTGTACACGCAGCCCGCCGACGTGCTGCAGGCCTACGAGCGCCTGTCGCCCCTGGGGCACTTCTCCATCGCGGCGAGCTTCGGCAACGTGCACGGCGTCTACAAGCCGGGCAACGTGCAGCTTCGGCCGGAGATCCTCAAGAACAGCCAGGCGCTGGTGCAGTCCACCCACCACACGGGGCCCAATCCGCTGCACCTGGTGTTCCACGGCGGCTCGGGCTCCGAGCCCGAGAAGATCGCCGAGGCGGTGGGCTACGGCGTGTTCAAGATGAACATCGACACCGACACGCAGTTCGCCTTCGCGCAGTCGGTGGGCTCCTACGTGCTCGACACGCCGACGGCCTTCCGCCACCAGATCGATCCCGACACCGGGGCGCCCTACAAGAAGGTCTACGACCCGCGCAAGTGGCTGCGCAAGGGCGAGGAGGGCATGATCTCCCGGCTGCAGCGGGCCTTCGAAGAGCTGGGCTCCACCGGCCGCTCGGCGTGCCGCTGAGGCGCTAAATCACTTGCAGAGCGCCTGCTTGTACTTGCCGGCGCTCTCGGTGAAGCACCAGCTGTCGGGGTCGCCCAAGGGGCTGATGGCGAAGGTGCCGCCCATGCCGCCGGGCCCGAGCTTCACGATGTGCTCGTCGTCTGACAGGTCGAGCACGGCCGGGGTGACGCCCACCGACTTGCCGTCGACACTCACCGGCACCCCGGGGGTGTCGGTCTTGATGTGGACCGTGACGTCGAGATCGTCGAGAGGCGAGGGGCCTTCGTCCCACCCTTCGGGCTCGGGCTCGGTGGTCGCGAAGGCCGACGCGGGGTCGGTCTTCTCGAGGTCGATGGGATCGAGCTCGTCGACGCCGAGCTCCAGCATCTCGCCGCCGTCGACCGGGTCGACGTAGTCGGCGGTAGCCTCGTCGACCTTCGAGCGGGTGCGGGTGCGCTGGGGCGCTTTGTCTTCGATGGCCTGGCCGGTCATCATGCCCATCCCACCGGCGACGAGGGCCTCCAGGGTTCCCATGGGGCGGGGGGGCGCGGCCGGGGCGGGCTGGGGTGCCGGTGCCCGGGCTGGCTGCGGATCAGGCGCCGGCTGAGCGGGTGGACTCGGCTCTTCGGGCGGTGGCGCGGGCTCGGTGCCCGCTGCGGGGGCTGGCTCGACGGCGGCGACGCCGTCGGTCTCGTCAGGGCCCTCGGCGGGGGGCTCGGCCTGGGCGGCCTGGGAGCTGGGCTCGGGGCTGGGCCGGGACGATGGCGCAGCAGCATCGGGCGCGGGTGCGGGGGCGCCGGGGCGGGCTGCGGGGGCCGAAGCGGGGGCGTGGGTGCCGTCGGCGCCGGCCCAGGACGGTGCAGGCTCGGGCTGCATCGGCTGCTGCACCTTGGGGCGGGTGCGGGTCTCGGGCATGCCCCCGGGCTCGTTCGCTGGGACCGGATCGCCGGTGAGCAGCGCGATGCCCTGGTTGACCAGCGTGCGGAGCGACCAGTCGCCCTCGTCGACGGGCTTGGTCTGCAGAGGCTGTGGCGCCGCTGGGGCTGGCGCGGGGGGAGGCGCCATCGGCGGGGTGTCTTCGGCGAGGAGGGCCTCGAGCTCCTCGTCGACGGGGTCGGGGGTGCCGCGGGCGGCTTCGTCTTCCGGTCGGACCCGGTCGGGGCGCATGGAGCCCGGGGGGGCGGACTCGACGTCGGCTTCGGCGACGGCGGGCTCGTCGTCGCTCGGGTCGCTCGGGTCGCTCGGGTCGCCCTGGCGGGCTTCGGCCTGGGCGACGGGTGCGGGCTCGGACTCCGGCCCGCGGGGACTGGCGGCCGGGGCGGGGCTCGGCGCGGCGGCCTGCTCGGGACGACGGCGGGTGCGGGCGGGCTGGGGCGAAGGCGCCGAGCGCTGGCGCCCCTGGCGGGTGCCGGGGGCCGGTCGCGGAGCCTCTGCTGCGTCGGCCCGTGGGGTGGCGGTGTCGGTGGGCGGTGCCGCCTGCACCTGCTCGCCGGGGTCGGCGAAGGCCAGGTCGGGCTCCAGCTCGGCCTGGGTTCCCGCCCCCTGCCCGAACCACCACCATCCGCCCGCCATCAGCACCAGCCCGGCAACCAC
The DNA here is from genome assembly GCA_965367245.1 of uncultured bacterium. GTDB lineage: Bacteria > Myxococcota_A > UBA796 > UBA796 > CBDUIC01. Next base: position 79,922 of record CBDUIC010000012.1, on the reverse strand, counting down.
GGTGACCGCGGCGGTGGTGCCTGCTGCTGCGATGCCGACGCCAAAGGCGGCCGCGCCCTTCTTCCGTGATGCGCTCATGCGTTCCTCGATGGCGCTCATTGTACAGGGAGGACGACGCCGTGGTGGGATGGGGTAGGCTGCGGGCATGAGCGACCCTGTGCAGACCCTCGGTGACAACCGCTACCAGTGCCTCGGCTGCGGCTCGTGCTGTTTTGGCCACGCCATCGGCCTCGTCGACGACGACGAGGCCGACCGGATCCGCGATGCGGGCGCCCGCCTGGGGGTGCCCGATCCCGTGGTCGATGGGCAGCTGCGCTACGAAGACCACCGCTGTGTATTCCACGACGACGATCGGCTGTGTCGCATCCACAAGGAGCTGGGCGGCGAGGTCAAGCCGCTCCGCTGTCAGCTGTGGCCGCTCAAGATCGTGCGAGCCGACGACGGCCTGCGCTTTGGCGTCGATCCCGGGTGCTTGAACCTGTGGAAGACCTGGCGCACCGGCCCGGAGCAGCAGCCCGCGGAGCGCATGGTCGTGCGTCCGTCGGCCACGTCGCCGGCTGAGTCGCGGGTGGAGCAGCAGCTGCTGGCCCTGGCGACCGCGGAGCAGGCCACCGTGGCTGGCATCTGGTCGGTGCTGGTGGGGGAGGGGCGCATCGACGCCACCGACCTGCCGTCGGCCGTGGGCCCGCGCATCGCCCTGCGCGCGCGTGCCATCCGCATGGGGCAGCTGCTGGGCAAGCCCGCGCTGGGGCCGGGTCTGGTGGAGCCCCTGGCTCACCTGCCAGCCTTCCTCGACGGGCTCGATCCCGCCGCACCGCCTCCGCTGCAGCTCTCGCCGGAGCAAGATGCCTTCGCGCGGGAGGTGCTGCGCCGCAAGCTGTGGCTCCGGGAGGCCCCGGTGTCCCCGGCGGCCCACGGCCTGGCGGTGCTGACGCTGATGGGGGCCGTGGTCTGTTCCTGGGCCGACCCGACCCCCGAGGTGTTCGGTCCCGCCCTGTCCGCCTGGACTCGGATGATGCGCTTCCAGGCGTTCTGGCTGCGGATCGCGCCAGAGATGGAGATCCTGCGCTGGATGTGCACGGGCCAGTACGACGGTGAGCTGTCGCCCGACGTGGTGGTGGGCGCCTAGGATGGACCTACGGGTGCTCCATGGAGGCGAGGTGGTCCACGCCCAGCGGATCGGTGCGGAGCCGCTGCACCTGGGGCGGGCTCCGTCGAACGACCTGGTGCTGCCCCATGCCGATGTGTCGGGTCACCACGCGATGCTCTACGTCGAGGCGGGCGCCGTGTGGTTGCGCGATCTGGGGTCCTCCAACGGCACCTTCGTCAACGGGGAGAGGGTGCGCGGTGCCGTGGTGGTGCGGGTGGGCGACCGGATCCGGCTCGGTGCCAAGACCGAGCTGCAGGCCAGCGACAGCGACACCGCGTCGCGAGCTCCCCTGCGCCTGGAGCGGGCCGACGGGGCGGTGGGGTGGTCGGTGTCCGACGCGACCTTCGCCGTGCCGGGGATCGACGACGTGACGCTGCTGGTCTACGACACCGAGATCTGGCTGGCGGTCGACGGGATGGAGACCCACCGAGTCCACCTGGGGGTGCCCTTCGAGGTGGGGGAGGAGGCCTTCGTGCTGCGGGAGGTCACCGGCCCGACCCCCGACACGGTGCGGGCCACCGTCGCAGCCTTTCCCTACCGCCTGACGGTGTCGCTGTCGGCCGACCGCGCCGCGCTCGCCGAGCTGGGCCGTGCCACCTGTGAGGTCACCGCATCGCATCGGGTCGCCATGCTCTACGCCCTGGGTCGACAGTGGCGCGACGACGGCGAGGCAGTCGACGGGGGATGGATCGACGACGAAGCCCTGGCTGTCGCGGTGTGGGGGCGACAGCACCACGAGCACGGCACCAACAACCTGCACGTTCTGGTGCACCGGCTGCGCAAGGAGGTCGCCGCCGCCGGGCTCGACCGGTGGTGCATCGAGAAGCGCCAGGGCCGCACTCGGATTCGGGTGGCCGAGGTGGTGCTACTCGATGATTCGTGCGGGTAACCCCTCGAGGGAGCGCCCCATCAATCGGCCCACCGCATCGACGACCTGCTCGGGGCGTAGCGGCTTGTCGAGGTGCTCGGACAGCCCGTCGCGGAGCAGCTGCTCGCTGCTGGGCACGAAGCCGGACACGACCAAGACGGGAAGGTCGGGCTGCAGCTCGCGCAGCGCCATGGCGAGCTCCAGGCCCGACATACCGGGCATCACCACGTCGGTGACCAGCACGTCGGGGGGCTCGGTCACCAGCGCGGGGAGGGCGCTTGCCGCGTCGGGGTAGACCACCACCTCGTAGCCGGCCCGTCGAAGCGCCTCAGCGAACGCAGCGCGCAGCGCCTCCTCGTCGTCGACCACCGCGACACGAGCCCCGTCGAGGTGGGTGATGACCGGGTCGCCCAGGGCGTCCGCCTGCGGAAGCAGGATGCGAAAGCAGCCACCGTCACCGGGGACATAGGTGATCTGCCCACCCGCCTGGCGGATCAAACGACGCGCCATGGGCAGCCCGAGCCCGGTCCCCCGCTCGGCGCCCTTCGTGGTGAAGAAGGGGTCCCAGATACGCTCGAGTAGCTCCGGCGGCACACCGGGGCCGTTGTCGAGGACCTCGATACATACGGCGTCGCCGTCGGCCCGCGCCCGCAGCTCGATGCGCCCACGCCCCTCGATGGCGTCGCGGGCATTGAGGACGAGGTTGAGCAGCACGTGACGGAGGTCTTCCGCCGATGCGAGGACGTGCGGCAGCCCCTGCTCGGACGACGCATACAGCTCGATGGTCGCCGGCAGCACCGGCTCGGCCATCTCCACGACCTCTTGCAGCAGATCATGAACCGACACGAGGGCTCGAGTAGTGTGGGACCTCCCCCCCACGGCGAGCAGGCGACGAGTGATGCCCGAGGCCCGCTCGATCACACCCTCCATGCGCCCCAGGCGCCCATCGGGTGCGGCCTCGCCGAGCTCGAGGCGTAGCAAGCCGACGTGCCCCAGCAGGGCCGAGAGCAGGTTGTTGAAGTCGTGGGCGATGCCGCCGACCAGCAAGCCCGCGGTCTCGACCCGCGCGGCGGTGAGCAGGTCGTCTTCGGCGCGGCGGCGTCGCGACACGTCGCGGAGCACCAGTAGCCGGGCCGTGGCGTCGACGGGAGTGGCGACGGACTCCACGACCCTGCCATCGAGGAGCGCGAACTCGCAGCGCGTGGGGGCGACGCCAGCTCGCGACAGGTGGGCGGCCACCAGCGGACGGGCATCGTCGGGCACCATGTCGAGGAAGCGACCGCCTGCCTCGAGCCCGGGTAGGAAGGCCTGCGCCGAGGGATTGAGCTGGCGCACGTCACCGTCGGCCGACACCTCGAGGATGGCGTCTTCGCTGTGGGTGACGAGGCGACGGTGCCGGTCGGACAGGGCGTGATCTTGCCGGGCGACGGCGAGGGAGCCCAGCACCAGGAACAGGCACAGCGCCGGGTAGAGCAGGCGCGGGCCGGCGACCAGCCCGTGGCTCACGAGGTTCTCGTGAAAGGCGCCGACCGCCGCGATGACCAGGGCAGCGAACAGCCAGCGGCTTCCTGGGACCCCGTTGCGATCCGCGTGCAGCAGGGCGCCCAAGACCCACGGCGCCACGACGGTGGTGACGGTGATGTCTTGCAGGAACTCCGCTATGGCCGACCCCCTCGGCCCGAGCAGCGCGGTGAGGATCACCACGAGGTGAAAGCCAGCCCATCCCCAGGTCCACCGGCCGTTGCTTCCGTAGACGAAGCGCACGGTGAAGGCGACCGCGAACCACAGCATGCCGCCCACGAAGACCCGGCGCAGGGCGTGGTGCAGGTAGGGGTGGTCCGACCACAAGACCCCTGCCGCGGCGTGCTGGAAGGCGTAGGCGGCCAGGCTCAGGGTGAAGCCTCCGAAGAGCAGCTCGTTGCCGCGGGCGGAGCGCAGCGACGCCGACAGCAGGTGCACGCAGCCCACCAGCCCGAAGGTGATCGCGAAGCCGAGGCCCGAGCCATACTCCCTAAGCAGGGCCTTGGTGAGGCTGCCGACGGGTGCCAGGCGCACCTGACCCGTGACGCCTCCGCGATGGAGGTGGCCGCGCACGTCGAGCTCGAGCTCGTGCTCTTGGCCGAGCTCGCTGGGAGGCAGCAAGATGAGGGCGGACCCCTCGTGGCGCTCGGCGTCGCTGGCATCGGGCGACAGGCTTCCCAGCTCTTCGATGGGCTGCCCGTCCCACCGCACGACGACCCCGTGCCGTAGCTCCGCGAGGTGTAGCGCCCATGGGCCCGGGCGGTCGAGGGTCACTCGGGAGCGGACCCGCACCCTGCCGTTGCCGTCGAGGCCCTGAGCATGGAAGGTGCCCGGGAGCTCGAGCGTGGTGGGCTGCCACAGCCCCTGCTCGTCGAGGAACTCGCCGCTCCAGGTGCCGTTCAGGTGCCGGATCGAGGCGTCGTCGACCACCTGGGAGCCCACCACGATGGTCAACATCAGGGCAGCCACCGCCACGATGGCAGCGAGGGTGGGAAGGGACGAGCGCATGGGCCCTCGTCACCCGGAGACTGGGCCCCGTCGACCCCGCAGGCCCGAAGCCTGGGCTGGCGGTACCGGCATCGAGCATTGGAGGACTCCAATGCGGGGCTCATGGTTGCCCAACGCGGACGGGCGACGTTGGGATCACAGCCAAGGAGGCTCCCATGAAACGTCAGATCGCCCTCGCCTATGCCATCGCCAGCCTCGCCACGGCAATCGCCGTGGTCGCGGTGGTGGGGTCCGCTGTCGGCTGGTCCGACCCGCTCGAACCGGCGCTGCCGCTGCCCGCCGCCGAACCGGTCGCCGCCCTGCGGCCAGCGGCCAGCCAGGTGGACCCGCTGCTGGCGGCCCCGCCCGTCCGCGAGGAGGTGGTCTATGTCGACGAGACTGGCGCGCCCCTGTTGGGGCCGTCGGCCACAACGCGTCGTCACGATGATGACGATGAACGCCACCACGACGACGATCATGAGGACGATGACCATCGTGACGGTGGTGATCGCGACCACGACGATGACTGATACCGCCCGCACGGCCCGGTCGAGCGCCTGGGTGGTGTCCATCGTCGTCGTACTGGCTTGTATGGGCGCGGTGGCACACACCGAGCTGCATCGAGCGGCCGCCGTCGACCCGCCCGAGATGTTCGTCGAGCTTCGAGAGGTGTCCCCCCCCGTCGCTGGTGTGGTGCGGGCGGCTCCGGTGCGTCGCCGTGTGGTCGTGGTGCGCCGATCGAGGGCCTCATGACCGGGCACGTCAGACGCGGTCAGCGCTTTCGCGCGATGGGGACCGAGTGGTGGATCGGCTGCGACCGTCCGGACTGGATTGCGCCGATGGTGCGGCTCGTCCACGACGTCGAGGCGCGCTTGTCGCGCTTTCGCGCGGACTCGGCATTGTCGAGACTCAATCGAGATCGCCACGTCGCCGACCCGCTGGTCGCACAGGTGGTGGCCGCAGCGGTGGCGATGCGCGAGGCCACCGCGGGAGCGTTCGATCCGACGCTCGGGGTTCAGGTGGTCCACCTCGGCTACGATCGAGACTTCGACGAGATGGGCGAGGTGGGGACTCGGGAGGCGCTTCCCGCACCCTGCTGGCTCGAGATCAGAGTCCAAGGCGACCAGATCGTGCTGCGAGGGCCCGGCGAGGTCGACCTCGGCGGGGTGGCCAAGGGATGGACGGCAGATCTCGTGCATGATGAGCTGATGTCCCGAGGGGCCACACGGGTCCTTGTCGACGGAGGGGGAGACCTGCGAGGCACCGGGTCGTGGCGGGTGGGCGTCGGAAGCGGTCGGGCCATCGCGCTCGACGGAGGCCTGGCCACCTCGTCGACCCTCCGGAGGCGCTGGCGTAGCGGCGAGCCCATCGTGCATCACCTGCTGGACCCCGCCACGGGCAGATCGAGTACCTCGCCCATTGTCGAGGCCGCGGTGTACGCGCCGGATGCCGCGACGGCCGATGCCCTCGCCACGGCGTTGGTCGTGGCCCCGGACCAGACGCTGGCCACCCTGGGCGACCTGCGTGCCTCAGCGTGGCTGAAGGATGACCGGGGAGACGAGTGGACGACCCCAACGTGGAGGGAGATCCGATGACGGATGTACTGCCGCGGTGGGCTCGCGTGCTGGCAGCGATGGGCGCGGGGGCCCTGTGTATGGGGGCGATTCCGCCCTTCGTGGAGGGGCTGACACCCACGGTCCCCGTCATGTGGTGGTTCGCGCGCACCTCGGGCCTGCTGGCCTATGTGGCCCTCTGGCTGACGATGATGTTTGGGGTGCTCGTGGCCAGCCGCGGTGGAGGCGGCTGGCTGGACAACGGCGCCGTCTTCGAGCTTCACAAGGCGTGGTCGGTCGTCGCGGTGGTCGCGACCGGATGTCACGTGCTGGGCATCGTCGCCGATCCCCACGCCGGGGTGGCTGTGGTGGCGTCGGTCCTTCCGTTCGCATCGGCTCGTCTCACCGGGGCGGTGGCGCTCGGAACCTTCGCCGGCTGGGGCCTCCTCGCCGTCGTCGTGGCCACGGTGGTACGGGCACGGTTGCCTGGATGGGTCTGGCGTGCTGTCCATGCCGCCTCGTTCGGCACGTTCCTCCTGGCGCTCGTCCACGGCGTGGTGGCGGGCACCGACACGCCCACGGTCCAGATGGTGTACGCCGGAACAGGGACGGTCCTGCTGTCCGCTGTGCTCCACCGCCTGGCTCTGGCCTCGCGCCGACGACTCGAGGCGCGCCGCACGAGCTGACTCACAGCGCGGACCGCAGACGTTGATCGACAGATCGCAAGCCAGGTGGTGCGGCAGTGACCACGCCATGACGAAGGTGTGTCGAGACACATCGAGGAATGGGGTGGGTGCTGCCGTGCCGCATGGCGCGGCGAGATGTCGGTCAACGGCAAGGCTCCGTGCTGTCACACCTCGACCGTCAGGCGGGCTCGCGTCCCGCCCGAGGGGGCGCTGTGCAGGGTGCAGTCGCCGTTGTGCCTGCGGGCCACCTCCCTCGCGATCGGCAGCCCCAGCCCGAGTCCGGTGTGGTCCCGCATGCGCGCACGGCCGTCGCGGGCAAAGCGGTCGAACATGGCCTCGGGGTCGGCCACCCCCGGTCCGGAGTCATCGACCTCGAACACCGCCTGACCACCGACATGGCGGACGCGCAGCACCACCGGCCCTCCAGGCGCGTGCCGCGCCGCGTTGCGCAGCAGGTTCCCGAGCGCAAGCTCCACCAGCGGGGCATTGGCCTCCAGCTCCGAGTCCTCCTCGATCTCCAGAGACACCGAGCAATCCGCGGCTTCCAGACCGGACCTCTCCCGGTCGAGCGCCGACAGGGCCAGCTCGCGTGCCCGAACCAGCTCTCGCCCTCGCTCCGCCTCTCCTGCGTCGAGTCGTGCGAGGGCGGTGAGCCCCTCGACGATGCGTGCGAGACGCACCACCTCTGCGTGGGCGGACTGCAGCACCGCGCGGTACTCGCTTTCCGTGTGGTCCCTTCTCAGGGCCACCTCGAGCTCGCCGAGCATTGCGGTGACCGGAGTGCGCAGCTCGTGCGCGGCCTCCGCCGTGAACCGGCCTTGGGCTGCCCATGCGACATCCAGTCGCGCCAGCAGGCCATTGATGGCCACCAAGAGAGCCCGGATCTCAGCCGGGGCGTCCTCGGTCAGTCGCATGCCCTGCCCGAAGCCGAGCACGTGCTCCGCCTCGTCGCGCGCACGCCGAACAGGGACGAACGCAGCGCGCACGGTCCCCACGAGCACGACCGACGCGACGCCGGCCACCAGGGTCGAGAACAACAGGTAGGCCATCGCGAAGGGCCCGACCGTCTCAACGAGGGCCAGGCGTGACGCGGCCGCTGCGACCACCATGTGGCGGTGCTCGTCTTCGTCTTCCACCGGTAGGAGGACCATGCGCTCGTCACGGTGGTCGATGAAGACAGCGACCTCGCGGTCGATGACGTCGCGTACGGCGGTCGTGGGGACGCGGGGGTCGTCGCGGTGGACGACCCAGGTGTCGAAGGGTGCCTCGCTGTGCTCCACTTCCCAGTCGCTGTCGACCTCGGGATGAGCGTGTCCGTGGGCTGCCGCCAGCAATGCCTGATCGAGAGCCCGCACCCGCTGGATGTGCAGTGCCGCTCCCGTGCCGAGCCCAGCCAGGGCAAGACTCAGCACGAGCACCACCACCCCTCGGGTGGCCACCTGCCGGACGACCGAGGCGCTCATCGGGGCCGGTCTTCGAGCACGTAGCCGACGCCCCGGACCGTGTGCAGCAGGGGACGGTCGAAGCCCTTGTCGATCTTGGCTCGGAGGTAGCTGATGTACACGTCGACGATGTTGGTGCCAGGGTCGTGCATTGTGTCCCAGACGCCGGACAACAGGCGAGTGCGGCTCAAGACCCTGCCCGACCTCTCTGCCAGGTAGCGAAGCAAGGCGAACTCCTGGGCTGTCAACCGGATCTCGGTGTCGCCACGCACCACCCGGCGCGCGGGGACGTCGATGCGGAGGTCGCCGACTTCGATCACGTCTGCCGCACCGGAACGGCGCTGGACCGCGGCGATACGGGCCAGGAGCTCATCGAAGGCGAACGGCTTGACGATGTAGTCGTCTGCGCCTCCGTAGAGGCCTTCCACCCGCTCTTCCACGCGATCTCTGGCCGTGAGGCAGATGGAGGGAACGGAGCTCCCGGAGCGCCTCGTCTCCCGGATGATCGACAGCCCGTCACCGTCGGGCAGCATACGATCGACGACCAGCAGGTCGTAGTCTGCTTCGGCGAGGGCCCGGCGCGCCTGTCCGAGGTCCGAGGCCACGTCTACGACGTGCCCCTCCTCAGACAGCCCGCGCTCCAGAAATCCCGCGATCTTGCGCTCGTCCTCCACGACCAGCACGCGCATCAGTCACCTCGGTGGCCGGGCTCCCGGCCCAGTGTCGCACGGAGTCCTCCCACGAGCTGGGCACGTTCGGCGTCAGAGAGACGCGCCTCGGGATGGGTGATGAGGAAGATCGGCATGGGCATGTTGCCCTCCTCCACCTCCTCGGCGGCCTCGTGGGCTTCCTCTTGGGGCCGGTCGAACTCGGAGAAGTTGAGGGCTCCGCGCCCCTCCTCCACGTCGTGCTGAACCAGCCACGAAACGGGGGCCACGTTGGCGTACCACGGCCACTCGGTTTGATTGCTGTGGCAGTCGAAGCACGCCCGCTCGACGAGCGCACGGGTCTGGGGCGAGTCCCAGGCTGGCTCCTGGCGAACCGGTGGGTTGGTGTGCTCCCTGCCGTAGGGAACGAACTGTATGGCGACGAAGAGTGCCGCGGTGACGGTGGCGATTCCCACCAGGACTCGGGTCCATCTTGGCATGGGGCCTCCCTGGGTATGGGCTGGTGAGCAAGCCCACGCCACACAGGTAGGCTCCGATCATTGGCCTCACGCCCACGTGAACATTGGAAGTTCATGAGAAGAGCGGGGAGCCCGCTGGACTCACCAAGGCCAGCCCATGAATGCGAGGACGGGTCGATGGGTCGCAGCGTGCCGCCCACCGCGCGGGGGGGGGGAGAGGACGGGCGACCGCCTGGTTGGGAAGTGACAGGGGCACCAGGACTTGAACCCGGGACCTGCTGATTTGGAATCAGCTGCTCTACCAGCTGAGCTATACCCCTACACCGCAGTCCACCTAGCCTGTGGGCGGGCGACGGGCCAGGGCTAGGCGATGGCGATCGCACCCGCGACGATGGCGGCGCCCCAGGCATACCAGCAGAAGGTGGAGAATCGCCCGGCGAGCACCAGCTTCACGAGCAGCACCAGGGCGAGGTAGCCGGTGACGAGGGCGGTGATGCCACCCAGCCCGAGCTGAACGGGGTCGAGCCCGGCCGTGTCGGCATCCTTGAGCTTGAGGAGCACCGCGCCCAGGATGGCCGGCACGCTCATCAGGAAGCTGAACCGTGCTGCCACCTCGCGAGGCAGGCCCAGCATCAGGGCGACCGCGATGGTGGTGCCGGAGCGGGAGATCCCCGGGGTGATGGCGAAGCCCTGTGCCAGCCCGAGGATCAGGGCGAGCCCGATGGTGAGCGGGCGCTGGCGCTCGCTCCGGTCGAAGCGGCCGGAGGCCCACAGCAGGCAGCCGGTGATCGCGAAGGTGACCGTGAGGGCCGCGGGGGTAGCGAAGAGCTGCTCGAACAGGTCTTCGAAGGCGAGGCCGATGATGGCGGTGGGCACGCTGGCTGCGACGAGCAGCCCGAGCATGTGCACCCCCGGTCGGTCGAGGAACGGGCCCTCACCCCGGATCGGATCGAGGATCAGCTGCGCTACGTCGGCCCGGTAGAACCACAGCACGGGCACGAGGGTGCCGACGTGGAGCACGAGATCGAACAGCACGTGGTCGGCGCCGATCTCGAGGAACTGCTGGAACAGCACCAGGTGACCCGATGAAGACACGGGAAGGAACTCGGTGAGGCCCTGGAGGGCTCCGAGGAAGATCGCGGCAGCGGCGCTGCCTGAGTCGGCCATGGGATGGATCGGGGGTGGGGAGGAGAGGAGGGGCGCCGGGCGGCGTCAGTCGGAAGGCTGCAGGGTGCGCAGGTAGGCAACGAGGGCGTCGAGCTGGGACTCGTTCATGGCGAAGCCACGCATGGCGGTGCCGGGCTTGCCCTGCGAGATCGTCGCCTTGAGCTTGGCGTCGGTGAGGCCCTTCCAGAAGGCCGCCGAGGAGAAGTCGCGGGGAGGCTTGGGAAGGGCGCGTGCTGCGGGGCCATCCCCCTTGCCCTCGGGGCCATGGCAGGCCTGGCACTTGGCCACGTAGGTCGAGCGGCCTTCGGTGGCTGAGGGCTCGGCGTGGGCCATGGTGAGAGCGAGGAGCAGCGCGATCATGTTCACCTCGGCCACAGTGTATCAGCGGTCACTGGCCATCGCCCTGTGCGTCGCCCTGTGCATCGCGGGGTGGGGGTGCGGCCTTGGCCTTGGCCTTTGCCGGCGCCACGGGCTTCTGGGTGCTGCCCTGGCTGTGCACCTTGGCCATGTAGGCGAGCACGCGCCGCGCATCCCCCCTGGGCTCGGCGAAGGTAGCCTCGTAGGCGGGCATGCTGCCGCGGCCTCGCAGCACCAGCTTGATGGAGGCGTCATCGGCCTTCACCTTGCCTCGCAGGTCGGGCACGGGCGCCACCAGCGCCTCGGTGGCTGGGCCGTCGCCTCGGTTGCCCGGACCGTGGCAAGCCTGGCAGTGGCGCTCCCACAGCTGCTTGCCGCGCTCGTCATCCGACAGGCGCTTGGTGGGCTGCCCGGCCAGGGCCGTGGGCAGCAGCATCATCGACAACAGCAGGAGACTACGCATGCGCGCCTCCTAATGCGATGGGACGCTGCGTGCGCGTCGCCGCGCGTGGCGCAGGGTCCACCGAAGGGAGATGTCGGGCCCTGAAACGAGAAACGCCCGCATGGAAAGCCATGCGGGCGCTTCAAAAGTGGCGGGATGGACGGGACTCGAACCCGCGGCCTCCGGCGTGACAGGCCGGCGTTATAACCAACTTAACTACCACCCCGCGCTGACATAGAACTGGGGGAGAGTGGGCGGAACAGGACTCGAACCTGCAACCGTCGGCGTGTAAAGCCGAAGCTCTCCCATTGAGCTATCCGCCCGGAGGGTCACCCCCGCCGAGCACCAACTATCTATGCGGCTCACGCAGAGGCGTCAACCCTGCTGAGGCGCTCCGCCTTCGTTTGGTGCAGAATCCGCGGCCGACGCCGACTCTGCGGGGCGCGATCCGAAGATCTCTTCCGCGCGCTCTCCGGTGAGGGCTTCTTTGAGGACGCGGTCCATGTGGGACACGAGGACGACCTCGATGTCTTGCAGCACGTTGGCGGGGATCTCCTCGAGATCCTTGCGGTTGTGCTCGGGCGCGAGGACGCGGGTGATGCCCCCTCGGTGGGCGGCGAGGACCTTGTCTTTGAGCCCGCCAATGGGCAGCACGCGGCCACGGAGGGTGATCTCGCCCGTCATGGCGGTGTCGGCCCGCACGGGGATCCCGGTGAGGGCGGAGACCAGGGCCGTCGCCATGGCGATGCCCGCGCTGGGGCCGTCGGTCTTCAGGGCGTTGCCCGGGTAGTGGATGTGCAGGTCGTTCGTCTCGGAGAAGTCGGGCTCCAGCCGCAGCGCCTCCTGCCGCGACCGCACGTAGGTGAGGGCCGCGTTGCCAGACTCCTTGAGCCAGTCGCCGAGGCGCCCGGTGAGGAGCAGCTTGCCCTTGCCCGGCACGGTGGCGACCTCGATGTTCAGCAGCTCGCCGCCCCACGGGCTGACGGCGAGGCCCTTCACCATGCCGACCTGGTCTTCGTTCTCTCGGCGGCCGATCAAGAACCGCCGCGAGCCCAACACCTTGTCGAGGTTGGCGGTGACGACCTTGACGTGGGCATCGCTGCCCCGGTCGACCACCAGCCTCGCCACCTTGCGGCAGATGCGGGCGAGCTGCCGCTCCAGATCGCGAACCCCCGACTCCTTGGTGTAGTGCCGGATCGTCTCCTGCAGGGCCTTGCCCGACAGGGTGAGGTTGGCCTCGGTGATGCCGTTGGCCTTGAGCTGCCGCGGCAGCAGGTAGCGCCTGGCGATGGCCACCTTCTCGGCCTCCGTGTAGCCAGACAGCTGGATGATCTCGAGGCGGTCTTGCAGCGGGAGGGGGATGCCCTGCAAGCTGTTGGCCGTGCAGATGAACGTGACCTTCGACAGGTCGTAGTCGATGTCGAGGTAGTGATCCTGGAACTGGCTGTTCTGCTCGGGATCGAGGACCTCGAGGAGGGCCGCCGAAGGGTCGCCGCGGAAGTCGGCGCTCATCTTGTCGACCTCGTCGAGGAGGAGGACGGGGTCGATGGCTTCCGCGCGCTTCATGCCGTGCAGCAGCTTGCCGGGCATGGCGCCGATGTAGGTGCGGCGGTGACCCCGGATCTCGGCTTCGTCGCGCACGCCCCCGAGGGCGATCTTCACGAAGGGGCGCTCGGTGGCCCGGGCGATGGACCGTGCCAGTGAGGTCTTTCCGACCCCAGGAGGCCCCACGAGACACAGGATGGGACCCCGCATCTGGTCGACCAGTGTGGACACGGCCAGGTATTCGAGGATGCGGTCTTTCACCTTGCGCAGACCGAAGTGGTCGTCGTCGAGCACCTCGGCTGCCTTGGCGAGGGGGGTGTCGTTGTCGGACACCTCGGACCACGGCAGGGCCACGATCCAGTCGAGGTAGTTGCGCACGACCGTCGCCTCGGCCGACATCGTGTTCATCTGCGACAGCTTGCGCAGCTCCTTCTCCGCACGGGCCTGCACGGCCTCGGGCAGGTTCTTCGCGGCAAGCTGCTGGGCGAGCTCCTCGAGATCCGAGCGGCCTTCCTTGTCGCCGAGCTCCTTCTGGATCGCCTTCATCTGCTCGTTCAACCAGTACTCTCGCTGGTTGTTCTCGCGCTCGCGCTTCACCCGGGTCTTGAGCTTCTTCTCGACCTGGAGGAACTCGATCTCGGTGAGCAGCGCCTTGTAGACTCGCTCCAGCCGCGCCTGCGGGTCGGTCGTCTCGAGCAGCTCCTGGCGCTCGGCGAGCTTGAACTGCAGCGGCGCGATCAGGGTGTCGGCCAGCCGAGAGGGCGCCTCGATGGCGTTGACCGACAGCAGCATCTCGGGCGGGACGGCTCGGTTGAGCTTGACGTAGCGCTCGAAAGTGGACTTCACCGTGCGGCACAGCGCCGCCAGCTCGACATCATCGCTGTCGGCCTGGGGCTCGAAGACCTCCACCTCGACCAGGAACATGTCGGGGGCGTCGATGTGGCGCACGATGCGAGCGCGGCGCTGCCCCTCGACGAGCAACTTGGTGTTGCCGTCGGGCAGCTTGAGGACCTGCTCGATCGTCGCGATCGTGCCGAAGGTGTACACGTCGTCGATGGACGGGTTGACGTTGTCGCTGGCCCGCTGCGCCGCCAGGAAGACCTCGCGGGGCGCGTTCTCGCAGGCCCGCTCGATCGCCGCCAGGGATCGCGGCCGGCCGATGATGAGCGACACGGGAGTGCCTGGGTAGACCACCACCTCTCGGAGAGGCACCATCGGGAAGCGCTGCGTCGACTCAGTAGACATCGTGGGCCTCTGGGCGGTGGGTCATGCCCACTCGGCCTCGTTCTCGTAGACCAGGATGGGCTCGCGCTCCTGCAGCACCACGTCTTCGGAGATGATGACCTCCTTGACGTTGGACTTGCTGGGAAGGTCGTACATCACGTCGAGCATGATCTCCTCGAGGATGCCGCGCAGACCACGGGCGCCCGCCTTGCGCTCGAGGGCCTTCTTGGCGATCTCGTGTAGCGAGCCATCGGTGAACTTCAGCTGCACGCCATCCATCTCGAACAGCTTCTTGTACTGCTTGGTGAGGGCGTTGCGAGGCCGGACGAGGATGTGCATCAGCGTTTCTTCGTCGAGCTCGTCGAGGGTGGCCACGACCGGCACGCGGCCGATGAACTCGGGGATGAGCCCGAAGCGCATGAGGTCTTCGGCCTCGACCTGCGCGAGGAGCTCGTTCATCGTGTACTTCTTCTTGCCCTTGAGCTTGGTGCCGAAGCCCATGGCCTGCTGGCCGAGCCGAGCCTCGACGACCTTCTCGAGCCCAACAAAGGCGCCACCGCAGATGAACAGCACGTTGGTGGTGTCGATCTGCAGGAAGTCTTGCTGGGGATGCTTCCGCCCGCCCTTGGGCGGCACGTTGGCGACGGTGCCCTCGATGATCTTCAGCAGGGCCTGCTGCACGCCCTCGCCCGACACGTCGCGGGTGATCGAGGGGTTCTCCGACTTGCGGCTGATCTTGTCGATCTCGTCGATGTAGATGATGCCCTTGCAGGTGCGCTCGACGTTGTATTCCGCGGCCTGGAACAGGCTGAGGATGATGTTCTCGACATCCTCACCGACGTAGCCGGCCTCGGTGAGGCTGGTGGCATCCGCGATGGTGAAGGGCACGTTGAGGAACTTGGCCAGTGTCTGCGCGAGCAGCGTCTTGCCCGAGCCGGTGGGGCCGACGAGGAGCACGTTCGACTTCTGCAGCTCCACGTCGTCGTGGCTGGAGCGGGAGTCGATGCGCTTGTAGTGGTTGTGCACCGCGACCGACATCACCTTCTTGGCCCGCGCCTGACCGACGACGTATTCGTCGAGGTAGGCGTAGATCTCCTTGGGCTTGGGCACCAGACCACGCGTGGCGTAGAAGTCTTCGCGCTCGTACTCCTCGGTGATGATGTCGTTGCACAGCTCCACGCACTCGTCGCAGATGTAGACGGAGGGGCCGGCGATGAGCTTGCGGACCTCCTTCTGCGACTTGCCACAGAACGAACAGCAGAGGTCTTTGGCGTTGGTGGCCTTGCGACGCACAGGAACTCCAGGAGAACGACTGCGTCGTTCAGGCGAGGGGCCTCAGTCTTCGGAATCGTCGTTGGACGAAGGCAGGATGACCTCGTCGATGAGCCCGTACTCGGCGGCCTCGACGGCCGTCATGATGTTGTCGCGCTCCACGTCGGCTGCGATCTTCTCGATCGGCTGACCGGTGTGCAGGGCGAGGGTCTCGTTGAGACGCGTGCGCCAGCGAAGGATCTCCTTCGCCTGGATCTCGATGTCGGTGGCCTGCCCGGTGAATCCGCCCAGCGGCTGGTGGATGAGCACCCTTGCGTTGGGCAGCGAGCGACGCTTGCCGGCTGCGCCACCTGCGAGGAGGACCGCGCCCATGGAGGCGGCCTGCCCCACACAGATGGTGGCCACGTCGGCCGACACGTACTGCATGGTGTCGTAGATGGCCATGCCCGCCGTGATGACGCCGCCTGGGCTGTTCACGTACAGGTAGATGTCTTTGTCGGGGTCTTGGCTGTCGAGGTAGAGCAGCTGCGCGATGATCAGGTTGGCCATCTGGTCGTTGACCTGACCCTGCAGGAAGACGATGCGGTCGACCAGCAGGCGAGACCAGATGTCGTGGCGGGTCTCTCCGCGGTGGGTCATCTCCGTGACCATGGGCACGAAGTAGTTCATCGGGTCGCTCATGGGGCTCCTAGCGGGCTCGCCGCGGCAGAGGGAATTGGCACCCAGCGGGGCTGTGAGTCGGCTGTAACCACACGGATCGGACGGGGCGAGGGCTCCCTGTCCGGGCGGGCAGGCCTCCCATCGGCCAGGCCGTGGGCACCTGTAGGCTGAGCAAGAAGGCCCCGCGCGAAGTCGCGCGAGGCCTGGCTACACACCGACATGGAGTCGGCGCGAAAAATCAGCTCTGACGGGCCTTGATGGCGGCCAGGGCGCCCTTGCGGGCCTTGCCGGACTCTTCGGCGGCCAGGAGCTCGGCGATGTGCGCGTCGTGGTCGCCGCTCTCGAGGGCGGTCTTCAGCGCGCCGATGGAGCCGGCGAGGATGGACAGGTCGGCGCCGCCGCTCGCCGCGGGGGCCTCGGCCTTCTTGGACTCGGCCTTCGGCTTCGACTTCGACTCGGCCTTCGGCTTCGACTTGGCCTTCGACTTCTTCTCGACCTGATCCTTGACGATGTCGGCGGCGACAGCCTTCAGGCCCGCGTCGCCCTCGTCGGCCTTGGCCGGATCGGGCTCGACCAGGTTGGCACGCTCGAGCAGCCAGTCGAGGGTCTTCTCCTCGAGGATGCGATCCTTGAGCTCGTCGATGGCGTTGTCTTTCGTGAACCAGCCCTTGACCGCCTCGACCGTCTGGCCTCGCTGATCGGCCAGCTCCTGGTACTTCGCCTCGAGGTCGGCCTCGGTGGCCTCGACGCCTTCCTTGCCGGAGACGAACTCGAGGATGAGCGCGGACTTCGCGGCGAACTCGGCCCGGATCCGCAGATCGGCCATCTGCGCGTCGCCGAAGTGGATCGTGCGCGGGTCGCGGCCGGTGCGGTAGGCCTGCTGCATCTTCAGCTCTTCGACGAGCATCTGCAGGCTCTGCTCGATCATGCCGGTGGGCACGTCGAACTTGTTGACCTTGATGAGCTCCTCGAGGAGGTTGGCGCGGGCCTGGTTGCGAGCGAGCACGTCGCGCTGCTCACGAAGCTGCCCCTCGATGGCCGTGCGCATGCCGTCGGCACCGCCTTCGTAGCCGAGCTTCTCGGCCAGCTCGTCGTCGAGGCTGGGCACGGTGTAGCTCTGGATGGACAACACCTTGAGGCTGACAGGCAGCGAGCGGCCTGCGACCGCCTCGGTGCGTGCATCGGCAGCGAAGCTGACCTCGCCCTCGACCTCGGTGTTCAGCTCGGCGCCGATGACCAGCGCCTCGATGCCGGGGTAGTAGGGGTCGCCGTCGGTGCGGATCATGGTGCCCATTTCCTTGGCCACCTCGTCGTCGCCGTCGCGAACGGTGAGCTCGACCAAGGCCATGTCGCCCTGCGCGACCGCACGGCCGGTGACCTCTTCCAGCTTCGCCTCGCCCTCGAGCTTGGCGGTGACGGCAGCATCGACCTCGTCGGTGCTGACCTCGACCTTGGGGTAGGCCACGTCGAGACCGGTGTACTGCTCGAGGGCGACCTCGGGACGGACATCGACGGTGATCGTGAAGCTGAACCCGGTCTTGGACTTCACAGAGCCAGAATCGGACAGGTTGGGCTGGCTCACAGGCTGCAGATCACCGTTGTCGAGGGCATGACGCCACCCGACCTGGATCAGTTCCTGTGCGACATCCGCCTCGACCTGCGCGCCGAAGCGCGCCTCGAGGACCCGACGAGGAGCCTTGCCGGGGCGGAAGCCCCGGAGCCGCACGCGACGAGCGAGCTGCTTGTAGGCCTTGTCGAGCTCGCCGGAGACACGCTCTGGGGGAACCGTCAGGGTGATCCGCTTCTGAAAGCTGCCGACAGACTCGACATCGACCTTCATCTCATCCTCACTGGGAAGCGAGGGCCGAAGATGCGAGAAGGGGGACTCGAACCCCCACGGGGTCACCCCACCAGATCCTAAGTCTGGCGCGTCTACCAATTCCGCCATTCTCGCGGGGTCGGCCCTCGGAAAGTTCGCCGTTGGGGGGCTGCCCGGCGGCGTTCATGGAAAAGAAGTGTGGGCCCACCAGGAATCGAACCTGGAACCTACGGATTAAGAGTCCGGTGCTCTGCCAATTGAGCTATAGGCCCGCGAAGGGAGTGTTGAAGGGTGGATGACGGGAATTGAACCCGCGACCCCTGGAACCACAATCCAGTGCTCTAACCGACTGAGCTACACCCACCGTGCAGCCGCGTAGGTAACGCCTTGACGAGGTCCGGCAAGTACATGCGATGCAACTCATGGCGCCGGTGGGGTATTCACATCGTTGGAGCCTGTGTTCTCGCCGGTTGCCAGCCCCGGATCGGGCCGCCACCGACCGCCCTCGACCCCCGTGCGGCCGAGGCGATGGAGCGGTTCGTCGCCTTCTCCCTCGACCCGGCACGGCTGCCGCCGCCCAGCCTCGACCCCGAGGTGGTGCTCGAGGTCGACGGAATCAGCGCCCGCGCTCGGCTGGTGCGGGCCGAGGAGGCATCGTGGAACAGCTGGCCAGGGCCGCGCATGCGGCTGTTCAACCATCGGTGGGCGTGGGTAGTGGCGCTGCGCGTGGAGGGGGAGGGCGCGATCGGCTGGGTCCCAGAAGGCACGATGCTGGAGCTCAACGACCCCGACACGGTGCTGTCGCCGGCGACCCATCCCGACGAGGTGCTGTCCGACCTGCTGTTCTGGGCCCTGCAGCAGGAGCGGGCCGACCTCGGTGACGAGCTGGCCGCGCGACTGCGAGCGGCGGGGCCCTTTCGTGCGGCCTACCTGCCGTCGACAGGGGAGGAGGTGCTGGAGGGCTTGCTGGCCTTCCCAGCTGGTGACGCCGCCGATCTGCATGTCGTGGCGGCGCGCCTGACGGTAGGCGTGGAGGTGGGCGGCGAGCCGACCGAGCTGGTGTTCGTCTTTCCCTAGGTAGCGTGCTGCTACCCGTAGACGTAGTAGGCGAGCAGGGCCGCGATGGCGCACATGAGGCCGCCGATCACCGCTAGTGCGGGGCCACGAGGTAGCCACGGCGGGAGCGGTTCGGTGGAGGTGGCCTCCTCGTGGATGGGCTCGGGCGCGGGCCCGGTGACCGACTCGGTGAACAGATCCGGGGGAAGGGTAGGTCGCTTGCGCGCGACCTCTGCCGGCGGACCGACGAACACGGGGATGGCGCCCGCCTCGGGCGGAGCGAGGGAGCGGCGCTTGGGAGGCGCGGGACCCTCCGACACGGCGGTGGCGTCGTCGCGCGACAGCTCGGGAGGCCGCTGTGTCTCCCGGGTGGGCTCGCTCTCCAGGGTGGGCATCTCGGGGCGGCGGCGCAGGCCCCGCACATCGATGGGCTCGGTGCGTCGAGTGGCCGGGCGAGCAGGGGCGATGGCCATCGCGCGACGGCGCGGCACCTCTTCCTTCGCCCACGCCTCGAGGTCGGGGCCAGGCAGGTCGGCGACGAGGGCCTGCAGCCCAGGAGAGACCCGTGCGAGAGGAGGCCGGCTCGCCGGATCCCGCGCCATCATGCCCACGACCCAGTCGCGGTAGCGCTCGGGGAAGACGGGCCCGGGGCGCGACATCACCCGGATGAGCACGCGGCGGAGCATGGCCTCGTGGGCGTCGGCGTTGTTGGCTGCAGGGGGTGGGGACCCGGTGAGCAGCTCGATCAGCAGGGCGCCCATCCGGTAGACCAGCGCCTCGGCACCTTCCTGTGGGCCACTGGGGTCGCGCCGCCCGGGGTCGGGCAGGGTGGGACCGACCAGCCCCAGCAGGCGGACGCCTCCATCGGGCTCGAGCAGCACGTCATCTGCTGCAGGACCGGGATGATGCAGCCCCGCTGCCTCGAGGCGGATCATGGCCTCGGTGACGGCGGCGACCAGCAGTGCCGCCACGCGCAGGGGCGGGAGGCGGCCATCGACCGCGCTCGCGAGCGTGATCCCGGGGCCGTCGGGGTACAGCCAGGCTGCGCGCCCCTCGTGGGCCACCACGGCGATCAGCGGCAGCAGGTCGTCGGTCTCGGTGCCGACAAAGGCCGCCGACCGGCTCTGGCTCCGCTCTACGGCCCCCTCGACATGGGGCCCCAGCAGCGCCACTACGTCACGATCCCCCCAGCGACCTTCGTGGGCGATCGCGCCCCACGACGGGCGCGGCTCCTTCAGCTGCAGGGTGGGGGACGTCACCTTCGCTCCGAGCACACGGCCCGGTCGGTAACCGGCCTCTGCGTAGGCCGCTTGCCCCCTCGGCCGCGTTGCGACCGGGCCGTCACCGGGGAGGCAGGGTATCGGAGGCCATGAACGACGGCGCCGTTGATCCAATCCAGAGCGCGCTTCGCGAGGCCGGGCGCATCGCGTTGGGCTTCCATGGGCACACCGTACCCGAGCGCAAGAGCGACGGATCTCCGGTGACCGAGGCGGATCATGCGGTGGAGCGTTTCCTGGTGGGAGCCCTCGGCGAGCTGTTCCCCGACGACGGCGTGGTGTCGGAGGAGGGCCGCGGAAGGCCGTCGCGCAGCGGCGCCACCTGGCACGTCGATCCCATTGACGGCACCAGCGCCTTCGTCGCTGGGCTCGCCTACTGGGGCCCGACGATCTGCCGGGTCGATGCCGACGGTCGCTTGGAGATGGGCGGCTTCTACGTGCCGAGGCTCGATGAGATGTGGTGGGCGGTGCGTGGGCAGGGCGCGTGGCGTGACGGTGTCCGGCTGCCCCGCGTGCAGCCCGGCCCGCTCGATCCCAGCGACGTGCTGTTCGTGTCGTCGCGCGTCCATCGGGGTCCACCCCTTCCCTGGCACGGAAAGATCCGGGCGCTGGGTTCAGCCGCAGCCCACCTCGCGCTGGTCGCTGCAGGGGGAGGCAAGGCGGCCCTGGTGGCGCGATGGAAGCTGTGGGATGTAGGCTGTGGCGTGTTGCTCGCCGAGGAGACGGGCCACATCGTGACCGACCTCTCCGGGCGGCGGATCGACCCGGCTGTCTGTTCGGATGGGTTGCCCCTGCTCGTGGGCGTTCCTACCGCTAGCGAACAACTGAGCGCCTACGATGCGCCGGCGCGCCCCCGAGTGACTCAAGCTGGACGGAACGGATGACCGACGACAAGCCCACTCCCAAGAAGCAGGTGCCCGCGCGCGTGGGCGGGCTGCCGGTTCCGAAGGGAGGAACGCGCGGAAAGTCCACGAAAGACCTCCTCAACTTCTACCTGTCCGAGGTGCGGAAATACCCGCTGCTCAGCGCCGAGGAAGAGAAGGGCTACGCGCTGCGCTACCAGGAGTCGGGGGATCCCGAGGCGGCGGAGCGGCTGGTCACCAGCAACCTGCGACTGGTCATCAAGATCGCCTTTCAGTACCACCGCCAGTGGGCGAACGTGCTCGACCTCATCCAGGAAGGCAACGTAGGCCTCGTCGAGGCCCTCAGTCGCTACGATCCGAGCCGAGAGATCCGGTTCTCCAGCTACGCCCAGTACTGGATCCGGGCGATGATCCTGCGCTTCCTGCTCGACAACTTCCGGCTGGTTCGCTTGGGAGGTTCCCGTGCGGGTCGCAAGCTGTTCTTCCAGCTGCAGAAGGAGCGCGACCGACTGATCCGCGCTGGGGTCGATCCCTCGGCCAAGCTGATCGCCGAGAACCTGGGTGTCTCGGAGAAGGAAGTGCACGCGGTCGACCAGCACATGCGGGCTCCGGCCCTGTCGCTGCATGCGCCCGCCGGCGACGCCGACGACGGGCGGGCCCTCGCCGAGGTCGTGCCGGAGAAGGTGGCCAACGATCCAGAAGACAACGCCGCCCGATCCGAGCTCGCGGGGATGTACCAGGAGCAGCTGTCGCTGTTTGCCCGGGAGCACCTACGCGACGAGCGGGAGGAGCAGATCTGGAACGAGCGCTTGGTCGCCACCGACCAGGTGTCGCTGGCGGCCCTCGGCAAGCGCTTCGGCGTGTCGAAGGAGCGCGTCCGCCAGATCGAGGCCCGCCTGAAGCGGCGGCTCAAGCTGTTCCTCGAAGAGAAGTTCGGCGACGAGATCGACTTCGAGTTCAGCTAGCGTCGATCAGCCCGGCAAGGGCGGGGGCCCGCAGCTCGGTCTGGCCGCCCTCGGTGCGCACGAGGCCTGAGATGTGCAGGGCCTCGTCGACCTCGTCAGCGGGCTTGGGCCCGGTCACGAGTGCGTCGAGGCGTGCCGACAGTGCGTCGTCGGTGAGGGCCATGTCGACGGCGGAGCGGATGTCAGTGGCGAGGGGCCCCAGCAGGGTCCACAGGTTGTCCTGGCTGACGAGGAGCTGGGTGAGGTCCCCCGACTGGGCGCCGAGGGTGTCGAGGAAGGCTGGCACGCCACCGACGAGCTCCACGATGGGCTCGAGCATGCCCTGCTCGGCGACACCGCTGTACTCGGCGAGGTTCTCCATGGCCTCCTCGGGGGCGTAGTCGGGCAGCGTGATGTGCGCGGCCCCCTCGAAGGAGAAGTGGTCGGGGGCGAGGGCGCCGCTGAGGAGCAGGTTGAAGCGCGGCTCGCGCCGGCGCTCGTTGACGTGGGCCTCGAGCACCTCCAGCAGGTCGCGGAGGGCTTCGACGTGCATGTGCTGGGCACCGTGGATCATCAGGCAGCGCCGCTCGCCGTGCTCGGCGCGCTGAAACAGCTCGCTCATGACGTGGCGAAAGCCCCGACGCGACACGACCTGCCATGCCGGACCATCGAGGTCGAGACGGCAGAACTCGGTGATGGCCTGCACCAGCCACGCCCAGGCCTGCTGGGGAGTACGCCCCTGCAGGGGGAGTAGCGACAGCGTGCGGCACACGACCGAGGGCTCGCCGAGGAGCAGGTCGGTCGACACGTCGTCGAGGAAGCGGCGAGCTTGGCTCCAGCGCGGGGTCACCATCGTGACGGGCACGCTGCGGCGAAGCAGGACGCGGAGCTGACGCGAGGCGCGGGTGCGCTCGGCGTTCTCGAGGTAGCGCTGGTCGGGGTCGAAGGCGCCCTGGCGCTTGGCGCGCAGGATCACGAGGCGCCGATCGAGGCGGTGCTGGATCATGAGGACCTCGGAGGACGCGGGGAGCGTCGGGGAGAGGTGGGGGAGGGGAGGGGGAGGGGGCGTGGATACGCTCAGGCAGGGTACGAGCCCGGACTTGATCTGTCAATGCCATCAGCTCGAAAACACTTTAAGGGTTGCCGCGGCACGCTCGGCGAGGTCCTCGGGGTGTCCGAGGGCCAAGGAGCGTGCGAGGATGGTCCGGTGACGCACTCTGCCCTGCCGAGCGCCAACTCCCCTCAGCTCGTCGCCCGCCTGGTCGAGGCCGTCGCCCGTGGTGTGCGCTCCAGCCGCGGCCTGTCGGAGTCGTTGTCGCTGCAGGCGGCGACGGTGCGCGCCTACCTGCATGCGGCCCAGTGGCTTGGCTTTCTGGAGTTGGAGGGCGACCCGCAGCTGACGCCGCTGGGCCTCGAGTATGCCTACGGCGGCCGCAAGCGCGCCTACGTCTACACGCGGGCGGTGTGGTCCGTCCCCCTCGCCGCAGAGCTGTTGGTGGGAAGCGATGGGCGGCTGCCGGAGCTCGATGCCGTGCAGGCCGCCGTGGAGCGTCAGGAGCCTGGTCTGGCGGGCGCCACCCTGCACCGCAAGGCGTCGGCCGTTCGCGGTCTGTTGGCTCCGGCGGTCGGTCGTCCCCGGCCCCGGGCCCGCGCCAACGACGAGCAGCAGCTGGGCCTGCCGCTCACCCATGCCGCGACGGCTACGCCGGTGCCGAGCCTGGGGGGGCAGGTCAAGGGGGAGTACGACCCCGATGCCTACCGCTTCGTCCTCGCCTGCCTGCTCGACTTCGGCGAGCTGACGCTGGCCCATCTGCGGCGGCTGCTCGACCTCGCCCAGGCGGAGCATCTGCCCATCGGCGGCTGTGTCGACATGGCGATCAGCCGTGGCGATGCCGTGCGGGTGGGAGAGCGCCTGGTGGCGACGGCCGATGCCGCGCAGCGCCGTCACCTCGTCGAGAGCACCCCCTCGGTGATGTTGTCCGACCCGCTGTACCGTGCCTACCTCGCCGACGTCGTGCGAGCGGGGGTCGATCGCAAGGCGGAGGTGCGCCGCGACGCCCTGGCGGTTCGCTTCCGCGGGTGGGACCGCCGCCTGTTCGGTCACCCCGTGCGCCCCGACCACATCGTGGCCGATCTCGAGCACGTGCTCATGGACCGACCCCTCGATGCCTACCCCATCGCCGGTCGGTCGCTTCCCGAGCCGGAGCCCCTCGCCCAGGGCTTCCTCGACTGCTGGGAGCAGCGCGGGCTGTTCCTGTGCTTGCCGCCGTCGCTCGCCCAGCTTCAGGGGGGCCTGCCTGCGGTCAACCGGCTGCTGGCGCGGGCGCGACAGGGTGCCGGAGGGATGCCCGATCTGTCAGACCGGCCGTCGGTCTACCACGGTGGCCTGCTCCACCCGGGGGAGCCGCTGCCGCGGTCGGTGCCCGACACGCGCACCCTTCGGCTTCGGCTGCTCATGCATGCGCCCTATGTGTCGATGCTCGCGTCGGTGCTGTGGCTGCATCGCCTGGATCCCGGTGTGGTGGAGGTGCGGGAAGACAAGACCGGCTGGCGCCTGCGTCACCACCGCCGCGACCACGGCCCCCTGTTGGATGTGTTGGACCACGTGGCCGTCGCGCGAGGGTGGGTGCCCTGTCGGCGGCGTGAGGGGGGCGTGCCAGCCGATGTGGTGGTGGCGGTGATGGAGGCCCTGGGCCTGGCGGTCGTCGTGGGGGCGCGGCTGGTGCTGGCCGAGCGCCTGTTCGTGCAGCTCGATCAGGAGCCGGAGGAGCTGGAGGTAGCCGAGCGCCTGCGCCCCTTGGCGGAGGCGGTCGCCGCGGCGCTCGAAGCGGCCGTGCCGGAGTGAAGCTGTTCGTGTACGGCACGCTCCTCGGTGGCGCCCCTCAGGGCGCGCTGCTCGCCGGGCGGCACCGGGCGAAGGCGTCGGTGCGGGGCACCCTGTATGCGCTGCCCGCCGGCTACCCGGCGCTGGTGCTGCGGGGCGAAGGCGAGGTCCACGGGGAGCTCATCGAGGGGCTCGACGCGCGGCTGATGGCCCTGCTCGACCAATACGAGGGGGTGGCCGAGGGGCTCTACCAGCGTGTGCAGCTCGACGTCGACGTGGGGCTGCACCGGGAGCGGGCGTGGGCCTACGTGATGCGCGCTCCCGAGCGTAGGGGGGGGCGGGAGATCCCCGATGGGCGTTGGCGGTCGGTCATTCGACGGTAGACGCGATCTTTTCGCCGCATGAGGTAGGATGGTCGCATGCTCGACGTCGAGACCCCCCGCCTCCTCGGTCAGGCGCCCCCTGTCCTCATGCTCCGCAAGCGCTTGATCCAGGTCGCCAACACACCCTTGCCTGTGTTGCTCACGGGCGAGACGGGCACCGGCAAGGAGGTCGCGGCTCGCACCCTGCACGATCTGTCGGATCGCACCGGGCCGTTCGTGCCGGTCGACTGTGCGGCGCTGTCGAGCAGCCTGGTCGAGACCGAGCTGTTCGGGCACGAGCGCGGCGCCTTCACCGGAGCGAATGCGCGCAGGGAAGGGCTGGTCTACGCGGCGCGCGGTGGAACGTTCTTCCTCGACGAGGTCGGCGAGCTGCCGATGCAGACCCAGACTCGCCTGCTGCGGCTGCTGGAGCAGGGCACCTACCGCCCCGTCGGTGACCAGCGAGAGCGCACGGCCGACATCCGGGTGGTCGCCGCGACGTGGCGCGATCTGCGCCAGGGGGTGGCCGACGGCACCTTCCGCGAAGACCTCTACCATCGGCTGTCGATCGTCGGGCTGAGGCTCCCCAGCCTGCGCGAGCGCATCGACGACCTCGACATGTTGCTCGAGCACTTCATGGCCGACGCCTGCGAGCGGTCGGGGCGCATCCCCCCCACCCTCGATCCCAACGTGCGCGTGCACCTGCGCCGCTGGCCCTGGCCGGGCAACATCCGCGAGCTGCGAAACGTGGCGTCCTACATCGCGGCGATGACCCCTGGCGGCCGCGTGCGTCTCGAGGATCTGCCACCGACGCTGCTGCGCCCGCCTCCGGAGGTGCCGGATGCCCGGGTCGGGGTGGGAGCGACCTCGGCCGACGACGTTCGGATCGATCTTCCCTACATGGAAGCCCGTCGGATGTTCCTCGATGACTTTCAGCAGCGCTATGTCGCCGCGATCCTCGAAGCGCACGAGGGAAACGTCAGCGCGGCGGCTAGAGCCGCAGGCATGGACCGACGCTCCATACAGCGAATTCTCAAGCGCGCCTCCGTCGCCGGGCTGGAGGACTGAGGCCTTCCCTGGTAGAAGGGACGGCTAGGGCGCTCCCGTGTCCTGGCTGTTTCTGGTGGACCCCATGCCCGAGATCACATCCGTCATCGACGTCGATCCGAGTCGGAAGCAGATTCATCTGCGCCGCATCGGGTTGAAGGTCGTCGACGGCCCAGACGAGGGCGACTACGGCGAGTTCGACCACGACGTGGTTCGGATCGGTGCCACCGACGGCAACCACTTCATCCTCACCGACACCACGGTCAGCCGGCGGCATGCCGAGATCACGCGCACGCCGGATGGCATCGTGCTTCGCGATCTGGGCTCCACGAACGGCACGTTCCTCGGCCAGGTGCGGATCCGTGAGGTCTTCCTCGGGGAGAACCGCACCTTCCGCGTCGGCAAGACCGAGATGGAGTTCACGGTCCTCGACGAGGTCGTCGACATCGTGCCGGCGGAGGAGACGCGGTTCGAGGGCATGGTCGGGCGTTCCGTCGCCATGCGCGAGACCTTCGCGGTGCTCGATCGCGTGGGGCGCACCGAGCTCACGGTGATGGTCACGGGGGAGACGGGCACCGGCAAGGAGCTGGTGTCGCGCGCCATTCATCAGAGGTCGCCGCGACGCAGCGGCCCCTTCGTGGTGTTCGACTGCGGGGCCGTGGCCCGCAACCTGATCGAGAGCGAGCTGTTCGGGCACGAGCGCGGGGCGTTCACCGGGGCGGTGGCGTCGCGGGCAGGGGTGTTCGAGCAAGCCCACGGGGGCACGATCTTCCTCGATGAGCTCGGCGAGCTGCCGCTGGAGCTGCAGCCCGCACTGCTTCGGGTCTTGGAGCAGCGTGAGGTGCGCCGGGTCGGCGACCGCCGGGTGCGCTCGGTGGATGTGCGTGTCGTCGCCGCCACCAACCGCGATCTGCAGCAGCTGGTGAAGGAAGGCCGCTTTCGGGAAGACCTCTACTACCGGCTGGCGGTCGTCGAGGTCCACCTGCCTCCCCTACGGGATCGGCCGGAAGACTTCGCCCTGCTGGTGGAGCACCTTCTCGACACGACCAGCTTCGAGCACAGCGTGCGGGGCATCGCCCCGGATGTGGAGCAGCTGTTCCGCGCCTACCACTGGCCGGGCAATGTGCGGGAGCTGCGCAACACGCTGCTTCGTGCCATCCCCTTCTGCGAGGGGGATCTCATCGACATGCAGGCGCTGCCCGAGGCGGTGCTCGAGGGGGGGGCCGCGGAGGCCGAGGCCGAGTCGGCCCCCGTCGACGCGCTTCCGCTACCCGAGGCGAGCCTGTCGCTGCGGGAAGCCAAAGACCGTCTCATCGAAGCGTTCGAGCGGCGGTACCTCGAAGATCTGCTCGAACGCTGCGATGGCAACCTGTCGAAGGCAGCGCGGGACGCAGGTGTCGATCGCAAGACCATCGCCCGCATGCTGAAGCGCCACGGCATCCGTCCCTGAGGCTTGGGTGGGCCGCGCTGGCGGAGCGGGGCAGACGCCCTCCCGACCGCGTTGACCCCCGATGGAGCGGTCTGGTACCTTCCGGCGACGCGGGCCGTGCGGCCCGAGAGGAGCGCCGTACATGAGCAACGCAGCCGACGGAAGCAGCTCGGCGAGCACCGACGATCCGGAAGCCCTGCGGGCAAGCCTCGCGGAGAAGCTGGCCGAGGTGCGCGCCCAGGAGATCCTCGCCCGCCGTGTGCAGGCGATCGATCAGGAACTGGAGCGGCTCGAGCGCCGCCTCCGCCGCTCTGGATCCGGCGACCAGGATCTCGCCGACGACCTCGACCATCACCGGCAGCTCCGGGAGCAGGCCATGGAAGATCTCGACGCACTGCGAGGCCAGCTCCATGAGTGAGTCCATCGAACAGACGCTGCGCGAGCTGGCGGCCACGGAAGTGTGGATCCGCGTGCAGGCGGCCATGGCGCTGCCGCTCAGCGACATGCTCGAGCTGGAGCGCACGGCGACCCAGCGCGCCCTGCAGTTGCTCGACGCTCCACCCGCTTCGTTCAGCTCGGCAGCCGTCGGCGCAGTGGGGGCGGTGGCAGTCGCTGGCACCCTGGCCGCCGCGACGGCCGAGCCGAGCGACGCCGAGGGGGAGGAGGAGGCTACGCAGCTGGCGAACCTCCGTGCCCTGGTGGAGAGCGACGACGAGGCACCGAGCTACGTCGTCGACAGCAGCGACGACGAGGTGCCCTCCTACGTGGTCGACGCCGGCGACGACACGCCGTCCTATGTGGTCGATACCAGCGACGACACGCCGTCCTACGTGGTCGACAGCAGCGACGATGTGCCCTCGAACGAGGAGCCCTCGTACGTGGTCGACAGCAGCGACGAGGTGCCCTCGTACGAGGAGCCCTCCTACGTGGTTGACACCAGCGACGAGGTGCCCTCGTACGTGGTCGACACCAGCGACGAAGAGCCTTCGTACGTCATCGACACCGAAGATGTGTCGGACGACGAGACGACCATCGACGGTCCCTCTCCCATGGGCGACGACTTCGTGCTCGAGCTGGAGCCCGATGCTCCCGAGGTCGACGACGACGAGGAGCCGACCAACCTGCACCGGGTGGCCGACGTGCTGGCGGTGGAGGATGCCAGCGACGGCCCCTCGATGAGCAACGTGGGCCAGGATGCCCTCGTGACGATCGACGACGACTCCGACGAGCTGTTCGATGACACGCTCGCGGGAGGCGACGACGACCTGGTGTTGGAGGAGGAAGACGAGGTCGAGTCCTTCGACCTGATGCCCGACCTCGAAGACGACGAGGGGCCGGCAGAGGAAGAAGTCACCCTCATCTCCGGGCTCGACGAGATCGCCTCGGATCTGGAGGAGACGAGCGACGACCCATCCTCTTCGGAGGTGCTGGTGTCCACGCCCGCCCCGCGGGTGGCGCCCTCGCCTCGGGTCACGGCGGGGCTGTATGGCAACCCGGCGGTGCCCACGATCCGTGAGGGCGGCGAGCCGGTGCCGAAGGCTGCTGCGGTGCAGCTCAACAGCGACGGTGGTGGCGGCCGGATGCTCGGTCTCGAAGAAGAGAGCGAGCCCATCGCGGTCGGGTCGGCCGACGACTACGGCGAGGAAGAGGCCGAGTACGAAGGGGATGGGCTGTCCATCCACATGCAGGAGTACGAGGAAGAGGACGAGGAAGAAGAGGAAGAGGAGCTGGAGTTGGAGCTGGAGGAGCCCGAGCCGGTGCCTCAGGCCCCCGCTGGCCCCACCCCGCAGGAGATCGCGACGGCGTTCTCGGCCGCCCAGGCTGCTGCTGAGCAGGGGCAGCTGCAGGAAGCCGCCGACATGTACTCCGATGTGATCGACCTCGATCCCGACCACGTCGATGCCCATGTGGGTCGGGGGCGTCTCTACCTCGACCTGGGCGACTACTCTCGGGCGATGAGCGACTTCATGGTCGCCGAGGAGATCGACGAGCAGAATCCGGAGCCGCAGGTGGCGATCGGAGACCTCTACTTCCACCGGAAAGACTACCGCAAAGCTATCGAATACTTCGATGCTGCGCTGCAGATGTCGCCCAACCACGCCATGGCGCACTGTCGGCGAGGGATCAGCCACTACTACCGGAAGAACTACCGCGACGCGGTGGTCGATCTGGAGAAGGCGAACAAACTCGACTCAGACATCCCGAACATCAGCTCGTTCATCTCGATGGCCAAGCGCAAGGCGAAGAAGCGCTAGATGAGGGTAGGTGCGTAGCGAGCTACGCACTGCCACCCCCGCACCGCGAAGTCGGCCACGCACTGGGAGGATGCACCAACGGTGCAACCTCCCTTTTTGCGTTGTATTCGGTGGCATGTCCGTTGCATGAGGGATGGCCGTCTCCGTTCCATCCACGCAAGGACCCTCCATGCTCGCCACGCACCCCGCCTCGAACCAGCTCCTGTCCCACCGCAACAAGGCGGTGGCCAAGTCCTTCTACCGACAGCTTCGGGGAGAGGGCTTCTCCCACGAGCAGATCATCGAGCTGTCGGCCACGTTGCTCGACCTGGTGACCGAAGACATGAAGGGTCGCCCGACCGACGAGGCGTAGTCCACCCGGTGCGTGGCGACAGGCCACGCGCATTGGGTGTAGACTCGCCCCCTTAGCCACGGGGGTGCCATGAGTCTGGACGAGCACGCGCGCACGGGCCTTCGCGCCATCGAGGAGCAGCGCTACGACGAGGCGATCTCCGCGTTTACGAAGGCGATCGAGATCGCACCCGAGCGGCCCGACATGAACAACGCGCTGGGGATGGCCTACCTTCACCGCGGTGATGCGGGCAACGCCATCCCTCACCTGGAGCGGGCCATCGAGCTGTCGGAGCCCTTCAGCGCTCCCGAGCACGAGCCCATGAAGCGCGAGATGAACATGACCCTCGCCACGGCCTACCAGCTGATGGATCGGGTAATGCAGGCCCGCGCCCAGCTGGAGGCTGTGATCGCGCGCTGGCCCGACCATGTCGAGGCGCGGCTGCAGCTGGGTCAGCTCCTGCTGAGCACCTGTCAGCTGCAAGACGGGCTGCAGGCCTACAAGGATGCATCCGACTACCTCGACAAGGAGCAGCGTGAGGCTGCGGAGGCCCTCGTCGGGTCGGCGGAGGCCTTCTTGGAGTCGGAGCACACCGCCGACGTGTTCCTGCAGGGTCATCAGGAGAGCTACGTCCACTACTTCGACGAGGTGGCGGCAGCGCAGGCCGACGCGGGATGGTTCGCGGAGGCGACGCGGATGGCGCGCGGGGCCGACGGTGAGCCCACGCCCATCGTGCCCGAAGGGGCGCGTCCCTACGCCCTGCAGCGCGCCGACCTGGTGAATCCCAACGACGGCACCGTGTCGGGCGTCTACAGCGAGCAGGAGCCCATGGTGGTGGCCCTCAGCGGGCTGGAGCCCCTGGCCCAGGTGCCGGTGATGCTGCCGTGGGATGGGGGCTGGCCCTTCGAGGTGTGGGTCTGCTCGAGGAGTCCGTGGCACTGGCTGGGCATCACAGTCCAGTTCGAGGAGCCCGCGGCCGACGAGGATGCGGTCATCGAGCGGATCGACGAGCTGATGGGTCAGTGGTATCTGGCGGGCTTCAACGGCGACTACGGCGACGCCGAGAGCGGCCGCTTCCACTACATCGGAGATCCCGAGCCGCTGGGGAAGGCTGCCGTAGGCTACGTCGTCGACCTGGGGCGGGCTCGCTTCGAGGCCATCCCATCGTTGCTGCATCGGCTCGCGGTGCTGCACGAGCGCGCCCCCATCAAGCGCGTCCTGTTCGGCTACGGCCGCCTCCCGGAGTAGAGCCCTTGGTCGCCCCCAAGACGTTGTTGATCGCGCTGCGCGACCCACGAGACGCGATGTGCGCCCACGAGCGGGCATGCTTTGCCGCCCGGGCCGATCTGCCCCTGGAGAATGTGCACGTGCACTCCATGATGTCGGGGCGCCCCAAGGCCGACCACCTGCGGCGCTACGACGCGGTGTTCTTCGGCGGAAGCGGGGAGTTCAGCGTGCTCGACGATGTCGACTGGATCCGCGACGGCATGGATGCCTGCCAGGAGGTCGCCAGCCTGGGGCTCAAGGCATGGGCGTCGTGCTTCGGCTTTCAGGGGCTGGCCCTGGCGCTGGGCGCCGAGGTGATCAACGACGACGACCTCACCGAGATGGGCTCGACGCTGTTGTCGCTGACGCCCGAGGGCCGGGCCGACCCCGTCCTCGAGCCGCTGCCCGATCCGTTCTGGGCGCAGGAGGGGCACCACGACCACGTGATGACGCTGCCCCCAGGGGTGACGCTGCTCGCCACCGGTGAGCAGGTGCGGCTGCAGGCGTTCAAGGTCAACGGGGTGCCGTTCTACGCCAGCCAGTTCCACCCCGAGCTGACGGTCGACGCCACCGTGGCCCGGTTTCGCCACTACCAGGAGCACTACGTGGGGGGCCGCTCGGAGGAGGTGCTGCGGCGGCTGCAGGCGGGCGCCGACACCCCGGAGATGGGGCAGCTGCTCGCCCGCCTCGTGCGCATGTAGCCTGGCTAGTCTTCTGGGTAGTAGTTCACCTGGCCCATGATGGAGCCATAGTGGTACTGCCAGTACTGCTGCATGTAGGGCACCGTGGCCCCGATGTTCGCCTCGACCGGTCGCTCGCCGGGCCGTGAGTTCAGCGACGGGAACAGCTTCATGCCGAAGGTGATCACGTTGAAGCGGAACAGCCCGCCGTCGAAGGCTCCGTCGGCCTGGACGGGGCGCATGTTGAGGTTGGTCTCGGCGAAGAAGCCGACGGTCTCGCTGGCAGCGAAGTAGAACGACGCGCCCCCGTGGTAGCGGGTGCGGATGTTGCTCGTCGTCGACAGGCCGCCCTCTTCGAGCTCCGAGCGCAGCTCGATGTCGGTCGACACCTGTAGCTGGGCGTCGAGCTTGCCGAAGCGCTTGCCCGCCGCGAGGGTGGGGCTGAGAGCCGGAAAGCCCGGGTTGACGTTGAAGTGCACGTCGGGGCTGAAGCTGATGATCGTCTGGGTGCGTGGGGACTTCACCAGCGCGAAGCGGGGCCCCGCCTCCACACTGAAGCCCGAGTAGCGGCGGCGGACGCCGACATGGGCCGACACCTTGGGCTTGAACGCCTTCTCGTAGTCGACGAACAGGTTGATGTAGTCGGGCAGCCCCCACTCGAACCCGGCCTGTAGACGCGACCGGGTGTTGAGCTGGCCGAGCTGCATGGCATGCGCGAGGTCGACCTGCTGGTCGAGGGCATCGACCCCCGTGCCGCTGCCCGAGCCCGTGGTGCTCCCAGTGGCGGGGCCGCGGCTGTACAGCTGCTCTTCGAGCTCGGTCATCCGCGCCTCGATGCGAGGGCGGAAGACCGTGTTGGGGTATTGCGCGAGGTATTGGTCCCAGCCGAGGAGCTGCTCGTCGGCCGGCATCCGCGCGAGGCGGGCCTCGGTGGCGCGGTAGGTCTGCTCGGAGTCGCCGGCCTGCAGCACGGGGGTGGTGGACTCCTCTCCCAGCAGGTCGGGGCCCGTCTCCTCGGGCTCGACGAAGTCTTCGAGGGCCTCTTCGTCTTCCTCCACCTCGAGATCGTCGTCTTCCTCGAGGCGCTCGGGCTTGGCTTCGTCGCTCTCCTCGCCCTCGAAGCTGAAGTCGTCGTCGTCGTCTTCGACGTCGAAGTCGTCGGGGCCTGCGAGGGCTGGGCTGGTGAAGCCCAAGAGCACGGTGAGCAGCCAGGACCGCGGCATGGAGGTCTCCGAGATAGGGGAGCGGACCTTATCGCGATCTGAGTCGGGGGCTCGTCAGGTGGACGCAAGGACCGCACTGCCACACGCTCATCAAGCCGCCGCTGAGGAGGTGCGCGCCCACCTGGTGTGCCTCCGTGGCGGCGGGTTGTTCCTGTCGTCGGCCGACGCGCTGCTCCTGGTGCAGTGGCTGGAGGCGGGCGTCGGGGTGCCCCGCATCCTCAAGGCGCTGGAGCGGGCCGCAGAGGCTCGCCGAGCCCGCCGGTCGCGGTTCCCCCTGCAGCTGACCCACGCCAAGCGGCACCTCGATCGGCCGACCTCGGGGGTGTTCCGGTCGCCGCCTGCCGCCGATGGGCCCCCGATGGGCCCCGTCGTGCGTGCGCTGGGGGCTGCGCCGAGCAGTGCGGCGCTGTCGGCACTGCGGGCCGCGCTGGAGGCCCTGCCGGCCGACGCGGATCCCGAGGCGCTGTTTCGCTCGGCGGCGGCGGCGGCACGGGTCTTCCTCGATGCGCGCTGGCGGGAGCTGGCGGCCAGCGAGCGGCAGCGGCTGCAGGCCGAGGCGCTACACGGGCTGGGCGACCTCGCTGACCTCGTCGACGACGACACCCGGGAGGCGCTGGTGCGCGAGGGCGCCCGCGACCTGCTGCGCGCCGGTTACCCTGCGCTGAGCGCGGCCTCCCTGTGGGAGGTGGTGGAGGCGAGGTCGCATGAAGCGTAGCCGTGGGCGACAGCAGGCCCATCCCGGGGCCGACCCTGGCTGTCGGAGCTGCAATGGCTTCGGCTTCGTGGTGGTCCCCGAGGGCGAGGTGGCGCGCACGGCCCCGTGCGAGTGCGCCAAGCCCTGCCCGCTGTGCCGGGGCACGGGCTTCGTCGCGCGGTCTGAGGCCTTCCGCGCGCCGCGCGCGCGCTGCTTGTGCCAGGTGTTCGCCGCGCGCGCCGCTGCCCTCGACGCGGTGGGCATTCCTGCGCGTCATGCGGGGTCCACCAGAGCCAGCTTCGTGCCGCAAGACAAGCTGCAGACCGCGGTGCTGGGGCAGGTGAGCCAGTTCGTAGCGGCGTTCACGGCGAGCCACGGTGACACCCGCGGGCTGGTGCTCTACGGCGATGTGGGCCGCGGCAAGACCCACCTGCTCGTGGCGCTGCTCCGGGAGCTCGTGGTCGACCATGGGGTGCGCGCCCGCTTCGTCGAGTTCTCGCATCTGCTGTCCGACCTCAAGGCGGGCTTCGACCGCGGGCAGGGAACGGCGGCCCTGATCGATCCCCTGGTAGAGGTCGACGTGCTGGGCATCGACGAGCTCGGCAAGGGGCGCGCGACCGACTTCGAGGCGACCGTCATCGACGAGATCGTGAGCCGTCGCTACAACGCGATGCGGCCGGTGCTCGCCACCACCAACTTCGCGCCGGGGGAGCCGACAGCGCGCCCGACGGGCAACGCGGCGGGAGCCCAGCTCGGCTTGGAGCGTCCCCCGACCCTCGCCGACCGCGTGGGCGACCGGGTCTACAGCCGGCTGCGTGAGACCTGCGACTTCGTCCCTGTGCGAGGCGACGACTATCGCCAGCGTCGTCGCGCGCGGCGCGGCAGGGTGTAGACTCTGGGCGCTTGGGAGTCGCTGTGCCGTTCCTCGTGACATTCCCCACGTCGGAGCCGATGTGCACCGTCGAGCAGGTGTGT
Organism: uncultured bacterium; assembly: GCA_965367245.1. Lineage (GTDB taxonomy): Bacteria > Myxococcota_A > UBA796 > UBA796 > CBDUIC01. The sequence goes on along the minus strand of CBDUIC010000012.1, from coordinate 44,877 downwards.
AGCTGGCTCACAGAGCGAGGGGAGCCGCACGTCTGTGACGGTGACGTGGTGCAGCTTCGTGCCGTCACGATGGAGTTCGTGGCCGGCGAAGACCAGGAGGCGCTCCGCTGCCAGATCCAGGTCACCTCCACGGCCCCCCTCACCCGCATGGTCGACATCGTGTTCGAGGTGTCGGTGCTCGCGGGGGCCGACGTCCACCTGGTGGGAACAGGAGCGGTGGGGCGCGCCGTGCTGTGGATGCAGCTCGCCGACGAGCAAGACCGGCTGCGCATTGCCGAGTCGCTGCAGCGGGCGGCCCACAGCTCCCACCGCGACGAGATCCTCCGCCGTCTGTGGGGGGTGCTCGCCGCCGCTCGCAACGGCCACGACGACCGCTGGGATGCGGCATCGAACCGGGTGGTCGAGATGGTGGAGGTCGGCGACCGCATCTCGGTCGAGGATGCGGCGTGGCACGCCGACGACCCGCAGCCGGGCGACGAGATCGCCGTGCCGGTGAAGGGCTTGCTGCACTGTCTGGCGTGGCGGTGGCTGTCGGAGGCCTACCCGGGTATCGCCGAAGCAGAACACACCCTCCACTGACGCGAGCTCACGTGATTCTCTCTCTCGACCACATCGCCATCGCGGTGCCCGACCTCGATGAGGCGGTGCAGCGCTTCTGTCACGACCTCGGCCTGCGCCTCGAGGGCACCGAGGATGTCGTCGCCGCACAGACGACGACCGCCTTCCTCCCGGTCGCCGGGCCCACCAGCATCGAGCTGGTCACGCCCCTCGACGGGGCGGGGCCCATCGCCGCCTCCCTCACGAAGCGGGGCCCGGGGCTGCACCACCTGTGCTTCCGCACCGACGACATCGAGGGCGACATGGAGAGGCTGAAGGCCAAGGGCTGGCGGTTCACCACCGACGCCCCCTCGCCCGGCGCCCACGGCACGCGGGTGGCCTTCATCCACCCGCGCTCCACCGGAGGGGTGCTGCTCGAGCTCGCCCAGCATCCGGAGGGGTCGTGAGGGTCGATGCCGTCGGAGAGCAGACCTCCCTGGCCGACCGGAAGCGTCGGGCGGGCCAGCGCCTGTTTCTCGGCTTCGCAGGGCCCGGTGTCGACGACGACCTGCGGCGCCTGGTGCGCGAGGTGCGGCCGGCGGGCTTCATCCTGTTCGCGCGGAATGTGGAGTCCCCCGAGCAGGTGCGCGAGCTCAACCGCGAGCTCGGATCCCTGGTCGATGCGCACGATCCTGCGCTGATCTCGGTAGACCAGGAAGGAGGCAGGGTCGCGCGGGTGCGTGCCCCGGCCACGGAGTTCCCCCCGATGAAGGCCCTCGGCGACATCGACGACCCCGCCCTCACTGAGGCCGCCCTGGCGGCGATGGCGGTCGAGCTGCGGGCGATGGGCTTCCACCTCGACTTCGCGCCGGTGGCCGACGTGAACTCCAATCCCGACAATCCGGTCATCGGCGATCGCTCCTTCGGCGACGAGCCCGCGCGGGTGGGGCGGCATGTCGCGGCGGCGGTCCGGGGGCTGCAGGGGCAGGGTGTCATCGCGTGCGCCAAGCACTTCCCGGGGCACGGCGACACCGGGGTCGACAGCCACCTCGCGCTGCCCGTGGTCGACCGCTCGGTGGCGTCGCTACGCGACATGGAGCTGCCCCCCTTTGCGGCCGCCATCGAGGCCGGGGTGGGCAGCGTGATGACGAGCCACGTGATGTTCCCGGCGTGGGATGCCGACTGGCCCGCCACGCTGTCGCCGCGGATCCTCAAGCCCCTCCTCCGTGACGAGCTGGGCTTCGACGGGGTGGTGTTCTCCGACGACATGGAGATGAAGGCGGTGGCGGGGCGGTGGCCGGTCGACGTGCAGGTGCGGCAGGCCACCGAGGCGACGGTCGACGTGCTGCTGTGCTGCAAGGAGCCCTGCCTTCAGTTGGAGGCCTTCGAGGCGCTGGTGCAGCTGCAGGAGGCCTCACAGGCCCACGAGGGCGCTATGGTCGACAACGTCAAGCGGGTCGAGGCGCTGCGTGAGCGCTTCCTGCTCGGGGCCTCGCCGTGGCCGGGGCTCGACCGCATCGGCCATCCTGACCACCGGGTCGTCGCCGCCACCGTGCGGGAGCGCGCCACGTGGGGCTGATGGCCTTGTGGCTGGCCCTCGCCTGGGGGCAAGACGAGCTGAGCTGCGACCGCGCGCTGCAGGCGCCCCCGGAGGCGCTGTCGGTGGCGTGGGTGTCGCCTCTGCGGCGCAAGGTGGGCAAGAACGGGTGGCTGACGCTGGTCCCGACCACCGAGCTGAAGGCCTTCGCCGACGAGCAGGCCAAGGGCTCGGTCGCGCGGCTGCTGCAGCACGTGGGGCAGCGCAAGCGGAGCAGCGAGCCGTCTCGGTCCTACAAGGTGGTGGTGTTCGACGTGCGCGCCGAGCAGCTGTGTCGCCCACTGGAAGACCGTGAGGGCGGCGAGGAGGCCTTTGGCATGGTCAGCTGCCCGGAGCGGGTCAGCCGGTTCCGGGAGCGCACCGATGCGTGCGGCACGCTGGAAGATCGGGCAGGCGGGGAGGGCCCGCCGGTCTATCGCGCGCGCTGGCGCGACGTGGTGCGCAACGGCTTCTGCGTGCTGCCGGCCGACCGCTTCGTGCGCTGAGTCACTTGAGGTAGAGCGCCACTCTCACGCGCGCATCGCGGGGGGTGCGCAGGTCGAGGTCGAGCTTCAGCAGCTCGCGCTCCACACACTGCCGGGCCGCCGGCAGGATGCCATCGGGGTCGACCTGGGCGAAGTCGATCCCTCCTCGCGGTGTGATGAGCACGTCGGCGAGCACCAGCCCGCGATGGTCGCACTCCTTGCCGAGGCCCCTCGTCTCGCTGCCGAGGGCGTCTTGGATGGTCAGCCGCTTCGCCGAGGCCTTGTCGTTCTTGCCCAGCATGTGGGGGACCTCGCTCCACGCGGCGGGAGGCGTAGCGCCGATGGTCGTCGGCGGCAGCTGCGGCGCACCGGCCACCCAGCCAAAGGCCCAGGCGCCCGCGCCGGCCACCAGGGCGACGGCCGCGAGGCCAGCGGCACTGCTCATCGCCACGCCCATGAAGGACAGCCCCAGGCAACCGGCCGCGCGGCCGACTCCGCTGCCGCCGCTGGGGGGAGCGGCCTCTGCCCGGGCCGCAAGCGGCGCAGGCGGTGGCGTGGGGCTGGGAGCGGGGCTGCGCTCCGGGGTCTTCACCCAGCGTGTCTCGGCCTCGTGAGCGGCCGCCTGGGGGGCTGGGAGCGGCGAAGGCGGGCGGGGGGGCCGCGGCGGGGGCACGAGGTCGTCGCCTGTGGTCTCCAGCGTCTGGGACGCCGAGGCGGCAATGGGCACAGCGGTGTCGTGCTCGGCCACGAAGCCACTGGAGGTGGGCTCCTCCTCGGTCTGCTCCCCCGGAAGGGCGGCTCGAGGGGGCGCGGGAGCGTCGGTGGGGTCGTGGTCGTCGGAGGTGGTGGGCGGCGCGACCGCCGGAAGGGGGGGCCCCAGGTCGGGCGGGAGCTGCTCGTCGGGACCCAGCGTGAAGGTGGGCGCCGACCGGCGATGAGGTGCGCCGCCGTCGGTGAACTCCAGCGTGCTCACCGCGCGCTGGGCCTTCAGCTGGCCATCGAGGAGGGGCGCGAGGTGGTGCAGCACCTGGTGCACGGTCCACCGACGCTCGGCGTTGTGGCACATGAGGTTGTCGAGCACCTCCTGCAGCAGCTCGCCGTGGGCGGGGTCTTTGATGTGGTGGCTGGCACCGTCGAGGGTCGGGGGGACCTGATCGAGCAGCTCCTCGTAGCAGGTGCCGAGGTCGTGGCGGGAGCTGAACGTGACCGGCGGGCTCGCGGTGAGCAGGAACCACAGCAGGCCCCCCGCTGCGAACAGGTCGGCGGCGGGGGTGGGCTGCAGCCCCTCGAACTGCTCCGGAGCGGCATACTCGGGGGTGCCCACGAAGCTGCCGAGCTTGGTGAGCCGGTCGGTGAGCCCCCCGTGCACCTTGGCGATGCCGAAGTCTGCGACCCGCACATGAGGAACTTCGTCGACGTCGACCCGCTGCCGCAGCAGCACGTTGTCGGGCTTCAGATCGCGGTGGACCACGGCTCGTTGGTGGGCGACGTCGAGGGCCAGCAGCACCTGCCGGAGGATGCCGGCCGCGACCTTGGCGGGCAGCGGGCCGAGGCGCTCGATGTGCTGGCGCAGCGAGCCGCCTTCCTCGAACAGGGTGACGAGGTAGGGCTCCTGCCCGGCGCGCTGCACGAAGCCATGGCACTCCACGATGTGGTCGTGGCTGAGCTCCTGGAGGATCTGCGCTTCGTTGGCGAGGCGGCGAAGGAAGGGGCCGGTGTCGCGGGCGGTATAGAGCACCTTGATGGCGACCTTGGGACCCTGCGGCTGCCCGGCACCATCGACCTCTCGTGCCAGGTAGGTCAGGCCCGCGCCGCCCACGGCGAGAACCCGCTCGACGGTGTAGTGGCGGTCGAGCAGGTCGCCCGGCCCGAGGAGCACGCCCCAGCCCTGCGCGGGGCGCGCCTCGCCGCACGACAGGTTGGTGCATGCGGTCGGGTCTTCGAAGAAGGTCGTCAGGCAGGCGGCGCAGTAGCGGGTGGTGCGCGCGCTCAAAACTGCACGGTCTCCTCGCCGTCGTCGAGCCAGTCGTCGAAGCTGTCGTCGCTGAGGTAGTCGACTCGGACCACCAGGGTGGTGATGTTGTCGGTGGAGCCCCCCGCGAGGGCCGCCGAGACGAGGCGGTCAGCTGCCTGCTGGGGCTCTTCGAAGCGGGTGAGGATGTCGGCGATGGCGTCGTCGTCGACGAAGCCGGTCACCCCGTCGGTGCACAGCAGCAGCACATCGCCCTGGGCCAACCCCTCATCGCCGTTGTCGAGGCCGTCTTCGATGCGAAGCTGCAGGTCGTGGCCCAGGCCTCGGCTGCCGAAGATGAACCCCTGGGCGAGGTGGTCGCCGCCGGGCTCGGGCTCCAGCCCATCGCGCAGGCGGAAGGTGTTGCGGGTGTGGTCGATCGACAGCTGCTCGAGGTCGCCTCGGCGCAGCAGGTACAGGCGGCTGTCACCGATGTTGACCCAGCTCAGGGTGCCACGGAGGACCCACGCTGCGACGACCGTGGTGCCCATCCGCACCTGCCCGTCGGGGCCACGAGCTCGGTAGTGCAGCTTCTGGTGCGACTCGCGCAGGTAGCGCGTGAGCACCCGCGAGGGCCGGTGGGGGGCGCCCGGCTGGTAGAGCTTGGCGAGCACCTGTGCGGCAGCTCCCGAGGCGACGTGGCCTTCGTCGTGGCCTCCGATGCCGTCGAACACGGCCACCAAGATGCCGTCGCCGGAGGCTGCCTCGGCGTGGGCCTCCTCGTCGAGGAGCCAGCGGGCGTTGCCGTCGGCACACACCAGGTAGTTGTCTTCGTTGCGTGCACGGCCGCCCTGGGCCTCCGGGAGACCGCGATCGCTGGCAACACCGATGCGGTAGCCCACGGGTTCACTCCTTCCGAAGCACGAAGACGCTGATCCCGATCACCATGCGGTCGCCGCTGACGAGGGTGAAGGGCGAGCCATCCTCGGGGGCTGTCACGAACCGGCCCCCGTCGCGCTGGACGAAGAAGGGGTGGAAGCCTTCGCCGCGGCGATAGCTGTCGAGGTAGTCGGTGACCTCGACCGCTTCCCCGTCGAAGTGGAAGGTGAGCGACACGCCGTCGATGGTCAGCGTGCGCGGGGCACCCTTGGGCAGCCCGCGGATCACCAGGGCCGCAGCGAGCGGGTCGTCGTAGTCGAGGGCGACCAGGCGGGCTCGGGGGTCGGGCAGGGCCTTGTCGGCCACCAGCGAGAGCCGGACGGCAAAGTCTTCCTCACCGTCGTCGTCGCGGCGGATCACGTCGATGGCGTGGTCGGCAGGGTCGGTGTAGGGCGCGTCGCTGGGGGCGGCGTCGTCGACCAGCACTTCCTCGGGGGCCAGCACGGTGAGGGTGCCGCGTCGGCCGCGGATCTTGAGTCGGAAGTAGTCTTGGCGAGCGAAGGCCTGCTCTTCGTGGATGCGGTTCTCGGGCAGGATCAGGTCGGCGTCGCGGTGGTTGCCGCACACGACCTCACCGTTGACCATCCACCCTGCCTGGATGAGGTGCATGGGCCGGCCCAGCTCGAACTGTGCCTCGTGGTCGTCGGTGCACACCACCGCGGCGGCGTCGAGGGCCGCCGGGAGGCCGCGCACGGTGTCTTCCGCCTCGTCGTCTCGAGCGGGAACCGTGGGGGCGTCGTCGACGAGGACCTCGCCGTCTTCGCTGTCGTCTTCCACGGGGCTCTGCGGGCTACCGAGCTCGGTCTCCTCGGCCTCGACCTCCGGGAAGGGCGGTGGCACCGAGGAGGGCGCGCCGGACGACTCGTCGTCTGCGAGGCTCGGAGGGTTGCGGGAGGGGTCTTCGTCGGGCCAGTCGGTGTCTTCCCAGCCGCCTACGTCGGTCGCCTCGTCGGGGGGCGCGTCGAGGGAGATCTCGTCGGTGATCTCGGGCTGGGCGACCGCCCGGACATCCGCAGTGCGTGGGTCGTCGAAGCCATCGCTCGGCAGCACCATGCCGGGGTGGGTCGGGTCGTCTTCGGTCTCGTCGATGACCGGGGCTTCGAAGGCGTCGATGGGGGTGTGGCGGGTGCGACGCCCCTCGTGAGGACGGGGCTCGGGGAGCTGCGACAGGCGCGTCGTCGCGTCGTCGTCGTCGTCGTCGGCCGAGCTCTCGTCTTCGTCGTCGCCTTGCTCGCTGCCTTCCTCCCTGTCGTCGAGTGCCGGGGACTCGTCGATGGTGAGGTCGGGGTCGTCGCTGCCCTCGCTGTCGAGGGAGGCCTTGCGCACGGTGTCTTCGGACTCGACCTCGTCGTCGTGGGCGACGGCTGTCGACTCGCTGGCCGGCGGGGCGCTGGGCCGCGTGGGGGCGCCGAGCCCGAGCATCTCGTCGTCGTCGGGGAGGGCGGGTGGTGCGATGTCGGGTGGTGCGTCGTCGGACGGCGGCGGCGGTGGCGGCAGCGCGATGCCGGGCCGGTTGCTGCGCTCGGGCGTGCCGGGTGTCTTGTCGAGGCGTGCGAGGTCGGGCGCATCGACGGCGTTCGCCAGGTGGTCGGACGACAGGTCGACCTTGGGGGCAGGGGCCGTCTGCGCTGCGGCACCGGCGGGCGTGAAGCCCACGTGGAACAGGCAGTTGCCGATCATCACCTCGTCGCCTGGCTGCAGCGGGCTTCTCTGGGGCTGCCGGCCTGAGGAGGACGGGAACAGCGGCAGGATCTCGCCCGATCGGCGCACGAACACGTAGCAGTGCCGCGCCTGGCAGATCACCTCGGGAGAGGCACTACGCAGGTCGACCGTGGCGTGCTCGGAGGCGACCATGATCGAGTCGGTGTAGAAGCGCGACTTGGGGATCTCCCCCTTTCGGGCTCGGATCGTGGCGCCGTCGCCGACGCTGGGCTTCCAGTGGATGTTGTCGTTGCGGGGCTCGTCGGGGAGCACCACACGGCACTCTCGGCTGCGGCCCACCTGGTAGTCTTCGCCCCAGATCATGTAGGTCGACGACGCGGGGCGCCGGATCTCGCCCACATAGGGCCAGCCCTCGATCCGCTGGTCGCGTAGATCACGGTATTCCAGGCGCTGGCCAGCGACCTCGATGCGCATGTCGCCCTCGATGGGGACCTCGACATCGGTGGGCACCGGCCGGCCGCCTACGTTCACGCCGTCGATGTGTGCGATGAGCGACACGCTGCGCTTGCGGACCTGGAAGGTGGCGGCGGGGTCTTCGACGTGGGTGCCCAGCTCGCCGCGCCGACCCAGGTAGACGTCGTAGCCGAGCATGAATGCAGAGAAGTGCACCTTCTGCAGCAGCGCACCCCGCTCCTGCAGGGTGAAGATCCGGTCGGAGGGGGCGTCGGGGATGATCGTCTTGCCGCCGAGCTCTGCGCCGATGCCTTCGTTGCGGAAGCCCGTGGGATCGTCGAGCATCATCGGCGGGGCGATGCTGGGCACTGTGGCCTGGGAGGCCGGGGGGGCCGCTCGGCGCACGGGAGGCGGCGTGTCGGTGAGCCCGGGGGCCTTCGAAGGACGCGTCGACGGCGGATCGATCACCGCCAGAACGATGTAGGCCAGCGGCTTGCCGGCGCGGGTCGCCAGGGTGAGCACGCTGGCGCCGCCCTGGTTGGCCGTGGTGACCTGGTAGCGGTCTTGCAGGTCGGGGTTGATGATGTGGACGAACGACCCGTCGGAGTACTGGCGCAGGCGATACAGCGCGGCCTGCTCGAGGCCCGGATGACGGAAGTTGTCGAGCCAGTGGTTGCCCAGGGTGAACAGGATCTGGTCGTTGAAGAGCCGCCCGACCTCCTGGTAGCCCTCCCACACGCCGGGCAGGTTGACGTTGACGCCGATGACCGGGAAGGAGCCGCGGACGGGGCCGGTGTACAGGTTGGGCAGCAGCCCGGTGACGAACTCGCCGGCGCCGAGCCCCAGGCTCTGGCCGCCCATGTCGTCGGAACCGTCGCACAGCACGCGGAAGCCGAGCTGCCGATGGGCGTGTAGACGGGAGAAGCTCTCGCGGCGGCAGAAGTTCTCGAACTCCTGCTGCAGGGCGCGCTCGACGGCGGCGACCCAGGTGGCGTCGATGCGAGCGTGATCTTCTTTGCTCAGGATGAGCAGCACGTCGGTGTAGTTGGCGACGCCCTCGCCGACCTCGGCCGCGACGTGGGTGCCCAGGCCGGAGCGACGCTTCACGTAGGGCGAGGTGAACCACAACAGGTTGTGGTCGCCTACGATGTCGCCGTCGGCGCGGTGACGGCGAAGCCGGTAGTTGTAGTAGGGATTGGCGTCGTCGAGAGCCACCGTGTAGGCGGTGTCTCCGGACAGGCCGCGGGTCTGCTCGGTCTGGAACAGCCCCGCTACCCACTCGAAAGCCATGCGCTCGCTCCTGCAGAAGCGTGGTTCGTGAGCAGCGAGGGTAGCGCATCCGACCCCTTGCGGGCCACCGCCTATGGGAACGGATAGCCGGGCGCTCATCGCACGCCGGAGGAAGCCATGGCAGATGTCCGCCCGTTCCGAGCCCTACGCCCTCGCGACGATCTCGCCGAGCAGGTCATCGCGCCACCCTACGACGTGCTCACGGAAGCGGAGGCCCGGGGCATCGCGCAAGAGCGCCACAGCTTCGTGCGCATCACACGCTCCGAGGTCGACCTTCCCGAGGGAGCCGACGCACACTCCGAGGAGGCCTACCGCAAGGCGCGGGAGAACCTGGATGCCTTCGTCGCCCAGGGCTGGCTGGTGGAAGACGATGCGCCGACCTACTACCTGTACGGCCAGACGATGGGCGACCACCGGCAGATCGGCGTCCTCGCTGCGTGCTCGGTCGACGAGTACGACCGGGGCGACATCGCGAAGCACGAGTTCACTCGCCCCGACAAGGAGGATGATCGAACGCACCACATGGACGTGCTCGATCATCAGGTGGGGCTGGTGTTCCTCACCTACCGGAACACCCCGCGGCTCGCCTACCAGCTGGGCATCCTCGCCAACCGGGAGCCGGCGTGGCGGGTCACCACCGAGGATGGCGTCGAGCACGCGCTGTGGCCAGTGGAGGGCGACTGGGTGGAGCGGCTGCGCGAGGCCTTCGCCGAGGTGCCGAAGCTGTACATCGCCGACGGGCACCATCGCTCCGCTGCGGCGTCGCGCATCCATGGGCAGCGGGGCACCGAGGCCAGCGCCTACTTCCTGGCGGGCCTGTTCCCCCACGACAAGCTGATGGTGCTGCCCTACAACCGCGTGGTCCACGATCTCCATGGGCACACGCCCGACGAGCTGATGGCGGCGCTGCGGCAGCGCTTCGACGTGAGCCCGGGCCCGTCGGAGCCCGAGCGACGTGGCGAGATCAGCATGTACCTGTCAGGCACGTGGCACCGGCTCACGCCCAAGGCAGTGCCCGACGATGTCGTGGGTCGCCTCGACGTGGCCGTGCTTCAGAACGAGGTCCTCCAGCCCCTGCTGGGGATCGACGACCCGCGTCGCTCCTCGCGCATCACCTTCGTCGGCGGCATCCATGGCCCCGACCGCGTGGCGAAGCTCACCGATGCCCGCGAGGGCGCCGTGGGGTTCGTGATGTTCCCGACGGGGCTCGAGCAGCTCTTCGACGTGGCCGACGCGGGCCAGGTGATGCCGCCCAAGTCGACGTGGTTCGAGCCGAAGCTCCGCGAGGGCGTGGTGGTTCGCAAGCTGTAGCCGCCGCGAGCCGCCCACCGCGGGTGGTCAGCCCTCTTCCTCGATGGCTTCGCCGTCCATCAGGCTGGCGAAGAACGCCTTGGCCTTGTCGTAGGCTTCCTCGGTCTCGACCTCGCTGAACAGCGCGGCGCCGTCGACCTCGTCTTCCGAGTACTGGAAGATGAGCAGCTCGAGGGTGTCGGTGCTCTCGTCGTCGTAGGACGCTGCGGGGGCCACGAGAGCGTAGTCTTGCCCATCGATCTCGACGACGGAGAGCACCACGCACTCGAGCTCGTTTCCGTCTTCGTCTTCGAGGACGATCCGGTCGATGTCTTCGTCGGTTTCTTCGCTCATGGGGTCACCCCTGTGTGGACTCGAACTGTCGCATGAAATCGCACAGGGCGTCGACGGCTGCGTCGGTCTGTGCGTTGTAGAGGCTCGCGCGTAGCCCGCCGACGCTGCGGTGTCCCTTCAGGCCGGACATTCCCTGCTCGGCAGCCGCCTGCCAGAAGCGGGTGTCGAGCTCGGCATCTCCGGTGGTGAAGGTGATGTTCATCCGGCTGCGCGATCCCTCCCGCACCTTGGGGCGGTACAGGCTGCTGGCGGCGATCACCCCGTAGACCTTGTCGGCCTGGGCCTGGTTGCGCTGGCCGATCACGCTCATGCCGCCCTGGCTCTCGATCCATGCCGTGACCCGCTCGATCATGTAGATGCCGAAGGTGCACGGGGTGTTCAGCATGCTGTCTTTGCCGACCTGCACCTGGTAGCGAACGATGTCGGGCAGGTCGGTCTCCATGCGGTCGAGGAGGCTCTTGCGCACGATGCACACCGTGACGCCGCTCGGGCCGAGGTTCTTCTGGGCGCCGGCGTAGATGAAGTCGAACGGGGTGGCGTCGAGGGGCCCCGACAGGATGTTCGACGACATGTCGCACACCAGCAGGGCGCCGCCGGCATCGGGCACGTAGGAGAACTCGGACCCCGCCACCGTGTTGTTCGAGGTGTAGTGGAGGTAGACGGTGCCTTCGGGCAGGGCGCCCCACGCGCCGGGCTCGGGCACGTGGTCCCACCCGGATGCCTTCGACGACCACGGCACGTCGACGGTGCCGTAGCGGGTGGCGTCGGCAGCGGCTCCTTCGGCCCACTTGCCCGTGTCGAGGTAGGTCGCGCGCCCGCCGCGGAGCATGTTCGCGGGCCACATCCAGAACTGGCCGCGGGCGCCGCCCTGGAGGAAGAGCACCTCGTGGTCGTCGCCCAGGCCCATGAGGCGCTTGAGACGGGCCTTGGCGGCCTGGTGGACCTCGTCGAACTGCGGGGAGCGGTGGCTGCACTCCGCGATCCCCAGGCCGGTGCCCGCGTGGTCCCACAGGTCGCGGCGGGCGTCTTCCAGGACGGGTTCGGGGAGCACGGCGGGGCCGGCGCTGAAGTTGTGGATGCGGCTCACGAGGCCTCCTGGATCGGAAGGATGGATGCGTGGATGACATGGTCGAGGGCGGCCACGGTGGCGGCGAGGTCGTCGGGGGGGCCCCCGCTGACCTGGATGCGGGCGATGGCGGCGCCGCCGGGGAAGATGAGGTTCTCCATCTCCTGCACGTTCAGCCCCGCGCGCGACAGCGCTCCCAGCACGCTGGCCAGCACGCCCACCCGATCCCGGTGGCGAACGATGACCCGGTGCTCGGCAGACGATCGGATGAGGCGATTGACACAGTTCTCGACGCGGCCGTCGTCGCGGAAGCGCTCGATGACCCGGCAGGCTTCGTCGGCCACAGCACGCTGTGCCTGCTCGGTGCTCGCACCGATGTGGTGGGACCCGACCACCTGCGGATGCCGGGCGATGGCGGAGTCGAAGGGCCCCTCCTTGCCGCCCGGCTCGTCGGGGAAGACATCGAGGCCAGCGCGCAGGCCTCGGCGGTCGAGGGCGGCCAGCAGGGCATCGCCGTCGACCACCTCGGCTCGACTGGTGTTCAGCAGCACGGCACCGTGGGGCAGCGCGCCGAGGATGGCATCCCCTACCAGCCCGCGGGTCTCCGGGGTGAGCGCGAGGTGGACGGACAGCACGTCGCTGGCCCGGGCCACGGCCTCTGGATCGGGGGCCCAGGTGATGCCGAGGGCCTCGGCCTGCGCGGCGTCGAGGGAGCGGGACCAGCCGACGACCTGCATCCCGAAGGCCTTCGCCCGGGGGATCATCGCCTGCCCGATGGAGCCGGTTCCGAGCAGGCCCAGGGTGCGCCCCGCGAGACCCTCCGCCTGCGCGTAGGCCTTCTTGTTCCAGCGCGAGGCCTTGAGATCCGCGTCGCCCTGCGGCAGGTGTCGGTCGATGGCCAACAGGAGCCCGAAGGCGAGCTCGGCGACGGCGATCGCGTTCTTGCCGGGGCAGTTGGCGACGAAGACGCCCGAGGCCGAGCACGCGGGCAGGTCGATGGTGTTCACCCCGGCACCCCCTCGCACCACCAGCGACAGGCTGGGGCAGGCGGCGACGTGGGCGGCCGTGACCTTGGTGGATCGCACCACGAGCACGTCGGGCGCGATCCGGGCGAGGGCTTCGGCCAGGCCGTCGTCACGCAGGCTTGCGTCGGCGTGCACCTCGAAGCCCGACGATGCCAGTCGCGTGCGCGCATGGTCAGGTAGGTTGTCGGCGATCAATACGCGCATGAGCGGCCTCAGGACGGTAGGATGGTGGCGGAAGCGCGTTGGCATCTGCGGGCGCGGCGAAACTCAGTCTAAGGTCGGCGGGCCTTGGGCCGATGGGCAGGTGGCGAAGGGAGTGCACCACGTGTCTGTAGGACGGGAACAAGTCGGCGATCGACGGCGCGTGTTGGTGGTCGATGACGATGTGCTGGTGCTTCGTTCCATGGAGCGTGGCCTCCGGCGAAACGGCTACGACGTGATCATGGCCTCCTCGGTGGAGGAAGCAGAGGATCTGTGCCGCGGGGCCCGGGTCGACGCGGCCATCGTAGACTACACACTCAACCGCGAGTCGGGCCTCACCGTGCTTCGCCAGATGCGGCACTCTCATCCGCACTGCGTGCGGATCCTGTGCACGGGCCGCACCGAGCTGCCGGTGTTCGTGGAGGCGGTGAACGCCGGCGAGGTGGCGCGGGTGCTGCGCAAGCCGTTCAGCATGGCGGTGATGATCGAGCTCATCGAAGAGGCCTTCGAGAGCGCGGCCCAGCTCGAGCGCTACTCGACCGAGCAGCGGGAGATGGTGAGCCAGGCCGAGCGTCAGATGCTCGATGAGGCCATTCGGCCAGGGGCGATCTCCATCGCCCTGCAGCCGATCGTGAGCATCGAGGGGGGCATGGTGCAGCCCCGCTACTACGAGGCGCTGATGCGCCCCAGCCACTCGGTGCTGTCCAATCCGCTGGCGCTGCTGCGCGCCGCCGAGGCCCAGGGCCGCTCCGTCGAGGTCGCTGGCAAGGTGCTCGATGAGGCGCTTCGTGCCATCGAGCGGGTGCCGGCCGACGCGGGCTTGTTCGTGAACCTGCATCCCGAGCAGCTCGGGGTGCCCGAGGTGCTGGCGCGGCACCTCTACCCCTATGTGAGCCAGGCCCACCGGATCACGCTGGAGATCACCGAGCGGTCTCGGCTGCAAGACATCGATCGATGGGACGACGCGGTTCGGATCACCAACGAGCTCGGCTTCGCCGTCGCGGTCGACGATCTGGGGGCTGGCTACAGCTCGCTGTCGATCCTCGCCGACCTGCGACCGCAGTTCATCAAGATCGACATGTCACTGGTGCGCGGCATCCATCGGGAGCCGCGAAAGCAGCGCTTGCTGCAGCTCATGGCGACCTTCGGAGAGGCGACCGACTCCCACGTCATCGCCGAGGGGGTCGAAGAAGCCGGTGAGGCCGAGTCCCTCCTCGAGTGCGGCATTCCCTTGCTGCAGGGCTACTACTTCGGGCGGCCGACGCTGGAAGCGCTCGACGGCACCGCTCGCCGCGTCGGTGGCTAGCACTTAGTGGTGGTAGGGGAGGCCCTCGATGAGGGTCAGGGCGCGGTAGAGCTGCTCATAGAGCACGACCCGGGCCAGCTCGTGGTTCAGCACGAGGTCTGACAAGCGCACCTGCCGCCAGGCGGCGTCGCGGGTCGCTGGGTCGTGGCCGTAGGCGCCACCGATGGCGAAGGTGAGGGGACCCTGCTGCCGGCCTTCGTCGACGAGGGCGGCGAAGCTGTCGGTGTCATGGCGCGCCCCTCGCTCGTCGAGGCACACCAGCAGGCCTCGCGATGCCTTGCGCAGCCGCTCGCCCTCTGCGGCGCGCACGGCCTCTATGTCGCCGGTGAACCGCTCGGTGCGGGCGATGTGTTCCTCGACGCCCCCGAGCCTGCGCAGACGGCGGGTGTAGTCGTCGACGGCCCGCTGTGCCCAGCGGGCCTTGGGCTTTCCCACCACCACGACGTGGAAGCGCGCCATCAGCCGGGCTGGGGCAGGCCCTCGTCGGCCGTGTCGTCGTCGACGAACGGCAGGTCGGAGCCCTCGGGCACCGGCAGACGGGGGGCATCGGACCACAGCCCGTCGAGGTTGTAGAACCCTCGCAGAGGCTGGTCGAACACGTGGACCACGACGTCGCCGAAGTCGACGAGGACCCAGCGGGCGGCCTCCAGACCCTCGATCGCTTGGGGTTTGAGGCCAAGCTCCTTGCGACCGAAGGCGCGCACGCCCTCGGCGATCGCCTGCACTTGCCGCCGGTTGGTGGCACTACAGATCACGAACACGTCGCAGTAGTCGACGAGCTCGCGCATATCGAGGATAGCCATGTCGAGGGCCTTCTTCTCATAGGCCGCCGTGGCGAGAGCAAAGGCGAGGGAGTCGGGCTCGATGGGATGCCTCCTGGTTGGAGCATCGTGTGTGGGCATCATAGCGAGGGCGTCGATGCGGTGGAACCGTCTGGCTCGGTGGACGTCGGGTGGGAGCGAATCCACTTGTGCATCGCTCGGATCAGCTTGTCGACCCCATCGCCGCGCACGGCGGACAGGCCCAGCACCCGTCGCCCAGCGGCGGCGGTGAGATCGGCCAGGAGGCGCTCGGCGTCTTCGGGGAGCACCGTGTCGATCTTCGACAGGCACACGAGCTGTGGGCGCTCGGACAGCTCGGGATCGTAGCGGTGCAGCTCGTCGTCGAGGGTGGCCAGCAGCTCTGCGGCGCCCTGCTCGACGGCGATGTCTGCCGGAACCAGGTGCACGAGCAGGCGGCACCGGTCGATGTGGCGCAGGAACTTGTGGCCGAGGCCGATCCCCTCGGCGGCTCCCTCCACCAGGCCGGGAATGTCGGCCACCACGAACGAGTCGCCAGGCGCGATCTGCACCACGCCGAGGTTGGGCACCAGCGTGGTGAACGGGTAGTCGGCGACCTTCGGGCGTGCCGCGGAGATCCGTGAGATCAGGGTGGACTTGCCGGCGTTGGGGAACCCGATGAGCCCCACATCGGCGAGGAGCTTCAGCTCGAGCTTCACCTTGACCGACGTGCCCTCTTCACCCTCTTGTGCGAAGCGCGGCGTGCGCATGCGAGAGGTCTTGAAGAACAGGTTGCCGCGACCTCCGCGCCCGCCAGCGAGCGACCACCGATCGCCTTCGGTGGTGAGGTCGGCGAGGAGCTCGCCGGTGGCGTCGTCGAGGATCTGCGTGCCCACCGGCACCCAGAGCACCAGGTCTTCGCCGTTGCGACCGGTGCGCTGGTTCTTGCCGCCGGGTGCGCCGTCGTCGGCCCGGTAGATCTTGTTGAAGCGAAAATCGACGAGGGTGTTCCGAGACCGGGTGGCCTCGAACACCAAGCTACCGCCGTCGCCACCACTGCCGCCATCGGGGCCGCCACGCGGGACGTGCTTCTCCCTGCGGAACGACATGGCGCCGTTTCCCCCGCTACCGGAGGAAACCACGAACGAGACTTCGTCGACGAACTTCATGAAGACCACGCCGGCCACGAGGCCGGCAACGATCGATCAGGCCTCTGCGAGGGGATCGACCGAGATGAAGCGCCGGTTGTTCCGCACATGGAAGCGGACCGTGCCGTCGATCTTGGAGAACAGCGTGTAATCGCGGCCCTCGCCAACGTTGGCGCCGGGGTGGAAGTGGCTGCCGACCTGACGCACGATGATGGAGCCGCCCTTGACGACCTCACCCGCGTACTTCTTGACGCCACGGTATTGCGGATTGGAATCACGGCCATTGCGGGTCGAGCCCTGGCCTTTCTTGTGTGCCATTGAAGACCTCGCTCAGGCGTCGATGGAGACGATTTCGAGGGACGTGTGGCTGTGCCGGAAACCGACACGCCGACGGTAGCGCCGCGTAGGGCGGTACTTGAACGCGATGACCTTGTCACCCTTGAAGTGGTCGACCACCTTGGCGGTGACCTTGGCGCCCGGCACCGTGGGCGTGCCCACCTTGGTGTCGTCGCCGCCGACCAGGAGGACCTGGTCGAGCTCGACGGTGTCGCCCACGTCGGCCTGGATGCGGTCGACGACGAGCGTCTCGCCGGCTGCGACGCGGTATTGCTTGCCGCTGGTTGCGATGATCGCGAACATGCTCTGCTCCGAGGAGGACGGGCGCGGTGGAATGCCGACTTGAGCCCGACCGGACGCCGCAGCGCCCGTAGGAGTGGACGCCGCAGCGCCCTGGGAATCCGAGTGCGGTTGCACCCGAGGGTGAGCGCCTGGGCGCTCGCTTCCGAGTGCCGAGGCACTCGGGCTGTGGGCCGGAGCCCTGACCCCGCGGGGCACAGCCCGGTGGGTTTATGCCAGATGGGAGCCCCCGGCAAGGCGACGAAGGCGACGCCTCACAAGGCTCGGCGGCCTAGCTGCATTCGCAGCACATCGAGTCGCTCCTGGACCTCGTCGGTGGAGAGATCGCTGAACCGATCGGGCAGCATGCGACGGGCCGAGCACTCGAAGACCGCGAGCATCTCCATGTACTCGAGCATGCGTGTGTCGCGGCTGGGGATCACGTCGCGGCTCGCCTGGTCGATGTGGGGCTGCTCGATGGTGTCGTGGTCGCTGTCGCCCGCGAGGGAGGCCGCGGCAAGCAGCACCCCCTCGAGCTCGGCCCCCGAGTAGCCCTCCGTCTCCTCGACCGGGACCTCCCAGGCGATGTCGTCGGACAGCACCAGCTTGTTCTTGCGAACCAGTGCCTGGAAGATCAGCTCGCGCTCTCGGGCCGTCTCGGGGAAGAAGAAGGGGATCTTCATGTCGAACCGGCCGGGGCGCTTCAGGTCGACGTCGATCTTGTCGGGTCGGTTGGTCATCATCAGCGTCACCACGCGGCCTCGGTGGCTGGTGTCGGACATGAACTCCTTGAGGCGGGCGATGACCCGGCTGTTGACCCCACCGTCGGTGCCCGAGCCGCTGGACAGCCCGCGATCGGCCTCGTCGACGATCAGCAACACGTAGCCGAGGGCCTCGACCAGCTCGAGCACCTTCTCGAGGTTGCCCTCGGTGGACCCCACCCACTTGTCGCGGAAGTTCTTGAGCTTGAGGCAGGTGAGCCCCGACTCGGTTGCGAAGGCCTCGGCCACGAAGGTCTTGCCGGTGCCCATGGGCCCGACGAAGATCATGCCCATGGGCACGCGGTTGCGGTTGCCCGACTTCACGGCAGCGGCAACCCGGTTGAGGTCTTCCTTGATCCGCTCCATCCCGCCCACGTGGGTGAAGTCGTGGCGGGGCGGCACGAACTCGACCAGGCCGTGGCACTCCTGCTCGATGATGGCCTTCTTGCGCAGGCTGACCTGACCGAAGGTGATCGGCTCCTGGGTGAGGGCCGCGCCGCGGAGGATGGCGCGGATCTGGATCAGCGACAGGCCCGCCGTCATCTTCGCGAGCACGCCAGGCTCCATCTGCATCTGGACCTCACTGAGGTCTTGCTGCTCGATGAAGGTGCGGCGCTCGTCTTCATCGGGGAAGGCGAGGTTGATGGTGGCCAGCTGTGGCTGCGCGGTGATCCGGCGACTCACGTCGGACAGGTGCTCGGTGATCAGGATGACCAGGTTGTCGGTGGCCAGGAACGCAGGGTCGGTCGACCACCGCTGCAGCGAAACCAGGTTGGCCTTGTCTTCGTGGACCATGAACGCCACGTCGGCGTTGGGTGCGATCATCTCGAAGAAGTCGACGATGACCGCCGAGGAGTGGGAGGACTCGGTGATGAGGTCTTCGATCACCGGGATCGCCTCGGCCGCGGTGGCGGGGAAGCGCGACAGCTTCTCTTCACCGCGGGTGGACCGCTTCGTGTCGACGATGCTGCGGAACAGGTGCTTGTGGGGCGCCTTGGTGAACTGCAGGCCCTGCGACACGTTGTAGTAGGCGATGACGTCTCGGGTGCGATCGAGGAATCGCTCGAGGAAGGTTCGCAGGTCGCCGTAGCGGATGGTGCCGTCGCCCTCGACCCACGCGTGCAGGTCGCGCACGTTGCCGTGCAGCAGGAACAGGCTCGCTTCGCCAGCGAGGTAGCGGTTTCGCAGGTCGTTGGCCCAGCGGGGAAGGGAAGTGCTCATCGACGACTCCAGGCGCCGAACGTAGCACCGGTGGAGCCTGCGTGCCGGGGGGAGGGCTGCCACCCGAGGTCAGGCCGGGCTAGGCAGAGTCCCAGGGCACATCCGCGTGTTCATGACCGCGAGGGGGGGCGTCATCGGCCGCAGGGAGGACAACAAGCGCAAGAAGCGGGAATCCCTCCTCGAGCAGGGGGCTATCCGCTTCGCCGCCGACGGATACTCGGCCGCCTCGATCGAGCAGATCGCCGCGGCCGCAGGTGTCGCGAGGGGCACGTTCTACCTGTACTTCGCCGACAAGCTCGCGTTGTTCGAGGCGCTGGTCGATACCTTTCACGAGCCGCTGCGAGAGGTGCTCGAAGCGGCCGCGGAGCGTCTGGCGTCATGCGAGGATCGAGCGGCGGTGGCCGACACCTACCGCTCGATGGCGGAGCAGCTGGCCATCGTGGGCCTGGCCCATGCCGACACCATCCCGCTGGCCTTCCAGGCCTCACGGCAGCCCCACGAGGCGGGCAAGCTGCTTCGCGAACGGGAGCGAGAGCTGATCGAGGTCGTGGTGGGCTTCACCCGCGACGTGTGCGACCGAGGGCTGCTCGACGTCGAGCATCCGAGGGTAGCCACGCTGGTCGTGTATGGCGCGGTCGAGCGCCTGTTCTACGAGTTCCTCACCGGCGGCGACCTGGGAGGGCACCCGGGTGTCGTCGCTCAGGAGGTGGTCCGCTTGTTCGGGTCGTCGATGGGCTTCGAGGTGTCTCGATGAGTCGCTCCCACTGGATAGGGCTGGCCCTGCTGGTCGTGGTCGTGGTCGCGCTCGCGTGGTCGTACGCGGGTCCGGGGCTCGACCAGCTCGTCGTCGCGGTGGAGTGGCTGCGCGGGCTGGGCTTCGCCGGGGGCGTGCTGTTCTCGGTGTTCTATGCGCTGTGCGTGGCGGCCATGATCCCCGCCACCCCCTTCCCCCTCACGGCGGGGTTCCTGTGGGGGCCGGTGGCTGGGTTCGCCGCCACCTGGGTGGGAGAGGTCGCCGGGGCGCTGATCGGCTTCGGGTTGGGGCGCACGCTGCTGAGGGAGCGCGCCGAGGCGCTGACGGCTCGCTACCGGATCCTGGGGGCCCTCGACAAGGCGCTCGAGCAAGGTGGCTTCAAGCTGCTGGTGATGCTGCGCCTGTCGCCGGTGTTCCCGTTCGGTGCGCTGAACATGAGCCTGGGCCTCACCTCCGTGCCCGCGCCGCAGTACGCCGCGTCCACGGCGCTGGGGGTGATGCCGGCGAGCTTGATGCTCGTCTACGCGGGCGCCTCGCTGACCACCGTGACGGCCGCGTTGGCAGGGGAGATGGAGCTGGGGTGGGGCGAGACCCTGCTGACGTGGGGCGGGCTGGCGATCACGGCCGGCATCGTCACGTATGTGGGGCGTGCGACGACCCGCGCCCTCAAGGCCGAGGTGGGGTGAGCAGGGCCGTGAGGGCGCCGGCAGCTTCGAGGCGCACCGCGGGGCTGTCGTCGACGAGCAAGGCCTCGAGGGCCGCTTCGCCTTCGAGCACCCGCAGCTCCCCGACCGCGCGCGCGGCCGCCCCCCGTACCGCGGCGTCGTCGTCGGTCAGGCCGTCGAGGAGAGCGCGGCGGGCGTCTTTGGCGGCGCGTCGGCTGTCGCTACTGCGCGTGAGGGCGTAGCTGGCGAGCTGGATAGCCAGACGGCGCACCTCGGGGTCGGCGGCCTGCATGGCGTCGCTGAAGCGCTGGCTGTCGCTCCCTCGGCGAGCGGCGAGGAGGAGATCGGCGTGCCAGGTGACGAGCGGGCTGGCCCCTTGGCGGGCTCGTCGGATCAGCCCGTCGACGGCGGGGTGCTCGATCCACATCAGGGCGTCGAGCCCCTCCATGCGCTGGGCGGCGTCATCGGACATCGCGTCACGGAGCGGGGCCTCACCCTGGTCGTCGCCGAGTGCGAGCTGGGCTGCGGCGAGGGCGACCGCCAGCTCTTCGGGAGCGTGGGACTGCGCCTGTCGCAGCGCCTCGCTCATGCCTGGCGGCCCCTCGTCGGCGAGGGCGCGCACGAGGCGCAGGTCGAGGGGGAGCTCGCCCGTCGCCACGGCGGCCAGCAGCGGGGCAGCCGCCTCGGCGTCGCCGTGGACGTGAGCGGCGAGAGCGAGAGGGGCGCGGTCCCACGGGGCGGATGACGCGCGCCACGCGGCGCTCGAGGCCTCGCGGGCCGCTTCGTCGGGGCCGGGGAGGGCGAGGGCAGCCGCCAGTCGGACCATCGGGTCGCCGTCGTCTTGCTGCACGAAGGGACGCAGCGAGGCGGTGTCGGGATCGGCGCGGGTGGCCAGCGCATCGACAGCTGCGAGCTGCACCCACGGCGACGCGTCGAAGCGGGCGACGGTCATCCACGCGTCGTCGGGCTCGCTACGGAGCAGCCAGTGCAGCGCCCGCGCCCGGGGGGTCGGGTCGGTGCTTGCCGCCGCGCCCTCCAGGATGGCTCGTGGGGTGGACGCCTCCACCTCGGTGGCGGCGTCGGTGAGGAGGGCATCGCTGAACGTAGCCGGCGGCTTGTGGCAAGCGGCCAGCGACAGCAAGACGAGGGTCGGCAAGGTGCGCATGGTGGCCTCGACAACACCGCCGACGCGGAGTTCCATCCGACCAGGCCTCCGGCTACAGCTTGGCGAGGCGGAGGCGGGCGCTCGGGTGGGCCGGGTGCTCGGTGACGATGGAGGCCAGCTTGGCCTGGGCCAGCGCCGTCTCGCCCGTGAGCTGGAGCATGACCGCCTCGAGCTGGTCGGCGGCGGCATCCCGCGCGATGGATTCCCGCGCCTTGTCGAGGGACGACCACACTTGCTTACGCAGGGCAGTGTCGGTGGCGTGGGCGAGCACTTCCTGCAGCGGCGCGATCGCCCCGTTCGGGTCGGTGGCCACCAGCTCGCGACCCTCCGCGGCCTTCTTCTCGAAGGCGACCATGTCGTCGGTGGCCTTCCACCCGAAGTGGTCGATGACCACGGGGTCTTCGCGGTAGTCTCGCTCGAGGGCGCGCTTGGCGTCACGGGCCACCCGGCCGCTCCGGCGGGCCTTGGCGAGCAGGTCGTCGCGGCGCTTCTCACGCTGCACCCGGGCGGCGTCACGGGTGGCCGCTTCGGCAGCCAGCAGCTCCATCACCATGCCCTCGCCGCTGGCGAAGGCGAAGTTGTCGATGTGGTTGAAGCGATTCGGGTCGGTGTCGAGGATCCGGTAGAAGTCTTGGAGCGCCCCGGCACGGTCGCCCGACGCCATCTTGGTGCGGCCGGACTCGGCGAGGTCGTCGAGGGACTCGGGAGGAAGGGCGCCAGGGAGCACGAGCTCCCAGGCGGGCTTGTCTTGCTGGAAGGCAGGGGGACCGCTGGGCTGCATCGCAACGAGCACGACGATCACGACCGCCGCGAACAGCACGGCGGCGGCGATGCTCAGCACCACGATCATCAGGAACACCGCGACGGCGATGAGCCCGCCGCGCCCCTTCTTGGGCTGAGGCTCCTCCCAGCCGCCCTGCCACTGGTCGCCGGGGACCACCTGGGTGGTGTGGTCGCCGCCCTCCTGGGCGTAGCGCACGAAGCGCATCTCGGTGTTGCCGATACGCACCAGGTCGCCGTCGGCGAGGGTGCACTCGCGCACGCGGACGGCGTTGACGAACACCCCGTTGGCACTGCCCATGTCGCGCAGCACGTACTCGCCGTTCTGGAGCGAGATCTGCGTGTGATGGCGTGACGCTGCGGGGTCGGGGATGACCACGTCGCGGTCTTCGGCGCGACCAATGGACAGGCCCCGCTGGGTGATCGGGTAGCTGCTGCCGGCCATACCGGAACCGACGACGACCTCGAGGCGGGCCGGTGCGACCTCGCCCTGGTCGAGGCTGCGCCCAGTGGCCTGGCCACGGATGCGGAACTCGAGGACGAAGGGGTCGACCACGATCTCGTCGCCGTCGGACACGGGCTGGGATTGGATGCGGTAGCCGTTGTAGTAGGTGCCGTTACCGGAGCCGAGGTCTTCGACGGTGACCTCGCCTCGCGACACGTAGACCTGTGCGTGCCGGCGAGAGACCCCGACGTCGGACAGTACGACCTCGTTGTCTTCTGCACGCCCCATGCGCGTCGCCCCCTCTTGGAGGCGCACGACCCGGTCAGCTTGACCTGGCTGCTTGATGATGAGCTCGACGGACTCGACCACCGCGATGCGCTCCTAGACTACGAGAAGGGCCAGAACCAGCGACGCTTCGGCTTGTCGCCTTCGGATTCCTCCGAGGCCGCCTCCGCATTCTGGTCCAGCGAGGGGTCGTCTTGCCAGCGAAGCTCGAAGGTATGCTGTGCAATCGAAATGGTGTCGCCGACTTTCAGGGCTTTGTGGCCGGTGATGCGAACGTCGTTGACGAACACGCCGTTGCGCGAGCCGGCATCCTGCAGCCACAGCGATCCGTTGTCGTAGAGCAGGCGCGCATGAAAGCGCGAGACGCCCTCGTCAGTGATCGTGATGATGTTGTCCTCGGAACGACCGATCCCCACCCCTCCATCGGGAATGGGCACCGTGGTGCCCGCCAAGGCCCCGGCGGTGCAGACCAGGACAGGGCTGTCAGCCATGACGAGTCCTCCGGCGCCGGACCATACCAGAAGTGCGGCGACAGATCAGACCGCGGCGCGCGTGGGCAGGGCTCGACGAAGCCGGTCGGCGAGCGTGGACCACTCGTTGGGGCCTACCCATGCGGGATACAGCGCGAGCATGGCCCAAGGGAAGATGCCGAGATTCATCACGGCGCCCAGCGACACGTGGAACCAGGCACCCGTGAGCAGCCACAACCACTCCACGCGGTAGCGATTGCAGAAGCGGGCCACGCGCCCGCCCAGGTCGGGACGTCGGCGCCACAACAGGAGCAGCAACACCAGCGGATAGGTGGCCTGGTAGATCACCGTCGCGGCCGTGCCGATCTGGGTGAAGAAGAACCACGGCTGGTTCCGGGTCCACGAGAAGTCGTAGGCGGCGACCGAGGGGTCTTGCAGGGCGAAGTACAGTGCGGCGTAGCCGCCCATGGGCCACCAGGTGACCCCGCTCTTGAGCACGCCGGCGGTGAAGTACATCAACACCATCTGGCCGATCACCAGCTTCCGACCCCAGTCGGGCGCCGGGGAGGGGTCGTGGACCCGGCCGGTGCGCCACCACGCGTCGACAGACAGGGTGTGCCCCGCCGGGGCGAACATCAGGATCAGCAGCAGGTGGCGCGACAGCTGGTCGATGCCGCGATCGCCCGTGGGGAGGAAGTCGATCCACTGCAACCAACCCAACAGCAGCACCAGAGCGCTGGTGCGGGAGAACAGGCCCAGCAACAGCGTCAGGGCCGAGAGGGTCATCACCCCGTGCAGGAGCATGGCGCTGTCTGCTGACGGCGGCAGCATGTGGGCCCACCAGGGGAGCGAGTCACGGGTGAGCGCGTGGCTCCACCCGCCCGCCTCCTCCACGCCGAACAGCGGCACCACGAGCCCCAAGCGCCAGATGTGGAGCAGGTCGTACAGCCAGCAGGCGGCCAGGCAGATCCGCACCAGGGCCAGGCTGGTAGCTGGCGCTTCCTCGCCCCAGAAGCTCACCAGGCCGGCCCATGCGCGCCCGATCACTTCAGCACCCACAGTGTGGTGGCGCCGCGGGTGAACGACCTCTCGTGGAGCACCTTGGGCTCCGCTTCCACATCCTCCCAGGGAGCGTTGACGACGAAGCGGGACCGGTGGATGCGGACCTCCTCGGCGTCAGGAAAGTCGGCGAAGGCCTGCCGCGCCGTCCAGCGGCTGAAGGCGTCGTACAGCGGGGCAGGCTGATCGTTGCGCACTGTGTCCCAGGTGCCGCGGACGCGTCGGTAGAGGAACGTCGTGTCTCGCCAGTCGTGCTCGGGATCGAGGCGACGCTCGACGACCTCCCATGTCTCACCGCGGCGGACCTCGACCACGAGGGCCTCAGGAGACTCGGAGACGACCCCGAACAGGCCCCACTGCTGGGTCGTGCGCAGCGTGCGGAAGAAGGGCTTCACCGGGGCATGAACCCACTGACCCAGCGACCACAGCTGGTTGCTGCCGTCGACTACGCGGTCGTGGAATGCTGGCAGGGAGAGCGTCAGGCCTGCACCCGTCAGCCAGCCATGCCACATCTCGATGTCGCTCTGCCGCCACGTTTCGCGGTCTTCGTCGCTGATGTGTTTGCGGGGGAAGGGCACCGCATACAGCAGGTTGCCGGCCACGACGACGGTGAGGAGGGCCGCGCGAGCATGGGGCCACCAGCCGGAGCGGGTCAAGGACGCACGCCGAACAGTGCCTCGAAGTTGTCTTCGAGCTGGTCGAGGGCCGCCTCCTCGGTGCAGTTCCACAGCTCGGCGGCCAAGCGGAGGGTTCCGGCGACGTTGGCGGGCTCGTTGGTGGTGTCGCGCACCGGCGACAGGTAGGGGCAGTCGGTCTCCAGCAGGACCTTGTCGCGAGGCAGGGTCTCCAGCAGGCGCCGAAAGCTCTGGGCGCGCACGGCATTGGCGGGGATCGACAACCAGTGGCCCTGCTCTGCGATGTGGCGACCGAGCTTCACCTTGCTGCCGAAGCAGTGCCAGTCGACGCGGGTCGCCCCCATCTCCAGGAGGACCTCGAGCATGCGTCGCTCGGCTTTCCGCGAGTGGCAGATGATGGCCTTGTCGGCTCCCATTGCGATCTCGACGAGCTCGCGGAAGCGGGCTTCCTGGTCGCTCCAGAAGGGCTCGGGGACCCAGTAGTGGTCGAGGCCGATCTCGCCGACGGCGAAGGCGTTGTCGACGTGCGCCGCAACCCAGTCCACTGCGGTGGCTGGGTCGGCGGGCGGCACGTCGTCGTCGCGGGGGTACTCGACACCGGCCTCCAGCATGGCCGGAAGCACGGCGTCGACGGGGTACAGGCCAAAGGCTGGCCGCACCATGGGGGACCGTGCGGCGAGGGCGGCGACCGCCTCGTTGTCAGCAGGGTTCAGGCCGTTGCTGACGATGGTGGTGACGCCAGCATCCGCAGCGCGGGCGAGCACCGCGTCCTGCTGGGCTACGAGGCGCGGGTGGGTGAGGTGCGCATGGACATCGAACAGGCCCACCGGGCTCTCCTGGCGTCAGTTCAACAGAACGTAGACCAGCAGCATGAGGTCGACCAGCAACAACATGATCACGGTGAACAACGCGAGCTCGGGGCTGCGGCGCAACCATCGGCGAGCCTGACGCGTAAACGAGTCGGTGCCCGCCTGGATCGCCTCCCCCCGCGACCAGCGGTCGAGGTCGTCGGCGAGGGCGCCTGCGTCGGGGTAGCGGTCTTCGGGGCGCACAGCCGTGGCCTTCTCGGCGATGGCGAGGAGCTCTTCGGGGATCGGCTCGGGAGCCTGGCGGCCATCGAGGGGCGTGACCCGACCATTGCGAACGGCCTGTAGGACCCCCGACTTCTTCGGGTCGTCGAGGTAGGGATGATGCAGCTGCAGGATCTCGTACAGCATCACGCCGAGGCTGAACACGTCGGACTCGGTGCCCAGGCCTTCGGTGCGCCCGTTGGCCTGTTCGGGCGACATGTAGGCGACCGTTCCCATCAGAGTGCCCAGCTTCGTGGGCTCCTCGCTGTTGGCTCGGCCGGTCTGCACCGTGGTGAGCGTTGCCAGGGGGGAGCGCCCGCGCACGATCTTCGCGAGGCCCCAGTCCGTCAGGTACACGGAGCCGCGCTGTGCGATCAAGATGTTGGAGGGCTTGAGGTCACGATGGATGACGCCCTTGTCGTGGGCGTAGGCCACCGCGTCGATGATGGCGCGCAGGATCCGGATCCGGGCGCCCAGGTCTTCATCGGGCTCGAGGGGGCGGCCATCGGCCACGCGCTCCTTCACGCGCTTGAGCATCTGGCCGAGGTCTTCGCCCTGCACGAGCTTCATCACGTAGCCGAGGGGCTGCCGGTCAGGGCCTCGGACCAGGCGGTGCACCGGCACGATGTGCGGATGGTCGAGCTGAGCGCCGATCCTGGCCTCGCGCTCGAGGCGCTTGCCCATGCCCTGCTGGTCGGGCTTCAGCCGCTTGAAGGCGACGTCGCGTAGCAGCGCGTGGTCGCGCGCGAAGCACACCTCACCCATCGAGCCCTGACCGATCACTCGTACCACCTCGACCTCGCCGCTGGGACGGCGCGGGAAGTAGGGCGACTGGGTGTCGATCCGTAGCGAAGAGGTGTTGGGGCGCTGGGGCGGTGACTTGGGCATCAATGCGGGCAGTATCGCACAGGCCCAGGTCTGGGGCCGCCCTTGGGGACCGCAGTACGCTCAGCGGGGGTCGGCGATGACGTGGCGGGCGTCGACCGGTGGCGGGGTCACGTCCTGCAGGGTGCCGTCGGGCCAGGTGACCTGAAGGGAGCTGATGGTGTCGCGCTGCCCCAGGCCGAAGTGGCAGGCGGGATCGCCACTGCCTGACAGAGAAGGGCGCGGGCTGCGGAAGCACGTCTGAGTGAAGCCGTCGTCGGTGGTGAGCTCCACGATGGAGCCCATGGCGTCGGGGTGGGTCTCGACGCCGTTGCCCACCAGGTCGATGGCGACCCAGTGGCGGCCGGGGAAGAGCTGCCCCGACCGGTTGCGGTAGACCTCGAGGGGGCCGGCCCAGTTGGCGACGGTGAGGTCGAGGTAGCCGTCTCGGTCGAGGTCGACGAGGGCGCTGGCCTTGCCGTGGCCGGGGTGCGACAGGCCCGCGGCGAAGCCGATGTCACGGAAGGTGCCGCCCTCGTTGTCGAAGAAGGCGTGGGGGACGAGCTCGCTTCCCCGGATGTTCCCACCGACGTAGAACAGCTCCAGATCGCCGTCGTTGTCGTGGTCGAACATCTGGGTAGCCCAGGTGACGGACTGCACGCCCCAGGGAAGCAGGGGACGGTGGGTTGCCAGCGCCTCGCTCTGGTTCTCGTAGGCGCGGCCCGACACGCCGTTGGTCGACATCATCACCAGGTTGGGGCCGATGTTGGACACCGCAAAGTCGGGGAAGCCGTCGTGGTTGAGGTCGCCTACCGACAGGCCCATGCCGTTGACGCCCTTGAATGCGGGGTCGGGGTGCAGGCCGAAGTTGCTGGCATCGCTGATGTCGGTGAACCCGAGCGACTCTGGCGCGTCGTTGCGAAGGAGCGTGCTCGGGCCGCCGCCGGGGACGAAGTCGTTGACGACGAACAGGTCGAGGTCTCCGTCGCGCTCGTGGTCGAGCCACATGCCCACGAAGCCCTCGCGGCCTGTGCGGGCGCCGAACTGGTCTGGCACCAGATCGTCGCGGCGGACGAAGCGCCCGTCTTCCTGCACGTAGAAGTGGTCTTCGTAGCGGTTGTCGGTCGGATCGGGGGACTGGCCGGGGAAGCACCAGGTGTGGTTGATCTCGTAGACATCGAGGTCACCGTCACGATCCGGGTCGCCGAACACGGCGCCCATGGTTCGCTGCTCGTCGCCTGCGAGGCCCCACTCGTCGGTCACGTCGGTGAAGCGGATTTCGCCATCGGGCACGAACTCATTGCGCAGCAGCAGGTTGGTTCCCCGACGTGCGACGAACAGGTCGGAGTCGCCGTCGGCATCGATGTCGACGACTACCAGGCCGCCCACCCGGTCGACCGTGTCGAAGCCGACCTCGGCCGACACATCGGTGAAGGTCGGCAGCTGGCCCACGGGGGCGCCGTCGTTGAGCAGCACCCGGCTGCTGGCGCCGTAGTGGCCGATGAGGGCGTCGAAGTCGCCGTCGTTGTCGAGGTCGGCCCAGGCGATGCCGGTGAGGGCCTGTGCGCACCCCTCGTCGGCGCCGGTGACGTCGTGCACGTCGGACAGCCCCGTGACCTGGGCTACATCGACGAAGCGGGGGTCGTTCACCGTGACCTCGACGATCTCCGTCGAGCCGTCTCGCCCGCTGTGCAGCTCCAGGTCGACGAGGCCGAGTGGGGCGTCGTCGGGCACATCGAAGACGTGCACCGCGGGGTAGCTCGGGGACGTTCGACCCGTGAGCAGCTGCCCATCGAGGCGGGCTTCGATGGGGAGGTGCTCGACGAAGGCCATCACCCACAGGTGGCCCCCTGCCGCTGTCTGGTCACCCGCATCGATGGCGATCTGGCCCGGCACGGCGAGGGTGCCGGTCTCGCCGGTGGGGCGGAGCCCTGTGGGGAAGACGTAAGGGAGGCCCGTGCCCGACGTAGGGCGGCCGGGGCTGTCGTCGGATGGGTCGGACCCCGAGCAGGCCCACAGCAGCAGCATCGTGGCGATCATCGGGGCAACGTACACCGACGAATCGCTGCCAGCTACAACCGGTCGCCGGGGAACACCCATGGGGTGTCTGTGAGCGCCACTGTGCCCGCGGCGCCTACCGCCGCGGGCCGATCGCTGCGGCAGGTGATGGGCAGCCCCTCCAACACGGCATCGACCTCCCAGTGCGGACCCGCGAAGCGGCAGCTTTGGACCCGCGCTGAACCAGGTGTGGGACGCCACTGCAGCTGGTCTGGGCGACACCAACAGGGGCACCCCGAGTCGAGTCCCAACGCCTCGAGGACCGCCGGAACCTCCACCAGGGTTCCTGCGCAGACCACGCGCGCCACCTCGGGGGAAGGGGGGCGCAGCCATAGGGCATCGGGCCGATCGAGTGCTGCGATCGCCCCACCTCGCTCCGTAGGGAGAAGCACCGCTACGCGGTCGGCCAGGGCCAAGGCGTCGACGCGGTCATGGGTGACCAGGACCGCAGCGCAGCCTTCCTCCTGCACGAGTCTGCGGAGTTCGGCGCCCAGCTCCACGCGCAGGTGCGGGTCGAGATTGGCGAAGGGCTCGTCGAGGAGCAAGACCTCTGGGCGAGCGGCCAAGGCGCGTGCGAGGGCCACCCGTTGCTGCTGGCCGCCCGAGAGCTGGCGTGGATAGCGCTCGGCCAGGGGAGCCAGGCCTGCCAGTGCCAGGAGGCGGTCGACATGAGTGGGTTGTGCGGTCGGGGCGAAGCCGACATTGTCTCGCACGGTCAGGTCCGGGAACAGCGCGTACTCCTGGAACACCAGGCCGACCCGACGCTTGCGGGTCGGCACTCGGTGCTTGGGGTCGGAGACCACCGTGCCTCCCACCTGGACCGTGCCGTGGGTAGCTGGCGCCAGGCCTGCCACGATACGCAGCAGGGTGGTCTTCCCACACCCCGAGGCGCCAAGCAGCGCCACCAGTTCCCCCCTTGCGACCTCGAGGTCGAGCGCATCCAACACAGGGACGGTGCCGTAGGAGGCGCGCAAGCCTGTCAAGGTGAGGGCGGCAGTCATGGGACCTCGTGGGCGGGGGCACCGGTAACCTCGGGAGGGGCGTAGCGCGGCTCGCCCTCCCACAGGCGGAGCTCCCCGGCATCACGTGCAGTGCGAGCTCCGAGCAGTGGGCCTACATGCGCTGTCGGGGGGATTGTACGGCCAGGCGCAAGTTGTGGCTCGCCGTACATGCCCTTGTACGGTCAGGCGCAAGTTGTGGCTCGCCGTACATGCCCTTGTACGGTCAGGCGCAAGTTGTGCCTCGCCGTACAATCGGGTTCCGACGACTCGGCCTGGCACGTGGGAGTGGCTGCCGACGGAACTCCGACAGTGACGTCCGTCACCCAACGGACCAACGCCAAGAATAGCTGGCACTTCGCTTGCTGACGCTCCCCGGTCGGAGGGACGGATGGTTTGGCTTCCAGGTGCTGCGTTCGACCGAACGGAAGAGGGGATGGCGATGCGGTTCGCGCGGCTTCGGTGGGGAGACGATGAGGGGAACCCGCGTTGCCCCGACTGCTCCGGTCGCCTGTGGCGCGTCACGGATCGGGCGCGGATGTTCGGCTGCTCGACCTGTCATCGTCAGCGGAGTGTGACGGCCGGCACCCTCCTGCACGGAGCGAAGATCCGGCTGTGGCAGATCTGGGCGTTCATGGTCAACCTGATGCAGGCGGAGAGGCCGTCTGCGCGCGCCCTGGGGCGTGCTCTCGGTCTGCACTCGGAGACCGCCTGGCGTTGGCGTCACCGGATCCTGCTCGCTGCGGCATCCAAGCCAGCAAGCCTTGCGGGCAGGCTGTACAGCGCCTCTCGGCGGGTGCCGATCCGCCGTCCCACACGTCACGCGAACCCGCTTCCTCGGGATGCGAGTCGGGCGTTTCGCCATCACTGTGGGGTGCGCCGCTATGCGTCCGTGAATGTCGTGGCATCGATGGGGGCGCCGTGGGTCGCCATGGTTGGCTACGAGCTCGCGCGAAACCTGCGGGAGGCCATCGGCAAGGAGCCAGCGCTCATCCCCGGGGCACTCACCGATGAAGCCCGTGCGGTGCTCGACGACATCGACCGCCATGTCAGGCATGTGTTCCACGGGGTCAGCGCGCGATGGTTGCCTCGCTACGCGCAGTTTGCGGCCAAACGCGCCTGGCTACTACCGTCACCCATCGTCTGGTGCTGCCACCTGCTGGCGCTGCCACCCGCCCGATTCGACGACTTGCGGCCGGGGAGCTGCGCCCGGGTCGAGGCGCTCGTGGCCACAGAGATTCGAAGGCCCTACTGCTACCTCCGCCCCGGGTACCCGCAGAAGGGCTTCGTGGACGGCCCACCGACGATGATCGTGTGAGGCTGCCTACGTCAGCCGCGTGGCGCCCTGCCACCACAAGGCCACGCGCCCGACCGCGCCGACACCGATCAGCAGCAGTCCGGCCACCCCAGCATCGTGCCACAGCGCCTCGCCGTAGCGGTCCCACAGCCGGAAGGCCAGGGGCTGAAGGCCCGCCGGTGTTCCCAGCAGCAGGGTGATGGGCAGCTCCTTGGCGAGCACGACCACGCCCAGCAGGAACGCGGTGCTGGCACCTGGGCGAACCGCGGGCAGCGCGACCCACCGCAGCCATGCGCTAGGTGGTGCTCCGAGCACCGCCACTGCGTCTTGGTGGCGAGGGTCGAGCCTGAGGAAGGAGGTCTTGAGGGGGCCGTGCACCTCGGCGAGGAAGCGCGCGGTGTAGGCCAGCACCAGCAGGGTCCCCGATGACATCAGGAAGGTGTAGAGCTCACGGCCACCGAACAGGCGCGCCACGCCCAGCGCCGCCCCGAGCCAGCCGAAGGCAACCAGGATGGCCGGGAGGACGCTGGTGGCGTACACGGCGCCTTCGAGGGCTCGACCTCCACGGGTGAAGGCCGGTATGGCGCTGATTCCTACGAGCGCGGTGGCGCCCCCGCCGGCGATGGCGAGGGTGTGGAGGAGTGGAGGCACCGGATCGGCAAAGAGCAGTCCGCGACCTACGCCCTCCGCCACCCAGCTCCCGAGTACGCCGATGGGCAGGAGGGCGCCGGCGATGCCTACCCCACAGGCCAGCGCCACGTACACCGACGTGAGGAGGCCGCCCGCCGGACCGGCGGGACGAGGCCGCTGGTTTGCGACGCCCTGGGCGGGCGCTTGCCCTCGCACGATCCAGGCCAAGGCCGCTAGCGGCAACACGGCCGCAAAGGCCAGCCCACCCAGCACCGCAGCTCGCAGAAGCTGTTGCCGCGCGACCGCGTCGTACATCCGCCAGGTGAGCACCGGCACGTCGAGCATTGCGACGACACCGAAGTCGGAGATGGCGTACAGCCCTACGAGCAAGCTCGACAGCGCCAGCGCTGGGCGCAGACGCGGCCAGACCACCGCGCGCACGATGGCGGCGTCGCTGGCGCCGAGGCTGGCGGCCGCCTCCTCTTCTGCCGCGGAGGTCGCGCGCAGTCCGGTCGCGACGGTCAGCTGAACGAGCGGCACAGTCGCCAGGACGAGCACGACGACGGCTGCAGCCATTCCCGACGGAGGCGCACCGGTCAGGTCGGCCCAGAAGCGAGACAGTGCTGCCGCGGTGACGTAGCTGGGCACGACCAGGGGCAGGCTCGCCGCGATGCTGGCGAACGCCACGGCCTTGCCCGACCAGCGTGCCTGCCCCCAGCCCAGGAAGGTGCCCAGCGCACCCGAGGCGACGACTACGACCAGCGCCAGCCAGAGGCTGCTGCCTGCCGCGGCAAACGCACGGTCCCAACGCACCCCTGATCCAACGGCGTAGGGATCCACTGGCGCCTGCCACGCCGCGGCGACCAGGCCGAGCAGCGGCGGAACCACCAGGGCGGTCGTGACCCCCCACGCCGGTAGGCGCGACAGGG
The DNA here is from genome assembly GCA_965367245.1 of uncultured bacterium. Lineage (GTDB taxonomy): Bacteria > Myxococcota_A > UBA796 > UBA796 > CBDUIC01. The sequence goes on along the minus strand of CBDUIC010000012.1, from coordinate 12,114 downwards.
TCACAGCAGGTCGGCTTCGTCCAGCAGCTTGCGGGCGCATCGCAGGTCGGTGAGGGCGGTGGGGTCGACGTCTGCGAGCCTCACCGTGCTCAGGGCGGGCACGTTGTCGTGGGTCTTCACGCCGGGACGGACCGGATACTCGAAGGTTTCCTGGGCGAAGTAGGTCTGGGCGGGCTCTGCGACCAGGGCTGCGAGCACCTCGGCGGCGCGCTCGGGCTGTGCCGCGCTCACCGGGATGGCGCCTCCGGAGAGCATGAGGATGTTGCCTGCGTCGCCCTCGGTCGGGAACGAGTGGTTGATGGCTCGCGACCGGTCGGCCTTTCGGTGAAGGTAGTAGTGGTTGACCCAGCCGATGGCGATCTCGCCCTTGTCGGCAGCCTCGACCTGCGGGCTGTTCTTCGGGTAGCGGCGAGGCTCGTTGGCCATCACGCCCTCGAGCCAGGTGCGCGTGACGTCTTCACCCCACAGGCTGCACAGGGCGCCCAGGTGGCTCTGCATGCTGCCGTTGGTGGGGGCCCAGCCCAGCTTTCCCTTCCAGCGAGGGTCTGCGAGATCGCGAAGCGACGCGGGCCGATCCGCCTCGGCCACCGCCTGGCTGTCGAGGACCACCACCCGAAGCCGCCCCGACGTGCCAACCCAGTGCTTGTCGGGGTCGACGAAGCGAGGGTCGACAGGGGCCAACACCGGTGCGGGCAGCGCCGCCAGGCGCCCCTGCTTCGCCAGCACGTCGAGGTGACCGACCTCCTGGGCAAGGATGAGGTCTGCAGGGGACTCATCGCCTTCGGTGGCGAGGCGGGTGACCATCTGTGCGGTGTCGCCATACTGCACGTCGAGCTCGATCTCGAGCTGCTGCTCCAGCTTGTCGAACAGCGGCCCCATCAGCGACTCGGACCGGCCCGAGTAGATCACCAGCGGGCCAGCGGTCGCAGCAGGCGCCTCGTCGAGGGTGTCGGGTGGGGTGTCGGTGGCACAGGCGAGCAGCAGCAGGGTGATCATGAGACCTCTCCGAGGGCGGGGTCGTAACGCGTCGAGCGTTTAGTTGATAATGATTATCAATCACGGCTCCACAGGCTGCGGTCGCGAGGTGTACCATCGGTTGTACGATGAAGTTGAGGGGCACGATGAGGACGATCTTCTGGGCGGTGCTGTGCTGCGCTTGTGGGTTGGAGGAGGGGCAGGAGGAGCCAGCCGCTGGTGCCTCCGCCTCGTCGCCTACAAGCACCGGGCTGACGGTCTCCACTCCTCCGCTGGGCGACACGGCGACGACGACCGACACGGGGCGAGTGTCGACCGACACGGCTGGCGTCGACACGGCCGTTAGCAGCTGCGACGCCGTTACCATCGGCCCCCCGACTCTGTCGCCCGTCGGCACCGATCCGATGCCGTTCGCGCCTCGGGCCGACGGCACGTTCTGGTTCGCTCCCGGTGCAGGCGCCGGGGTGTGGATGGGCGGTGCACCCGGCACGGCGGCTCTCGTGCACGTCGAGGGCGCCGAACACGTCACGGAAGATCCCTACGGCGTGCTGCACTTCCAGGGCGACGGCGCGCTGTACCGGGTGAGCCCTGGGGGCGCGGTCGAGACGGTGGCCCTCGGCTTGTACTACGGCACGGCGTGGTCGACCGACCTTGAGGCGCATCCCTCCGGCGCCGTGGCTTTCACGTGGCACGGCTCCGGCAGCTCCCTGTCCGAGGTGGTCGTGGTCGACGCTCTCGGTGGGGTGACCACCCTGGCGTTCGACGGAGTGAGTGAAGGGATCAGCGCTCTGTCGGTGGCCTGGTCCGCCGACTTCACCACGATGTGGCTGCTCGCCAGCGACACGCTGTGGCGTATGGACGTCGACGGGCAAGGCATTCCCGATCGGTCGACGCTCCGTGTCGAGCCGACCCCGCCCTTCCTGGCGACCTGGGGATCCGACCTCGCCGTCGACGCGTGCGACAACATCTACCTGTTTGCCAATCTCGGGTTTGGCACGGGTGCGGTGTTCCGCTACGACCCCGCCACTGGCATCAGCCAGCGTCTCGAGGGCAACGTCGACCAGGGCTATGGCGGCGCTCCGCTGCGGTTCGGCACCGCGCCGGGCACCGAGCACCACCTGGCCACGATGAGCGGCGGCTGGTCCACCGTCCGTCAGGACTGGATCGGGTGGGATGTCGGGGTCGGCGCGCCGGCCTGGCCCTAGACCAGCCGCAGCTAGCGGATCCCGCAGTACACGACGTCGAAGGAGGCCTCCCCCTCCACGTGGCCGATGGCGTCGATCAGCTCCACGCTGCCGACGATGCGCTCGCCGACGGCGCTGCCCACGTCGTAGAGGGCCACCTGGGCGACGGGATGGTCGACCGTTCGGCAGGCGGCCCCGTCGCAGGACCACAGGCTGGCTCGCTGGGTTCCAGCAACTGCGGGCACCTCCATGGCCTGGGCGGGCTGACCCGGCTCACACCCCGGCAGGGGCTCGGAGCTGAGGCGTAGCACCACGCCGTCATGGGCGGGGGACCCGGCGTAGGCGATGCCATCGACGACCGTGAAGGGCCCGATGTCGCCCTCCACCTGGGTGGGGACTCCGCTGTCGGCGGGCACCGGGCCTCCGGGGATGCCGCAGCCCGCCAGCGCCAGCAGGGCCAGCCTCAGGCGGACGCCTTGGCGAGCTTGTCGGTGATGATGCCCTCTGCGAGCGCCTTCTGTGCCTGGTCGGCGCCACCGATGAGCTCACCCTGGACGAAGACCTGCGGGAACGTGGGCCAGCCGGACCACATCTTGATGGCGAGGCGCGGCTTCCACCCGGTGAGGTAGTTGCCCACGCCGTAGTAGGTGTAGGCGACGCCAGCGGCGTCGAGGGCGCGCCGAGCCCGTCGAACGTGCGGGTTCCAGCCCATGCCGATCACCACCACCGGCTCACGCGCCACCAGGCCCGTGACTTCGGACAGCGTGTCGGCGTGGAAGCGCCCGACCTTGGTCTCGGCGAGCTCGTGGCGGGGCGGACGGGGGGGCTGGTCAGGCATGGGACCTCCGGTGAGAGGCAGGGTGTAGGCACCGATGAGGTAGCGCCAAGGGCTGAAGACGATGTCTGGCTCGGTACTGCGCGCGTTGGCGAGGTACGCTGCCGGTCGCGGAGGGCACGATGCTGTCGTGGGCGATGTGGGCGATGTGGGCGTGGGGTGGGGGTGGGGCGGGCCTGACCTGCACCGATGCCACGGCACCGCGGGAGGGCACCGAGGCGGCGTGGTGCGTCGCGGACAACGGGCTCCCGCACGGCCCGTTCGAGGCGCGCCGAGGGGATACGCCTCGGGTCACGGGTGCCTTCGAGCACGGAGTGCCCACGGGCCGCTGGTCGGTCTACGGGCGCGAGGGCGAGCTGCTGGCGAGGTCGCCGGTGAGCGCGGGCGTCCTGGTCGGCTGCGACGGAGAGGATGCTGCGTGCTGGGTCGAGCACGTCGAAGACGAGCTGGCGGGCGTGCAGCGCTGGGCGCGACGCCTGGACGAGCCCGTGCTCCTTCGCAGCGGCAGGGGGCGTGCCGCAGGCTTCGAGAACGGCCAGATGGTCGTCGATCTGTGGTCGCTGTGGAAGCTGCGCATGCCGGAAGGGCGCGAAGGGCTGGGGCTGCAGGAAGGGCGGACCGAGATCTATCGGTCGGATGGCCGAATCCAGGTCCGCGCGGAGCATGACGCGGCGGGGCGGCTGACCGGCACCTTCACCGTGTTCGACCGGCATGGGCGACCCGTTCGTCGGGCTGGCTACCTGGCGGGGCTGCTGCACGGTGTGGAGGAGACCTGGTACGCCGACGGCACCAAGCAGGGAAGCGTGCACTGGGTTCAAGGCGCGCTGCACGGGGCGGTGCAGTGGTGGGACAGGGACGGTCAGCAGACGGTGGAGGGGGTCTTCGACGAGGGGCGGCCCTGCGGCTGGTTCACGCTGCGAGGCATGCAGGCCGCGAAGCACGAGATGTGTACCCTCTAGGGCCCGAGGGGTTATTGGTTGGTTGACCAACCAAGAAGGTGTCTCTTGTCCGAGCGTCGCGAGCAGCTGCTGGATGCCCTCGTCGAAGTGATGGCCGAGCGGGGCTGGGCGGGGGCTTCGGTGGCGCGCATTGCGGCCCGGGCCGACCTCGCTCCGGGGCTCGTGCACTACTACTTTCGCCGCAAGCTCGATCTGCTGCTGGCGCTGACCGAGCGGCTGCAGGCGGTGCTGGAAGAGCGGCTGGCGGCCCGGCCCGCGAGTCTGCGTGGGGTGATCGATGCGGCCTTGGCTCTGCCGGGGGAGCCGGCCGCTGTGCGGTGTGCCGTGGTGCTGGGGGCAGAGGCGGTGCGGGATGAGGAGGTGCGGGCAGCCTGGGGGGCCGTGCTGAGGTGGCTGCGGGCGCAGCTCGAGGTCTACGTGAGCGACGAGGCGCAGGCCTCCGCCGTGCTGGCCGCCATCGTCGGCTCGTGGCAGCTCGGGGCGATGGGGTGTTCGCCGCCGACGGGGCGGGCTGCCGACGCGGTGTTTGCCCTGGCCAGCCGGTGAAGCGACTCGCGCTGCTGGCGAGTCTGTACCTGGCCCAGGGGCTGCCCTATGGCTTCTTCACGCTGGCCGTGCCGGCGGTGCTTCGTCAGGAGGGCCACAGCCTGCGGGTCGTGGGGCTGTCGAGCGCGTTGGCGCTGCCCTGGGCGCTGAAGTTCCTGTGGGCCCCGGCGGTCGACCGGTGGGGCCGGCGCAAGACGTGGATCGTGGCGCTGCAGACGGTCACGGTGCTGGTCTTGTTGGCGCTGGCCACGGTGTCGGCGGAAGCGGCCCCGGCGCTGGCGGTCGGGATGCTCGTGGCGAGCCTGCTGGCGGCCACCCAAGACATCGCCACCGATGGGCTCGCCGTGCGGCTGCTGTCTCCGGCCGAGCGGGGGCTCGGCAACGGGGTCCAGGTGGCAGGCTATCGGCTGGGGATGATCCTCGGCGGGTCGGCCATCCTGTGGGTGTTCGCGCGCATGGGCTGGGCCGCGGCCTTCGGAGGCATGGCGCTCGTGCTGGCGCTGCTGACGGTGCCCATCGCGCGGTGGCCCGAGCGGGCCGCCGACCCGGTCGACGCCACGCCCCTCGACCTGCTGGGCACCCTGCGGGCGATCGGGCCACGGTGGGTCGGGGTGTTGCTGACGCTGAAGCTGGGGGAGGCGGCTGCGGGGGCGATGGTGCGGCCGTGGCTGATCGACGCAGGCTGGTCGCTGGAGGGGCTCGGCGGGCTCCTCGGGGTCGGGGGCTCGGCCTTCGGCCTGGTCGGGGCGCTGATCGGCGGGTGGCTGGCCGGGCGGAGCCGCATCGCGGCGGTGGTGGGGTCGGGGGTGGCTCAGGCGACGTGCATCGCGGCCCTGGCGGTGGCCGGCGACGGCGTGGTCCCCCTGGTGCTGGTCGAGCACGTGGCGAGCGGGATGACCACGGCAGCTCTGTTCACCGCGATGATGGACCGCTGTCGGCATCGCCTCGAGGCCACCGACTACACGCTTCAGGCCAGCCTGGTCGTCATCAGCGCAGGGGTAGGCGCCTCGTTGTCGGGGTTCGGCGCCGAGGCCCTGGGATACCCATGGTTCTTCGCGGGGTGCGCGGGGCTGGGCTTGCTCGCTGCCGGCCTCGCTGCCCACACGATGAGGAGCACGTCATGAAGCTGCACGCCCTCGGCGTCGGAGATGCGTTCACCGCCCGGTGGTGGACCACCTGTGTGGTGGTCGAGCACGAAGGCTTTCGGCTCATGATCGACTGCCCACACCCTATCCGCCGAGTGCTCGGGGACGGCGGGCTCGATGTAGGCGACATCGATGCCGTCGCCCTGACCCACCTGCACGCCGACCACAGCTCGGGGCTCGAGGGCTTCGGCTTCTTCAGCCACTTCGTGCTGGGGCGGCGGGCTCGGCTGGTGGCGCACCCCGAGGTGGTGGCGGAGCTGTGGCCCCATCACCTGGCGGGGGGCATGCGGCAGCTCATCGATGCGGTCCACCACCAGCCCCATTCCCACGAGCTCGCCGACTTCTTCGACGTGACCGAGCTGTCCGAGGCGGATGGTGTGTCGGTGGGGCCGTTTCGGGTCGAGGCGAGGCGCACGGTCCACCACATCCCCACCTTCGCGCTGCGCCTGACAGCGGGGGACCGCGCCCTGGGCTGGTCGAGCGACACCGCCTTCGATCCGGGGCTCATCGCCTGGCTGGGGGAGGCGGACCGCGTGGTCCACGAGACGAACCACGGGGCCCACACGCCGTATGCCAAGCTGGCGGCGCTGCCCGAGGCGCTACGCCAGCGCATGTGGCTGACGCACTACCCCGACGCGTTCGACCTCGATGGCAGCGTCATCGAGCCGCTGCGACAGGGGCAGGTCTACGAGGTCTAGGGGCACACCCACGTCGTGGTGGACTGCACCTCGGGGGTGCCGTCGTCGAGCTCGTCGATGGTGTTCTCGAGCTCGCGGCCTTCGGCGTCGTAGACCCACCACTCGCGGCGCAGGATCTGCCCGTCAGGACGCGTGGTGACGGCCTCGAGGGGCTGCCCGTCGGCGGCGAGGGTGGTCTCCACCTGCTCGTCCCAGACACCGTCGGCGTCGGTGTCGTGCCAGGTCAGGGGCTCGGCGGGCACGCGGTCCCAGGACTCGATGCGCTCCACGGTGCCGTTCGCCCGTCGATCGGTGGCGAGACTGCCCACGAGCTCGTCGCCTGTGTGGATGTACGCCGTGTGCTCGGTCACCCCGCCGAGGGTCAGCGACTCCATCACGACCCTCCGCTGGCTGTCGTAGGCTTGGTCGAGGGAGCCGTCGAACGTGCCGTCGTTGTGCTCGTCGTAGTCGGCGTGCACGTAGAGCCCCAGCGCATCGTAGCTGTGGACCCAGCGCCAGGTCAGGCCGGTCGCCAGCTCCCAGACGTCTTCGACCAGGAAGTGCTCCGCATCGTAGGTGAGTGTCCAGCGGCTGCTGAGGTTGCCGTTGAGGTAGGTGTCGCCTGTGGTGAGCAGCCCACAGTCGTCGTAGGTGAACACCCAGCGCGTGGCGAACGGACCCTCCCGGTAGTCGGTCGTGGACGTGCACTCGGCGTGGCGAGCCACGCACGCTACGACTTCGGGATCGCCGGTGGGGCCGGGGGTGCCGGTGTCGGCGGTGTCGGCGGTGCCCGCGGTGTCGGTCGGGGCGGAGTCGGCCGTGGTGGTGGTGACCGGCTCCGACGTGAGGTCGGGAGGCGCGTTCTCGGTGGACGTGATGTAGATCGTCTCCTTGCTGCCGCAGGCGGCCAGGAGGCAGGCGGACACGATGGGTGCGCGGCGCATGGGGGCTCCGGGGTCGGGGAGGGCGGTGGCCGCAGGCGCAACCATCGGCGCCACCCTACGACCAAGCGCGGGATTCATTCACACGCGGGTGGGTGGCTGTGCCGCGCCCGCTCGAGAGTCGGACTCGCTGCACCAGGGCTTGTACGGCCAGGCACAACTTGCGGCTGGCCGTACAAGCCCTTGGAGGCAACGGGGCCACCGCTCCCCGCGCAGCGGCCCGATGGTCTAGCGTGACGTCGCTCCTACTTGGTGGCGCGCTTGGCCCGGAAGTCGGACTCGAGCACGCCCGAGCCGATGACCACCTGCTTGATGGGCTTGCCCGTGTCTTCGTAGAAGACGAACTCGACCTTGCGCTCCGACTGGCTCGCACCGGTCGCGAGCTTCTCGCCGATGCCCTTGGCGACGATGCGGGCGTCGTTGCCCGGCGCCTTCTTCTTGAGCTCGGCGGCGACCGCGTCAGCCCGCTTCTGCGACAGCTCCTTGTTCATCGCGGCGTCGCCCGACGCGTCGGCGAGGCCGACCACGACCACCTTCCACTTCTTGTCGTTCTTGAGCACGTCGGCGGCGGCGGTGACGGCGCCCATCTGATCGCCAGCCACGTTCATCACGCCGGAGTCGAAGTGCACAGCCGGCACGATGGGGCCGTAGCCAGCCTTGCCGGGGCTCGCGACGGGCGTCTTCGGCTTGTCGGGCGTGGCGATCGGCCCCGTCTCCTCGACGGGCTCGGGCTCGGGCTTCGGCGCGGGCTCCGGCGTCTTCTTCTTGCAGGCGACCGTGAACACGAGCAGGGTCAGGGGCAGCAGCTTGGTGAGCGTCATGGGTTCCTCCGGGAAGCGAACGCATGCTGCCACGGATCTGTTCCCTGTGGGAGGCTCAATAGCAGTCGGGGCGCGGTGCCTGCGGGTCTGCATCGCCGCTGGGGAGGATGTCGCGCAGGTAGTCGTAGTTGCTCTGACAGAAGCTGCCTGGGCCCTCTCCATACACCTCGGCGCGCTCGGCAAAGCTGCGCGACGAGCCGCCGTCCATCAGCGCGTTCGACCAGTCGCCGGTGTTGTGGAAGTCTTCGCCGTAGGGGTCGCCCAGCCCCACGCTGTGGGCGATCTCGTGGCTCACGGTGGTGCCCACCAGGCTCCCCAGCGCCCAGATGGCACAGCCGATCTTGTCGGACCGACCCTTCGCTACCGGGCAGGTGCCGCTGTCGCGCACCACCAGGGAATCCGCCAGCTCGTCGGCTTCGATCGGTCGCCCCCCCTGGTCGGGGCGGAAGGCGTCGAACAGCTCGTCGAAGGCGGGGTCGGGGGTGCCCTCGGGGGCCAGGCCATTGGGGTGCTCGCTGAAGGTGAACAGCGACTCGACGAACACGCCGCCGTAGCCGGGGTAGCCGTCGAGCTGGGTGAGGGCGTTGACCCCGCCGATCCGGTCGTACAAGCGCAGGTTGCCGACGTCTTTGCCCGGCGTGTTGTCGTAGCCGAGCAGCCCGATGCCGTTGGGGTCGGTGCCCGACAGCTCGACCTCGGCGTACAGCGCGTAGTCAGTGGGCTGCGAGCGGCGCACCTCGAGGTTGACCCCCGCGTAGTCCCGCTCCACCACCGTGACGATGCGCTGCACGATCTGCTCGTGAGCCTCCCGCAGCCCGAAGTGCCGCAGGCTCTCGATGAAGCTCGGCGTGAACCGAAGCCACACGACCTGCTTGACGGGCACCAGCGAGAAGCTGGCGACGGTGCCCTCCCCCTCGACCCGGTCGTCGAGCCACTCGATCACGGGGCGGGCGGTGCCCTCGAAGGTACCCTGCACGTCGCGCACGTCGAAGGTGCGCCCCAGCGCGTCGTCTTCGTTGATCACGTAGCGGAGGACTCCGCCCTCGACGTACTCGGGCACCAGTGTCAGCTCGATGGGGATGGGCGGACCACCCGGGGCGCGCAGCGTGCCATCGAGCTCGAGCAGCGTGACCCCGGCGAAGTCACCCTGGCCCGGCCCGACGAAGCCGGCGCCAACGACCTCGACGTATTGGCCCAGGCTGGCCAGGGTGGGCTCGAGGGCGTCGATGCGGGGGGTGCCGACGCGGCCGCTGACGGCCAGGGCCTGCTCCGCTGTGACGAGGGTGCCGTCGGCGTGACGGTTGGCGAGGGTGAGGGTGCCGTCGAAGCTCCCGGGCTGCACGCCGCCGACCAGCGGCGACATCGGCACCTGCACGGTGTCGCGTGTGGTGGCGACCGCGGGCACCTCGACGCGGTCGACGGGCTGGCAGCCACCGGGACCGTCGGGGTCGAAGCAGCCGTCGAACAAGGCCACGGACTCGCCCTCGCTGCCGCCGAGCAGGAAGCCCTCGCCGGAGAGCACGAAGGGCGCGTTGAGGGCGCTCGCTTCTTGCTCGACCGCATCGAGGCGGGGCGTGAGCTGGTCGGAGAGGGTGAGGGAGAGCTCGAGGGGAGGGGAGACGTAGGTGGTGGCGTCCCAGGCGTTGTCGGTCTGTAGGGTGGCGCTGACCTTCCACGCGCCCTCGGGCAGGCCCAGGGCCGCGGCCCCAGGCCAGTCGACCTCGAGGTGGTCGTAGTCGACGAAGCGCACGGGGAGGCTCACGTCGCGCTGCTTGGGGCCGTCGAGGGAGAGGGTGGTGGGGCCGACGAGCTCGGGGAGGAAGTCGGCGCCGCCCAGCACGATGGTGGTCCCCGCGACCCACAGGTCGGGCCCCACCGACTCGAGGCGCAGTGTCTGCGGGGCGGAGTCCCCCTTGCCCTTGCCGTTGTGGCGCTCGAGCCCCTTGCCACAGCCCACGAGCCCCAGCAGCACGATCCACACGACCGACCGGCTCATGGGCAGTCCCATGCTGACAGACCCAGGCAGATGTCGTAGGCGTTCTCGGCGCCGCTCCAGCCGCGCACGATGACGTAGTAGGTGTCGTCCCAGCTGCCGTTGGCGAACTGCAGCGTCTCGTCGGCGGTGCCCGACTGGCCGTTGCTCGGGTCGCACCACGACGGGTCGTACTCGTCGCAGCCGAGCACGATGTAGCCGTAGTCGTCGATGAGCATCAGGTCGAGGTCTTGGTCGGCCGTCGTCTGGGCGAAGTCGAGGGTGACGTACAGGTCTTCGTTGGCGAGCAGGTAGACCTCGTACCAGTCTTCGTTCCAGGCGCAGATCTGCCGGTCGGTGGCCCGCCAGGGGGCGTAGTCGAGGTCGGCCCAGTCGGCGCTGTAGTAGTCGTCGTCGGGCTCGTGCCAGTCGTCGTCGCAGGTGCCGTCGCAGTTGCCCGACACGATGTCGATGTCGAGGTCGTAGTCGTTCTCGACGGCGGCTCCGTAGGCGGCGACGTGCACCGTGTAGTCGCCCGGTGGCACGCAGGCCTCGATGGCCTCGAACGACGACGTGCCGGCACTGCTGGCGATCAGCGTGCCGGAGGGGTCGTACAGCCCCAGGTCGAGGTCGGAGCCGCTGCCACCGTCGAGGATCAGCTCGAGGGTGGACTCCGATCCCACATCGACGACGAACCAGTCCTCGTCGTCGCCGCTGTCGGCGGGGCAGCTGGTGAGGCGGTGGGTGCCCTCTCCGAGCGACCGGGCCGTGGCCAGGGTGTCATTGTCTTCGTAGTCGTCGTCGTCACAGCTGGGGGCCGGGCTGCACGACAGCTCGGTGGGCAGACACTGCCGCGCGGCCGCTCCGTCGACGGAGGTGAAGGTGCCGAAGCTGCAGTAGTGGCTGTCGGGGCAGTCGCTGTCGTCGTCGCAGCCCGCGCCGCAGATGTTCTCGCCGTCGAGGGGGATGCACAGGTCGTCGCCGTCGCCGCACTGCACGTCGGCGCTACACGAGGCACAGACCGGCGCTCCCGTCGCCCCCCCGCCCCCTGCGGGGTTGGTGACGGTGATCTGGTAGGCCCCGCCCTCGGGGGCCTGCGTGGTGTGGTCGCAAGCCCCCTCGGCATCGTCGTTGTCGGTGGCCGCGATGAGGTAGTGCACGGTCTGGAAGGTGCCGGGCTGGTTGGCGACGGGGTTGGGGATCGATGCGGACCAGGTGCCGTCTTGCATCGACCCGCTGGTGAGCTGCATCGTCACCTGGGTCATCTGCGTGATGTCGGGGGGGGACCCCGGATGGCTGGTGCTGTAGTAGAGCAGCGGCTCGAACTTGAGCCCCTCGGCGTCGTAGACCTCGGCGGTGATGGGCACGTCGAGCACGCCCTCCCAGTCGCTGGCGCGGTGGGTGACGGTGGGGACTCCGCCGGGGCAACCGGCGCCGTCGGTGCTGCGCAGCACGAGGAGGTAGTCCTTGAAGACCGTGTCGTTGTCGTAGTCGTCAGCCCCCAGCCGCAGGGTGTAGCGGTCGGAGGTCGCGACTTGCTCACGGGCCGGGCACCAGGCCCACGTGCCGGCGAGCTCGCTGTCTTGGGTCAGGGTGGCGCCGGGGAGCACCGGCTCCTGCTGCGACAGGGTGACGCCGGGGGTGTCGGGGTCGGTGACGGCCACCGCGAGCTCGAAGCAGGGCGCCTGGCCCAGATCGAGGGTGGTCCCCGTACCGAGGGGCTGCAGGAAGGTGGGGGCCGAGCTGCCCTCGCCCGACACCACGTCGAGGGTGACGCGGCGCTTGGTGGTGTCTTCGCCGTCGCTGGCTTCGAAGGTGAAGGTGTGGGTGCCGATGTCGGACAACAGGGGCGTCCACCGGAAGCGAGCGCCGGTGGGGGTGGGCTCGAAGGTGGCGCGGTTGGCGAGGTTGGGCAGGGGCCCGTCGAAGCGGAAGCTGAGGCGGTCGCCGTCGGGATCGGAGGCGTTGAAGGTCAGGTCGACGAGGTGGGCGACCTTGGCCTTCTGGTCGAGGGGAGCGGTGAGCAGGGGCGGCTCGTTGGCGCCCTTGCAGCCGATCA
>CBDUIC010000011.1:0-100513 GCA_965367245.1 uncultured bacterium | reverse complement strand
GACCAGCCGAGGAAGCTCACCCTCGAGCTGGTGCGAGACGGTGAGCCGGTCACGCTGGTCTTCGCGCCAGAGGTGACCCGGCAGCTGATCCGCGGCGAGCCGACCTACCGGCCCGTGATGGGCGTCATCCAGTTCCGCGATGCCTACGCCACGGGGCCCACGGTGGTGAAGTACTTCGGCCCGCTGGAGGCCTTCCGACGTGCCTCGGAGGAGTGCTTCCTCATCCTGCGCAGCTCGTTCCGCATGCTGGGCAACATGGTCACGGGGGTCACTCAGGTGAAAGAGACGCTGGGGGGCCCGGTGGCCATCTTCCATGCGGCGGGTCTCGCGGCGAATGCCGGATGGTTCGCCTTTGCGAAGATGGCCGGCACCATCAGCTTCAGCCTCGGCATCATCAACTTGCTTCCCGTGCCGGTGCTCGACGGCGGCCAGATCGTCTTCTACGCCATCGAGGGCCTGCGAGGGCGGCCCTTGCCGCTGATCTTGCGTGAGCGCATCCTGATGGTGGGGGTGCTGGGCTTGGCCGCGCTGATGCTCTACCTGACGGTGGGAGAGGTAGGAAAGCTGGTGGGCGGGTGAGGCTGCTCGCCCTCGACACGGCGGGCCCCGTCGCTGGCGTGGCCCTGTGGTCGGATGGCCTGGTGGGGCAGCGCGTGGAGCGGGTCACCCGAGGCGCTGAGACGCGTCTGGTGCCTTGGGCGAACGAGCTGTGCGCGGTGGGCGGCTTCGCTCTGGCCGACCTCGACGGGGTGGCCGTAGCGGTAGGGCCGGGAGCCTTCACTGGGCTTCGGGTGGGGCTCGCCGCCGCGCTGGGCCTGGCGACCGCCCTCGAGCTGCCGGTGTGGGCGGGCGGGTCGCTCGCCTCCCGCGCCCTGCGCCTGGGCACGGACGAGCGCGTGTGGGTGGCCCTCGATGCCCGCAAGCAGCGGGTGTATGCCGCGCTGTATGCGGGGTCCCAGTGCATCGAAGCCCCAAGCGACCGGCCACCGACGGATGCCCTGGATGGGATGAGCATCCCCTTTGTGGCGACAGGGGAGGGGGCGGTGGTGTACCGCGAGCTGGTGGAGGCTGCGGGGGGGCGGCTGGCCGAGGAGGCCGACCATCCGGCGGTCGACACGCTGGCTCGGTTGGGAGCGGAGGGGCTGGCCCGAGGGGAAGGCGTAGGGGCGAGCGAGGTCCACCCGGTCTACCTGCGTGAGGCGGATGCCAAGCGGCCGACAGCACGGTAGAGCCGTCGCCCAGCGGAGGCGACATGGGCAGTGATGTTCGGGTGGGAGTGGTCGGCGCCACGGGGGCCCTGGGCAGCGAGATCCTCAAGGTGCTCGACAAGGCACCGTGGCGGCCCGACGAGGTCGTTGCCCTGGCGCGGGCCAGCACGAGCCAGAGCCACGTTCCGTACGGCGACGAGCAGCTGGTGGTCGACGATGTCGAGCACGAGGTGGTCGAGGAGCTCGAGCTGCTGATCCTGGCGCTGCCAGCGTCGGAGGCGCGGGTCTATGGGGAAGCGGCCGCGAGTGCGGGTGTGCCGGTGGTCGATGCCTCGGGTGTGTTCGTTCGCGATGGCGATGTGCCGCTGGTGGTTCCCTGGGTGAACCCCGAGGCGCTGGCCGACGTGCCACGAGGGCTGGTCAGCCTTCCTACCGCTCCGGCAGCTCTGTTGGCCTCGGTGCTGGGCCCTCTGCGCCGAGCTGGCCTGGTGGGGCGGTGTGCGGCCACCATGCTGATGCCCGCGTCGAGTGCGGGGCGAGACGGCATCGACGAGCTGTCGCGCCAGGTCGTCGCCCTGTTCAACAGCGCCTCGCCGCCGCGCAAGGTCTTCCCCGCGGGCCTGGCCTTCGATCTGATCCCGATGGAGGGCCCGTCATCGGATGCCTCGGGGTGGACCCGCCACGAGCAGCGGGTGGCGTCGGAGGCGAGGGGGCTCGCGGGATGGCCCGGGGCGGTGGTGGTGACCGAGGTGGTGGTGCCCGTGTTCTCCGGCGTGTCCGCGACCATCGAGCTGCACCTCGAGCGCCCGGTGCCTCTCGAGCTCGTCCGACAGGTCCTCGTCGACGGAGGGGTGCGGATGGCAGAGGAGGACGGCCCCCGTGCCCAGCCGCGCCCGCGAAAGGTGGAGGGGCACCCGTTCGCCCATGTCGGCCGGATTCGGCAAGCCGAAGACGGATCGATCCATCTGTGGGCCACGGTCGACAACCTCCGGGCCATGGCGACGGTGGCGGTGGCGACAGGCGCTGCCTTGCTGGGCGACCGCATCGAGCGCTGAGACAGCTTGTCGCTCGGAGCCGCAGGGGCGAGGGCCTACTGACAAGCTGTCACAGACGTTGCGCTCATCTCGACGGAGAGAGGGTGGCAACGCGCGGGTGCCTGCGGCATGATCCTTGCTCATGCCCCGGGTAGCCTCGGTGGACCCGATGGGAGGCTCCTGCATGCTCTGGCTCCTGGCGGCAGCGCTCGCTGCGCCCCCTGACAAGACCGCGACCCTGATCTCCGTCGGCACCTCCGACGGCGGAACCGATCGGCTGCGCAACCTGCACATGTCGGCCGACGGGCGCCTGGTGGTGGGCAAGACCGGCGCTTCGGGGCTGGGCTTCGTGCTCGACGTCGAGGAGTGGACGATCCAGACCTGGGACGACTGCACCGTGAAGGGGGCGGTGGCCGACGCGACCAGCACGTCGTCGAATCCCGGTGTGCTCGACTACGACTACGAGCTCTGGTACGCGTGCGACGACGGCACCATCCGGGCCAAGACCTACATCGACGGCGTTCTCGCCGATCTGGCCGACGAAGACGGCGCCACGATCTCCCTCGACATCGGGGATGCGCCCAGCGGCCTGTGGACGGACGGGGTCGGCTACTTGTTCACGGTAGGGCAGGAGCAGGGCGTGGGCTCGACGGCGCACGTCATCTCCATCGACTCCCTGGGAGTCGATGCCTCGGCGGGGCTCGGAGGCACCTGGCCGACCAGCCTCACCACCGATGGGTTCAAGGACGCGGTGGTGTCCGAGATTGCAGACGCCCTCGTGGTCGCCCATGGGAGCTCCGACCAGTCGATCCTGTACCTATCGACCGGCGGGTGGAACCTGGTTCCGCGGGCGATCGGTGGCCTGCTGCTCGACTGCGACGACCTCGCGCCGAGCCGGGTCAGCGAGTCGGTGTACTGCGTGCAGGAATCTGGCAACTACGGCATCGTCGCCGAGCTGATCCCGAGCACCGGTGTGAGCTTCCAGCTCCTCCTCGGCGACCTCAACGAGCCCCAAGCCATCGTCATGTCCGACGATCTCGACAGCAGCTGGATGGCGGTCACTGGGGGCCAGGTCAAGGTGTTCGAGACCGACGATCAGGAAACACCGTTGAACGTAGACAATCCCTACTTCGTGGGGGTCGAGAACGCGAACAACCAGATCCAGGACATGGTGACTCGCGACGGCTATCTGTATGGCGGCGGCGTGGCGGGCAACCTGCACATCGTCACTGCAAATCCCTGGATGTACCCCGCGAAGGCTTCCGCTGCGCTCGTCGATGGAGCAGCGGTCGGTGCGACCGGTGACGAAGTCGAGCTGCGGTTCACGTGGGACGAGGATGTCGACTGGTCGCTGTACCGCGGCGGCAACCGCTTCGAGGCGGGCAACCTGCTCACCACCTCCAGCGAGGTCCTTCCCGCCGAGACGGAGGCGGTGGTGTCGGTCACCATCGACGACACCTGGGACGAGGGCGACAACGGCCTGTACGTCTACGGCGAGAGCACCCGAACCGGCTCGCCCCTGATCGGCTACGGGCGGGTAGAGATCAGCGTCGACAACCCGCCGAAACCCCCGACCCTCGACGAGTCGTCGGTCTCGTTCGCCAACGGTGCACTGTTCCTGGGCTTCGATGGCATCTCCGATGCCGACCTCAGCCACTACGAGCTGTATGTGACAGCCACGCCCTTCGATGGCGCGGACTACCCCACGGGCGGGCCGGCCTTCGACGGCGACACGGCGCTAGCGACGCCGATTCGACTCGACTTCGGCCCCTCGGAGCGGGTCGACTACGAGGTCGAGCCTCTGGAGAACGACGTGACGTATTACATGGCGGTGCGGGCCTTCGACACCGGCGGCAAGGAGGGTGTGATGAGCGCAGTGGTGAGTGGGGTCCCCAAGGAGACCTTCTCGGCCTCCGACCTCGCTGGCGACCCCGGCGGCACGCCGTGCTCGACCCGCCCTGGCACGGCCCTGGGAAGCATGGCCCTGTTGGGGCTATTGTCCCTGCGCCGGCGTCGTAGGGCACTGGCTGCGGCGGCCGTGGTGGGGATGGCCTGTGCGCTGCCTCAGGCCAGCCTCGCGGCAGACGACGACGAAGACCCATGGTGGAAGGCCGACCAGACGCCCGCCCGTGGCGACTTCGAGATCCGCTATGGCGTCATCGAGCTCGACGACGAGAACCTCAACGCGGTCTACAATCAGAACCCTACCAACCTGCTGCAGGCCGAGTTCGGGCCGCAGTTCTTCCGGGTGGCTGAGGTCGACTTCGGGATCGGCTTCTTCCAAGAGCTCGCGAACACCGTCACCGATGACGGGGAGGCCTCCGGTGAGCGATCGATGCTCACGTGGTGGCCGCTGGCCCTCGATGGCACGCTCCGGCTGCACATCCTCGACGAGCAGCCGCTGGTGCCCTTCGTGCGCTACGGCTTCGACTACATCATCTACACCGAAGAAAAAGAGGTCGGTTCCACGCGGCAGAAGACCCAGGGCGGGCGCTTTGGCAGCCACTACTCCCTCGGGGTCAACCTGCTCCTCGACCTGTTCCAGCCTGGGCGCGCGAGCATGCTGGAGGCCCGCTCGGGCATCAACGACAGCTGGCTGACCTTCGAGTGGCGTCGGCAGGCAGTCGACTTCCGGAGCGCGCCGTGGGGGGCACCGGTGACGAACAACCGGCTGTCCTTCGGTGGCGACGCGATCATGGTCGGGCTCAAGCTCGACTACTGATGACGCGCTGGCGGGTCGACCTGGAGTACGACGGCGGCCCCTTCGCGGGCTGGCAGCTCCAGCCTGACCAGCCCACGGTGCAGGGAGCGCTGGAGAGCGCTCTCGAGGAGCTGATGGGGCACCCCACGCGCATTCGTGGCGCGGGCCGAACCGATGCGGGCGTGCATGCCCTGCAGCAGGTGGCCGACTTCGATACCGACCAGCAGCGGTCGGCGAGGTCGGTGCGCGATGGGCTGAACGCGAAGCTCCCGCGCGAGATCGCCTGCGTGGCAGCGAGTGAGGTCCCAGCGACCTTCTCGGCGCGCCATAGCCCGCACACCAAGACCTACCGCTACACCTGGCTGGTGCGACCGGCACGCCCGGTGTGGTGGCGGGACCGCTGCTGGCATCACCGAGGAGCGCTCGACGTCGACGCGATGTCAGCGGCACTGGAGGCCGTGGTCGGCACGCACGACTTCACCAGCTTTCGAGCCCAGGGCTGCTCGGCCAAGCATCCCGTCCGCACCGTAGAGGGGGCCACGCTGGGGCGGGAGGAGGACCGAGTGGTCCTCCGCATCCAGGGCACCGGCTTCTTGCGCCACATGGTGCGCATCCTGGCAGGCAGCCTGCACGACGTCGGGCGGGGGCGCCACGAGCCGAGCTGGCTGGCCGAGGTGGTCGCCGCACGACAGCGGAGCCTCGCAGGGCGCACAGCCCCAGCGGGCGGGCTCACCCTGGAGTCGATCCGCTACCACGCCGCGGACTGAGGGACGGCCCGCAGCCGCTCCCTCAGGGCGACTCAGTCGAGGTCGTTGTCGTCGTCGTCGTCGTCGCCGCCGCCGCCGAGCAGACCCAGGGAGTCGTCGTCGTCGTCGTCGTCGACATCGTCGTCGACGTCTTCCTCCTCGTTCTCCACGACCTTGACCGGCTCAGGCGCCTCCTTCTTGGGGCGCTTGCCGCTCTTGAGGAGAGACTTGATGTCGCGCAGCGGAGCCTCTCGCTGGTCGGCGCTGCACTCGGGGCACGTGGGCTCCGGCCGATTGAGGTCGTAGAACTTGCATCCACACTGGAAGCAGGTGTAACGGTTGCCGAGCTGGGCCTTGTCCTGCATGGGGCGACTGTCCTCCGACCCGCCTTTCGCGGGCAGTCCGTCTACCATGAGAGGTGACAACGTCAAGGGGTGCCGGGCATGGTGACCCGGTTAAACCAGACGCCACGCGCCTTGTTGGAGGACACATGTTCGTTGCGGCTCCCTTCACGCTCCTGCTTGCCGTGGTGGGATGTGAGACGCCCCAGACGGAGGCGTCGTTCACGGTCGACGCCCGCATCGACGGCATCGAGACGCCAGATGGCGAAGTGGAGACGGTTCAGTCCACCGATCCCCAGATGTGCGTGAACTCCGCGGGCGAAGTGTTCGTCATGTGGATGGATGACCGTCTCGGCCTCGAGCGCGAGGTGATGTGGATGAACCGGTCCCTGTCCAAGGGCGACCCCGACACCTGGCTGCCGACGGCGAGTCGGATCAACCAGGGCGACGGGCGGGTCTTCAATCCCCAGATGATGTGCGACGACAACGGCGTGTACGTGGTCTGGGAAGACGACCGAGACGGTGAACTCGAGAACCACAACATCTACTTCCAGCGCTCCATCGATGGCGAGACGTGGCTGCCGGAAGACGTGCGGGTCGAAGACGACCCCAACGGGCTTTCCTACAGCGTGTCGCCGAGGATCACGTCCGACGCGAACGGTGAGCTGTACGTGGTGTGGGCCAACAACGAGAGCGGGTCCTACGACATCCGCCTCGGCACCAGCGGCGACCAGGGCGCCTCCTGGCGCGACATGGGCCGGGTCGACGAAGATGGTGTCGGCGATGCCTGGTCGGGGCGGCCCGCCATCGCGGTGAGCGACGATGGCCTGTTCGTCTGGGTGGCCTGGGAAGACACGCGCGACGGCAAGTCCGACATCTACTTCAACTACTCCCAGAAGTCAGGGGGCGGCTGGGAAGGGGAAGAGCGCATCGACATGGGCACCAACGACCCCGACGGCGAATACGAGTCGTTCGAGCCCCAGGTGTGTGCCGACGGGAAGTCCAACGTCTACGTCGTCTGGCACGATGCCCGCGGCGGCGATGGCTACGACGTGTACTACCAGTACAGCGCCAACCTCGGCGGAACGTTCCTGCCGACCGCCCAGCGGCTCGAGACCGACACGCCCGGGTTCGCCAACAGCCTCTACCCTCGCTGCTCCGCGAACGGCGCGACGCTGCACACCACCTGGTACGACGATCGCTTCGACGGCTACGACGTGTTCTACCGTCGCCTGACCCAGGGTAGCCCAGACGGCGTCGAAGTCCGTGTCGACACAGGCACCCCGGAGGGCTTCGCCAACTCCCTCGACGCCAAGCTGGCGCGGTTCGACAACACCGTGGCCATCGCCTGGGCCGACGACCGTGCAGAGGCCGAGGCGAACGCCAACACCACCACCACGGGCCCCGGCAACACGCCGGCCGGCTACGAAGACCTCTACTACAACTACACCGAGGGCGCGGCGTTCGACGAAGAGACCGACTACCGCATCGACTCGTTGCTGCCTGGCCAGTCCTACAAGGTGGGGCTGGAGATCGCGCTGCTCGGCAACGAGCTGTACGCGGCGTGGGAAGACGGTCGCGGTGGCTCGTCCGACATCTACTTTCAGCGCCATCTGCTGGGCGAGCAGGGCACGCCCCCGCCCGTCGAAGGCGACGACGCGCAAGAAGGTCAGTAGCCCTCTCGCTTTCTTGGCGGGCGTCGCGCCGTGCGTGCCCGTGACCTCTCCGACCCCGCGCCGATCCCGGTCTGCGAGGGTTTGACACCCCCCGGGGCGCCCGATAGTCGGCCCGGGTTCACACGGTGCGCACGAGCGTGCCGTCTCTACCTCTGGTGATGATGATGTCCACCTTCTCTGCAAAGCCCGGCGACACTGACCGCGCCTGGTTCGTGGTCGATGCGGCCGACTTCCAGCTCGGCCGCCTCGCGACGCGCGTGGCTACGGTCCTGCGCGGGCGCCACAAGCCCACGTTCACCCCCCACGTCGACACGGGCGACTTCGTCGTCGTGATCAACGCCAGCAAGGTGCAGCTGTCGGGCCGCAAGCTCGACACCAAGCACTACCACCGCTACTCCGGCTACCCGGGTGGGCTGAAGAGCCTCGATGCTCGTTCGGTTCGCGAGGAGGATCCGGAGCGCATGATCCGTCAGGCGGTCAAGGGCATGCTGCCCAAGAACCGTCTGTCCCGGCAGGTCATCAAGAAGCTGAAGGTCTACGGTGGTGCCGAGCATCCCCACGCCGGCCAGAAGCCTCAGCCCTTCCCCAACGTCTAGAGCGCGGAGCTCCAGAATGTCCGATCTGGTCCAATACTACGGCACCGGCCGTCGCAAGTCGTCGACGGCACGCGTGTTCCTTCGTCCCGGAAACGGGCACATCTTCGTGAACCAGCGGCCCATCGAAGAGTACTTCGTGCGGGCCACCCACCGGATGGACCTCACCCAGCCGCTGGTGCTCACGGAGACGCAGCAGAACTTCGACGCCTACGTCACCGTCAAGGGCGGCGGTCCGTCCGGTCAGACCGGCGCGGTTCGTCTGGGCATCGCCCGCGCGCTGCTGCAGGTCAACCCCGACTACCGCGGCGTGCTGAAGAGCAGCGGCCTGCTGACGCGCGACGCGCGTAAGGTCGAGCGGAAGAAGTACGGTCAGGCTGGCGCTCGTCGCCGCTTCCAGTTCAGCAAGCGCTGATCGATCGTCCTGCCGAGGTGTGGGCCATCGTGCCTGCACGCCTCGGCGCTCGGCGCGTGGCTCGCAAGCCGCTGCGTGTCGTCCACGGCCGCCCCCTCGTGCTCCATGTCTTGGAGCGTGCCGGGGCGGCTTCGTGCGTGAGTAGGGTGGTGTTGGCCACCGACAGCGAAGAGGTAGCCGCCGTGGCCACGGCGGCTGGCTTCGAGGTGGCACGTACCGGCCCCGCTCACAACGGCACCGAGCGCGTCGCCCTGGCTCTCGCCGGCCTCGATGGATCGCCCGACGTGGTCGTCAACGTCCAAGGAGATCAGCCGGCCCTCGACCCGTCTCACGTCGACGCTGCGGCCGCCTTGGTGCTGTCGGGGTTCGAGGTCGCGACGGTGTGCGCTCCTCTCGTAGGCGACCCACAGCGCCCGTCGCGGGTGAAGGCGGTGGTCGGGGCCGATGGCCGGGCGCTGTACTTCTCCAGGGCTCCGGTGCCCCATGGTGGGCCCTACTGGCTCCACCTCGGGGTGTATGCCTTCACGCCCCGAGGCCTGGCGCGGTGCGCCGCGGCGCCCTCCGACGGGCTGGCCGCGACCGAAAGCCTGGAGCAGCTGGCGTGGCTCGAGGCAGGGATCGCCATGGGCGTGGCGCGGGTGGCCCGGGCGACGCCGGCGGTCGACGAAGAGCGTGATCTGGTCGAGGTCGCGGCCACGCTTCATCGCTGAGCGCTCCCGGAGGCCGGCCAAGCGGTTAGGGCGCGTCCTGCTCGGGAGTGCCCATGCGCAAGAAGTACATCTTCATCACGGGCGGCGTGCTGTCCAGTCTCGGCAAGGGCCTGTCGGCCGCGGCACTGGGGGCGGTCTTGGAGGCTCGGGGCCTCAAGGTCACCATCCTCAAGATGGATCCGTACATCAACGTCGACCCTGGCACGATGTCGCCCTACCAGCATGGCGAGGTCTTCGTCACCGACGATGGTGCGGAGGCTGACCTCGATCTGGGCCACTACGAGCGATTCCTGTCGTCGCGGATGACGCAGTCCAACAACTTCACGACGGGCCGCGTCTACCAGTCGGTCATCGAGCGTGAGCGGAAGGGGGAGTACCTCGGTCGCACCGTCCAGGTGATTCCCCACATCACCGACGAGATCAAGCGGCGGATCCACGCGCTGGCCGAGGGCCACGACCTCACGATCATCGAGGTGGGCGGCACGGTGGGCGACATCGAGGGGCTGCCCTTCCTCGAGGCGATCCGTCAGGTGCGCCACGACGCAGGGGCCGACAACGTCTTGTTCATCCACCTCACGCTGATCCCGTACATCAAGACGGCGGGGGAGCTGAAGACGAAGCCCACGCAGCACTCGGTCAAGGAGCTCCTCCAGTCGGGGATCCAGCCCGACCTGCTGTTCTGCCGGGTGGATCGGCCCGTGCCGCGGGAACTCCGCCAGAAGATCGCGCTGTTCTGCAACCTGTCGGAGCCTGACGTCATCCCCGTGGAAGACGTGCGCCACATCTACGAGCTGCCCCTGAAGCTGCGGGAGGAGGGCGTCGACGATCGGGTCTGCGAGAAGCTCGGGATCTGGGCCGCAGGCGCCACCCTCGACCGCTGGGACGACCTCGTGCAGCGGCTGCATCACCCCCAGGCGACGGTCACGATCGGGATCGTCGGCAAGTACGTACACCTGTCCGACACCTACAAGAGCCTCAACGAAGCGCTGGTGCACGGCGGGCTCGCGAACCAGGTAGGGGTCGATCTGCGGCACATCGACTCGGAGGAGGTCGACCCAGCGCATCCCGAGCGCGCGCTGGTGGGCTGCGACGGCGTGCTGGTTCCTGGCGGCTTCGGCGAGCGAGGCACCGAGGGGAAGATCGCAGCCATCCGCTACGCGCGGGAACAGCAGATCCCCTTCTTCGGGATCTGCCTGGGCATGCAGCTTGCGGTCGTCGAGTACGCCCGCACGGTGCTCGGGCTGGCGGGCGCCATGTCTCGTGAGTTCGACCCCGATCCGAGCCACGCTCTGATCGAGCTGATGAGCGAGCAGCGCACCGTGGTCGACAAGGGGGGCACGATGCGCCTGGGCGCCTACCCCTGCCACCTCGACGAAGGTAGCCATGCCCGCCGGATCTACGGCACCGCCACGATCGATGAGCGGCACCGGCACCGCTACGAGGTCAACCCGGCCTACCACGAGCAGCTGCGCGAAGGGGGGCTGCGGATCTCAGGGATGTCGCCCGACGGCATCCTCGCCGAGGTGGTGGAGCTGGAAGACCACCCCTGGTTCGTGGGCTGCCAGTTCCATCCGGAGTTCAAGAGCCGCCCCCTCGACCCGCACCCGCTGTTCAGCAGCTACGTGAAGGCGGTGCTCACGCGCAAGCGCGCCCTGGCCAACGAGCCGCGCGCCGTGGCCACCACCGATAGTGGGTCGACTGCGCTGGCCTGACGCTGCGCGCCCCGCCGCGGGTAGCTATCTCGCTGTGCGGGCCCAACCGACGCTTTGGGGGCGTGGGCCCAGATGGTGGGCCTGCCACAGGACCGTCACGCTGCGTCACGTCGGGCACGGATCTTGCCAAGGGGCTTTACACCGGGAGCCGAGGGCATATAATACTGGCGTAGAGGCCGTGCGGCGGAAAGCCGGCGGTTCACCTGCTCTTCATGCGTTGTCGTTCGGCTCATGGGTCGTTGGCTCGCAGGTCATCGGGGCACCGCCCCACCACCCCGCGGAGAGACGTGCTCCCCACAGCGCGACAGGTGTCGTGCGCCGTCGGCTCGATAGCTCGGGCTCAGGAAACGTGAACCAGAGGAAGTGATGGCAAACCTAGGCATTCGCCTCGAAGCCAAGATGTCCCAGAGCCTGGTGATGACGCCCAGGCTGCAGCAGGCCATCAAGCTCCTCCAGTACAACCACCTCGAGATGGTCCAGCACGTCCAGGAGGCGATGCTCGAGAACCCGACCCTCGAGGCCGTTCCCGACTCCGACGGTAACGCCGACGTCGCGGAGAAGGAGCGGGTGCTGCGCGAGAAGGCCGAGGCGCAGAACTCCGACCTGTCCGAGCAGCAGAACGGGGAAGAGGGCGGGATCGACTGGGAGAAGTTCATCGATCACATGGCGGCGAACTCGCGCCCTACGGGGTCGCTGGGTGGCACCGTCCACGACGACCTGCCGCCCATCGAGACCAACCTCACCTACGGGGAGTCGCTGGCCGACCACCTGGTGTTCCAGCTCAAGATGATGCGTTGTGGCGAAGACGAGGCCCGGGTCGCCGAGGCCATCGTGATGAACCTCGACCATCGTGGCTACCTCGCCCTCGACCTGGAGACCCTCGCCACCGACAACGACGTGGATCTCGACGTGGCGGAGGAGGCGCTGGAGTTGGTGCAGAGCCTCGATCCGATCGGTTGCGGAGCTCGCACGCTGTCGGAGTGCCTCATCGTGCAGGCCAAGGTGCTCTTCTCCGAAGACGACACCTTCCTGAAGATCCTCACCGATGAGCACCTGCACAACTTCGAGCGGCGTAACTACGCGGCCATCGCCCGCGACCTGGAGCTCGATCAGGAAGACGTGGTCGAGTACCACCGGATGATCCAGGAACTGGAGCCGCTACCCGGTCGGGGCTTTGCTGGCGACGATCCTCGCTACATCACTCCCGACATCTTCATCGTGAAGCGCAACGGGGAGTGGTTCGTCGAGCTCAACGAAGACGGCATGCCCGACCTGCGGATCAGCCGCTATTACCAGAAGGTGCTCAAGCAGGCCTCGAAGAACGACAAGGAGTACCTGCTCGACAAGCTGCGCGGTGCCGAGTTCCTCATCAAGTCCATCAACAAACGACGTCGCACCATCCGCAAGGTCACCGAGAGCATCCTGAAGTTCCAGCGTGACTTCTTCGAGTATGGTGTGGAGCGCCTGCGCCCCCTGGTGCTGCAGGATGTGGCAGACGACGTGGGCGTGCACATGTCGACGGTCAGTCGGGTGACGACGAACAAGTACGTGCACACTCCGAATGGAACGTTCGAGCTGAAGTTCTTCTTCTCGGCGGCGGTCAAGCAGCAGTCGGGCGGCGACATGGCCGCCGAGGCCATTCGAAGCCGGATCAAGACCCTCGTGTCTGAAGAAAACGAGAAGAAGCCGCTGTCCGACCAGGCCATCGCCAACGCGCTGAAGACGGAAGGCATTCGGATCGCGCGACGCACCGTCGCCAAGTACCGCGAGGCCATGGGCATCCTGCCCAGCTCGCAACGCAAGCAGATGTTCTAGGCGGGGTCTTCCCGCCCGCAACCCGCACCCCATGGAGGGTCGATGCACCTCGAGGTCACCTTCAAGAACCTGCGTCCGCGCGACGAGCTGAAGCGGCGCGCGCAAGCGCTCCACGACAAGCTCGAGCGCTTCCTCGATCCGGCGGCGACGAGCCAGCTCACGGTCGAGGTCGAACACGGGCGCGCCATTCTCGAGCTCGTGGTCCACACGAAGGGAGGTAGTCACAAGGTCCAGGCCGAGCACGACGAGCTCCGTGTCGCCCTCGACAAGCTGTTCCACACCGTGGAGGAGAAGCTCCGTCGCAGGAAGGAGAAGCGAATCGACAAGGCTCGCCGCTCCCGTGACGACGACGACGGTTTCGTCGAGGGCGCCGAGGGAGAGGAGGCGGCGCTGTAGTCGCCGGCGACACCCAACAACCGAGCCCGGGCCCATGCGCCCGGGCTCGCTCGTTCTGGGCGACGGGAGGGGTCTGGGTTAGTCCGGGGGGCCGTCCATTCGCCGACGAGGATGGGCGAGACACCACGAACCGAGAGAGCGCGTCCATGGCCCTGCAGAACTACCTCTTCACGTCCGAGTCTGTCACCGAAGGGCATCCCGACAAGGTCTGCGACAACGTCTCCGACGCCATCCTCGATGCCTACCTGGCGCAAGACCCGAACGCGCGGGTAGCCTGTGAGACCGCCGTGAAGACCGGCTTCGTCTTGCTCGCCGGTGAGATCACCTCCTCGGCGATGGTCGACTACCCGAGCATCGTGCGCGAGGTCGTCAACGACATCGGCTACACCTCGTCCGACATCGGCTTCGATGGCAACACCTGTGCAGTCATGGTGGCCGTCGAGCAGCAGAGCCCCGACATCGCCCAGGGCGTCGACGAGGGCGCAGGCATGTACGAAGAGCAGGGCGCCGGCGACCAGGGGATGATGTTCGGCTACGCGATCAACGAGACCGACTCCCTGATGCCGGCCACCGCGTTCTACAGCCATCGCCTGTCCGAGCGCCTGTCCGCTGTGCGCCGCGACGCCACGCTGCCGTGGCTGCGTCCCGACGGCAAGACCCAGGTGAGCATCGAATACCGCGACGGCAAGCCCCACCGGGTGTCGGCGGTGGTCGTCTCCACCCAGCACGCCGAGAGCGTCAGCCAGAGCGAGATTCGTGAGGGCATCATCGAGGAGGTCATCAAGGCGACGATCCCCGCCGAGCTCCTCGACGCCGACACCACCTACTTCGTCAACCCCACCGGGCGCTTCGTCATTGGCGGGCCGATGGGCGACGCTGGCCTCACGGGCCGCAAGATCATCGTCGACACCTACGGTGGCCACGGCTCCCACGGTGGCGGTGCCTTCTCCGGCAAAGACCCCACCAAGGTCGACCGCTCGGCGGCCTACATGGGTCGCTACGTCGCCAAGAACCTGGTGGCGTCGGGGGCTTGCGACCGCTGCCTCGTGCAGCTGGCCTACGCCATCGGAGTGGCCGATCCCGTGTCGGTGATGGTCGATTCCTACGGCACCGGCAAGGTGTCCGACGAGAAGCTGGGCGAAGTGGCTCGCGAGTTGTTCCCCCTCAAGCCTGCGGGGATCATCGCGCACCTGGATCTCAAGCGTCCCATCTACCGGGCCACGGCGGCACACGGTCACTTCGGGCGCCCCGGCTTCCCCTGGGAAGCCACCGACATGGCCGACAAGGTCAAGGCCTACCTGGGCTGATCGAGCGGCGAAGCGGGGGCCGTCGCGCCTCCGCGATCGCCTGCACGCTCTATTCGACCGCCCCACTGAGGCGCCGTTCAGGGCTCTTTACACGCGGGCATTGCCATGGGCCTCCCCATTGGCTACTCCCAAGTCCTTTCCAGACCAACAGCGAGGCGCGCGCATGGCCGACGACAACGAGGTCCTCTTCGAGATCACCCGCAAGCACCTCAACACGGGCATGCGGGGCTTCCCCGTCGGCTCCTGTCGTACCTCGGCGGTCGACCCGAACACCGGGGTGTCCTACGTCGGCTACCCGATCACGGAGCTGGCGGATCGAGAGCCGGAGGAGGTCGTCTACCTGCTGCTCCACCGCGAGCTGCCCACCGCCGACCAGCTGGCCTCGTTCAAGGCAGACCTGAAGTCGCGGATGGGTCTCGATCCGAAGGTGCTCGAGCTGCTCAAGGGCCTCCCGCGCGAGGGGCACCCCATGGAGTGGCTCACCTCGGGCCTGATCTTCATGGGCATGACGAGCAAGACGGGCGACTACGCGGAAGACGCTCGCAACGTCATCGCCTGGGCCCCCGAGCTCGTCGCCGCCATCTTCCGCATCCGGTCGGGCTGGGGCGACCCCATCGCGCCGAAGCCCGAGCTGTCGCTCATCGACAACTTCGTGCACATGCTGGGCGTCCCCGGGGCCGACCCCGACAAGATCGAGCGCATCCTGCGCGTGTTCTACGTGCTGCACATGGACCACGGCGGCGGCAACCTGTCGACCTTCACCGGCAAGGCCGTCGCCAGCGCTCACACCGACATGTTCAGCAGCCTCGCGGCGGCCATGTGTGGCCTGTACGGCCCGCTGCACGGCCGCGCCAACCAGGACTGCCTGAACTTCGTACGCAAGGTCGGCACCTCCGACGCGGCCCAGGTCGAGGCCTTCGTGCGCAACGAGCTGGCCACCGGCGGCAAGATCTTCGGCTTCGGTCACGCGGTGCTCCGCGCGGAAGACCCGCGGGCCACCATCCAGTATGGCGTCGGCAAGGAAATCTGCCCTGACGATCCGCTGTTCGCGACGGCCCTCACCCTGCGTGAGGTCGCTGTGAAGGTGCTCAAGGAGATGCCCAAGGTCTCCAACCCCTATCCGAACGTCGATGCGGTCTCTGGCTCGCTGCTCAACGCGATGGGGCTCACCGACAGCAACTACTACACGGTCCTGTTTGGCCTCTCCCGCATCACCGGGATCGCAGCCCAGATCGTCGACGAGCGCCTCCGTTTCCGCGGCGGCAAGGGCGCACCGATCGTGCGACCGAAGTACCTGGCCGAGGAGCAGCCCCCACGCAGCCTTCGCTGAGGGGTCGCCGGTCATCCAGCCGCGGCGCCTCTCCGGGGGCGTCCGACGCCAGCCATTGCCCGGAAGAGGGAGAGCGGACATGAACATCCACGAGTACCAGGCCAAGCAGGTGCTGGGTCGCTACGGCGTCCCGACCCTGGCTGGCCAGCCTGCCACCACGCCCGAAGAGGCCGTCGCAGCGGCCCAGGCCATCGGGGGCGACCTGTGGGTCGTCAAGTCCCAGATTCACGCCGGCGGTCGCGGCAAGGGGCGCTTCAAGGGCTCCGTGTCCGACGCCGAGATCGCGAAGGCGGCGAAGGGTGAAGACGCCGGCGGCAAGGGTGGCGTGCGCCTGGCGCGGTCCATCGATGCCGTGAAGGCCGAGTCGGCCGAGATGCTCGGTCAGGTGCTCGTCACCAAGCAGACGGGCCTCGAAGGCAAGCAGGTCAACACGCTCTACATCGAGTCGGGCTGCGACATCGCGCAGGAGCTCTACCTGTCGGTGATGCTCGACCGGTCCAACAACAAGATCCTGTTCATGGCGTCGGAGCACGGCGGCATGAACATCGAAGACGTGGCCGAGGAGCACCCCGACGCCATCAAGAAGGTGTGGGTCGAGCCCGCGGCTGGCATGCAGGGCTTCCAGGCTCGCCAGCTGGCCTTCGGCATCGGGTTGAAGGGCAAGGCGATGAAGAGCGCCACGAAGTTCTTCCTCAAGATCTACGACGCCTACATGGCGACCGACGCCGCCATGCTCGAGGTCAACCCGCTGGTCATCACCGGCGACGACGACGCGGTGTGCCTCGACGCGAAGATGTCGTTCGACGACAACGCGCTGTACCGGCAGAAAGACATCGACGCGATGCGCGACCCCTCCGAGGAAGACCCCTCCGAGCTCGCGGCCGCCGAGTGGAACCTGTCGTACGTGAAGCTCGACGGCAACATCGGCTGCATGGTCAACGGCGCGGGCCTCGCCATGTCGACGATGGACATCATCCAGTTCAAGGGCGCCGAGCCCGCGAACTTCCTCGACGTGGGCGGCGGTGCGAAGAAAGAGCAGGTAGCTGCAGCGTTCCGCATCATCACCTCCGATCCTGCGGTCAAGGGCATCCTGGTGAACATCTTCGGCGGCATCATGAAGTGTGATGTCATCGCCGAGGGCGTCATCGCCGCGGTGAAGGAAGTCGGCTTGGAGGTGCCCCTGGTGGTGCGTCTGAGCGGCACGAACGCCGACCTCGGCAAGAAGATCCTGGCGGAGAGCGGTCTCGCCATCACCCCGGCAGGCGACCTCGACGAGGCCGCTGACGCCATCGTCAAGGCAGTGGGAGCGTAGCGATGTCCATCATGGTCAACAACGACACTCGCGTCCTCGTGCAGGGCATCACCGGCTCCGCCGGCTCCTTCCACACCAAGCAGTGCATGGAGTACGGCACCAACGTCGTCGCAGGCGTGGTCCCCGGCAAGGGCGGCCAGACCTTCGAGGGCAAGGTGCCGATCTTCGACACCGTCGCCGAGGCCGTCGAGCAGACCGGCGCCAACGCGTCGATGATCTTCGTGCCGCCGCCCTTCGCGGCCGACGGCATCCTCGAGGCCATCGACGCGGAGCTGGCGCTCGCCATCGCCATCACCGAGGGCATCCCGGTGCGCGACATGATCGCCGTCGCGGCGGTGCTCGAGGGCAGCAACACCCGCCTGGTGGGGCCGAACTGCCCCGGCGTGATCACGCCTGGCCAGTGCAAGATGGGCATCATGCCCGGCCACATCCACACGCCGGGCAAGGTCGGGGTGCTGTCGCGCTCCGGCACGCTCACCTACGAAGCCGTGGGGCAGCTGTCGGCGGTCGGTCTGGGCCAGTCCACCTGCGTGGGCATCGGCGGCGACCCGATCATCGGCACCAAGTTCATCGACGTGCTCACCCTGTTCAACGACGATCCCGAGACCGAGGCGGTCATCATGATCGGCGAGATCGGCGGCACCGCCGAGGAAGAGGCGGCCGCCTGGATCAAGCAGCACATGACCAAGCCGGTCGTGTCGTTCATCGCGGGCGCGACGGCCCCTCCCGGGCGCCGCATGGGCCACGCGGGCGCGATCATCAGCGGCGGGCAGGGCACGGCCGAGAGCAAGTTCGCAGCCCTGCAGGATGCTGGCGCGCACATCGTGCGGAGCCCCGCCACGATGGGCAAGAAGATGAAGGAAGTCCTCGGCTGACGAGGGCGGCCGCCGCCTACAGCGATGTGGGCGGCCGCGGAGGAAGAAACGGGGTGAGGCGCCCCAGCCCCTCGAGGCTGGTGATGCCCCCCGTCACCTCGGGAACCAGCCAGACGGGGGCTCCCCCCGCATCCCGCACCAGCTGCCGGGCCGCCTCACGGTGGGCCAAGGCACGGCGCCGTGCCTCCTCGGGCAGCGCGACCAGGAGCTCCGCGACCGCGGCCCACTCGGGGCCAGGGGCGGCGGCACGAAGCGTGTCGGGGTCGGGGAAGGGGCCGGCGGGCACGGCCTGCACCCGGTTCACCAGGAAGCCCGCGAAGGCCATCTGCTGCGCCCGTAGCTCGCCGAGGAAGCCGAGCAGGTCGTTGCGCTCCGGTGCGTCGGCGTCGCTCACCAGCCAGTAGCGACAGCGCGGGTCGCGCAGCAGGGCGGCGACGGCAGCCGAGCGCCGCCGAATCCCCGGCGAGATCTCCCCGACCAGGTCGAAGAACGCGCGAATGTCGCCCATCACGCCCTCGCCGGCGATGCGCTGCACCACCGACAGGGTGCTGCGGGTGGCGGCAGCGCGCAGCCCCCCCCCGCCACCGAACAGGCCCTTCATCACCGAGCGGTCGAGGATGCCGCGGATCCGCTCGGGGGCGCGGAAGAAGTCGACGACGTGCTGGGCTGGGGGCGTGTCGACGATGACGCGGTCCCAGCTGCCGGCGACGGCCAGCTCGTGGAGCTTCTCGACGGCCATGTACTCGTGGGACCCCGACAGCCGCGTGGTCACCGCCTGGTAGTAGGGGTTGGCCATCAGCGCCTCGGCGGTCTCGGGTGAGGCGTGCTCGTTGACTAGGGCGTCCCAGGTGCGCTTGCGATCGAGCATCAGCGCGTGCAGCGAGCCGGACGCACCCTCGCCGAGGGGCACCGCCTGAGGCACGTTGTCGAGGCGCTCCAGGCCCAGCGCGTCGGCCAGGCGGCGCGCTGGATCGATGGTGAGCACCACCACCCGCTCCCCGTCGCGTGCGTGGGCGAGGGCGAGGGCGGCCGACGTCGTCGTCTTGCCGGTGCCACCGACGCCGCAGCACACCTCGACGCGGGCAGCGCTCACAGGGCCTCCGCCAGCAGCGGCCCGAGGGCCTTCGGCAGCACGGGGACTCCGTTGAGGCTCGGCAGCGACACCACGGGCACCGCGCCTACCTCGGCCTTCAGCCGGGCGAGGGCCTCGGTCTGTGCCTCGGCCCGTCGATGGGCCATGACGAGCAGGTCGAGGAGCTGGGGGCCGTGGGGGAGGGGGCGCACCACCTCGTCGACCGTCGACAGCGGCATGAGCCCCTCCAAGGGCGGAGGAACCCGCTTGTTGGCGAGGATGGCCGAAGGGGGGAGCCCCATGGCTCGCAGCTCTGCCATCAGCTGGAGGGACTCAGACACGGGCAGATCCTCCGGGAGCGTGACGACAGCCACACCGGTGGTGGCACGGTCTTCGAGGAAGGCCCCGATGATCTGGGCGAGGTCGTGGAACGGCCCGGCCTTCGACACATCCGACATCGAACGGGCGGACGACAGGAGCGTCAGCCCGTGGCCAGTAGCTGGCGCGTCGACGACGAACAGATCGAAGCGCGGGTCGTCGGGGAGGGGCTCGTTGATCAGGTTCTCGAGCTTTCCCAGCTGCAGCAGGTCGTGCAGCCCGGGGATGGCGTCGACGAAGGTGCGGGTCGCGCGCGTCTGGAACAGCTTGCGCATCAGGCTGGGCAGCTTGAGCTTGCGGCGCCCGAAGTCGTCGAGGCACTCCTCTACCGTGAGGGACCACACGTAGACCC
The DNA here is from genome assembly GCA_965367245.1 of uncultured bacterium. Lineage (GTDB taxonomy): Bacteria > Myxococcota_A > UBA796 > UBA796 > CBDUIC01. Next base: position 80,540 of record CBDUIC010000011.1, on the reverse strand, counting down.
CCTCAGTCGCCCGCCGAAAGGCGAAGCTACGGCCCTCGAGCCCGAACAGCGGGGGCACGGAGCCCATGCCCGACAGCTCCACGACGCAGGCTCGCTTGCCCCGCTTCGCCGCAGCCACTGCGATCGCGGCCGCGCAGGTGGTGCGCCCCACGCCGCCCTTGCCTGTCACGACGACCATCCGCTTGTCGAGGAGGCTCATGGGGACCCCGCCGCCGGCGCAGCGAGGCTGGTCGCGGAGGGCTGCTGGAGGGCGGCCTGCACCGCTCGGAACACCCGCGCCGACAGCAGCATCTCCAGGTGGCCTGCGCCCTCGATGCGCACCGTCTGCGCCCCGGCCTCCGGCACGGCGGAGCGGGTAGGCACCACGATCGGGTCGTCGGGAGACCAGATGCAGGTGGTGGGCACCCGGTCGGGCAGCAGGCCGTCGAGGAGGTGGCTGTCGGGGAGCACCTCCTGCGCCGAGCGGCCGCGCTGGAACACCGCGATCCGCGTGCCCTCCCAGGGCGTGCCGATGGTGACGAGGCGGCGGACGACGTCGATGTCGTGGTGCTTGAGGCACCAGGCTGCGAGGAGGCCCCCGGTTCCGAAGGCGACGACGTCGATGGCCTCGGCGCCTGTCTCTGAGCGATAGCGCTCGAGCTCTCCGGCCAGCGCCTCTGCGCGCTCGGCCAGCGTGCTGTCGCGGCCACCGCGGTGGGTGATCCACACCCACGACCAGCCGCGCTGGCGAAGGAACGTCTGCAGGGGCATCAGCGACGCGCGGCCGGCATCCAGCCCGGGCAACAGCAGCACGGGCGGTAGGCGGTGCTCGGCCACGCCAGCCAGCGACCGCGCCGGGGCGCGGGCCCAGCCCAGCACGGCGAGCACGGTGAACAGCGAGCGCGCACACGCCTCGCGGACGATCACCGCCAGGGTGCGGCGGTCGACCGTGGCTGGCTGCCCCGCGTCGGCCACGCGGATGGCCCACGCTGCGCTCACGACGAGCAGCTGGCTGCCGACGAGCAGCGTAGGGGGGAGCAGGAGCCAATGGAACCAGGCGATGAGGGGCCTCCGCGGTTGCCGCCGCGTGAACGCGTACCTATATCGGATCGCGCCCTGTAGGGGCGCCAGACCGCTACCGGAGTCCCCGCATGCCCATCTATGAGTACGAGTGCCCGGAGTGTGGGCATCGCTTCGAGAAGCTCGTTCGTATGAACGCCGAGCCTCCCGCCTGCCCCGAGTGCAGCCATGCGGAGGTGCGCAAGTTGGTGAGCGCCTCGGGCTTCATCCTCAAGGGTGGCGGCTGGTACAAAGACCACTACGGCCTGAAGGGCGGCGGGTCGAGCACCGGCGCCAGCAGCAGCTCCTCGGGCTCCGGCGACAGCGGGAGCAGCAGCTCCGGTGGGTCCAGCACGAGCGACTCGTGAGCGCGGTCATCCTCGATGGCCGGGCCCTCAGCCGGCAGCGAAACCAGGCCCTGAAGGCCAGGGTAGGGGAGCTGCAGCGGCCCCCTGGGCTGGCGGTGGTGCTGGTCGGGGAAGACCCCGCCTCCCAGGTGTATGTGAAGCGCAAGGGGGTGGTGGCCGAGCGTCTGGGATTCGTGCACCGGCAGGTCGACTTGGCTGCGAGCACCTCCCTCGACGCGATCCAGAGCGTGGTCCACCAGCTGAACGAAGCGCCGGAGATCGATGGCATCCTGGTGCAGCTTCCCCTGCCGGGGGGGCTCGACGGCCGGGCGGTGACCGAATGCATCGACCCCGACAAAGACGCCGATGGCCTGACGACCGCGTCGGTGGGGCGGCTGGCGCAGGGCAGGCCGCTGATGCGCCCGTGCACGCCCTTCGGGGTGATGCGGCTGCTGGAGGCCGGCGGCATCGAGCTGTCGGGGCGGCGAGCGTGCGTGATCGGCCGCTCGAACCTCGTGGGGCGGCCCATGGCGATGCTCCTGGAGCAGGCCAACGCGACGGTGACGGTGTGCCACAGCCGCACCTGTGATCTCGAGGCCGTGCTCCGTGACAGCGACCTGGTGGTAGCGGCGGTGGGCCGGCCGGAGATGGTCCGGGGCAGCTGGATCAAGCCGGGGGCCACCGTGGTGGATGTGGGTATCCACCGTCGCGACGACGGCAGCCTGGTGGGCGATGTGGCCTTCGCCGAGGTGGTCGAGGTGGCGGGGGCGATCACGCCGGTGCCGGGCGGTGTCGGGCCGATGACCATCGCCATGCTGATGGAGAACACCTTCCGGGCGGCCGTGCGCCGTCAGGGGGCGTCCGAGGCGCTGCTGCCTGCGTAGTCCGTGGGGGGGCACCGAGCCTCGTTGACAGCGCCCCACAGGCGGGTCATGGAGCCTGTCACGCCCAACAGGGGGCCCTCATGTCGCTGCGTCGCACGCCCTTCCATGCTCACCACGTCGCCGCCGGGGCTCGGATGGTCGAGTTCGCTGGTTTCGACATGCCGGTGCAGTATGCGGGCGTGAAGCCCGAGCACCTGGCGACCCGAGCGGCCGCGGGCCTGTTCGACGTGTCGCACATGGGGGAGATCCGGGTGCGCGGCCCCAAGGCTGAAGATGCGCTGATGTGGCTGCTGTCGAACGCCATCAAGCGCATCCAGCCAGGGCAGGCCCAGTACAACGCGCTGTGCAACGAGCGTGGGGGCGTCGTCGACGATGTCTTCGTGTACCGGGTGGCGGCCGACGACTTCCTGGTGTGTGTCAACGCGGCCAACCGCGACAAAGACTTCGCCTGGATGACCGCCCACGACCGAGCTGGCGCCGAGATCGTCGACGAGGGCGACGCATGGGCGCAGGTCGCCATCCAGGGGCCCAAGGCCGTCGAGGTGGTCGAGCAGCTCACCACCGAGTCGGTGTCGGAGCTGGCCCGCCACCGGTTCGTTCATGGCAGCTTCGCCGGCATCGCCGGCTGCCTGATCGCCCGCACCGGCTACACCGGCGAAGACGGCTTCGAGGTGTTCCTCCCTGCTGACCAGGCGGCGCCGGTCTGGCCTCGCATCGTCGCGGCGGGGGCGCCCCATGGGCTGGTGCCCGTGGGCCTCGGGGCTCGCGACACCCTGCGTCTCGAGGCGGGCAACTGCTTGTACGGGCACGAGCTCGACGACGACACCACGCCGCTGCAGGCAGGGCTGGGATGGATCACCAAGCTGCGCAAGCCGGGGGGCTTTCTCGGCAGCGAGGCCATCGAGGCCCGGCGTGAGGCCGATGGCGAGGTCCTCATCGGCTTCAAGGTCGAGGGCAAGCGCATCGCTCGCGAGGGCATGCCCGTCACCGTCGACGGGCAGGTCGTCGGCCGCGTCACCTCCGGCACCCTCGGCCCGTCCGTGGGAGCGCCCATCGGGCTCGCCTATGTGGGCCGCGCGCACGCGGCGGAGGATACCCAGCTCACCATCGACGTTCGGGGGCGTCCAGCGACGGCCCGCGTCGTCGCCACCCCGTTCCTTTGAGGCTGTCATGAACATCCCCGACGACTTGCTCTACACCGACCACGACGAGTGGATCCGCGTCGACGGCTCGACCATCACGGTGGGCATCTCCGACTACGCGCAGGATCAGCTGGGCGAGCTCGTGCACGTGGAGCTTCCCGAGGTGGGGGCCGAGCTCGCTGCGGGCGACATGGCCTGTGAGGTCGAGTCGGTGAAGGCCGTGGCCGAGGTCTACGCCCCGGTGGCTGGAACGATCGCGGCGGTCAACGAGGCGCTGGAGGACGGCGCCGAGGTGATCAACGAAGACCCCTACGGTGCCTGGATCTTCCAGCTCACCGTCGAGGGGCCGGTCGAGGGCTTCCTCGATGCGGCGGCCTACCGCGCCAAGGTGTCCTGAGCCGGGCGCGCTGCGCGCCTGCCGTCTGCCTCGTCCCGTTGTTCGGAGGGCCCCATGCCCGCTCCTGCTGTCGATGCCTTCGTCGGTCGTCACATCGGTCCATCGGAGGCCGAGGTCTCCGAGATGCTCACTGCCTTGGGGGTCGGCTCTCTCGACGCTCTGGTGGAGCAGTCGGTGCCAGCGGCCATTCGCCTGCAGCGCGACCTGCAGCTGCCAGATGCGGCCACCGAGCCCCAGGCGCTGATGGAGCTACGGGCCATCGCCAACGCCAACCGCGTGCGGCGGTCGTTGATCGGCATGGGCTACTACGGCACCCACACCCCGCCGGTGGTGCTCCGCAACGTGCTGGAGAACCCGGGGTGGTACACCGCCTACACGCCCTACCAGGCCGAGATCAGTCAGGGCCGCCTCGAAGCACTGCTCGTCTACCAGACGGTCGTCCAAGAGCTGACGGGGATGGACATCGCGAACGCCTCGATGCTCGACGAGGCGACGGCAGCCGCCGAGGCGATGACGATGTCGTGGCGGGTGAACCGGCGTTCGAAGGCCTCGGCCTTCTTCGTCGACGAAGACACCCACCCCCAGACCATCGCGGTCCTCCAGACACGCGCCGAGCCCCTCGGCCTGCAGCTCATCATCGGCGACCCGGCTACCTTCGACTTCGGCACCACGCCGGTCTTCGGCGCGCTGATCAGCTACCCGAGCTCCAGCGGCGTCGTGCGCACCGACCTCGCGGCGATCATCGCCAGGGCCCACGGGGCCGATGCCCAGGTCGTGGTTGCCAGCGACCTGCTGGCCTGCTGCCTGATCACTCCGCCCGGCGAGCTGGGGGCCGACCACGTCGTCGGCTCGAGCCAGCGCTTCGGCGTGCCCCTCGGCTTCGGCGGCCCCCACGCCGCGTTCCTCGCCACGCGCACGGCGTCGCAGCGCCAGATGCCGGGGCGCATCATCGGGGTGTCGGTCGACAGCCACGGAGATCCCGCCCTGCGCATGGCGCTGCAGACGCGCGAGCAGCACATCCGTCGTCAGCGAGCCACGTCCAACATCTGCACCGCGCAGGTGCTGCTCGCGGTGTGCGCCGGCATGTACGCGGTGTGGCACGGGCCCGAGGGGCTGCGGTCCATCGCCGAGCGGGTGCACTGGCTGGCGCGCTCCCTCGCCACCGCGCTGCGCGGGGCGGGGCACACCGTGACGGCTACCTTCTTCGACACCGTGGCGGTCGACGTCGACGACGCCGACGCCGTGGTCCACCGGGCGGAGGAGGCTGGCTTCCTGCTGCGCAAGCTGTCTGCGCACCGTGTGGCCATCGCCCTCGACGAGACGGTGACCGAAGACGAGCTGGGCATGCTGGCGGGCGTGTTCGGCGCCGTGGCAGGCGAGCCCGATGGCTTCGAGCTGCCCGAGGTGGCAGGGCGCACCACGCCCTACCTCACCGACCCGGTGTTCCACAGCCATCGATCCGAGACCGAGATGCTGCGCTACCTGCACCGGCTGGCGACGCGCGACCTCGCCCTCGACACGTCGATGATCCCGCTGGGCAGCTGCACGATGAAGCTCAACGCCACCACCGAGATGATCCCGGTGACGTGGGAGGGCTTCAACGGGCTGCATCCCTACGCGCCGGGGGCCGACACCAAGGGCTACCTCAAGCTGTTCCACGACCTGGAGGCCTGGCTGGCGGAGTGCACCGGCTTCGCGGCGATGTCGCTGCAGCCGAACGCGGGGTCCCAGGGAGAGTATGCCGGCCTGATGACCATCCGCGCCTGGCACCACGCGCGGAACGACCACCAGCGCGAGATCTGCCTGATTCCCACGTCGGCCCACGGAACGAACCCCGCATCGGCGGTGATGGCTGGGATGAAGGTCGTCCCCGTCGACTGTGACGAGCAAGGCAACATCGACGTGGCCGACCTCGAGGCCAAGGCCGCCAAGCACGCGGATGCGCTCGCTGCCCTGATGGTCACCTACCCAAGCACCCACGGGGTGTTCGAGGAGTCCATCCGTCACATCTGCGAGGTCGTGCACGGCCACGGCGGCCAGGTCTACCTCGACGGCGCCAACATGAACGCGATGGTCGGCCTGTGCCGGCCCGGAGACTTCGGCGCCGACGTGTGCCACCTCAACCTGCACAAGACCTTCTGCATCCCCCACGGGGGGGGCGGGCCAGGCATGGGCCCCATCGGTGTCGCCGAGCACCTCGTTCCCTACCTGCCGAGCCACCCGCTCCACCGCGGGAAGGGGGCTGGGCCGGTGAGCGCGGCACCGTGGGGCTCCCCGAGCATCTTGCCGATCACGTGGGCCTACATCCGCATGCTCGGCCCGTCGGGGCTGCGGCGTGCCAGCCAGGTGGCCATCCTCAACGCCAACTACATCGCTCATCGCCTGGGCGCGCACTACCCGGTGCTCTACCAGGGGGCGCACGGCCGCGTCGCCCACGAGTGCATCCTCGACTTCCGCCCCTTCAAGGCGGCCGGCGTGCAGATCGACGACGTAGCCAAGCGCCTGATGGACTACGGCTTTCACGCACCGACGATGTCGTTCCCGGTGGCCGGCACGCTGATGATCGAGCCTACCGAGTCGGAGGGCAAGGCCGAGATCGACCGCTTCTGCGAAGCGATGATCGCGATCCGTGAGGAGATCCGCGCCGTGGAGCAGGGGGCCCCGGTCGACAGCAGTCCGCTGCGTCATGCCCCCCACACCGTGGGGGTGGTGACCGCCGACGTTTGGGAGCGCCCCTACTCGCGCCAGCAGGCCGCTTTCCCGGCGCCCTGGCTGCGTGGGCACAAGCACTGGCCGACGGTGGGGCGCATCGACAACGCCTACGGCGACCGCAACCTCATCTGCACCTGCGACGCATGGCCGACCGACTGAGCGCGGTCAGCGGCGTGCTGCTGGTGGGCGCCTCGGCTTGTCTGGGGTGGGGCATGGTGGGGACTGCCCCTCAGCCGCGCGAGGCAGGGCTGCTCATCGACCGTCTCGGGGCCCATCGCGGCGACGAGGGCTGGGAGCTGCAGCTGGTGGAGACCTGCCTGGCGCTGCGGCCCTGGCACGCCGGCTACGGGCGGTGCCGGGGTGCCCTGCGCGACGTGGGGGCCGACCGGCTCACGCGGGCGGGGTGGGGGACCGAAGCCGCTGCACGCCCACCACGGTGAGGGCCACCGACCCGGTCAGGCACCCCACCATGACGAACAGCGGCACCCACGGCGTCGAGGGCGGTGGGGGAGGGACGTAGGCTCCAGGATGGTAGCGCTCGCGCCGCACCCTGGCATCGACCTCGCCCGCGGGCTGGTCGCCCGACCCATCGTCAGCGGGGGCCGGCGCGGAGGGCTCGCCCATCGGCATCGTCGGGGTGGACCACGTGGCCATCCGCACGGCGATCATCACCAACAGGAACGCCAGGAACAGCAGTGCCTGCCCTGGCGTGCGTACAACCCCTGTACCGCGCACGCTGACCTCCCGAGGAGCAGCATGTCACGGTCGGACGGCTCAGGCGACGAAGGCCTCGAGCTTGCCGCGGCGCTTGATGTGGCGCAGCTTGCGCAGCGCCTTGATCTCGATCTGGCGGATGCGCTCGCGGGTGAGGGCGAAGCGGCTGCCGATCTCCTCGAGGCTGTACTGCGTGGGCTCACCGATGCCGTAGCGCATGCGGATGACCTTCTCTTCGCGCGGCGACAGCGATGCGAGCACGTCTTCGATGGACTCGCGCAGGTCGGCCTCGTCTTGGCGCTCCGACGGGACCACCGCGTCGGGGTTCTCCACGAAGTCGATGACCGTGGAGTCGGACTCGTCGGAGAACTTGGCGTCGAGGCTCACCGGCTCCTTGGTGATCTTCATCAGCTCTTCGACTTCGTCGGTGGTGATGTCGAGGTGCTTGGCGATTTCCTTGACCGTGGGCTCCCGGCCGGTGCGCTGGAACAGGTGCTTCTGCACCTGGCTGACCCGGTTGACGACCTCGAGCTTGTAGATCGGGATGCGGATGGTGCGGATCTGGCTCTCGATGGCGCGGATGATGGACTGACGAATCCACCAGCTGGCGTAGGTCGAGAACTTGAAGCCGCGGGTGTGGTCGAACTTCTCCACCGCCTTCATCAGGCCGATGTTGCCTTCCTGAATGAGGTCGGGCAGCGGCAGGCCGCGGTAGCCGTACTGCTTGGCGATGCTCACCACCAGCCGCAGGTTGGCCTTGACCAGGGCAGCCTTGGCGAGCTCGGCGTCGGCCCCGCCGTCGTCGATGCGGCGGGCGACCTCGATCTCGTCTTTGTGGGACAGCAGCGAGATGCGCCCCATGGCACGGAGGTACTTGTTGAGCAGCGCACCGTCGTCCTTGGCCTCGGTCTTCGCCTTGCCACGGTTCTTGGCGCGGTTGGCGGTCGGGGCGGTGGTCTTGCGGGCAGCGGCAACAGCCATGAGCGGCCTCCAGGATGGGTCCCCCAGATACACAGCAAGGGCCGTGCCAAGGATGTGTCAGGAGGCGAGACATGCGTGAACAGGCGCTGACAAGTCGATGGGACCTCGATCATGCCGAGGTCGGCGCGTCACGGACCACGGCATCCCTGTCTCATTGGACAGGGATGGATCCGAAAACCCATGACGTTGTACAAGAAATTGGTACGCGGAGTTTCACAATGTGGGACCGTGCTGTCGCGCATCGCCACGCTATGGTCCCTGCCGGGAGGGCTGCGTGATCGAGACCCTGGTGGCCGGCGGCCCAGTGATGATTCCCATCGGGCTGTGCTCGGTGATCGCACTGGCGACGTTCTTCGAGCGGCTGTGGGCCCTGCGACGCAGTGTCGTAGTCCCCACGGCCCTGTGTGTGGAGATCGTGGAGCTGCTGCGGCAAGGTCGCTTCGACGACGCCCTCACCCTGTGCCGCAAGCACGAGGTGAGCGTCTCCCGGGTGCTGGAGGTGGCCATCGAGGCCCGTGGCGCGCCTCGGGAAGCCATCAAGGAGCGGGTCGAGGAGATCGGGCGCCGGGAGGCGGCAGAGCTGGAGCGCTACGTGCCCGTCATCGGCACCATCGCCAGCATCGCTCCTCTGCTGGGGCTGCTGGGCACCGTCGGCGGCATGATCCTCACCTTCAAGGTCATCGAGGAGCAGGGTGGCGTGACCGACGTGGCCCCCCTGGCTGGCGGCATCTCGCAGGCGCTCATCACGACCTTCGCCGGTCTGTCCGTCGGCATTCCGGCGGTGGTGGCGAACCGCTACGTGCTCGCGAAGGTCGACGCGCTGCTCATCGACATGGAAGAGGTGTCGCTGGGAGTGATCGACCTGCTCGCGGGCGCGAAGCCGGCCGAGGAGGCGGGAGAGTGAGGTTCGCGAGCGTCAGCGCTCGTCGCCCTGACCCGGTGGTCGACGTGACGCCGATGATCGACATCGTGTTTCAGCTCGTGCTGTTCTTCATGGTGTCGACCACCTTCGTGACCTCGCCGGGCATCCAGGTCGACCTGCCGCGGTCGAGCGCTCAGACGGTGCTCACCGAAGACAAAGACATCCAGGTGTGGATGACCGCCGAGGGCGCGGTCTACGTCGACGAGGAGCCGGTGGATGCCGCGACCTTGCGAGGCCTGTTCCTCGCGGGGGCCAAGCGAAACCCCAACACCATGGTCATCATCAAGGCCGACGCCGGGGTCAGCCATGGCCGAGTGGTCGGCGTGATGGACCAGGCGAAGGCGGTGGGACTGTCGCGGCTGGCCATCGCCACCGATGCCGGCGTCGGAGCCGAAGAAGAGCCGTAGCGAGGGCGGTTTGTGGCTTGCGCCGCGTGAAACCAGCGCGGTGGGGAGCAGTGGAGAAAACGGTATGGGAGGTTGATCCAGGGATCTGATCCATCGATCAACTTTCTCGGTTGCGCGGCGATCGACCTCTGTTATCTTCGGTGCGTCAGCCGGTTCCCCGCCGATTGGCACCCTCCTCACCCGGCTCCCCGCCGCGTGAAACCCTTCCTTCCCCATTGCTCATCCCCGAGCTCCCCCTTGTCGAAGCCCCCGTCCGTCCAGCGCACGACGCGACAGCGCCTGCTGTTGCAGCGAGTGGTGCTAGCCCTCGTGCCCGCGCTGGTGATCGCCAGCCTTGCCGCCTCGGCCATCTGGGGCGAGAGCGGCTTGCTGGTGCGTCACCAGCTGCGGGCGCGACTGGCGACGGCCAACGACGAGCTGGCTGCGGTCGACCGCGAGAATCAGCGCTTGCTACGCGAGCTGCGCCTGATGGAGCAGGACCCCGTCCTTCTCGAGCGGGTCGTGGCCGAAGAGCTGGGCTGGGGTCGCGAGGGCGCGGTGCTGTACCGGTTCGACGAGACGCCCTAGGCGGAAGCCGGCGGTCGTGCGTTATGGGCGTCCGCCCGGAGCGTACATGACCGCCAGCCAGCTGCGTCCTCTCACTGCCGCGATGTTCACCGCCAGTGCAGGACTGATCCTCTTCGAGTTGCTCCTCACCCGGCTATTCGGGGTGGTGTTGTTCGCCCAGTTCGCGCACCTGGCGCTAGCGCTGGCGATGCTGGGGATCAGCGTGGGCGCCATTGCCCAGCACCTGCGTCCGCAGCTGGTGCCCCTCGAGGGGCTGCACCGTCGGCTGGCGCTCCTGCTGGCGCTTCAAGGCGGGCTGACGCTGCTGGCCGTGCTGTGCGTGCTGTACTTCCCCATCGTGGAGCAGTTCGAGCAGCCCGTCGCCTCGTACGCAGAGCGGTCCAAGATCAAGAACGAGCTGCTGAACACCGGCTGGTTTGCTGCGCTCCTGCCCTTCGTGACCGCGCCGTTCATCCTGGCTGGCATCGCGTTCGCGGGGGTGTTCCAGCGCTGCAAGGCTCACATCGGGCAGCTGTACGGGGCCGACCTGATCGGCGGAGCCTTGGGCGCCGTCGTGTTCATCCCCCTCCTCGACGTGCTCGCCGGGCCCGACACCGTCTGGGTCATCGTCGCCGCCACGTTCGGTGTGGCTGCCTGGCTCTGGCAGACCGGGGGCGGCAAGCCGTTGGCGGCGGGCGCGAGCGTCGTCGCTGCGGTCGGGGTCGTGCTGGCGCTGTTCTCGGCCACGGGTCGCGACGTGCTCAAGGTGCGCCACGCGGCAGGCTTCGCCGAAGACATCATCACCTACAGCCGGTGGACGCCGCTGGCACGGCTGTCGATCAGCGAGCATCCGAACGGCGCCACCCACATGCTGCTCGACAACACCTCGGCGTCGGAGATCTTCACCAGCGTGGAGCGCCGTGAGCTGACGGCTGCCCTGGCGAACCGGTCGCTGGTGTGGTCGCTGCACGACGAGCCTGGCCAGGTGGCCATCCTGGCGGCTTCGGCCGGGCCCGAGGTAGCGGTCGCGCAGGCCAACGGCATGGTCGACATCGATGCCATCGACATCGCCGGCGAGATCTTCGACATCGTCGCCGACCGGTTCCCCGACTCCCCGGTCAATCCCTACCTGAGCGACCGGGTTCGCCGCGTGAAGTCCGACGGGCGGGCGGCCATCCTGCATGCCGACCACGACTACGACGTCATCCAGATGGTGCACGCAAACCTGTGGTCGTCGGCGGGTCTCGTGTCCAACGCGTGGTCGCCTTCGTTGCTCGAGACCAAGGAGGCGTTCGCCACCTACCTCGACCGGCTCACGCCAGACGGCACGCTGTCGTTCGGTCGGGGAGGCGCCACCGATGCCATCGTTCGGTCGGCGGCCGCCGCGCTGCGAGACCGCGGGGTCGAGGAGCCGTGGCGGCACATGGTCTACGTCAACGGAAGCAGCACGGTCTTGCTGGTCAAGAAGCGGCCGTTCACCGCCCAGGAGCGCCAGCGCGTGGTCCGGTCCGTGCGCCGCGACTTCCGTAGGCTGAAGCTGCGTATCGACCCCACCGCCGAGCCCACACCAGAGGTGCTGGCCATCTTCGAGGGCGCGGTGATGACCGATGACCGCCCCTACCTCGACGACCCTGCGAGGCTGTGGAAGACCGTCCGCACCTACGCTCAGCGCACCACGGAAGGGGAGGAGGGCGCCCTGGCCGTGTTGTACGGGTCCATCCTCGTGCAGGTCACGTTCGCAACCGTCGCGGGGGTCCTGTTCCTGTTGGTCCCGTACCTGTTGCGGGGCAGGTCGCAGCTCGCCGAGGTCTCTGGCATCGGAACGCTGCTGCTGTACGTGGCCTGCCTGGGCTACGGCTACCTCGCGCTGGAGACCGTGCTCATCCATGAGCTGGTGCTCTTCGTGGGGCATCCCACCTACGCGGTCACCCTCGTCTTGCTCGCCATGCTGCTGTCGTCAGGGGTGGGGTCCCTCATCTCCGAGCGCTTCGCCCCCGACCGTGGCCGGCAGACGCTCCAGCGCATCTTGGCCGTCGTCGTGTTGCTCGGGGCGATCCAGGCCTTCGTCGTGCCGCCCCTGCTACACACCCTGGCGCTGGGCTTGCCCCTCGGCGTGCGGATGACGATGGTGTTCGTGGTGTTGCTGCCCCTGGGCACGCTCATGGGCATGCCCTTCCCACTGGCCGTCCGCCTCATTCCCTCCGAGCATGGCCCGGCCGTTCCGTGGGCATGGGCCCTCAACGGGTGGATGAGCGTGGTCGCGAGTCTGGCTACGGTGCTCACGAGCCGGTTGTTCGGCTACTCCTACGCCATGGGCGTCGCGCTGCTCGCCTATGGCCTCGCCCTCGTGGTCGCGAGCCGCCTGCGGATGGGCGACTGACTAGCCCGGAAGCTTGGCCTGCACCCAACGCCACGCGTTGTGGGCGACCTCGGGGTGCAGGAGCACCGGGTAGGCAGCGAACGACACGAACGCGAAGGGCCCCACGTTCATCGTCAGCAGCAGCGTGAGGTGGAAGACCGCGCCGATCAGCAGCATCCAGGGGTTCAGCTTCCGGATGAGGATGAGCAGGGGGAAGCCTGCCTCCCACACCACGGTCACGATGGTCATGAGCGGGTGCAGCCAGGTCTGGCCCGACAGCCAGATGCCCAGGGGGCGCGAGCCGTGGTGGAAGTGCAGGAAGTGCAGCCCGAGCACGGAGCCGTCGGTGAACCACGTGGGCTCGTGGAGGGCCTTGTTCCATCCGGTGGCGCCGTAGATGGCCGACATCACGACGAGCATCATGTAGCGGGCGAACGGGTTGCGGTGGGCCTGCAGCAGGCCCCGCTCGTGGGCCGGCGACACGAAGAGCACGATGCTGATCCACGCCAGGAGGCGATCGTGGGCCTTGACGTTGAGGGCTTCGTAGCCCAGGAACGTCCAGGCGCAGACGGCCCACAGCAACAGGCCCGGCCGGAGGGCGCGACCGCCCCATGCGACCATCGCGATGCCCAGCATCTCGACACCCCAGATGGCGTAGGCCATCGACGGCGTCATCGTGAAGTACTCGGTCAGTCGGTAGGGGCCCGACGCGAAGATCATGTCGCGCGCACCCCACACGTCGGGGATGGCCAACACGTCGAAACCATACTGGAGGGTCGCGGCGACCACCCACAGCCACCGCGCGGCGACCCAACCGCCGGCCCACTGCGGCTCGAACAGCCAGGCGAGCCCTCGCTCGATGCGCTCCTTCATGGCTGCACCGCCCCGGGAAGGGTGGTGCCGTTGGGCAGCCTCACCTCGCGACTGCATCGGTGCACGATGAGCGGTCGCTCGTAGGGGTCTTTGCGCTCGAGGGTGCCGAGCACCTTCGTCCACCGATGCTCGATGAAGCGCACCTGCAGCGGGGTCTCGTCGAGCCGCACGCACGTGCTCGCCGCCAGCACCTGCATCCGGCCACGGTTCTTCTTGAAGCTGGACCGCGAGAAGCGGTAGCCGGAGCCCCACCGGCTGGGGAACAGCTCGCCCAGCTCGATGCGCACCCACCCACGGTCGCGGTAGCGCGCCTCGGCGATGACCTCGGAGCCGCCTGGGTCGCGCAGTGTGAACATCTGCCACAGCCCGGGGATCGCCCACTTGGGCACGTAGGTCAGCGACATCTGAAACACGACGAGGAAGTAGGCGACCAGCGCGACGAGGAAGGCCAGCTGCAGAGCGTGGACCCAGCTGGGTGTACGGACGTCGTTGGCGGGCTCGGGTGTCATGACCGGGCAGCAGCCTAACCCACAGCGTCGGGCCTCCGAGGCTACTGTGGGAGGGGGAGGGGACCTGACGTGAGCCGCGCAGGCTGGAATCCAGGGGAGCGCATCGCTGCCCGCTTCACCATCGATGGGCCGCCCCTGGGGGAGGGGGCCTCGGGCGTCGTCTACCCCGGGACCGACGCGGCGGGCGTGCCGGTGGCTCTCAAGCGGCTGCACCCCGAAGTCCTCGAGGACCGTCGCAGGTTTCAGCGCTTGCAGCGGGAGGTGGCGCGGGCCGGGCGCCTGAGCCACCCCAACATCCTGCCGGTGCGGGGGCTGTTTCCCCAGGGTGACGACACGGTGCTGGTCACCGCACGAGCGGCGGGGGGCAGCGTGGCAGAGCTGTCGACCGGCTTGTCCCCCGAGGCGGCTCTCGTCGTCGCGCTCCACGTGGCGCGGGCGCTGGTGACGGCCCACGGGCAGGGCATCGTGCACGGCGATGTGCGGCCGGGGAACGTGCTGCTCGGGGAGGATGGTGCCCTGCTGTTCGACTTCGGGGTCGCCGGCGCCGCGCGGGTCGGCGAGCTCCGTCCCGGGGAGACGGCCCCGGAGGTTCTCGACGGCGCGCCGCCGGGGGAGCGGTCCGATCTGTACGGGCTCGGCCTGGTGCTGTTCCGCGCCGCCACCGGCCGCGCTGCCTTCGATGGGCCGACGGCGTGGTCTCGCATCGGGCGGCAGCGGGAGGGCCGCCTCGACACGGAGGGGCTGCCCGAGGGCATGGCTGCCTGCCTTCGCCACCTGCTGCATCCCGATCCGGTGCAGCGGCCGCCCTCCGCGGTGGCCGCGATTCGCATGATCCGGATCGTGCAGCGGCGCCCGGATCGGGCGTGCCGGGTGCCTCGGCGTCGGTTGCCACCCCTGGGGCTGCGCCGGGTGTGGGGGGTGCACGGCGTCGACCCGTCGACGGGGAGTCGGGCGATGCTGCGCACGGGGCTGTCGCGTCGCGAGGCGCGCAGGCTGGCACGGCGTCTGGAGGGGGAGGGGTGGGCCGTACGAGCCGATCCGCTCGCCCTTGCGCCGATCGACGCTGGGTGGGTGCTCCTCCTCACGGTGGCCTTCGGGACGGTGCTGCCCGCTATTGGCGCGCCCCTGGGCCTGTGGCTCGGCGCGCGCTGGCGGGGCGGCCGGGTGCGCCACGAGCTCGCGCAAGCTCTACCCGCCGTGCTGGCGCCGCTTCCGCCGCGTCGCATCCCGCCGGGAGGGGAAGCCGCGGTCATGGTCGGGCTGCTCCTGCTCATGGCGGCTGCCCTGGCGATGGTGTCGGGCTGGCTGGCCCTCGCACCCCTCTCGGGCGTCATCGCGCTCGTCGTTCGGGGGCTCTCTGGGCAAGGGGAGCCGGCCTCGGTGGCAGCCCGTCGTGGCCGGATCGAAGGGGCGTTCCTCCTGGCCCGTCGCGACCTCGATCGACTCGGCGTCGACGAGGTCCCACTCGACGAGCTGCTGGGTCGGGTGGGGGCCCTCGATGCCCTCGAGGCGTCGTGGCTCGATGGCGATGTCAGCGACGAAGAGGTCTTGCGCCGGCTCGATCCTCCGGCGCATCGCGACCTGCCCGCTGCGCGAACCGCTCCATCACGCTAAGGGTGCTCGCTTGACTCTGGCCAACGTGTGGTCGACCATGACCCGCCTCAACCCGTGAGCTGCTGACGTGGACTTCATCGCTCCCCTCTTGTCGCTTGTCTGTTCGCTGGGCTGCTGCGTCCTGTTCGTCGTGGCGATCGCCGGCGGCGTCTACTTCATGATGCGCGGGAACGGCAGCGAAGAAGAAGACGACGGCGCGTTCGAGCCGGCGGGCGGCCCCGGCCCCGCGCTCGACATGAAGCCCGAGCCTCCGCCTCCGCCTCCGAAGAAGGAAGCGGCGGTCGTGGGCGGAAGCAACGACGGCCCGGATCTGTTCGACGACGAAGAGATGGCTACGGTCGTCGCGCCGCCGCCGCCGGGTCTGGTGGGCGACGTGCCCAGCGCACCGCCGCCTCCGCCTCCGCCCAAGGGTGGCGACCGTCCCGCGGTTCCCCCGCAGTCGCTGTCGGATGCGCCGCCGCCGCCCCCGAAGAAGGAAGCCGCGCCGCCGCCGCGCACGTCGGGGCAGACGATCATCGCCTTCGACGACGACGACGAGGACTGGTAGCCCCATGGCCTGGGTCGCCCTCCTCGGGGAGCGGCCGGTGGTCGAGCTCGCGGGCCCGGATGCGCGCCGCTTCGCCAACGGCATGTTCACCAACAACGTGCGGGATCTGCCGGTCGGCGGCTCGCAGGCGTCGGCCATGGCCGACGATCGCGGGCGCCTGATCGGCCTGATGGAGCTGCACGCGGTCGCCGACGATCGCCTGCTCCTCGTGCTGGAGGGGATGACGGCTGAGGCGTTCGTAGAGCGCTACGAGCGCTACGTGGTGTTCGACGACGTGGAGATCATCGACCACGGGCCCCACGCGCTGGTCACCGTGCAGGGTGAGGGGGCTGCCCAGCGCCTGGCAGAGGCGTCCCTCCCGGTGCCTGCGGCAGGCCATCACCTCGCCCACGGGGCAGGATGGGTCGTGTCCCGCGACCGAGGGGGGGCAGGCTTCGATCTGCTGGCGCCGACCCCCCTGCTCGTGCCGGATGCCGAGGGGGCCGCCGAGGTGGAGGCACTTCGGGTGCGAGCGGGCCGGGTCGCCTTCCCGCGCGACATCGCTCCGCCGGCGCTGCCCCATGAGCACGGGCTGCGCGACACGGTGCTCCACTTCGAGAAGGGCTGCTACCTCGGTCAGGAGCAGATCCATCGCATCGAGGTGATGGGCAAGCCGCGCCGCGCGCTGGCGCTGTTCCACCTCATCGAGGGGGGGGCGGTAGGCGACGAGGTGGTGCACGACGGCAAGAAGGTGGGCCGCATCACCAGCGTGGTCCCCCATCCCGACACAGGGCACATCGGCCTGGCGGTGGTGCGCAAGCCGGCCCACGAGCCGGGCGCGGCGGTGCTCGTCGGAGAGCACCCGGCGGTGGCCCTGCCTCTTCCCCTTGCGCGCTGAGGGGTCCCACGGGCTGCGGAGCGCCGAGGAGCGGCTGCGCGCGGCGGGGCTCACGGGGGCACAGGCCTTCGACGCGCTGGAGGCGGCGCTGCGGGCGCGGCTGGGCGACGACGAGGTAGGCGAGGTGCACCCCGAGGCGGAGGCAGCCGTCCGGGGGATCCCAGTGGGGCAGGAGGATGCCTTGCTCGGCTTGGCCTACGAGCGCTTCTTCGCCGATCTGTTCAAGGGGCGTCGCGGGCAGTACTTCACGCCGCCGCCCCTGGGCAAGCTGCTGGTCGACCTCGCTGGGGTGCAGCGGGGTCAGACGGTGCTCGATCCTGCCTGTGGCTCGGGGGGCCTGCTCATCGCGGCTGCGGCGAGGGGGGCGCAGGTGCGTGGCGTGGAGCTCGACCCGCGGCTGGCTCGGCTGGCTCGACTCACGGTGCGGCTAGCGGGGCACACCGCAGAGGTGATCGGTGGCGACATGTTCCAGCAGGCGCTGGAGCCCGTCGACCACGTCATCGCCAACCCGCCGTTCTCGGTCCCTATTCGCGACGAGGCCGCCCTGGCGCGCTTCGGCTTGCCCGTCGGCACCCTCAGCGATGCCCTGTTCGTGCGCGCGCTGCCCGGGTGGGTGCGGCCCGGCGGGAGCGCGGCGGTGGTGATGCCGTGGTCGTTGCTCACCAACCCGAGGTGGAGCGACGCCCGCGACGTCCTCGACGAGCACTTCCGCCGGGAGCGGGTCCTGGGCCTCCCCGAGGGGGTGTTCCGCCCCTTCGGGGGGGCGGCGGGTCGGGCCGTGCTCCTGTGGCTGCGGAGGCGCTCGGTCGACGCGCCCGGGCTTCCGGTGCCCACCCGCTTCGCCACCCTGGCCGACCCCGGCTACGACCCGCGCTCCGTGGCCCTCAAGCTCACCAGCGACACGGAGCTGCAGGCGCGGCGGGCGGGGTATGGCTGGTCGAGCCTGCCGGATGGCGCGTGGGCGCCCTCGGGCGAAGTGAGGGCGGGCCGGCCCGTGGGCGAGCTGGCGACCGTGCGGCGGGAGCGGGCAGCGGCGGCGGGGCCTGTGTCGCGGCTCGATCTGGCCGATGTGGACCGCACCGTCGGCGAAGCACACCCCGTGCCCGTCGACCAGGTCGGCTCGCGGTGGCGGCTGGCCCCCGGCGATGTGCTGGTGTCGCGCCTGCGGCCCGAGCTGGGCAATGTGGTCATCGCCCCCTGCGAGGCAGTGGGCAGTCCGGAGTGGGTGGTGCTCGCTGCGCCCCGCTACGGCCACTACCTGTGGCTGGCGCTCCGCACGGCGGGGTGGCGGGCACAGCTGCCGCTCACCGGGGGCCAGACGCGGCCGCGCACGACCGCCCGGGCCGTGCTCGACAGTCGGGTCCCGTGGCCCGACGAGGCTCTGGTCGCGGCGGTCGACGCCGAGGTGGCGGAGCTCCACGCCCAGCGCCAGGCGACGGCGTCTCGTCTCGAGGCGCTGCAGGCGGCCATGGCGGCCCTGGTCGACGACGGCGACGACGGCCCTCTGCGGGCCTTGGTGGAGGAGGGGAGGGGCCGCTGAGCGGGCTATGAGTCGGCCTGGTCCCGAGGAGGTGCGATGCGCTGCCTGATCCTGCCCCTGCTGATGCTGGTCGCTTGCGCAGGCGACAAGGGGGACGGCACGTCTACGCCGACCACCGACGAGCCGACGACCGACACCGACACCGACAGTGGCCTCGACACCGACACCGACACTCCACCGGTGACCGACACGGGCCTCGGCCTGCTCGGTGACGGCCTCGCCAACCCCTACCCCTCCCAGCTGCTCGTCGACCCCGACGGGCACCTGGCCATCCCCGCCGACGCGCTCCCGTCGGGGGGGAACACCCCGCACCCCACCGACCGCGTGGCGTGGCGCACCGGCTTCTCGTCGGCGCAGACGGCGGTGGTGCGTGGCCTGGCGGTCGACACGATGGGCCTCCCGGCTGTCGACAGCGGCCCGGGGGAGGGGAGTGTGCGCATGGCCGACCTCACCGCGGGCACGTGGCTGCCGGTCATGGCCGAGCTCGACGCCTTCCCCGAGGCCTCGCCTCCGGCGCTGTTGGTGCGCCCCCTCACCGTGCTCCCCGATGGCCACGACATCGCCGTGGTCGTCACCACCGAGGCCACCGCCCGGCCCGAGCGCTTCCAGGCGCTGGTCGACGGAGCGCCTCCGGCGAGCCTGGTTTCGTACCAACCCACCCACGATGCGCTGATGGCCGACCTGGCGCAGCTGGGCATCGATGAGGCCGAGGTGGCGCTGGCGTGGTCCTTCCCCGTCGACCGCGGCGTGCAGCCCGTGCCGTCGGCCCTCGAGCAGCGCGAGGCGCACGACAGCTACACCCTCGCGGTCGACGCAGCCCCGACGACGCCCCTCACGTGGCGAGCGGGCACCGGCACGTACACGGTCACCGACTTCCTCCTCGACGACCGCGCGCTGGTGTTCGGGGAGGCCGGCAACGTGGTCCCCCAGGGAACTGCCGAGGCCAGCCTGTACGTGCACGTGCCGGCTTCCGTGGCGGATGCGCCCGAAGGCACCGTTCCCGTGCTGGTCTTCGGTCATGGCATCTTTGCGCGGCCCGAGCTGTACCTCGCGGAAGAAGACGACCCCTCGGGGGTGCTGGCACTGGCCGACGAGCTGGGAGCCATCGTGGTCGGCACCAACTGGCGCGGGCTGACGACCGCCGACCTGCTGGGGGCGGCGGAGGTCGCGGCCGACTTCGGGCGCTTCCACGAGGTCCCCGATCGGCTGGTGCAGGCCCAGGTCAACGTGCGCACCCTGGTCGACCTGGTGAACAGCGGCCAGATCGTCGACCACCCCGATCTGGTCGGTGCCTCCGGCCAGTCCCTCGCCGACCCCGATCACGTGCTGTACTACGGCATCAGCCTCGGGGGCATCGCGGGGAGCGTGATGTGGGCGCAAGACCCGCCCATCGAGCAGGCGGTGTTTCATGTCGGCGGTGCGATGTGGTCGACCATGCTCGAGCGGTCCAGCAACTTCCCGCTGTTCGAGGCGGCGGTCGTGAGGGCCGTGCCCGAGCCGGCGGATCGGCAGGTGCTGTACAGCTTCTCCCAGCTGTTCTGGGACCCCGTCGATCCCATGTCGTGGGCGACCGAGCTGTCGGCCCGCGACTTCCTGCTGCAAGAGGCCATCGGCGACGAGCAGGTGCCCAACATGACCACCGAGGCCCTGGCCCGTGCTCTGCAGCTCCCGCTCCTCGACCCGTCGGCGACGCAGCCCTATGGGTTGTCGCTGCAGCCCGCGCCCTTGTCGCGGGGGCTGTCGCAGTTCGACCCGGCCAAGCCTCTGCCTCCACCGACCAACCGGCCGGCGCCGACGACCGAGGCCCACACGACGCCCCGCCTGTGGCCGGGCCAGCGTCAGCAGACCAACCACTTCCTCTTGACCGGCGAGGTGGCCCACTTCTGCGGGGCTGCCGCCTGCACCGACACCAATCCGGGAACCCCGTGATCCACGACGCCTACGAGCGCATCCACGGCCTGTACGATGCCGACTGGGTGCTCACCTGCGAGCATGCGAGCCAGCGCCTCCCCGAGCCCTACGCATGGTCCGACGAGGAACGCGCGCTGCTGGGCACCCACTGGGCCCTCGACCTGGGGGCCGAGGCCCTCACCCGAGGCCTGGCCGCCGAGCTGGAGGCCCCTGCGGTCCTCGCTCGCTTCTCGCGCCTGCTCCTCGACCCCAACCGCACCCCCGACGACCCCACGCTGTTCCGCTCGCGGTGCGACGAGGTGTTCCTCGAGCTCAACGCGGGCCTGGCGCCCGAAGAGCGGCTGGAGCGCCTGCAGCGGTTCCACGAGCCCTTCCATGGGGCCATCGACGCCATGGTCGGCAAGCACCCACACGCCGACGTGCTGTCGCTGCACAGCTTCACCCCGGTCTACGAGGGGGGGCCGTCGCGCACGATGGAGCTCGGGGTGCTGTTCGACGGCGAAGAGGCGCTGGCGGCGGCCTTCGCCACCGTGCTGGAGGGTGAAGGCTTCGTGGTCGCGCTCAACGAGCCCTACAGCGGCAAGGGTGGGCTGATGTACTCGGCCGACCGCCACGCCATCGCCCACGGGCGACGCGCCATCGAGATCGAGGTCCGCCAAGACCTCGCGAGCGACCCCGCCCAGCAGCCACGGATCGTCGCCGCCCTGGCGTGGGCGGCTCGGGCTACGGCTCGACGACGTGGAGCTTGAACAGGTTGGCCGTCTCGGCTCGCGGTGAGGGCCCGGCCAGGATGACCAGCTCTTCGCCCGCGTGCACCAGCCCCTTGTCGAGGAGGGCTCGGGCGCCGAGGTCGACCATCTCGTCGACCGTCTCGACATGAGGCACCACCAGCGGGGTCACGCCCCATGCCAGCGACAGCCGGTCGGCGGTCTGCGCGTTCGCGGTGAGGGCGTAGATCGGGCCTAGTGGGCGGGTCTTGCTGGCCTGGCGGGCGGTGCGGCCCGACCAGGAGAACACGACGAGGGGGCAGCCTCGTTGGCTGGCCACCCAGCAGGCCGAGCGCACCACCAGGCCCGCCGAGCCTGTCAGCCACACCATCTGCTCTACGGGGGTGGTAGTGAAGAAGCGGCTCCCCTCCACCTCGCGGGCGATCTTGTCCATCATGCGCACCGCGAGGACCGGGTAGTCGCCGACCGAGGTCTCCCCCGACAGCATGACCGCATCGGTGCCGTCGAGGATGGCGTTGGCCACATCCGTGGTCTCGGCGCGGGTGGGGCGCGGGTTGCGCTCCATGCTGTCGAGCATCTGCGTGGCGGTGATGCACAGCTTCCCGAACCGCTGCGCCGCCGCGATGATCCGCTTCTGGTAGACGGGCACCTTCTCGATGCTCACCTCGACGCCCAGATCGCCGCGGGCGACCATGACGCCCTGGGCGAGCTCGAGGATGCTGTCGATCGCCTCGACGGCCTGCGGCTTCTCGATCTTGGCGATCACCGGCAGGCGCGGGTGGCCCAGACGCTCGAGCTCGGCCCGCAGATCCCGGATGTCTTGGGCGCGCTGCACGAAGGACAGCGCCACGTAGTCGACCCCGACGTCGACGCCGACGGCGAGATCAGCGAGGTCTTTCTCCGTGAGACAAGGCACCGAGAGGGCCACGCCCGGCAGGTTGATGCCCTTGTGCGACCCGAGCGGCCCGCCGTGGGTCATCCGGATGTCGACCTCGCCCGGCTCGCCGGGACGCACCCCGCACACCTCGCCCGACAGCGCGCCGTCAGCGAACAGCACCAGGTCGCCGACGGTGACGTCGTCGACCATCTCCGGGTAGGTGGTGCCGACCGTGGTGCCCTCGCCGATGACGTCGGGGGACATCACGACCGTCAGCACGTCGCCGTCTTTCAGCTCTAGCGGGGTGGGCACCTTCCCGGTGCGAATCTTCGGGCCCTGCAGGTCGAGGAGGATGGCGGTGGGCTTGCCGAGCCGCATCGAGGCACGACGCACCCGCGCCACCTGCCGCCGGATGGACTCGTGATCGGCGTGGGAGCAGTTGATGCGGGCCACGTCGACGCCCGTCTCGAGCAGCTGCGTCAGGGTGGGCTCGTCCCACGCGGCGGGGCCGAGGGTCGCGACGATCTTGGTGCGTGTCTCGAGGTCGGGTCGGAGCTCGTACATCGGAGGACCTCGCTCAGCTGCGGGTGACGGGCGCCCAGCTCAGGGTGCCGTCGGCGAGGGTCGCCTCGGCCCCGATGGGGAAGGCGCGGTTGGCGGGACCGTGGCCGATGGGCAGGTCGGCGAGGACGGGCACACCGAGGGGCTCGAGATGGTCCATCAGCACGTCGATGGCCCGGTAGTCGGCCCCTTCGGGCAGGTGGCAGTCGGTGAGCTGGCCCACCGCGACGCCCGCCACGCCACGGAGCACCCCGGCGCTGGCGAGCTGCTGCATCATGCGGTCGAGCTTGTAGGCTGGCTCGCCGATCTCCTCGAGGACCAGGATCGCGCCCTCGGTGTCGACCTGGTGCTTGGTGCCACACATGGCGGCCAGCAGGCACAGGTTGCCGCCGACCAGCGGGCCGACGGCCTTGCCAGACACCACCTGGGTGCCCTCGAGGGGCGCGACCTCGCGGCCACCGAGCAGCGCGAACAGGTGGTCTTGCGAGGCCCGGTCGGTGATCGGCAGGGAGTGCACGACCGGCCCGTGGATGATGGGACCCCCCCGGTGCTTGTGCAGGGCGGCCAGCAAGGGGGTGACGTCGGAGAAGCCAATCACCGGCGTGGGAGGGAGATCCCGAAGGTCGAGGCGGTCGAGGATGCGGGTGATGCCGTAGCCACCCCGCGCGATCCAGATCGCGCCCCAGTGGGGCTGTCGGAGCGCGAGCTGCAGCTGGTCGAGCCGGTGCTGGTCGGGAGCCGCCAGGTAGCGGCGTGGACGGAGCATGTCGTTGAAGGGCTGCACGTTGAGGCCGACGATGCGGGCCGTGGCGAGGCCCTTCTCGAGGCGGTCTTCGTCGTGGATGCCCGAGGGCGCGACGACGGCAATGGGGGAACCGGGCGAGATCATGCGGTGAGCTCCGCGAAGGTGGAGAGGGGGTCGACGGGGCGGAAGCGGCCGCGACCGTCGACCGAGACGCCCGAAAGGGCGACCTCGGCGTCGTGGGTGTAGAACAGGCGCCCGCCGCGTGCCGTGAGGTCGGACAGCAGGGCCTGTTTTTCGTCGATGAGCCGCTCCGGGAAGCGGTCGTAGCCCATGGTGATCGGCAGGTGGACCCAGGGGGTGCCCGGCACGAGATCGCCGGCGAACACGACGGGCCCGTCAGGCATGTCGATCTCGGTGAGCAGCAGCCCCGGCGTGTGGCCGTCGGACAGGCGGAAGCGAAAGCCCTCGCCGAGCACGTCGGCATCGGTGCCCTCGACGACGTGCAGGCGGCCGCTGGCCTGTAGCTGGCTGTTGAGGCCGGGCAGGAAGGAGGCCCGGTCGCGGGGGTGGGGGGACCTCGCTCGCGCCCACGCGGCCTTGCCGACCACGAACTGCGCGCGGGGGAACAGCAGCTGCGGCTCGCCGTCGGGTTGCCACGCCTCGAGCAGCCCGCCCGCGTGGTCGAAGTGCAGGTGCGACAGGACCACCACGTCGATGTCTTCGTGGCCGAGCCCCACGGCCTCGAGGCTGGCCAGCAGCACGTGCTCGGACTCCATCACACCGTAGCGGTCGGCCAGGCCGGGCTCGAAGAACGCGCCGATGCCGGCCTCGAACAGGAGGTTCCGGTCGCCGTCGCGGACGAGCAGAGCGCGACAGGCCAGGGGGATGCGATGCCGCTCATCGGGCTGGATCCACCGCTCCCACACCACCCGCGGCGCATTGCCGAACATGGAGCCGCCGTCGAGGCGTTGGCTGTTGCCGAGGATGGCGGTGAGAGAGCGAGGCATGCAGTGTCCGAGGGCGTTGTCTATCGCGGGGCGCAGAGCCGAGCATGATGTCATACTCGCGCCATGCAGCAGGTCATCGACGAGATCGACGCCATCGTAGGGGAAGGCCACATCCCGTCCGCATCGGTGTCGGTGTGGATTCGTGGCGAAGAGCGCCTGCGCTACGCGACGGGCTGGGCCCGGCGGGCGCCGGGGCGTGAGGCCACCTGCGACACCCCCTACGATCTGGCGAGCGTCACCAAGCCCTTCGCCGGGGGGGCCGTGGCGGCCGCTCTGGTCGCGGGAAGGCAGCTCGACCTAGACGTTCCCGCTGCCCGTTGGGTGCCGGGAGTCGACCCCCGTGTCACGCCTCGTCACTTGTTGCTGCACACGTCGGGCTACGCGGCGTGGCTGCCGCTGTATGAGGGCGTGGCACCGGCGATGTGGGGCAGCGACGCGGCACGGGCGGCGGTGATCGAGGCGGCCTGGCGCAGCCCCCTGGTCCAGGCGCCGGGCGAGGTCCACACCTATTCCGACCTCGGCTTTCTCACGCTGCTGGCGGTGATGGAGGCCGCGGGGGGCGCACGCATCGACGAGCTGGTGCAGAAGCTGGTGCTCGACCCGGTCGGGGCCGATCTGCGTTGGGGCTGGCCGGGAGCAGCGGCCACGGAGGACTGCCCGGTGCGCGGCCACGTGGTGGAGGGTGAGGTGCATGACCTGAACACCGCCGCGATGGGGGGCCGGTCGACCCACGCGGGCTTGTTCGGGACCGCCACGGAGCTGGGGCGGCTGACGGCTGCCCTCGTCGACGAGGCTTCGGGGCGCACGCACGGGCTGCCGAGCCTCGCGGATGCATGGGGGGCGCAGGGAGCGGGGTCCCACAGGCTGGGCTGGGACGGGGTCAGCCACGGGGCCTACACCTCGACCGGTTCGGCGTGGCCTGCCGACGGGGTCGGTCACCTCGGCTACACCGGCACGTCGATCTGGGTCGCTCCACGCCAGGAGGTGGTGGTGGCGCTGCTCACCAACCGGGTGCATCCGGTCGACGACAAGGGCCCCATCCGGGCCGCGCGGCCCCGGGTGCACGACGCGGTGGCTCGCTGTGTGGGCTGGATGTCGTAGGGCTGGTCGGTCTGGCAGCGACGCCGGGTCGGGATAGAGCGGCCTGTCGGAGGTCTTCATGGCGAACGAAGCAGGGCGACGCTGGTTCGAGCAGCGCAAGGAGTTCGTCGGGGTGGTGCGCCCCGGCCCGAGTGACTCTCCCGAGCTGTTCACGAAGTGCCCGGGCTGCGGCGAGGCGCTGTTCAACGAGGCGCTGGCCGAGGCAGAGCTGGTCTGTGACCACTGCGGCCACCACTTCCGCCAGGGCGCGATCGATCGGCTGACCTCCCTGTGCACCGCCGGCACCATCACGGTGCACGACGTCGAGCTGTGCCCGGTCGACGCCCTGGGCTTCGTCGACAGCAAGCCCTACGTGCGGCGCATCGAGGCGAGCCGAAACAAGACGGGGCGCAACGATGCGTTCATCGCGGCATCGGCGGAGGTCGATGGCGTGGAGTGCGAGATCGGCTCCTTCGACTTCGCCTACATGGGCGGCTCCATGGGCAGCGTCGTCGGGGAGAAGATCACCCGCCTGTTCGAGCGCGCCTGCGAGCGGAAGGTGCCCGCCATCGTGATCTCCGCCAGCGGCGGGGCGCGGATGCAGGAGGGCGTGCTGTCGCTGATGCAGATGGCCAAGACCTGCGCGGCCCTGGCCAAGCTGCGCGACGAAGCCAACATGCCCTACATCTCCATCCTCACCCATCCGACCACCGGCGGGGTGGCCGCGAGCTTCGCGATGCTGGGCGACGTCATCCTCGCCGAGCCCGAGGCGCTCATCGGCTTCGCGGGCCCGCGCGTGATCCGCGAGACCATCGGCGAGGAGCTCCCCGAGGGCTTCCAGACGAGCGAGTACCTCCTCGACCACGGCATGGTCGACGCCATCGTTCCCCGTCGAGAGATGCTTGGCACCGTGGGGCGCCTGCTCCGCCAGCTCCTGGGCCAGCCCGCCGCGGCACCGAGCGAGCCGACGGAGGTGGTCGAGCCCGAGCCCGTCGAGGTGTCGTGAGGAGTCACCCGCTGCTCGATGGTCTGGGGCAGGTCGGGGTTCGCCTCGGCCTCGATCGGATCCGCACCTTCCTCGAGGTGCTCGGGGAGCCTCATCTGTGTGCCCCGGTGGTTCACATTGCGGGCACGAACGGCAAGGGCAGCACCTGCGCGATGATCACGCAGGCCCTGGTGACGGCCGGCTACACCGTGGGCACGACGCTGTCTCCCCACCTCGAGCAGCTCAATGAACGGGTGATGATCGATGGCCTGCCCGTCGACGATGCCACGCTGCAGGAGGCCATCGAGCACGTCGACCGCGCGCGGTGGGCATGGGCGAAGTCTGCTGGGATCGAGGGCCACCCGCTGTCCTACTTCGAGTTCATGATCGCGGTCGCGTTCCAGGTGTTCGCCTGGCGCAGTGTCGACGTGATGGTGGTGGAGGTCGGCCTGGGTGGGCGCCTCGACGGGACGAACGTGGTGTCGCCGGTGGTCACCGCGGTCACGGCGGTGGGGCTCGATCACACCGAGCAGCTCGGCGATACCCTCGCCCAGGTGGCGGCGGAGAAGGCCGGCATCATCAAGCGCGGTGTGCCGCTGGTGGTGGGGCCCATGGCGGCGGAGGCCCGTGAGGTGGTGCAGCATCGGGGCACTGCGCTGGGCTGCGAGGTGTGGGCCGCAGGGCCTCGTATGCGCCGAGAGCAGCGCCGCGACGGCCGCTGGAGCTTCGCCACGCCCGGCGGCACCTTGTCGAACGTGCGGCTGGGCTTGCGCGGCGCTCACCAGGGCGCCAACGCGCTGGTGGCCTTGGCGGTGCTGCATCAGATGCGCGCCGCAGGCTTCCTGATTCCCGATGAGTCGGTGCAGCGCGGCCTCGAGACGGCCTTCAGCCCCTGCCGCCTCGAGCAGCTCCTGCCGGGGCTGGTGGCAGACGGTGCCCACAACGTCGACGGCGCCACAGCCCTCGCGGCCTGGCTACGGGATCGGCCCAAGCTGGGCCTGCGCATCCTGTTGCTGGGCATGGGGGAGGGCAGAGATGCCGCCGCCTTCGTGGCGCCGCTGGTCCCGTATGTCGACGAGGTGGTGACGACGCGCTGCGCCCACCCCAAGGCGCGCGACCCCCTCGAGCTCGCCCAGGCGCTGTCGGAGCTCGACGTCGAGCTGGCGGCGGGGGGCTCGGTGGAGGAGACGCTACCCGAGGTGTTCAGCGAGGCCCTCGAGACCATCGTGGCGGGCAGCCTGTTCGTCGCGGGGGCGGCGCGATCGATGGTGGCGGAGGGGGCCCTCGAGGGCATCGAAGCCGGCCAGGGGCCGCTGGCGCTCGACGAGGGCGACGAGGAGGCACCGTGACGGTGGCCGTGCGCACGCGCGACGGGCTCGTGGGCCACGAACGGGTCGTGGCGAAGCTGTGGGAGGCGATGGCCGCCGATCGGCTGCATCACGCCTACCTGTTCGAGGGCCCGAAGGGGGTCGGCAAGCGCACCCTCGCCTCGCTGGTGGCCCTCGCTGCGAACTGCGAGGCCGCACCGAAGAGCCGGCCTTGCGGGGTCTGTGCCACGTGCAAGTCCATCGGCGAGGGCACCCACCCCGATGTGATCGAGCTGGTTCCCGACCCGAAGAAGGCATCGGGAACCATCCCGGTGGCAGACGTTCGCGAGGTGATCCGACAGGCGGGCTACCGCCGCTACGCGGCGCGTCGTCGCGTGGTGATCATCGATCCGGCGGAGGCGATGCAGGAGGCCGCGGCCAACGCGCTGCTCAAGACGCTGGAGGAGCCTCCGGACGGCACCGGCTTCCTGCTGGTGTCGCACAACGCCAGCTCGCTGCTGCCCACGATCCGCAGCCGCTGCCAGCGGGTGCGAATGGGCGCCGTGCCTGCGAGAGACATCGAGCGCTGGCTGGAGCGCAAGGGCGTAGAGCAGGCGCCGGTGCTGTCGCGCCTCGCGCTGGGCTGCCCGGGGCGAGCGCTGGCGCTGTCGGGAGATGGGCTCGCCGAGCGAGCGGCGATGCGCGCCGAGCTGCTGGCAGTGCTCCGAGGCACCGTCGACGACGTGTTCCAGTTCTCACAGCGCCTGTGCTCTGGCAATCGGTCGACGTGGTCGAAGCGGGTCGACGCGCTGCTGGCCTTGTTCGAGGAGCTGCTGCGCGATGTCGTGGTCCTCGGCAGCGGTGGGCGCCAGGAGCTCCTCAACGAAGACGCGCGCGACGAGGTCACCGGCCTGGCTCGGCGGCTCTACCCAGGCGGCGTCGAGACGTGCGCCCAAGCGCTGCAGTCCTGCCGCGACGACCTCGAGGTCTACGTGAGCGGCCGGCTGGCGGTCGACGCGATGCTGTGTCGGGTGCGGCAGGCCCTGGGGCGATGAAGCAGCTCCCCGCCGCCCCCGCGCCCGCCGCCGACCGGTGGCTGCGGCGTGCGCTGGCGGCTCCCGGGTGGCTGCTCGACAAGGTCGAGCCACTGCCCAGCCCGCCCGAGCGCGGGGCCCTGGCCCCCTCCGCTGTCTACGAGCGGGTGCGGTCCACCGCCCGCTGGCCCGAGGCCCACCTCGCCCTCGAGCCCGATCTTCACTACCACCTGCTGCACGACGAGGTGCTGGCCTACCAGGTGCGCCGGGGCACGGCCTTCGCCATCGGCGGGCTCAACAGCGCCGACCCCGCTGCACTCCTGGCGTCGTTCGCCGCCGAGGCACGGCAGCGTGGGCTGCGCCGGCTGCTGGTGTTCCCGGTGCGTGCGCAGGAGCGGGCGGCTGCCGCGACAGCGGGCTTTCACTCGGTGCAGGTGGGGGTGGAGGCATGGCTCGACCTGGTCGGCCTGACCTTCCGCGGCCGCGCCTACGAGTCGGTCCGGCAGATGCGCAACCGTGCCGCGCGGAAGGGCGTGGTGGTGGCCATGGGCGGAGTGCCCGAGGAGGGGGCCGACGAGCTGCAGCAGATCCATGCGGCGTGGCTGGCGAGCAAGCGGCCCGCGTGGCGGATGAAGCTGCTGGTAGGTTCTCCCGGGCTGCAGGCGCCCTTCGACCGCCGCTACGTCGTGGCACGCTCCGACGACCGGGTGGAGGCCTTCTTGACGCTGATCCCGGGGGCCAGCGGGCAGTGGGGGGTCGACGTGATGTGCCGCCGGCCCGATGCCATCGCCGGCGTGGTGGAAGCGATGATCGTGCACGCCGTCGAGGTGCTGCGCTCCGAGGGGGCCCACACGCTGTCGCTGGGCCCGTGCCCGATGGCCGGGGTCGATGCTGGGGAGCGCCGGCTCGAGACGGTGTTCCGAGGCCTGTACCAGTCGGGCGTGGGCAACCGGGTGTTCGGCTTTCAGAGCCTGCATCGCTTCAAGCAGAAGTTCCGCCCGCGATGGGAGCCGGTGTACTTCGCGTCGTCGCCCCGGCTGGGGCTGTTCTCGCTGTACGCGGGCTGCCGGATGTGGGGCCTGTACTAAGCCGGGTGGTGTCGCTCCACGGAGGGGGCGTCCCACAAAAAAGGCAGCCGCCGAAGCGCCTGCCTTGTCACGGTGCGAGGGGGGACCTCACTCCGACTTGTTGCTCACCTGGGCCGCGGGGGCCGCTGCATCCACCTCGGGGGTGTGGATCGGGAAGGCGGGCGTGGTGCCGTCGATGCGACGACGAGCAGCCGCTGCGCGGCCCGTCTTCTTGTCGCGGAGCTTGCGGCGGAACCGAGTGACTTTGGTGAATGAGGCCATGAGAAATCTCCAAAGGGCGGGGAGGGCGCGCCCCGCGAAACCCGGACCGCGTATCGGCCACGGGGCGGGGCGTCAACCGACGCGATGGCTACAGGTTGCGGTACAGGCCGACCACGACGGTCTTGTCGTCGCCACCCATGTTGGCGGTGAGGCCGGTGGAAGGGGGCTTCGGCATCTGGTAGTCGCCGCACTGGCCCTTCATCTGCCGGTAGATCTCGAGCACCTGCTTGACGCCGGTGGCGCCGACAGGGTGGCCGAAGCCGACGAGGCCGCCGCCCGTGTTGACGGGGATGTCGCCGTCGATGTTCGTGCGGCCCTCACGGAGCAGCCCGGCGCCCTGGCCGTAGTCAGCGAAGCCCACGGCCTCGGTCATCATCAGCTCGGTGACGGTGAAGCAGTCGTGGACTTCGGCCACGCCGATGTCGGAGGGGCTCATGCCCGCTGCGGCGTAGGCCCGCTTGGCGGCGGCCGCGGTGGTGTCGAGCTTGGTGAGGTCGCCGTCTTCCCACAGGTTGCCGGTGGCGTGGGACAGGGCCACGATCTCGATGGCGTCGGACTCCGACTTGCCGAGCTTGCGCAGACCTTCCTCGCTGACGACGACGATGGCGGAGCCACCGTCGGACACCTGGCTGCAGTCGCTCATCTTCATGAACGGGGCGTACTCCTCGTTGCTGAGGAAGTTGGGGTTGCGCTCCCCCGCGGCCGAGGCGGTGGCGTGGTCCATCGTGATGGTACGCATATGGGCGAGGGGGTTCTTGTTGGCGTTGGCGTAGGCCTTCACCGACGCCAGGCCGATGTCTGCCTCGCTGACCCCGAAGGCCTCGCGGTAGTGCTTGGTGCGGCGACCGAACAGCGCGGGGAAGGTGAAGTCGTCGATGCTGCGCTGACGGGCGTAGTGCGAGGCGCGGGCGAGGATGTCGCCGCCTTCCCGAGCCGAGCGGGTGGTCTGCACCTCGGCGCCGACCACCAGCGCGACGTCGGAGCCGGCCTGGATGGACTCCACCGCGCTGGCCAGTGCGAGGCCACCCGACGCGCAGGCACCCTCGACGCGCATCACGGGCTTGTACATCAGGTCGGGATGGGCGCCGACGACGGCGGCCCCCAGGTGGCCCTGGTTGCTGAACAGCTCGCCGACGAAGTTGCCGATCCATGCCTTGTCGACCATCGCCGCCGGCGTGCCGGTGGCGTCGAGGGCCCCGTTGACCGCGGTGCGGATGTAGTCTTCCAGCGAGGGGTTCTCGCGCTTGCCGAAGTCGGGGTGCCGCTTCCAGATGAAGTCGGGATGCTTCTTTCCGATGAACGGGGTGGTGTGCCCCCCGAGGACGAAGATGCGACGGGCCATGGGGCCTCCTTGCAGTAGGTGTGGGTGGGCTACTCGGTTGCTTCCCAGGCCGTGACGGCTGCCTCGTAGCGGTCGATCGATGCCTTGACGACGGGGTCGCTGTAGAAAGAGCTGCTCTTCACGTCGCTGGCGACGCTGTTCATCCGCGACACGATGGCGGACAGGTCGCCCGGAGACTCCTCGCGTGCGCTGCCGAAGGCGACCAGGTCGGCCTGGACGGGAGCGATCTTCGCGGTGAGGGCCTTGCCCTCGTCGGTGTCGGCGAGACTGAGCTGGCGACGGACCGCACCCCAAGGGCCCACCATGGAGCGGGCCGCGGTCGGGTCTTTCGCGTTGCGCTTCTCCCAGTAGGCCTGCACCTCGGGGCTGGGCGTGGGCGACATGTCTTCGGGACGCGGGCGCTCGTGCTGCTCGTCGTGGTTCACCCGCCCGACGGGGGGACCGGGGGCGGGTGCGGGGTTGTCGGGCGCATCCTGCCGGAAGTCGAGGGGGTCGACGTTCGTCGGGTCGGGATTGGGGATGTCGGCGCCCGTGTCGGGGCGCGGCACCAACAACACCGCGAGCACGATGCCCACGCCCGCTACGCCTACCAGCCACCAACGCTGCGCCATGTCGCCGCCTCCTTGCATGCCACCGCCGGTGGCTCAGGCGGTCCACGTAGCCTGATCGACGCCTTGGTGCGCCTTCGCGCCGCGGTCGGTGCCCACCCGCGGCCCACGTGGATGCGTCGATCATTGTCGGCCTCGGAGATCGTCAATCGGTGATTTCCGAGCCTTCGCTACGTCATTGATCTAGAGCCTTCCTAGATCTTTCGTGCTACCCTTCATCCATTCTCTAGATCAGGGTGGTCAAAAACTGTCCGCTTGTCACAAGCGGTCGGGCCGGCCTGGTGCACCTTCCGGACGGAGCGTGGCGACGATGAAACCGATCATGAAGTGGGCAGGCGGAAAGGCCAGGCTGGCCGGGCAGATCGCGGAGGCCTTCGGCGCTCCGTGCGAGGGCACCTACATCGAGCCGTTCGTGGGCTCGGGGGCCGTGTTCCTGCATCTCAAGGCAGCGGGGCTGGTGAACCGTGCGGTGCTGGGCGACGCCAACGACAAGCTGATCGAGGTGCATCGCGCCGTGCGCGACGACGTCGATGGCCTGCTGGGGCGGTTCGACGAGCTACCGCAAGACGACTGGCGCGAGCGCTACTACGAGGTCCGCGAGGACTACAACAACGGCCCACCCAAGGGAACGCTGCACGCGGCGCGCTTCGTGTGGCTCAACCGTGCAGGCTTCAACGGGCTGTACCGCGAGAACAAGTCGGGGGGCTTCAACGTGCCCGTCGGGCGCTACAGCAAGCTGTCGATCCCGTCCGCAGACCACTTCCGGGCGGTGTCGGAGCTGCTGCAGGGCGTCGAGCTGGTGGCCGGGTCGTTCGAGGATGTCATGGCCGAGGCAGGGGAGGGGGACCACGTGTACTGCGATCCGCCCTACGTGCCCCTTTCCGACACGGCTTGCTTCACCGGCTACTGCAAGGCGCCCTTCGGGCTGCCCGAGCAGAGGCTGCTGGCGCTGACGGCGCGCAAGGCGGCGTTCAAGGGGGCGCGGGTCGTGCTGTCGAATCACGACCTGCCCGTCGTTCGCAACGAGCTGTACCCGTCGAGCAGTGGCTTTCAGCACGTCGCGCGGCCTCGTGTCGCCCGGGCCATCAGCCGCTCGGCGCGGTCCCGCGGCCGTGTCGCCGAGGTGATCGCGGCCATCGGGCCGCTGGCCGAGTCGGCCTGAGAAGGGGCGGCGCGCCGTCACGTTTTGTTGTCGGCGCGGTGGCATTGGTAGCTGGGGTGCGTACGGGTAGGTTGTAGCCCCGTCACCTTGGAGCCCAGTCATCATGGAAGCCGATCCCACTCCCCGGACGCCACCTCGCAGCTCGTCGGCCACCCGGATCCTG
Source organism: uncultured bacterium (assembly GCA_965367245.1). GTDB lineage: Bacteria > Myxococcota_A > UBA796 > UBA796 > CBDUIC01. The sequence goes on along the minus strand of CBDUIC010000011.1, from coordinate 47,272 downwards.
CTCGGGCTCACTTTTCTCGGTGGGCTCGTGTTCGTCGGCTCGATGGGCGCGGTGCTCTGGCTGGTCAACCAGGACGACAAGGGCGAAGTCCACGAGGGCTCCTTTCTGAGCATGAAGCTGTCGGGCAGCGTCACCGATGCGCCGAAGGCGCCGCCCCTGTTCGGCGACCCCTCCGACATTCGCCCCACGGGCATCGAGCTTGCACAGGCCCTTCGCGAGGCCGCCGCCGACGACCGCATCGACGGGCTCTACCTGGAGCTACGAGCCCCCTCGATGGGCTACGGCGTGGCCCGAGAGATCCGGGAGGGCATCGTGGCCCTCCGCGAGGCCGGCAAGCCCTGCGTGGCCTACTCCGAGGTATGGACGACGGGCAGCTGGTACCTGGGCTCGGCGTGCGAGCACGTGGTGATGCCGCCGGGCGGGATCGGCATGGTCACCGGCATCGATGCCCGCACTACCTACTACGCGGGCACCTTCGAGAAGCTGGGTGTCGAAGCGCAGATGCTCCACGTGGGCGACTTCAAGTCGGCGGTGGAGCCCTACCAACGCACGGAGCCCTCCGAGGCCGCCTCCGAGGCGATGAACTACCTCCTCGATGGTCTGTGGGGCACGCTGGTCACCGACATCGCAGCGGGGCGTGGCATGAGCGAGGCCGAGGTCCAGGGCCTCATCGACCGGCCTGCGCTGTCGCCCGCTGACGCGCTGGAGCGCGGCCTGGTCGACACCCTGGCCTACCCGTCGGTCCTGGAGAACCTCCTGGTCGATGCCGGCGACGACGACTGGCTCGAGCAGGTGGGCGCCGCCATGGAGCAGGCGGGGGAGTCGGCGGCCACCGAGTCCGAAGACGACGATGCGTTCACGTCGATGAAGGAGTACGTCAAGGGCGTCCGTTCGGGGTGGAAGCGAGCGGGGGAGCAGATCGCTGTGGTCTATGCCTCTGGGCCCATCACCAGCGGCACGGGAGAGGGGGGGCTGTTCGCCGACCCGTCCCTCACCGACACCAACTTCCGCGAGTGGATCCGAGCTGCCGACGACGACGACGAGGTGAAGGCCATCGTGGTGCGGGTCGACAGCCCCGGTGGCAGCGGCCTGGCCTCCGACATGATGTGGCACGAGATCAAGCGCGTGCAGGCGGGGGGCAAGCCGGTCGTCGTGTCGATGGCTTCCTACGCCGCCAGCGGCGGCTACTACATCGCCGCTCCGGCGGACTGGATCGTCGCCCAGCCCACGACGCTCACGGGGTCGATCGGGGTGTTCGGCGGCAAGCTGAACCTTGCGGGAACCTACGACAAGCTGGGCCTCACCCAGCACAGCTACAAGCGCGGTGCGCAGGCCGACCTGCTGGCCGCAACGGTGGGCTTCGACGAGCAGGGGCGCGCCACCTACCAGCGCTTCCTCGACGAGTTCTACGGGCTGTTCCTCGAGCGGGTCAGTGAGGGGCGGGAGCTCGAGCGGTCCGACGTGCACGAGGTGGCCCAGGGCCGCGTCTGGACAGGCACGCAGGCCCTCGAGCGAGGGCTGGTCGATCAGCTGGGGGGCCTCGACGTGGCCCTCGCCAAGGCGGCGGAGCTGGCGAGCATCGAGGGCGACTACGGGCTCGAGACCTACCCCAAGCAGAAGACCTTCCTCGAGCTGCTGCAGGAAGACCTCGCCGAGGCTCGATCGCCCACCGTGCGGGTCGACCTGGGGCTGGTCGACACCGACGCACTGCGCGACCTGATGGTCCTGGAGCAGGTGCTGGCCGACGGCGTCGCGGCGATGCTGCCGGGCAGTCTGGTGGTCCGCTGAAGCGGCGTCCCGACCTGTCTCGGGTTGCCACGCAGGTGGACTGAAAGCAACGACGGGGTTCTTACGTAGGTAGATTGTCGCTACGCTCCGGAGGACCTCATGAAGCGCTCGATCACGGCTGGCTTGCTCGCCGCCACCCTCGGAGCGACCTACGCGTTGGGTCCCGACGCACCCCAGCGGGTCGTCCCCACCACCCCGGCGGTGGCCGCAGCCGCGACGCCCGGAACGCTGGTCGTCGACCTCGTCGACGGCGCGACAGAGGCCCAGCGTGATGCCGTGGCCGAGGTGGTGGGAGCCCCGCTGACGTGGCTGCACCCCCTGGCCATCGACGAGGCCCTCACGGTGGCGCAGGTTCACGACCTGGCTGGCGCTCGGGCAAAGCTGGCGGGCCATCCGCTGGTGGAGGTCGCGGAGGGCGAGGTCACCCAGTGGGCCTTCGGCTACCCCAACGACCCGATGTTCGACAAGCAGTGGAACCTGCGAGACATCGGCGCGCCCGTGGCCTACAGCATCGCCGCCGACGGTAGCGGCGTCATCGTCGCGGTCGTCGACACCGGTGTGTCCAAGGTCGAAGATCTGGCAGGCACGCGCATGCTGAAGGGCGCATCCTTCGTGCCCGGCGCAGCCACCGCCGAAGACGACCAGGGCCATGGAACCCACGTCGCCGGCACCATCGCGCAGACCACCAACAACGGTGTCGGGGTGGCCGGTGTGGCCCCGGGGGCGACGATTCTGCCGGTGAAGGTGCTCTCCAGCGGAGGCTTCGGCTCTTCGGCGTGGATTGCCGCGGGCATCGACTACGCGGTCGACGAGGGCGCGCAGGTGATCAACCTGTCCCTCGGCGGCGGCTACTCGAGCATCATCCACAACGCCATCAAGAAGGCCCGGTCCCACGGGGTGGTGGTGGTGGCGGCTGCGGGGAACACGGGGCGCCGAGGGGTCGGCTACCCGGGGGCGCTGGAGGAGACCATCGGGGTGTCCGCTACCGGGCCGGGCGGGGCGATGGCGCCCTACAGCAGCTACGGCGAAGGGGTCGACATCGCGGCGCCGGGCGGCGACAAGACGAAGCCGGGCGGCGGCATCCTGCAAGACACCATCGACGGCAAGGGCGGCCACCACTACGTCGAGTACCAGGGCACGAGCATGGCCACGCCCCACGTCGCGGGGGCTGCTGCGGTGCTCCTCGGCCGGGGCATGGAAGCCGAGGCTGTGGAGCGCGTGCTGCTCGACACGGCACGGGGCGACGGCTGGAACGAGAAGTATGGTCACGGTCGCCTCGACCTGGCCGCCGCGCTGGGGCAGGCGGGCTCTGGCTTCGGGAAGATCCGCTTCCTGCTGGGCGCGGTCCTCGCGCTGCTGGTGGCCCAGCTGGCGACCACCCGCGCTCGCTTCCAGCTGAGCTCGGCGGCGGTGTCTGCCGTGGTGGCGGGTGGGCTGTGGTTCCTTCCCGGGTCGCTGCTCGGTGCGGCAGCCTTCCTGGTCAAGCCTGCCCTCGAGTGGCCTGCGGCCTTCCTGGGAGGCTGGTGGGTGACCTTCCCCCTGGCGCTGTCGGCCCTGGTGCCTGCAGCGGTCGGGTTCACGCTGGGCGCGTGGCGTGGCACCCGGCCGGTGGCTCAGGGGCTCGCCTGCGGGGCGGCCGCCTACCTGTTCCATGGTGCCGTCACGGGAGCCGTTGCGCCCTGGCTCGTCCCGCAGGGCTTCTCGGCGCTGTGGCTCGCAGGCAACGCCACGGCGTGCTTGGTGATCGCCCTCGGCCTGGCCGGGGCGCAGAAGCTCGAAGAGCAGGAGCGCAGCTGATGAAGTGGAAAGGAACCTTGAAGCACCACGACGTGGGCACCGGCACCTGGGTGCTGACAACGACCGACGGCAGCCGCCTCAACCTGTACGGCGACGTGCCCGCTCACCTCGACGGGGAGCAGGTCTCCGTCGAGGGCGATGAGGTAGAGGGGATGGGCATCGGCATGGTCGGTGACCGGATGGTCACGGTGCGGTCCGTCGAGAAGCACTGACACGGGGCGTCGTGGTACACCCCTGAGACGAACAGGGAGGTACGGTGGCCATCCGGGTGCGCAAGCTGGCGAAGGAGCTGGACCGCTCTGCTGGCGAGGTGTTGGGGCTGCTCCACCACCTGGGTTTCTCCCGCTACACCAAGCCCGACGACATGGTGAATGACGCGGTGGCGGGCAAGGCCCGCAAGGCGGCTCGCCAGGGCGTCCGTGCGCCGGTCGTTGCGGTGGAGGAGCGTGCGCCGAGCGCGCGACGAAGCGCGCCTCAGCCGGTCGCCGAGGATGTGATGGCGCAGCTCGTGCCGGGGGTGCAGCGGTCAGGGGGAGCCCGTCCCGCTTCCCCGGTCCCCGTGCCGACGGCCGTGCCCCCGCCGGCGCCTGCGCCCCCCCCGCAGTCTGCCCCTCCCGCCCCACCCGTGGCATCGCCCTCCACCGCGGAGGCCGAGGCGCTTGCCCTGGCCGAGGCGAAGGTGGCGTCGCTGCAGGCCGAGCTGGCACAGCGTGACGAGGAGCTACAGGCCCTTCGGGCCACGCTGGCGGAGGCGCCCGAGGGGCTGGCGGTGTCTGCCCTGCTGAGGGAGCGCGGCCTGCGCGGGCCCGATGAGAACGACCGAGCCTTGGAGGCCCTGGCAGGGGCCCGGCAGCTCGCCGCCGTGCTGGTGGAGGCCCGGCTGGGGCCCCAGGCGGCCGTGGGGCTGCGCAAAGCACTCGGGGGCATGCTGCTGCTCGATGGCTCGCCTCCCGAGGAGCTGTCCGTGGCGGCGGTGGCGGTCTCGCCTGAGCGGGCCGATGCGCCGGGGGCGGAGACGCTCTCGCGCCTGTGCGGGAAGCTGGGAGAGCAGTTGCTGCTGTCGGGCTTCCGTCGACTCCGCTTCGTCGGGGTGGGGCCACGCTGGCACGAGCCCGTTCGCGCTCGACTCGACCGCCGCATCGAGGTCGATTTCCGGCCGGGGGGGCCGCGGGATGCTGCGCGGATCACCGGGGATGCGGAGGGGGTCGAACTGGTGCTGTACGTCGGGGTCGAGGTGGGCGAGGTCCCCCAAGACCTCCCCGCACGGGTGGTCGACGGCGGAGGCGAGCTGGCCCGCGCGCTCGAGACGGCGGTGCAGTCGCTGGCTTCTGCTCCCTGACCGCATCTCCCCCCGGGCCTCACCGGGCCTTGACCAGGGGAGCAGCCATCCATACGTTGCGCAGATGGGGAGGCGTTCGTGGGAGACGATGTAAGGGCAGGCCGACGCCCACGGCGGCCCGTCAACCGGGTCGACCCCGAGGTGCGTCGCCGCGCAGACGAGCTCCACAGCCAGGGCATGCCCTACCAGATGGCGATGGCGGTGGCCTACGGCAAGCTCGACCTGTCGGAGGCGCTGGAGCGAATGGCCACCCGCGACCGGGTGAACCGGCTGATGGAAGCGCACGAGCTGTCGCGGGCGCTGGCCACCCAGATCGCCATCGGTCATGCCGACCTCGACCAGGTGCTGGCGCGGCGGCGGCTGGCCCAGCACCGCGAGGCCTACCGTGAGCGCACGTGCCTGGTTCAGGGGGCTGGCCCGCTGGTGCTGCAGCTCCACGGCGGCGGCAAGGCCAAGGGCACGGTCGGCGAGGTGGCGCCCTACACGTTCACCCTCGACGAAGAGGGCAGCCCTCGCGAGCTGCACAAGCTCGAGCTGAAGTACGCCTACGACCCCGGTGACTGGAAGCTGGTCAAGAAGGCCGTCAAGGCCGACAAGCGGGCGGCCGCCGAGGGGCGTCGCCCAGAGGTGCGCCCGCAGGATCGCTACAGCTGCTCCGACAAGCGGCTGTTCGGCTACATGGATCGCACCCAGGAAGTCGTCGCGACCCTCCTCGACGGCGATGTCGTTCGTGGCGTGGTGTCGTGGTTCGGGCGCTATGAGTTCGGCATGACGATCAAGGGAGGGGCGGAGATCACCGTGTTCCGCCACGCCCTGCGCGACCTTCGGCCTGCCTGACAGCGCCATCGCCCCGCGGATGTCGGCGGCGTTGCGGCGATCGCGGCCGCCCTTCGATAGGGGGCAGCCCTGTTGGAGGGCACATGGGCATCGTCGGTGGTGCGATGACGATCGCGCGCTTTCGGGTCGAGGGCGACCTGGTCGAGGGGTGGCGTGACATCTACCGGGATCGGCTGCAGGAGCATGCCTTCCGCGATCCGCCCGTCGAGATGGGCACAGAAGAGGTGGAGGGCTGGGTCGAGGTCCACAACCTCCTCGATGCCGAGTTCGACGACTTCAACAAGTGGCTGTACAACAACGTGGCGCTGTTTGCCCTGCGGGTCGACAAGAAGCGCCTGCCCGCCAAGTTGTTCAAGGCCACGCTCGAGAAGAAGTGTCAGGCCTGGGCTGCCGAGCGCGGCATCGAGCGTGTTCCGGCCGCCGTGCGCAGCGAGCTGAAAGACGAGCTGGAGCAGGAGTGGCTGAAGCGCACGCTGCCGGCGGTGTCGGTCACCGAGGCCGCGTGGAGCGTCGATGGGCGCTACTGCATCCTGCACTCGCTGTCCGAGGGCATGGCCGACCGGTTCCGGAAGCGATTCTTCCGCACGTTTGGGCTCACGCTGGTTCCGTGGTCCCCCCTCGACTTCGTCAGCGACAAGGCCGGGCGGGTGGATTCCCTGTTGTCGTGTGCGCCCAGCCCGGTGCGGCTCGGTGGGGCCGAGGTTCGCTTGTCCCAGGGGAGGTCGTGATGGCAGACGAAGCAGAGGGCCTTCCGGTCCTGCCCCACATCGCGGGCGAGTTCTATGCCTGGCTGTGGTGGTCGTCGGAGACCAACGGCGCTCACTTCGAGCTCGGCGAGCCCGTGGGCAGCGTCGAGCTGTGGGTCGATGAGCGGCTGGCCTTCCGCAACCCCGACGACACCAAGGTCACGGCGGTGATGACGGGCGACAACCCCGCCGCCACCCTCGAGGCCAAGGCTGCGCTCGCCGGGGGAAAGGTCCTCCAGGAGCTCCGTGTGGGGCTGCGCCGCGACGACCGTGAGTTCCTGTTCACCCTCAAGGGCCCCTCGATGCACCTGCAGGCCCTCAAGCTGCCCCAGGTGGTGGATGAGGGCGGCGAGGAGGTGCTGTTCGAGCGGATGCACCTGTACGAGGAAGTGGTGTTCGTGCTCGGGGGGCTGTTCGCGTCGTTCTCGGAGCTCCGCACGACCTCACGCTGGGTCGACGAGGTGCTGCCTGGCTTGCACGACTGGGTGCTCGGGGAAGACGGCGAGAGCTGAGCTCACACGTCGAGGGTGACGCCTTCCTTGGCCACCAGCACGGTGGGGCGCTCGTGCTCTGACCACCGCTGCTCCAGATCATCGAGGCTGGCGTCGCTGGCATCGGGCAGGTGGTGGAAGAGCACCAGCCGATCGACCTCGGCGGCGCGACAGAGGGCGGCGGCGTACTCGGGGTAGCTGTGACCCCACGTCATGCGCTCGAGGTATTCCTCGAGGTCGTACATCGTGTCGTACACGACGAGATCGGCGCCACGCAGGAAGTCGATGATCCGCTGCTCCGACTTCGGCGGGGGCTGACCGGCCGCCACGCCTTCCCCCGGCTTGGCGAACGGAGCGGTGTCGGTGATGTAAGCAAACGTCTTGCCCTCGACCGTGACCTTGTAGCCAATGGCTCCGCCCGGGTGGTTGAGGGAGATGCCCGTGAGCTCGAAGGCGCCCGCCTGGAAGGGGCGCCCGGGGCGCACGGGGTGGAACGAGACGTTGGCGGGCAGGTCGCCGATGCGCGTCGGATGGTAGACGCCGTTGAGGTAGCGGGCCAGCTTCTCTCGCGCCTCGTCGGCGGAGAACGCCGGCACGGTGATGCGCACGTCGAAGCCGGGGGCGTACAGCGGCACGAAGAAGGGGAGGCCGAAGACGTGATCCATGTGCAGGTGCGTGAACACCAGATCCAGGGCCCGGTGCGAACGCCCCATCAGCGAAATGCCCAGTTTCCGAGCCCCGGTACCGCAGTCGAGCACCAGTGGCGGATGCTCGCCATGGCGCACCTCGATGCACGAAGAATTGCCACCCCAGCGACGGGTGTCTTCTCCTGGCGTGGGGATCGAGCCCCGTACTCCCCAAAACGTCACATGCACGTCGTGGCTGTTCCTCGTTCGGTCGTAAGACGCTGAACGGCAGCCTATCACGGCCTGTGTGGAAGGGAGGGGGTGGGTGGCACGCGGTACAGGATTCGAACCTGTGACCTCTGGCTCCGGAGGCCAGCGCTCTATCCAGCTGAGCTAACCGCGCTCACCCGCTCGCACCGTCGGTGCGGCCCACTGCTCATAGCCACGGGCTGCCCCGAGGGCAAGGTGGCTTAGCGCTCGGTCAGCTCCATCTCACGCGCGGTGCGGCGTCGGGTGTCGCCTTCTTGCGCGTGGTGGCGCAGGCGGCCCAGCACCTCGACGAGCCGCTCGGGCGTGGCCTCTCCGGGTAGCTGCTGGGCGACAGCCATTCCCGCGCGTGCCTCTTCCAGGAACGCGAGGGCGTAGTCGACCAGGGCATCGGTACGATCGCGCTCGACCGCGATGGCCTTGCGGTGCTGCAGGAGCCGCTCGAGGTGCATGGCGGTCGCCTGTCGGCGCTCGCGGGTGAAGTCGTCGACGTCTTCTGGCAGGTCGTGGCATGCCCGGATCCGAGCATCGACGTGATCCGGATCGATCTGGCCCAGCTCTCCGTCGAGGGTCTGCAGGGTCTGCTGCAGCCGGAACACCCACGTGCTCACCTCCGCCAGACCCTTGCGCGTCTCGCGATCGGGCACATGCTTCTGCGCGTGGCGGTACAGCTCGAGGGCGCGCAGCACCGGCGGGCGGTAGGTGACCCGCAGGGCGGCCTGGATCTCTCGGAGAGTCGGCAGCTGCGCACCGTGGTCGAAGCGAAGGGCCACCGGCAACAGGCCCTGGGCTCCCACCAAAGCGACCAGTGCGGTGGTGAGGGGGGCGACCAGGAGGGTGGGGAGGGACTCCGGCAGGAGCACCACGGCGGCCCACAGCCCCAGCGAGGCGCCGGTGAGACCGCCGAGGGCGCCATTGACCATGTCGAGGGCGTCGGTCCGCTGCGGCATGAGCCAGGTCGCCAGCGCCCCTGCGGCTGCGCCCGCGCCGACGATGGGAGGCCAGGCGAACAGACCCGTCAGCAGCCCCGCAGCGGCCACAGCTGCGACAACCAGGGGCGCGGCCCACAGCTTGCGGGGGTTCACCAGGCTCGCGCCGACCCCGAGCGACAGCACCAGCGCGAGCTCGGGTGCGCCGGTCCAGAAGCTGGTGAGCCCGGCCAGGGCGGCCGCGACCACGCTGCCCCCCACCCACAGCGCCTGCTGTTGGGGAAGTCGCTGGAGCGCCGCTCGCCCTGCAGGAGCCAAGGTCGTATCGGTCATGGTCTGAAGGGCGGTGGACATCTTGGTTCTCTCGGTCAGCGGGTGACAGCGCGGTAGCGTTCCTTGTTGCCCTTGATGAGGGCGCGCGCGGCGGGGGCGGAGGGGGCGAGGGTGTCGAGGGCCTGCCGGGTGGTCTGCACGGTCTGCAGGTCTTCGAGGGCTTCGGGCGCGTGGGGGGCGGCCTGCTCCAGCAGGTCTTGGCCTCGTTGTAGGAGGGGCCTTGCCTGGGCCGCGTCGCCTTCGGCGTAGGACCGCGTCGACATCTCCACGTACCAGTTGCCGTAGGCCCTCCGGGCGGCGGCTTGGCGTGTGCTGTCGAGGCTGTCGGCGACGCGAGCGACGTCGTCGGTGACGATCAGCGCAGTGGCTTGCTGGGTGCGGGCCCGATCCTGCAGGGCGAGGTCGATGTAGTCGGCGGTGGCCATGAGGTCGTGGGACCCCACCTGCGCCTGGTCGGTGACCCGCACCCGGGTGACGATGCGACGGGTCTGACCCGCCATCACGTCGCCCAGGTAGACCGACCAGCCATCGGCCTGCGGAGTCGCATCCCAGCCGATCACGTCGACGGGCTGCAGGCCAGCAGGCAGCTGGATGGTGACCCGGGTGTCGCGCGCCACCACCGCCGCCGTGCGGTCGAGCTCGCCAGCGAACACGGCTTGCAGGTCGGCCGCTTCATTGACGAAGGCGTAGTCGCCGCCGCCGATGTCGGAGATGGTGCTCAGCAGGTCTTCGTTGAAGTCGAGCCCGAGCCCTACGGTGCTCACCGACACCCCACTTGCCGCGATGCGGGAGGCGAGCTGCTGGAACGGCGGGGTCGTCTTGTGGCCTGTGGTGGGCTGCCCGTCACTGAGGACCACCATGCGGCTGATCGCCCCTTCCCGCCGGGCCACCTGGTCGGCTCCCATGGCCATCCCTTGGTACAGGTCGGTGCTCCCGTAGTCCCACACCCGATCGAGAGCCCGGTCGAGGGCGGCCAGGTCGGGGGGGCCGGATGCCTGCACCACCTTGGCGCGGTTGGCGAACACCACCAGGGAGAAGGTGTCGTCGGGCTGCAGGGAGGCGGCGAGGTGACGGGTGGCCCGCTTGGCTTCCTCCAACTTGCCGTGCCGCATCGACCCCGACGCGTCGACCACCACCGACAGGTCGACCGGGCGCCGCTCCTCGAAGCCCGTTCCTGCCGGTGCGGACACCTCGACGGTGTAGAAGCGCTCGGAAGCGCGATGGGACAGCGCGGCAGACTGGTCGAGCGCACCCTGCACGACCAGCGCACCGGTCGGCACCGCAGGCGGCACCGGCACCACGACGGGCGGAGGCGGAGGCAAGACCGCGGTGGTGGGCGCCGTCAGCGCGGCGGTGAGTCGGGGGGCGATGGCGATCGCGCCTGCGGCCAAGCCCAGGAGCCCTGCGGTCATCTTCCAGCGCTGCATCGTGTCCTCCGGTGTCCGATAGCTTCGGTCACCGGGACAACGGAGTGGGGAGGCGGTTCCTTACACCCGTTGGATCCCGACACTCTCAGCGTAGCCGAGTCGTCGGCTCATCCGCTTCGTCGTGACAAACGGAGAAGGGTGCAAGGCCCCAACGGCGATCAGTTGTTGCCGAAGTTGGGGTCGCCGGCGCGCTCGACCTTGGTGGGACCCAGCTCGTCTTCCAGGTCGGACAGGTCGGGCTCCTTGGGGGGCACGTAGGTCGGCTTGACCGACTTCTTCGCGGTGGGGGCCGGTGCATTGCCGAGGGCCACGTCGCGTGCGAGCAGGACCTCTTGCGGGACCGTCGAGGTCGTTCCGTCGGGTAGCTCGCGTGGAGTCGTGGCCTCTTGCAACAGTGCGCGGATCTCGGGGATGAGCTCCGGACGGTGCCGCTCGAGGGCTCGCCCAGCCCGGCCGTTCATCGCCCGGGTGGCCACGTAGACCCGGCGGGCCCACCACATCGCGACCTTTCTCTTCAGGTGCTCGTCGTCGGTCTCGACCCGCGACAGGCCCACCGCCGCGAGGGCGACCATGTGGATGTCTTTGGCGAGCTGATCGGCCACCGTGGGCTCGCCGAACTGGTCGTTGAGCACGTCGACGAGCTTATCGGACTGGCTGGAGTCTGCGTAGCGCTCGAGGCGGAACTCGATGCCGTCGACGGCAGGCTGGTACCACTCCGGGAGCTTCGCGATCTCGGGATCGGACTGCTGGGTCTCGCGCTCTTCGGGGGCGCCCTCGAAGTGGGGGAGCACGAAGATGAAGTCTTCGGCCTGCTGGACGCTGGCCTGCTCGAGGGGCCGCTGGTGGGTGTCGACGAAGCACAGCCACGCGCCGCGGTAGAGGGCGGCATAGTCGATGGAGGTCGACATCCCCTTCTGGACTTCGTCGAGCGCCTTGGCGCAGCGCTTGTTCCGTGCGGCCTGGACCGACACCCACTGCACCTGACCACCCGGTGGGGGCTGGGTGTAGCGCGTAGGCCGATGGGGGAGGCGACGCGGGGCGGGCGGAAGCTCGGGCGCGAACAGGGGACCCATCTCGATGGCCTCGGCTTCCACGCTGTCGTCGGTGTCGTCGGTGTCGTCGGTGTCGTCGGAAGCGGCTTCGGGCGCCGGGGCCTCGCCGGGGGCAGGCGCCTGCGCAGGCTGCTGGCTGGGGGCCGTGACCTTGACGCTCGCCATCGGCTCGCCGGACTCTACATCGGTGCTGCCGCTACCTGCGAACAGCAACACGACGCCGACGAGGCCCATGGCGACCACCGCAGCTCCCACGGCGATGGGCAGGAGCTTGGACCCGGACTTCTTGGCCTGGGCAGGCTTGGGCGGTGCCGGCTGGGGGGGCTCGCTGGGCTGGCGCTGGGCGGGAGCCGGGGCGGTGTCTGCGGTGGCCGGCTCGACCGTGGCGCCCTCGTCGCTGTACTGCGTGCTGGCCTGCTGGGTCTCCTCGAGGATGGGGTGGTCTTCGTAGACGACGTAGCTGGCGCCGCCGGAGTCGGGCGTGTGGCGGCCCGAGGAGCTGTCGGCGTCGTAGGCGTCTTCCTCGGGAACCGCGGTGAGGGCGGAGCGTGCGTGGTCGTCGAAGCGCTTGGGCTCGGGCACCGGGGTAGGGGGCACGTCTTCGAAGCTCGTGCCGAGCATGACCGCCACGGCGGTGGCGTTGTCGTCGCCGTCGCGGGCGCTGACGATGTCGAGGACGTGGCGGATCCCTTCGTGGGGTGCGCCCCAGTCGACGTTGGCGAGCTCCCAGTCCGTCACCACGCCGTGCACGCCGTCGCTGCACAGGATCAACGTGTCGGAGGACTCCAGCTCCACCGGCTCCGAGACCTCGACCTCGACCTGGCGCTCCACGCCCAACGACCGGGACAGCACGTGGGCTTCGGGGTGGGTCTCGGCGTCTTCGGGGGTGAGCAGCTCGGCGTCGACGAACAGGTTGACCATGGTGTGGTCGCGGGTGAGCTGCGTCACCTGGCTGTCGCGGACCATGTAGCAGCGGCTGTCGCCCACGTGAGCGAGGTAGGCCACGCCGTCTTGCACGGCAGCGAGCACGACCGTCGTGCCCATGCCCATGAGGCGATGGTTCTTCCGGGCTGCCTCGTAGATCACGAGGTTCGTTCGCTGCAGGGCCTGCTCGAGAGCCTGCGGCAGCGGCGTTCCCTGCAGCTCCATCAGCTCGTCGTGGATGGTGCGAACGGCGAGCGAGGAGGCCTGCGCCCCACCGACGTGGCCGCCCATTCCGTCGCATACGATGGCGAGGGCGTAGTCGGGGAAGTCGAAGACGCCGAAGCAGTCTTGATTCTCTTCCCTTAGGCGCTGTTCGCTACCATAGCCCCAAGCGTGGTCCACCTGACCTCCCCCGCGAATCTAGCACCAACGAGCAGTCGACCCCACCCGCGACCTTCCTACGCACCAGATCTCGACAGTCTTTCACTTGCCATCGAACCTTGGTCAGGAGACTTCGGCGATGGCCTGTTCGAGCTGGTCTTGAGACTTCACCACGGCGCCGATCTGGGCGACGGTCAGGGCGGCCACACGCGTGGCGAGCTGCCCGCAGCGCTCGGGCTCCCAGCCCTGCGACAGGCCGTAGAGGAAGCCCCCCGCGTAGGCATCTCCTGCCCCAGTGGTGTCGATGGCCTTCACAGCCTTGATCGGGATGCGTGAGACCTCGCCATCATGCAGCACGAGCGACCCCTGCTTGCCGAGCTTGACTACGGTGTAGTCGAGCCCCGCTTCCTCCGAGATGTGGTGCACCGCCTCCATCGGGTCATCACGGCCGGCGAGCGCCTTGGCCTCCACCTCGTTGAGGAACGCGATCGATGCCACCTCGCGGAGCACCCGCCACAGCTCGTCGCGCGTCTGGTCGACCACGAAGGGGTCGGCAGCGTCGATGGACACGAGGGCGCCGGCCTGCTGCGCGGTGACCATGGCGCCGAGGGCCGTCTCCTTCACGGGGCCACCCAACAGGGTGTAGCCGGTGAAGTGCGCGATGCGGGTCGACGACAACGCCTCTGTGAAGTCGCCGGCGCTCGCGAGGTTGATGCTCGCGCCGAGGTCGGTGAGCATGGTGCGCTCGGCATCCGACTGGCTGATGATCGACAGGCACTTGCCCGTGGGCTCGCTGTCGGAAAAGGCGAGGTGGTGCCCGCCACAGGCCTGGGTGATCAGGCTCGCGTACATGCGACCCATCTGGTCGTCGCCGACCTGCCCGCAGTAGCGTGTGCGCGCGCCGAGCCGACCGGCGGTGGCGATGGTGTTGGCACACGAGCCACCGCTGTCGAAGGTGACCTTGTGCAGTCGCACCCGCTCGTAGACCTCTTGCCAGCGGGCGTGGTCGACAGGGTGCATGGTGCCTCGGGTGAGCCCGAGCTCATGCAGAAGGCTGTCGTCTTCCAGGACCACGAGGGCATCCATGATGGCGTTGCCCAGGCCTGCTACGTCCCACGTCATTGGCACTCCCGAAGTCGTGCCAGCTAGCGTGACAGCTGCCCGTGAGCAAGCGCGCGCCCGGTCAGTCGTCTTGCTCCTCGAGCCACTTCTCGCAGTCCATCGCGGCGGCACAGCCCGACCCGGCGGCGGTGATGGCCTGGCGGTAGATGATGTCTTGGACATCGCCACACGCGAACACGCCGGGGACCGACGTGAACGTGCGGCCCGGCTCCGTCTGGATGTAGCCGGCCTCGTCGGTGGTGATCTGGCCCTTGAACGGCCCGGTGTTGGGCGTGTGGCCGATGGCCAGGAACAGACCTGCCGCTTCGATCGTCTGCTCGGCGCCCGTGGTGGTGTGCTTCACGCGCACGCCCGTGACCTTGTCGTCGCCGAGAACATCGATGACCTCGTGCTCCATCAGGAACTCCACGCCGGGGTTCTTCGTGGCGCGGTCTTGCATGATCTTCGATGCCCGGAAGCTGTCGCGCCGATGAACCAGGAGGACCTTGCTGGCGAACTTGGTGAGGAAGGTGGCCTCCTCCATCGCGGAGTCGCCCCCACCGATCACCACGACGGGCACGTCTTGGAAGAAGAAGCCGTCGCAGGTGGCGCAGGCTGAGACACCGTGGCCCTGCAGTCGCTGCTCGTTGGGCAGCCCGAGGTAGCGGGCAGAGGCGCCCGTCGCGATCACCACAGCGTCGAAGGACTGTGCGTCGCCGTAGGCCGGCTTGACCCGGAACGGGCGCTGCGACAGGTCGACCTCGGTGATCTCGTCCATCACGAACTCGGCCCCGAAGCGCTCGCACTGCTTCTTCATGCGGTCCATCAGCTCGGGGCCCATGATGCCGTCGGGAAAGCCCGGGTAGTTGTCGACATCGGTGGTGATGGTGAGCTGGCCACCCGGCTGCATGCCCTCGAAGACGACGGGGGGCAGGTTGGCGCGAGACAGGTAGAGGGCTGCGGTGAGCCCTGCGGGACCGGAGCCGAGGACGGCGACGCGGTGGGACATGGATACCTCCGAGGGGGGGAAGCTAACGCCGTGTGGGCGCCTCGACCCCCTGGAGGGCCGAGGCCGGATCTGCGGGCAGACAGGCGGCGAGGGCGTCGGGCATCCAGTGGGGACGTTGCTCGGAGGCGAGCCCACGCAGCAGGGCCTCGGGCTCGTCGGAGCCCGGACTCGGCAGTGCGCCCCCGTACAGCCACAGCAGCGGAGGCCAGGCCGCGGCCCCGTCGCCCGTGGTCAGGGCCCCACACGCGGCATCGATCGCATCGGTGGTCTCGCGGTCTCGCAGGGACCCCGCGTCGGCTGCGGCCGCCAGGGTGAGCGGGCGGTCTCGTCGGCGGGCCCGCTCCTCGCCGTCGCGGCGGGCGCCGGTGGCGGGCACGAAGGCGTCGTCCCAGGGGATCCCATCGAGGTCGAGGACGATGCTCAGCCCCATGCCGCGGCGTGCCCGGCGGAGACGCCGATCGCCAGGACGCTGGCTCCACGCGATGTCGAGCAGCCCCCGGGCATCCGTCGCGCGGTCGATGTCGTACAGCCCATCGGCCACCGCCTCCACCACCCGGGGAACGGGAGCGGCGGCGAGGGCCCGTTCCCAGTATGCGAGCTGGATCGCGGGCTCGACGCCGCCCAGCGCGAAGGTGTCGAACAGCGCCTCCCATCGCTCTGCGTCGTCGGGGGCCTCGGTGACGAGCTCCTCATGGAGGGCGAGGGCCTCGTCGGTCTGACCCAGGCGCCCCAGGGCTTCGGCGAGGCTCTGCCGGCCGCGGACCGAGTGAGGAGCGAATTCGACCTCGGCCTGCGCCTTGTCGAGCTCTCGTGGGGAGGACCACACCACCCGCGCGAGCAGGCGGTCGAGCAAGCTGGCGAGGGCTTGCTCCCGGGCGGTCTCGACCACCCAGGTGATCTCGACAGCGTGCACCCCTCGGGCCGTGCCGAACCACTGCACGACCAGCTGATCGTCAGGGGCTGGGCGCACCCGCATGGTGAGCCCGTCGTGCCCGCCCACCGGACTGGGGGCCAGCGGGCTGGCGACCAGATCGGGCCAGCTGTCACGAAGGTCGTCGAGCCAGGCGGCCGCCAGCTGCTCGGACGTGGTGAGCTCGTCGAGCTCGCGCTTGCGCACCCCGAAGCTCCGGTCCCCCGCGCGGCTGGCGAAGGTGGCGATCCCCGACAGGTCGACGGCCGGACGCCATCCAGCGGGCACCGCCCAGGTCAGCTCGGGCTCGGGCGCGTCGATCTCCCGGGCAGGGGTGGCGAGGCGGGAGGCCTGGCGCCGCGCGAGCTCCGAGTCGACGACAGGCAGCAGGCGAGGCCCTCCGACCCACAGCCCGGCGAACAACAACCCCGTGGCGGTCGCGATGCCGATCTGGAGGCGCCGATTCCACCCGGGCCGTCGCTGGAGGGGGGCGGGGTCGAGGAGGAACCCGAGCACGGCGCCGACGACCAGGCCGCCGAAGTGGCTCCAGTTGTCGGTGTCTTCGTTCATCAGCCCCGACCAGAACATCAGCAGCAGGTAGGGAAGCATGGCGGCACCGAACAGCCGACGCCCCCGACGAGGAAGCAGGTCGGGGCGGACGAAGCCGAAGACCGTGGCGGCGGCCACGAGGCCGAACACGCCTCCGCTGGCACCGAGGGAGGGGGTCTGGGGCGAGCCGAACATCGACAGGGTGGAGCCCCCCAACACCGCGGCGACGTAGATCGTGACGAGGTTGCGGCGCCCCAGTGCGCGCTCGATGTTCCAGCCGGTGTAGGCCAGCCACAACATGTTGAGGACGAGGTGGAACAGGTCGGTGTGCAGGAAGCCCATGGTGAGGGGGCGCCACACCTCGCCGTTCTCCAGCGCAGGGCTCGCCCAGTTCGTGAACCGATCCACCAGGCCGTTGCGCACCTCGGGGATGCGGGCGAGCCACCACACCCGGATCTGCACGCCCACCAGCAGCGCGGTGACCACGGGGGGCGGCCCCCTGAGGAAGTCGCCCTGCCAGGCAATCGCCGCATCGTTGCGTAGTGAGCGGTACAGCTCCAGATCGCGCGCGGCGACCCACTCCTGGCCCGTCACCGCCTCGAACTGCACGAGGGCATCGCTGGGCACCCGCCCCCGGCGCACGCGCTCCTCCCACTCCTCCCAGCTGAGATCGTGCTCGTCCGAGCCGATGCGCACGCGGATCACGGGGTCCTCCGACGAGTGCCTATCGCATCGGTCTTCATGGGACCCCGAGACCACCCTGTCCGCACGTTAAGCGCGAGGTACCGGAGGTGCTGGGTGGACCGTGAACGGCTGGCCGACGTGTGTGGCTCGCTCCCCATCTTCCCGCTGCCCGACGCGGTGCTGCTGCCTGGGATGGTCATGCCCCTGCACGTGTTCGAGCCGCGCTACCGAGAGCTGATCGACCACATCCGTCAGCGAACGCAGATCTTCGGGATCGCCACCCTGGCAGGCGAGCCGGAGGGGGCGGGTGTGGCGCCCATCCACCCCGAGATCGGAGTCGGCATGCTGGTGGGCAACCAGTCGCTGCCCGATGGCCGCAGCAACGTGCTCGTGCAGCACCTGGCCGCGGCTCGTCAGGTGCGCGAGCTGCCGTCTCCGTTCGGCTTTCGCCTGGTCGAGGCGGCGCTGATGCCGGAGTCCGAGCCCGCCCACGATGCCGTGCGGCGCCTACGGATGCTCGTGCTGCAGCTGGGCTCGCTTCGCTCCGAAGCCGAGGAGGAGGCAGCCGCCCTGTCACAGCTCGGCGACAACGAGCTGGTCGACGGGCTGGCTCGGCGCGTGCTCGCAGAAACCAAGGACCGTCGCGCCTACCTGGCGGCTGATCAACGGGGAAGGGTGGCGCTGGTGCAGCACCGGCTGGCTGACTTCCTGACCCACACCGAGGCTAGGGCAGAGGCCTAGGCTCCGAGGCGATCCAGCGCCCACGCACTCGCTCGGCGCACGACGTCGCTGGGGTGGGTCAGGCCATGGGCACGAAGCGCCCGGGCGCCGTCGGGGTCGCCCAGGTTGCCGAGCACGACGGCGGCGTTTCGCTTCAGGCCGGCCGCTCGGGGGCGCCGCAGCGGTGTGCCGAGGAAGCGCTCCATGAGCACGTCGTCGTCGGTCGCGAGCAGCTCGTCGAGGTCGAGCCAGGCGTGTCGCGGGAGCAGATCGTCTTCGTCGGGATCGGGGGGGTGATGGTTGTGGGGGCACACCGCCTGGCACACGTCGCACCCGAACACCCAGTCGCCGAACCCCGCGCGTAGGGGGGCGGGGGCCAGTTCCTTGGCCTCGATCGTCCAGTAGGCGATGCACCGACCGGCATCCAGGAGGCGGTCGCCGGTGAACGCCTCGGTGGGGCAGGCGTCGAGGCAGCGACGGCAGGTGCCGCAGTGATCCCCCAAGGGCGTGTCGGGCTCGATCTCGACGGGCAGGAACAACACCGCGAGAACCGTCCAGGAGGTAGTGCCCGGACGGATGATCAGCCCCGACTTCCCTTGGAAGCCGATGCCGCTGGCTTGGGCCCAGGCTCGCTCGAGGATGGGGGCCGTGTCGACCGCTCCCCAGCTGGCGAGGCCCTGCTCCCGCAGGGTGCGGCGGAGCTTCTTGAGTCGCTTGCCGACGAGGTTGTGGTAGTCGCGGCCCCACGCGTAGCGCGCGACGCGACCTACCCTGCCGACTGGGCGCGGCGGGCGGCGGTGGTGGTGATCGGTGGCCAGCACCATGGCGGTGCGGGCGTCGGGCATCCGGCAAGTGGGCGCGACCCGCACGTCGACATCGCGGGCGAGGTAGCCCATGTCGGCGTGGTGGCCGGCCTCGAGCCACCCGAGGAAGGCGTCTGCGTGAGGCGTGCGTGCCGTGACCGTGGCGAAGCGCACCTCGTGAAACCCGTGGGCGAGGGCAGTGTGCCGCAGCTGTTCACGCAGAGCCGTCATCGTGGCGACCTATCCGTTGTCCCGACGGGAGGCCTCGCGTTAGGCTCCGGCCATGCGTATGCTCTCCTTCGTCGGCCTCGCCGCCCTGTCTACCGCCGGTTGCTCCGACAACTGCGGCCTGGGCCAGCAACTCAACGGCTCGGTCTACTCGGTGTTCATCCACCCCATCGAGTGGGAGTTCGACAACGAAGAGGCGTTTCCGGGCGAGGCCTCGCCGGCCAACGGCGCCATCGAGCTCGGCTTCGAGTGGGGCGCTTCCTCCGACGGGCCGATCACCGTGTTCATGGGCGGGCAGTCCTTCGCTGGCACGGGCATCTTCGATGAGCAGGAGTGCGGCAACTTCATCGCCAACTGGGAAGGCGACTACCTGTCCGAGACGGGGTCGGAGCATGCCTTCAAGGCGGCGGCGCTGTTCCTGTTCTACGACGACGTGATCGAAGGGCAGCTCAGCTACGCCGAGGCCTTTCGCACCCCGGCGAACCAGGTCGGGGCGTACCGCGTCCCCCTCGGCGAGATTCGTGGGCAGCTGAAAGCGACGGCTGGGGGCGGCGGCTGAGGCCGTGGCTGGGTCGGCGCGTTAGTCGCCTGGCATGTACAACGTCGCCATCGCGCTCACAGCTGGGGCGCTCGTCTTCGCCCTGGTCTCCGTCCTGCTGAATCCCTGGGCCGCCATCCTGCCTGGCCTGTTGGTCACGGGTGGTGCGATGTTCTTCCTCGCGCGACGAGTGAACCGCCTGGTCGAGGCCGAGATGGCCAAGGTGCCCGCCCTGCTCGAGGCGCGCAAGATCGACGAGGCCGAGGCCCACCTGCGCAGCATCCAGGCTCGCTTCGGTCGCTGGCAGCTGCTCCTCGAGGGGCAGCTGGAAGCTCAGATCGGGATGATCGACTACCTGCAGCTGCGCTTCGACGAGGCGCTGCCCAAGCTGGAGAAGGGTAGCTTCCGCAACGCCTTCGCGCAGATCTGTGTGGGGGCCATTCACTATCGTCGAGGCCGGAAAGACGAAGCGTGGGAGGCCCTGAGCAAAGCGCAGTCCACCGATGGCAAGGAGCTGATGACCCACCTGGTGCACGCTGTGCTGCGCTCGAAGTCGGGCGACCGCGACGGGGCCCTGGCGGCCATCGCCACCGGCCTCGAGGCACTCCCGGGCAACCAGCACCTGCAGAACCTCCAGCGCAGGCTGCAGAACAAGAAGAAGGTCGACGTGAAGCAGTTCCCGCAGACGTGGTACCAGTTCTTCCCGGAAGACCTGCAGAAGCAGATGCTGGTGCGCGGCCGGAAGGGCGGGCCGCACCCCGATGCACCGCAGATGCCTCAGCAGCGCATCGGCGCTCGCTCGGCGCCGCGGCGGTGAGTCCGGCGCTCGGCGTGGCCGAGCTGATGGGCGCCTCGCTCCGCGATGTGCCCGTGGCGGTGCTCGACCTGGAGATGACGGGCCTGTCCCCGCAAGGCGACCGGATCTGCGAGGTGGCGGTGTGCCGGGGGCGGGCAGGGGTCATCGAGCGCGAGTTCCAGACCCTGGTGAAGCCGGCGGTGCCGATGTCCAAGGGGGCTCGGGCCTGCCACGGCATCACCGACCGAATGCTGTTCGGCGCGCCCGTCTTCGGTGAGATCGCGGGCGACGTGGTGGTGGCGCTTCAGGGGGCGGTGGTCGTGTGCCACAACGTCGACTTCGACATGGGCTTTCTGCACCGTGAGCTCGGCGGGAGCCCGATCGTGATGCCGCCGCCCGTCACCCTCGACACCCTGCTGATGGCCCGTCGCCTGTTCGCCTTTCGCCGCAACGGTCTGGCGGCCGTGGCGCGGGAGCTGCAGGTGGAGCTGACCTCCGCCCACCGCGCCCTCGCCGACGCGCGGGCCACCTTCGGCGTGTTCGCGAAGATGGCCGACCTCATCGATCCCCGAGGGGATGTCACGGTGCGAGAGCTCGCCGACCTCGTGGGGGCCCTCGCGCCCAACTCGGTCCTACGCCTGCGGCAGCAGCAGCTGCTCAGAGACGCCCATCGTCGCCAACAGACGGTGCGCATCGGCTACCTGTCGACCTCCGATCCCACCGGCGGCGTCATCGAGCGGGTCGTGTCACCCTGGTTCCTGCGCCTTCCGCGCGTGCAGGGGTGGTGCCACCTTCGGCAGGCCGAGCGTGTCTTCCGCCTCGACCGCATGCGCTCGGTGGAGCCCGACCCGACAGCCTACGAGCCTGCTCCTCCGGGAACCGACCAGAGGATCTAGGCATGCGCGTGGTGCATCTGGTGCGTTCGAGCTGGCCCGCCGTCGGAGGCCTGGAGGCCAGCGTCCATGGCCTCGCGAGGGCGCAGCACGCTCTCGGGCTGCAGGTCGTCGTCGCAGCCCCCGGGGCGCGGGAGGTCGTGTTCGAGGGCGTCCGCTACCGACGCCTGCGGAGGCTGGGTCCCCGTCGCTACCCGGGTGCTCTGGGGATCCGTCGCGTGCTGAGCCAGGCCGACGTGGTGCACGTGCACGGGCTCGATCTGCTCGCCGACGTCGCCGTTCGCTTGCATCCTCGCGTCGGGGTCTCCACCCATGGTGGCTACTTCCACCACGACCGCCACCGGCTGCTGAAGCGGGTGGTGATGCGCCTGCTGACAGCCCCTACGCTGCGCAGGGCTCGGGCGGTCTGGTACACGAGCCGCGCCGACCAGCTCCGGCTGGCTGCGTGCGGCGTCGAAGGGGAGGTCGTCGGCAATGGCATCGATCTCGCCGGCCTGGGCCGCGATCTGCGCCCGGTTCCGGGGCGGTGGGTAGTGCCGGGCCGGGTCGACGGCCACAAGGGCCACCTCGACCTGCTCGAGGCCATCGCTACGATGCCCCGGAGCGGACCGCGCGAGCTTCGGGTGGTCGGTCCGGTGGCTGACCAGGAGGTGGCCGTGGCCCTGCGGGCGCGCGGGGCCGTGGTGACCGGGGCCCTCGAAAGGGAGGCCTACCTCGACGAGCTGTGTCAGGCGGACCGGGTGATCTGCCCCTCACGTAGCGAAGGGTTTGGCATCGCCGCCCTGGAGGTGATGGCGATGGGGGTGCCTCTGGTGCTGTCCGACATCCCGGCCCATCGGGAGCTCGATCCGTGCTCCGGGCCGCGGGTCGATCTACGAGGCGCGGGGGCAGGGCTTGCCTTGGAGCAGGCCGCTCGCCTCGCCCCCGAGCGGTGTGCTGCGCGCCAGCAGGCAGCCTCAGCCCACAGCTGGGGCCAGGTCGCACGGCGCGTTGTCGCTGCCTATGAGGCCATGTCGTGAGGTGGGTCCTCGCCGCCGACCCGGGGGGCCATCTGGCCCTGTTGAGCTGGCTGTCGTCGATGTGGGCCGACGAAGACCACGTCTACTTCTCGGTCGACACGCCGGACAGCCGCGCTCGCCTGGTGAACGAGCGAGTGGTGTGGGGGACCGGTCCCACCGCGAGGCGCCCCGATCGCCTGGTGGCCAATACGTGGTCCACCCGTCGACTGCTGGCGCTCGAGCGGCCCGATATCGTCGTCACCACCGGGGCAGCGCTGGGGCTGGCGGCGTGTCTGGCGGCCAGGGAGCGTGGCGTGCCCTCGGTCTTCGTCGAGGTGGTCGATCGGGTGGTCCGTCCCTCGGCGAGCGGGCGGTTGCTGGCCCACGTGGCCTCGGCCGTGGCGGTTCAGCATCCCGAGCAGCTGCAGGCGTACCCAACGGCGATCTGTGTGGGCGCCCTTCGCCCTCCCGCTGCGCCATGGGAAGGCGAGCGCCACGGCGTCTATGTGTCGCTGGGCACCCACGGGGCACCGATGGAACGGCTCGTGGTGGCGGCAGAGGAGCTGGCGCGGGACGGGCACGAGGTGTGGGTGCAGCACGGGCACAGCCGCCCCGCCCGTGGGTGTCACAACGCCCGCTTCCTGCCTCCACGGGCGCATCGCGATCGGATGGCCCGCGCGGCGGTGGTGGTGATGCACGCGGGCTCATCGAGCCTGGCCGAGGCCCACGCCCTGGGCCACGCGCCGCTGGTGGTGCCGCGTGACCCGGCCCTCGGCGAGCATGTGGATGGCCACCAGCTCGCCCACGCGTCCCGGCTGCCCAGCGAGCAGGTGTGCACCGATCTGTCGACCCTCTCCACTCGAGTAGCCGAGCGGGCGAGAGAGGCTCCGCCGACCCCGCTGCGCCCCAACCCCGGCCATGTTCACCGGCTCAGGGCGGTGGTGGAGGGCGTCATCGCCCGTCGACGTACATCCAGCGACCCTCGAGCCTGAGGAAGCGGCTGTGTTCTTCCTGCACGGTGGCGCCGGCCCTTCCCTGCAGGTGGGCCCGGAAGTGCACGGAGCCGGCGTCGCCCTGAGTCGAGGCCGACACGACCTCGAGGCCGGTGAAGCGGACGGCGGCGCAGTAGGCCTGCAGTTCCGAGCGCCAGGCACCGACGTCGTCGCGCCGATGGGGGCTGTCGGGGTGGGTGGTGGCGATCACGTAGTCGATCCGACCGAGGGCATAGGCGGTGTAGCGCGAACGCATCAGCCGCTCGGGGCTGGGCGCGGCCCGCCCACGATGCAGCGGCCGGCAGCAGTCGCGCAGGGGGCGACCCGAGCCACAGGGGCACGGGCTGCGGCCCTTCACTGGTACATCACGCCCCACTTGCCTTCCTTCTTCATCTCGTAGGAGTTCGACCACCCGATGATGCCGGTCTCGGCATCGGTCATCTGAAAGCGAACCACGACGTAGTCGGTCTGCGCGCGGTTGGTGGACGCTGACAGGGCACGCACCTCGCCCTCGAGGAAGTAGTCGACCCCAGCGAGGGCGTTGAGCTTGCCGTCGTCGGAGACCTCGCCGCGGGCCTTCATCTTCCGCTCGGCCAGGATCTGGTCCATCAGATCCCGGTTGACGATGGCCAGCTGGCCCTTGGAGTGCTGGATGAGCTGGTCGGTGATCAGCGTGGTGAAGATGTCTTGGTCGATGAGGAAGCGCGAGCGGTTCTCCACCGGGGTGACCGCGACCCGCGGTGGGCCGTCGCCCTTCAGCACGCCGCTGGCCAGCAGATCGCCGGTCATCTCCGCCACCACGGCGCGCACGTCGCGGGACTCGATGCCCGTGCCTTCGACCTTGGACTCGGCGTCGGGGTCGATGTACTTGGCCTTCTTGCGGCAGGCGGTGCCACCGAGCAACACCAGGGCGGACAGGAACAACAGGCGGGTGGTCACTGAGGACCTCCTTTCGGGTTGGGCGATGCGGCGGGCACAGCCAGGGGGGCTTCACAGGCGACACACGGAGTGCCGAAGGCTCGCGCCCCGTGGGGCGGAAGCGATGGAATGAGCTGCATGACGGTGCCCCGGTCGGGGATCTCGACCGTGTAGGAACGCCCGTCGATCTGCACGTCGTGAGGGCCGGGCGTGAGGTCGACGGCGGCGAGGTAGAGCTCGTCGGGCAGCTCGTGCCAGGTGCGCACGTCGGCGGCGGGATTGGTGAGGGCGCCGGCCACCCAGGTGACCGCGCCGGCGATGTACAGCACCGTGCCGACGAGGCCGGAGTCGCCGCTGTCTTGAGAGATCCGTGCGATGTCGCCCGCGACCATGGCGGCGTAGCCGAGGAAGGGCGCGGCATCCTTGAACACGGCCTTGCCGTGGAGGAAGCCGTCGACGGCGCGGCTGCCGCGGGTCTGCGCCTGCCAGGTGACCGAGTCGAGGTAGTGAGGCGCGATGAACTGGCCATCGATACGCAGGTCGGGCACGTGCCCGTCGCGGCCGGGCCGGATGCGCTGGATCTCGCCGTAGCGGCCATCCGCCCACTTGACCGGACCCCGCCCCGTCTCCACCCACAGCACCAGTCGATGGCCGTCGAGCAGGGACCGCAAGAACGACTCGTCGCCGGCGAGGCGCGCTTGGAGGTCGACCGTGTCGTCGTCGATGGCGTCGTGCCACCCCAGCGTCAGTCGCTCCAGCAGATCGAAGCTGCGACGCAGCGAAGACTTGCTCAGCCGTGTCAGCTCGGGGGGGCGCTGGCCTCGGCTGCCGTCGAGAGCCTGCCCGCGCAGCTCGGCTGCCCGTGAGCGAGCGGCATCGATCGCGGCGTGGGGATCGCGAGGATGAGCCATCAGGCCGGCGGGGAGGGCGGTGAGCAGCAACACCCTCGCGGCGGACTCGGCAGCCTCGTCGTCGGTGTCGAGGGCCACCTCGTCGAGCTGGGCGCCGATCACGGCCGTGCCTTCCCGCAGGTACATCGCGTCGATGGCCTGCTCCAGGGAGCGTTCCGCGTTGCCCTTCTCGCCCAGAGCCATGAACGCCATGGCCTGCATCACGAAGGCGGGAACGAAGTCGGAGCGGTAGGGGGACCTCGAGGTGCCCGTGTCGGACAGGATGGCGGACTTGGTCATGGCCAGCGCGTTGCCGTAGTCGCCTGATGCGTACAGCTGGGTGCTCAGGTACAGAAAGGCCATCATCTTCTCGAAGGGGTCTCCCTTCCATTCTTTGCGGTCTTCGGCACCCAGGGTGGCGCGCAGCTGACCTTCGGCGCGAAAATCCTGCATGTGAAAGACGATGTCTCGGAGGACACCGTCGGCACGCTCGGCCTCCCCCTCGGCCAGCAGCATCGACGCCAGACGGGCCTTCTGCAGGGTCTGGCTGGGGCCCTCCTCGGCCGCGCGCTCTTCCTGCACCGCTAGCGCAGGCCGGGCCGCCGGCTCGACCTTCTTGGCGCAGCCGCCGAGCCCGAGGGCCAGGACCAGGCCCGCAGCCATGCCCCGCCGGCCTGCAGGGCTACCGGTACGGCCAGCGGTTCGTGCCCTTGCGCTCCCTGCGTGCCGCAACCTTCCCTCCTGATGGCGCGCGTGGGACGCGCTGCCCGAGCTTCTATTCAGATCGTGGCCTCGACACCTTCGACCCACCCGAGACCCCCGACGGCCGCCAGCCTTCCGCCGGGGTATCGCCGTGGGCTTGCAAACGACCGCGCAGGGCAGCACGCTCTGCACATGGTCGAGGTGGGAACGACAATCGATGGGCGCTATCGCGTCGTCGCCAAGCTCGGCGCGGGCGGTCTCGCCGTAGTCTACAAGGTGGAGCAGCTACAGCTGGGAACCACCCACGCGCTGAAGGTGCTCAGCCGCGACGGCAAGGGCATCCGCAAGCGGCTGTTTCGCGAGGGGCAGCTGCAAGGGAAGCTCCGACACCCCAACATCGCAGCCGTGACCGACATCGTCGAGGTCAACGGGATGCCTGCGCTGATCATGGAGTTCGTGCGGGGTGCCAGCCTCGAGGAGCTGCTGGTGAGCGAGCCACTCACCCTGCAGCAGGTCGACCACATCGTGCGTGGCATCATCACGGGAGTGGGGGCCGCACATCGGCGGGGGATGATCCACCGCGACCTGAAGCCGGGCAACATCCTGCTGGAGGTCGTCGACGGAGTCCTCACCCCGAAGATCACCGACTTCGGGCTCGC
This sequence comes from uncultured bacterium, assembly GCA_965367245.1. Classification (GTDB taxonomy): domain Bacteria; phylum Myxococcota_A; class UBA796; order UBA796; genus CBDUIC01. The sequence continues at coordinate 20,945 of CBDUIC010000011.1, read as the reverse complement.
CAAGGCCCTCGACGAGCCGTCGGAGACGCAGGCAGGCGTGATGATGGGCACCCCTCAGTACATGCCGCCCGAGCAGATCGAAGACGCGTCGTCGGTCGACCACCGCGCGGATGTCTGGTCGCTGGGCGTGATCCTGTACGAGCTCACGACGGGGGTGCGCCCGTTCGAGCACAGCTCGCTCCCCGACCTTCTGCGGCTGATCCTCGACGATGTGCGCGAGCCTGTCACCGCCCGCAACCCGTCGCTGCCCGAGGGCATGGTCGCCGCCATCGAGGGAGCGCTCGTGGCGGAGGTCGACGAGCGCATCCCCGACTGCGCCACCTTGCTGGCCCTGTGGACCGGCGAGGAGCAGGTGTCGGAAGTGGGGGGATTCTCCAAGTCGGTGCTCGACCGGATGATCGCCCGGGGGGTGGGGCGCGAGCCCACGCCCCCGACGCCCGCAGCTCCGCCGTCACCCAACGAGGTGAGCACGGCCGAGACGCCGGGCGTGGCGCCGCCTCCACCTTCACCCCCGCAGGCCCTGGAGCCAGCCGCTGATCACGAGACCTCTGCAGGGCGGATCGCGGTGGTGGGGGCGGGGGCTCTGTCGCTGGCGGGTGCCGCGGGGGCGCTGGTGCTGTTGCTGGCTGCTGCAGGGGTGATCCTGCTGTGGTGGTCGAGGCAGGGCGAGGTCGAGGGGGCGCCGCAGCAGGTCCAGACCCAGGTCGAGCGGCCACGGCCCCCCCGGCTGCTGGGCAAGCCGCGGCCCGAGCCGGCTCCCGCCGCACAGCCCAGGCCTGGCCCCCAGCCGGCACCCGCATCGCCGCGACCGAGCGCTCCCGTCGCGCCGCAGGCCGTGCCGCGTCCTGCGCCGGCGCCGTCTGCTCCGGCACCTGCGACCCCCGCACCTGCCGCACCGGCACCGGCCCCTGCCCCCCCTGCCGCAGGTCACGTAGAGGTGTCGGGAGGGGCTACCAGTGTGGGGCTCGTCGACAGCCAGGGAGCCTCGTTCGGCCCTGGGCCGGTTCCACCGGGCCGCTATCGAGTCTGGGCGCGGTTCCCTGACGAGCCCTACAGCGAGATGAACCTGGTCGTCGATGTCGTGCCCGGGGCGCGGCTACGCATCGAGTGCGATGCCCGGCTGTATGGGTGCGACCTGGCGCCATGACGCGGTGGAGCCGTGGTACAGGGTAGGAGTGGAGGTGAGGGTGCCGCTGTCGAACCGTGCAGTCCAGACCGCCGGGTTCGCTGCGGCCATGCTGCTCGCGACGCCGGCGTGGGCGTCCTGCACCGATCTGGGAGCAGCCGACCTCGCCCGGGCACGCGTCGACGCAGAGGCCGCCATCGAAGGGCTCGAACCCGATCGTCTCGTCGCGATCGCCGACACCCTGCAAGCCGACGTGCGCTGCGTGCGCGAGCCGCTGACGACCCACGACATCGCGGCACTGTACCGGGTGTTTGGCTTCGCCGCCTTCGTCGAAGATCGCGACCTGTCGCGCCAGTGGTTCGCAGCCGCGCGGGCCCTCGACCCCGACTACCAGCTACCGCCCGTGCTGCTTTCCGCGCGTCATCCGATGCGCCGGCTGTACGACGAGTCCACCCCACAAGACGTGCCCCGCCGGCCCACGCCGCCTCCATCGGTAGGGCTGCTGCGGGTCGATGGCGTGGAGGCGACGACGGTGCCCGAGGGGCGGCCCTATCTGCTGCAGCACCTGGGGCCCGATGGTGGGGTCCTCCTCACCGAGGTGGTCCCATCCGATGGGGCGACGCCCGCCTACGAGGTGCGCACGGCCCCGCCCCCGCCTCCGCCGTCGCTGCACTTCGCCCTGGGGGCGGTGGGCTTTCAGCCCGACGACTACGAGCTCATCGGCTTCGGCGGGGTCAACGTGGGGGCGCAGCTGCCGCTGACGGGGCCGCTGATGCTCCTGGCCGATGTCGGCGTTGGCTGGACACCGCTGTCGGAACAGCGCCAGGCTGCCTGGGGGCTGGCACCCGAGCAGGTGGGCGTGCCGCTGTCGTGGATGCCCTACGGCAGCCTGGGCCTCGGAGCCAGGGTGGACGCAGGGCCGGTCGACCTCACCCCGGGAGCTGGCGTGGTGGTGGCCGTGGGCCACGATGTCGCCGCGCGGATCGGTGGGGCGGCGTCGCTGGCCTTGTCGGTGCCGGCGGGGGCGGCAGGGCTGTTCATCGAGGGCCGGGGCGGCTGGGCCAGTGGCCCCCTCCTGACGGCGGCGGCAGGGGTCGAGCTGCCGCTGTAGGCGGTGCCGCGGAGGCACCGTAGGGCGCTAGGAGCGCACGTACTCGTAGTCGACGGGCTGGTTGTTGATGCCCCGCCGCGGAGGCGCGATCCAGTGGGCCATCTTGCCGGCCTCGTAGTTGGGCTTCATCAGCGAGCCCACGTAGGCGCGGTCGGCATCGGTGGGCAGCCACTCGGCGCGCTTGGCCTCGAAGGCTTCCTCGCTGATGGGATGGCCTGACGGGTCGAAGGTGGCGTCGGCGTAGATGCCCTGGTGGCGGTGGAAGCGCGTGGAGGGCAGGGTGATGCGCTCGGGCCAGTCGAGCTTGTCGAGGGCGCGGTTCCACTTGTCGACGACCTTCTCGCAGTCGGCGACGTACTCGCCCCTCAAGACCTCGTTCATCGCGTTGCGGAGCGGCACATCGGTGTCGACCAGCTCGTCGCCGCGGCGCTCCGCGATGCGGATGGAGCCTTCCAGGGCCTGGTGGTCGTCGTACTTCGACTCCTTCCAGCGGCCCTTGACGCCACTGGCAAAGAAGTCGGCCGCGTTGGAGCTGACCTCGGAGCCGAACAGGTCGAGGCTGTAGCTGAACCAGTAGTTGACGTACTTCTGGACCGTGGCGAGGTCGATCCCGCCCTGGGCGCGCGCGTCGCCATTGGGGTCGAGCTTGGCGAGCTCGACGCCGCGGCGGAGGATGCGCTCGATGCCCATCTGGCCCACGAACAGGTGGTGGGCCTCTTCGGTGAGCATGAAGCGGGTCGTGCGGGAGAGGGGGTCGAAGGCGGACTCCGCCAGCGCGCCCAGCTGGTACTTCCCGTCACGGTCGGTGAACGTGGTGAAGCAGAAGAAGGTGAGCCAGTCGGGGCAGGCCTGGTTGAACGCGTCGAGCATCCGTGGCTTGTCTTCGTCGCCCGAGCGGCGGGCGAGCAGCTCGTCGGCCTCTTCACGGCCGCCGCGGCCGAAGTAGCCATGCAGCAGGTAGACCATGGCCCACAGGTGGCGGCCCTCTTCGACATTGACCTGGAACAGATTCCGGAGGTCGTAGAGGCTGGGGGCCGTGGCCCCCAGGGCGCGTTGCTGCTCGACGCTGGCGGGCTCCGTGTCGGCCTGGGTCACGATGATGCGCTGCAGCACGTTGCGGTACTCGCCGGGCACCTCCTGCCACACGGGCTGGCCCATGTGGTCGCCGAAGCCGATGGTGCGGTCGGGCTCGGCGTCGGCCAGGAAGATGCCCCAGCGGTAGTCGGGCATCTGCACGTGGTCGAAGTGCGCCCAGCCGCCCTTGTCGGTGCTGATGGCGGTGCGAAGGTAGACATCGCTCGCCTGCCAGCCCTCGGGCCCCATGTCTTGCCACCACGACAGGAACGCCGGCTGCCACTTCTCGAGGGCACGCTGCAGCCGCCGGTCGCTGGACAGACCGACGTTGTTGGGGATGCGCTCGTTGTAGTCGATGCCCGCCATGGATGCCTCCGCTGGATGCAGCTCTTTAACGAGCCCTCGCGGCCATCGCCGTGGAGGGAGGCCTGTGCAGCCCCCCCCGCAGCGATCAGGTGCGGCGCCAGTCGAAGTGGGGGCGCGTGGGGTGGCCGTAGAGGGTGAGTGCCCCCTGGTCGCCCACCGCGTTGGGACGCTGGAAGATCCAGTTCTGCCACGCCGACAGCCGACCGAAGATCTTGGAGTCGCACGTCTCGCGACCGACGAAGCGGAGGTTCTGCTCCATGCCCGTCAGCGCGTCGGGGGACAGGCTGGCCCGCTCCTCGACCGCGATGCGCAGCTCGTCGTCCCAGTCGATGTCGTCGGGGGCGACGGTGACCAGCCCGAGGTCGAAGGCGCTGGGGGCGTCGAGGGCCTCGCCGCGCGCGTCGAGGGCGGCCTGCGCGTCGTCGGGCGCCTGGGCGAAGCGCGCGGCCAGCCGTGGGAGGCCCGTCGACATCGGGAAGGCGCCCGCTTGCGCGTCGCTGAGGGTGATGGTGACCGCCCCATCCTCGTCTTCGAGCATGTAGGAGCGGTCAGCGGCGAAGGCGAGCTCGAGCAGGCTCCCCGCGAAGCAGCTGCCCTCGTCGATGATCGCGAACAAGGAGCGCGCGGTGTTGTCGACGCGGCGGAGGATGCGGGCCTGCAGCAGACGGATCTCGGTGGCGAGCCAGTCGTCGCCGAAGGAGGCCAGCGCTGCGTCGTGGGCGAGCACCGAGGCCGCGTCACCGCGGGTCTGCAGCAGGATCAGGCCGATCTCGTCGTGGGTGAACCGCAGGTGGAACAGCGCATCCTCGAGCTCGCGGAAGGCGGCCATGCTCCAGGTGGAGGCGCCCTCCGCACGCAGCGCGTCGGGGGAGGCGGGGGCGGGCTGCTCGGGGGCCATGACGGTGATGGTGGCGACCCGCTGCACGAGGTCGAGGTCGAGGAGGACGTGCCGGTAGCGGCGACTGCCGTCTTCGAGGACCTCGCTGGCCACGGGGCTGAGGTCGATGCCCTCGGTGGCCCGCGGGGTGTCGGCCACCAGCGCCTTCGCCCGGGCCGCTACCCCGTCTTCCCACTTGGACCGGGGGAAGGTCGCGTCGACCAGCGCGAACTTCTTGGCGTCGCGGGCGCGGAAGCCCTCGGCCTTGGTGCAGAACAGGTCGGCGACGTCGCGGCGCACAGCGCGCTTGTCGACGAGGCGGGTGAGCCCGCCGGTGCCGGGCAGCACGCCCAGCAAGGGAACCTCTGGAAGGGAGACCGCCGAGGTGCCGTCGTCGATGAGCAGGATCTCGTCGCAGGCCAGGGCCAGCTCGTAGCCGCCCCCCGCCGCGGTGCCGTTGCAGGCCGCGATGCTCTTGAGCCCCGACTGGGCGGAGGCATCCTCCAGGGCACACCGCGTCTCGTTGGTGTAGCGGCAGAAGTTGACCTTGAACGCGTGGGTGCTGCTGGCCAGCATCTTGATGTTCGCGCCGGCACAGAACACCTTGGGCTGCGCAGAGGTGAACACCACCACGCTCACCTGCGGGTGCTCGAAGCGAAGCCGCTCGATCGCGTCGTTGAGCTCGATGTCGACGCCGAGGTCGTAGCTGTTCTGCTTGAGCTCGTAGTCGGCGCGCAGGCCGTTGTCTTCCTTGACGTCGAGCGTCATGGTGGCCACGGGACCGTCGACCGTCAGGTGCCAGTGGCGGTAGCGCGAGGGGTGGGTCTGGAACGACTCGACCCGGGTGATCTGTTCGGCGGTCCCCATGCTTGCCTCCAGGAGGGGCCTCGTAGCGTCCGCTGCTACACTGCGCCATGCTCGCTGCGCTGCCCCCCGCTCCCGTGCTCGCCGCCGCCCTCGTCGCGGGCCTCGCCGCCCTCGCCTGGATCCTGGCGCCATGGCGCGACCTGGTGCCGGTCGTCGTCGGGGCGGCGGGGGTCGGCTGGCTGTGGGGTGGTCCCCCGTCGATGGTCGGGGTGGCCCTGTGGGCCAGTGCCTTGCTGTGCGGTCTGGGCGCGGGCGCGCGAGGGCCCTCCCGCGGGGCTCGCTGGCTGGGGGTCGGGGTGGCCTGGGCCCTGGGGCTGCACCTTCTCGCGTGGGGGCTCGACCTGGCGGGCATTGGGCCCGACCGCTGGCGGCCGATGCTGTCGGCGGTGGGCGTGCTTGGCTGTGTGCTGTTGCTGGCCGCCACCACCTGGCGCCCCCAGCTGGCGGTGCGGGTTCGCTGGGTGGGGCACATCGAGGTGCAGGAGGGCCCTCAGTCGCCGACGACCAGCTCGTAGGGGCTCGGAAGCGACGGAACGACCTCGAGGCGCACCGGCTGCTGCAGCTGGTCGGCGAGGTGCTGGCCGAGCTCGGTGGGATCGAAGCCCGGGCGATGTCGCAGGGCGATACCTCCGATGTCGCTGGTGCCCTGCTGCACGACGAGAGGCAGGGAGGCATCGGTGAGGGCTCGCCCAGCCTCTTCCATGGGACCCCCCCCGTCGCGCACCCGCAGCCAGGGCCCCGCCGCAGGCACCTCCCCTTCGTGCCCAGGACGGCATCCCAGCGCGCCTTCAGGTGTGGCGAGCATCCAGGCGCCCGACTGGGACCATCCCTCATAGGGCCCCTCCAGCGCGAGCCCTTCGCCCTCGAGCTGGAAGTTCCCCGCCGCCTGCGACCAGCGGCCACGGCCCCCCGCCGCGGTCCGGACCATGCCGTTGGGGTGGAAGTCGGCCACGTCGCCGCCGGGCAGGCTGCACCGGAAGGGCCCGACGAACAGCCGCTCGATGCCCTCGAGGGGGGCGGTACGACGCCAGGCCTCGGTGTCGGCCAGCGGCGCCGGCGGGCCCTGGGGCGTCAGCGTGGGGGGGGCGGTCGTGCAGGCGGCGAAGAGCAGGGTCCACATGGGGGCGACGTATCGGGCTGCGGCTGTCGCTGGAAGGCGTCGGGCGATACCTCGGTGCCGGGAGGGGCGATGTCGCTGCGTGGGCTTCGGGTGGTGGACCGCTCGGTGGGCGAGGTCGGCCAGCGGCTGGGGTCGCTCCTCGCCGAGCAGGGGGCTGAGGTGGTCGCGGAGCGGGCCGATGGCCTGGGCGACCCGGTGTTCGATCGGTCCAAGGTCGTGGTGGTCGACGCGGGCCCGTGGATCGAGGGGGCTGCGGTGCTGATCGACGATCGGCCTGAGGTGCCGGCGGATGAGGGCCGGGTGCATGTCCGGCTCCCTCCGTTCCCCCACGACCACCCCATGGCCGCGTGCCCCCGCGGGGAGCTGGCCGAGGCTGCGAGCGCCGTCCATCACCCGCCGATCGGGCCGCCGCGCGTGCCTCCGGTGGCGATCGCGGCGCCCGTGACCGCCCTGGTCGGCGCGTGCGGGGTGCTGGCCGCCCTGCGGGCCGAGGCGCGGGGGGAGGGGCCACAACAGGTCGATGTGGCCCAGCTCGACGCGGGGTTGTTCGCCCAGGAGCTGGCGGTGTTGCTCACCCACGACCCGCCGCGGTGCTGGTCGCCGCTTCAGTGGGCGGCCAGTCCCTTCGTCGCGGCCTACCCGGCCCGCGGGGGCTGGTTGTACGTGCACCTGGGCTTGCCACACCACATCCAGCGCTTCGTTCGGTTCTTGGAGCGCGACGGGCTGCGCCGCGAGGCCGACGCCCTGCGCGACACGATGCGACCCGCCACCTGGAGCGACCCCAGCTGTGTCGCGACGGTGGCCGAGGCCCAGCGCCTCCGGGCGCTGCTGCGGGAGCTGTTCGCTCGGCGCACCGCCACCGACTGGGAGCGGGTGCTGTCGGAGGCTGGGCTGTGCGCCGTCGCGGTGCGCACCGGAGGAGCCTGGCGCGACCATGGGCACCCGCGCGAGGCCGGCCACGTAGTGGAGCTGTCCGACCCCAGGGTAGGTCGGCGAGCCCTGCCCGGCCCCTTGGTGCGCACGCCGAGCACGCCAGCTCCGCAGCCACGCTCGTTCGATGCCCCCGCGCCGTGGTCGGCGCGCACCCCGGTGTCGCGCGACGGAGGAGGAGCGCTGCCGCTCGAGGGGCTGCGGGTGCTCGACCTCAGCCAGGTCATAGCGGGGCCGGCGGCAGGGCGCGCCCTGGCCTGGCTGGGAGCCGACGTGCTGCACCTCGACAACCCGCGGCTGACCGCCGAGTGGGCGGGGGCCTTCCACGCGATGCTCCAGGTCGGGAAGCGGTCCGAGGGGGTCGACCTGTCCACGCCGGCTGGGAGGTCCACCCTCACCGAGCTGTTGGGCAACTGGCGGCCCGACGTCGTGGTGCACAACCTGGCGGGCGACGCGGCTCAGCGCCTGCTCCCCGAGGCCTACGCGGGGGTGGTCGTCGCGGTGTCGGCGTGGGGGCAGTCGGGGCCCTGGGCGGGCCGGCGCGGGTGGGAGCAGACCATCCAGGCGGCCTGTGGGGTTCAGCTCGACTACGGCGGCGACCGTCCCGAGCTGCTGCCGCTGGCGGTGCACGACCTGTGCACCGGGCTCGCGGCGGCCTTCGGTGCCCTGTGCGCGCTGCACGGCGGGGAGGGTGGGGTGGTCGACGCGAGCCTGGCCATGACGAGCTTGTGGCTACAGGATCATCTGTTCCGTGGGGTCGACCGCGCGCCGCGGGGGCGTCGAGGCCCCGCGGCGAGGCAGGTGGCGAGCGATGCGGTGTGGGAGCGAGGCCCGCAGGGCTGGGCCATGGCGGCGTCGGGGTGGGAGGTGGCGTACTGCACCCTCGGCGAGGCGCTCCGGGAGCGCCCCTCGATGTGGGCGCGAGCGACGACGCCCTACGGAGAGATCAGCGAGGTCCTACCGCCCTTGAACCTGTCTTCGACCCCCTGCCGACACCTGCCCCCGGCCCCGCCTCTGGAAGGGGGGACTCAGCCGAGACGCCCGCCGGGGTGGCGAAGGGATCTGCGGTGGGCGCGTCGAACGGTGGTGTGGGGGCTGGAGGTGGCTCGCACGCGGGCGCCGTGGGCGTAGGTCAGCCGGAGGAAGTACATTGGCCGAGGAGTTGCTGTTGGCGGGGGACGACACCATCGAGCCGTGGGATGCACCGGATCCGCGCACCATTCGTGCGTCGGCTACTCCTGCGCCTGCTCGGCAGCGTGAGCCCGAGGCGGTGGCGCCCGCCATGCCCGCGGTGCGCGCCCCCACGCCCGCCGGCCGCACCCGCCGAAGGCTGCTGTCGTCGCCGCCCCCGATGCCATCGCTGCCGCCGACGAGCTCGCCGGTGCCCGGCACGGCGGCCCCCGTGGCCATCACCGCCAACCTGGCGCGCCAGGGCATCGAGGGGCCGGTCACGCTGGTGACGACCCCGCCTCCGGTCCGGGCGCGGGAGGCGGAGGCCCCCTCGGCGCCAGTCGACGAGCCGGGCACGGCACCGCCGCCAAGCGAGGAGCCCGGCCCCACGGCCAACGACACCATCGAGCCGGTGGTGCTCGCCGGAGCCACCGACACCCTCGACGACTGGGCCATCGATGACGACGAGGCCGTGGGGTTCGGCGCACGCCCGGTGCGCAAGCGGCGGCCTGCCGCCTACCTGTGGGCAGGCGTGCTGGCGCTGGTGGTGCTGCTGTTGTTGGCAATCGGAGCACTGGGTCTTGTGGGCTGGGCGACGCTGTCGACGACCGATGGCGGGGGCGAGCCGTCGCCGGTCGAGGTCACCCCTGAGGAGGGGCTCGCGAAGGGGCTGCCCGAGCCCGAGCCCGAGCCCGAGCCCGAGGTCGAGCGCACAGCCGCTCCGAGGCCTGCCCCCTTGCCCACCCCTGCCCCCGCGCCCGTCCCGGTCCAGCGAAAGCCCCGTCCCGCGCCGGCGCCCACGCCGGCTGCGCGGGCGCGCCCCCCGAAAGCCACCGTGAAGCCCGCCTCCGCACCGGAGCCGTCCTCCCCCTGGGGAACGACCGAGGAGAGCGACGATGACGCGGGCAGCGTGTGGGGAGCGACCGACGGATGAGCGACGACCTGCGAGTCGATGACCGCGTGACCCTCCCCGCCAGCGAGCTCGATCTGCAGTTCTCCCGGTCGGGCGGGCCTGGAGGGCAGCACGTCAACACCACCGACACCCGCGCGCGGCTGCGCTGGGCGATGTCGGCGAGCACGTCGCTGTCCTCGGCGGCCAAGCAGCGGCTGTCGGAGGCGCACCCGTCCTGGATCACCACCGATGGCGACGTGGTGATCACCAGCGACCAGCACCGGTCGAGGCACCGCAACGTCGAGGCCGTTCGTGAGCGCCTGGCGCAGGCGGTCTACGCTGCGTTGCGGCCCCCCCGTCCTCGCCGCAAGACCAAGCCGAGCAAGCGGGCCAAGGCCAAGCGAGTCGACCGAAAGAAACAGCGCGGCGACAAGAAGAAGCTGCGCGGCAAGGTACGTGACTACTGACGTGTGCGCGGGGGCGGTGTGGCCCCGCCGTGCCGACGTGCGAGACGCCGTAGCGCCGCTGTGGCACGACGGCACGCTGGGCATGCTGCAGCTCACGGTCGACCAGGTGTTCGCCGGGGAGCTGCCCGAGGCCTTCGTCTCGGTCCTCGACGAGGCGTCGGCCGCCGGCAGGCTCGTGGGCCACGGGGTCATGGCCTCGCCCTACACCTCGCCGCGCGACGCGGTGGCTAGAGGCTGGATCCGTCGGGCCCGTGCAGCGGTGGAGCGCTGGCCGGTGCGCTGGCTCACCGACCACGTCGGCTGTGCGAGGGTCGGTGACTGGCAGGCAGCCCCGCTGCCGCTCCCGGCGTCCCGCCGCCTGGTGAGCCTGGTGCGCGACCACCTGGCGTGGCTCGCCGACGAGCTGCAGGTGCCGGTGGGGCTGGAGAACCTGGCCCTGGCCGCGTCGCAGGCCGACGTGCTGCACCAACCCGACCTGGTCGACGCGATGCTCGAGCCCGACGGAGTCCTCCTGCTCGATCTGCACAACCTGTGGTGTGGGGCCCACAACCAGGGCCTCGACCCCGTCGCGCTGCTGGAGCGCTGGCCCCTGCATCGGGTCAAGCAGCTGCACATCGCGGGGGGTTCGTGGGACGGCGATCTGCGCCGCGACACCCACGACGGCCCGGTCCCCGACGAGGTGTGGCAGCTGCTGCCCGACGCCCTGGCTCGCTGCCCGAACCTGGAGGTGGTGGTGTGGGAGCGCCTGCGGGGCACGGTCGAGGCGGTGGCGCCGCTGCAGGCCGAGCTGCGCAGGCTCCGGGCGGTCGTCGACGAGCCTGGGCCGGTGCGCGCCGCGCGAGGCCTGCCGCAGGCCCCTCCGTGGCCCGAGCTCGACCCGGTGGCTGTGCAGCAGGCGCTGTACGCCGCGGCCCGCGCCGACGATCGGTCGCAGCTGGAGGCGGTGGCCCCGGGCTGGTGGGTCGACGAGCGCTCCTGGCGGGCCGCCGTCGACGTGACGCAGCAGTGGGGGCGCCCGGTGCCGGTCGCGCGCCCGTGAGCTGGCTCGATCGGGCGGGAGCCCGCCGGGCGTGGGTGGGGCTGCTGGCCGCGTGGCTCGTGGGCGGGGCGGCGGTGGAGCACCTGGGCGGGGAGCGCCGCAAGGTTCTTCCCGGCTGGTTCATGTACACGAGCCATGGCGCGCGCCTGTGTGAGGTCCACTGGGTGCAGCGCACGTCTCAAGGCGACGTGGCCCTCGACCGAAGCGAGGTCCTCGGGCGACCTCCGTGGTGGGCACAGGCGTCGTCCACCCGCAACCTCCTCGGCCGCGCCGAGGTGATGGCCGAGGCGCGGCGGCTGTGCGAGGCCCGCCCGGGAGCCGATCTGCGCGCGGACGTTCGCTGCGGCTCCGAGGGAGGCTGGCGTGCCGCGATGGCCAGGGAGGTGCCGCTGTGTCGGCGCTGACCGCCTGGGTGGGCGCTCGTGTCGACGGCCGGGGAAGCCCCCGCGTGCTGGCGCTGCTGCGCATCGGCGTGGCCCTGCAGCTGTGGTCGCGCTTCGGGGTGACGTTCGCGCTGCACCGGGTGGAGTCGGCGGCCTGGGCGGTGCTGGCGGTCACCTTCTGGGTGGGTTCGACGCTGCTGTTGGTCGGCTGGCGGGCATCGCTGGGGGCGGTGCTGAGCGCGGTGGCCGTGGCAGGGGCCTATGGCTGGCTCGCCCACGCGCACCACCTGGAGGCGCTGGCCAGTCATCATGTGCAGGCGCTGTTGATCGCGCTGATCTGCCTCGCTCCAGCGGATCTCGACGCGTCGCTGTCGCCGCGGTGGCTGGCGGGGCGTGCGGAGGGCACGATCTGGCTGGCACCTCAGCACCTCGTGGCGCTGCTCGTCAGCGTCATGTACGCCGGTGGGGCCTTCGAGAAGTCCAACCTGGGGTTCCTGTCGGGGGAGCGCCTGGAGCAGGTCTACCGCTACACCGTGTTCGGCTCCGATCCCTTCGGGCCGTGGCTGGGCTGGCTGTGTCTGCTGCTGGCCGTCGTGACGGTGCTCGTCGAGTGGGGGCTGGTGGTGCTGCCCTGGTGGCCTCGGGCTCGCCTCCCCGCCCTGGCGGTGGGAGCGGTGTTTCACGGTGCGGTCTACCACCAGCTGCCGGTGGTCACGTTCACCACGACGATGCTGGTGCTCTACCTGGCCTTCCTCGATCCCGACCGGGTGGCGGTCGAGATGGGCCGCACCGACGGGGAGCCGGCGGCCCGCAGAGCTGCCCTGGGCCGGGTGCTGGTCGTCGCCCTGGTGTGGGGCCAGTTCGCCGGTCCGCTCCGCCTGCCGCACCACCTCGACAGGCCGTGGGTGATGGCGCTGTCGCTGGTGGTCTACGCCGGGTCGGCGGCCTGGCTGCTGGGCTGGCACACCCGCTGGGCGGGCGGGCTCACCTGGCTCGCCCTGGGGGGGATGTGGTGGGGGGTCGAGGGGGGGGGAGCCGCCCTGGTGCGGCCGGAGCCCTCGTGGTTCGCAGGGGGCGTGGTGTGGTGGGTGGCGGGGCTGGCGCTGCTCACGGGGGGCAGCGCCGCGTGGTCCCTCGACCGCGCGGCGGGGCGCAGTGACCACGCCTGGTCGGGGGCAGCGCCCCTGGCGGCGGCCACGGCGGTGGCGGTGGGGCTGCTGGTGGCCGGGTGGCTGTCGTCAGCGGCGTCGGGGCTGGCCCTCGCGGCCGCTGTGGGCCCCTTGGTGGTCACGCGCGGGGGAAAGGGGGCGGTGCCCGCTCTGGTCACGACCTGCCTGCTGTGGGGCATCCTGTACCAGCTGGCGCCCCTCGGATGTGTGCCGGCGGCCGCGGTGCTGTGCTGCGGGTGGGCCCTGCCCCTGCGCGATCAGCCCATGCCGCAGTCGACTGCGTCGATCCAGAACGACTCGTCGATGGTGTCGCGCACCGACGGCGGGGCGGGGGGCTCGGGCTCGGCGGGCTCGGCCGCCTCGGGGGCGAGCTGACGTGCGGTGGGGGGAGCGACGAGGGCGGCGCCGATCGCGGTCCCGGTGAGCAGCATCGTCCACATCCAGCGTCGCATCGTCGACCTCCTGCCCAGCCAACGGCCTCCGGGCCACGAGCTTACAGACCGACAGACCTCAGGGAACGGGCTCGGTTCCCCCCCATTCGTCGGGCTTCCCGAGGGCCACGCCGCAGCGAAGCCCCACAGGCACGGCGCGCAGGGCACGGTCGCAGGCCCCCAGCAGCTCGGCGACGGTGAGCCCGGAGGGGTCGATGGCCAGATCGACCCGCGCATGGCCACCCAGCAGCTCGGCCACGGCCTCCTCGTCGAAGGGTCGGTGGACTTCGCCTTCGGGGAGCACCCATCGAGCCTGGGGGTGCAGCTGCAGCCAGGCGGTGTAGGCCACCGTGGGCGTTCCGGGGCCCTGGGTGCCGGCCGCGCGCAGCTGGGGCAGGGCCCATCGCCCCACCGACCAGCCCTCCAGCGGCCCGAACACCGGGGCGAGGCGCGTGGCGAGGACCCGTACCCCGGCGCGATCCACGGGGTGGGTCAGGCGCTGTGCGGGCGCGTCGGGTCGTGCCAGCCACACCTGCTCGTAGGGGCCTTGCGGCGGTGCGTCGCAGCCGAGCAGGCCTTCCAGCGGCAGGCGGGCGGGCAAGGCCAGGGGGGCCGCGTCGGGCGGGTCGAGGTCGTGCACGCAGCCGCCGACCACGCGATCCGTGGCGTCCCCTGGGGACCTCGCCAGCGGCCCGACAACGGCCAAGGGCGGAGCCCATCGGCTCGTGGACAGCCCCTCGGGAACGACCAGCAGCGGCGCCAGGGCGAGGGCTGCCGCCCACCGAGCCGACGCCATGGCCCGAGCGAGGACGGCGAGCCCGACGAGGGCGGCCCCGGCACTCAGCCAGCGGGCCCCCCAGGCCCATGGCCACTGTGCGGCGTCAGCGCGGTCCGCCAGGAGCAACACGTGGTGCAGCTGGTACTCGGCGGCCAGGGCGAGCGACGACAAGAGCAGCAGGGCCGCGGCGCCGTGGGCCCCGCGGGCCTCCCGCCGCGCCAGCCACAGGGTGACCGAGGCCCCTGCCGCCGTGACGACCCCGAGAGGGGTCCCAAGCATCACACCGATGCCGATGATGCCTACCAGGACGACGTAGAGCGGTCGCCGGCCCGTGCTCGGAGGTGTGGCGGGCCAGGCCAGCAGGAGGGCTGCGCCGACGACCTGGGCCAGCCAGAGCACCGAGGCGGCCTGGGCCCGGGACAAGGCCAGCTGCCCGGCGAGCTTCCGGAGCGGGGTCTCCAGCAGCTGGTGGTCGAGCCACGCCAGACGCATGAAGCCGGCGTAGACCCCGAGGGCGACAGCGGCCACGGCACTCCCGACGAGGAGGGTGGCCGCAGCCTTCGGCCAGCGCTGCCGCGGGAGGGCTGCCGTTGGCACGACCAGGAACAGCAGCAGCAGCAGCATCCTCTCGGGAAGCCCCGTCTGCAGCACCGCTGCGAGCTCGCTCACCGCCGGCGCCGACGACCGCGTCGCCCGCGAGGGGGGCGCTTGGTCAACGGATAGCTGTCGGGGGCTTCCTCGCTCGCTTCGCCGAGCCGGTAGCCGAGGGCCTCGAGGGCCGCGATGCCCTCCTCTGGCGAGGCACCCAGCCAGCTCAACACCTTGTCGAGGGGGCGTGGCTCGTTGCCGCGGGCCCAGTCGCGGGCGTGGGCGGCGATGCGCTCGATGATGTCGACCCGCACGTAGCGGGCACCGAGCCGCCGGTAGCCGAGGGAGGTGAGGAAGGCGCCGTCGGCTCCCTCAGCGGGGAGGCTGGTGGGCCCGTTGGCGGGGGGCGGGCGCAGGGGCTGCAGGCCCTTGGCGACCGACCACAGGGTCGCCTTACGCACCATGGCGTCGCCCTTGAGGAGGCTCTGCACGTAGACCGAGCGCGTGCCGATCCGCACGTCGAGGCGTGCCAGGAGGCGGCGGTCGTCGTCGTCGAGCTGCTCGACCGTGACCAGGTGGCGCCGGTCGGACACCCCCAGCCCTTCTTCCAGTTGGTGGACCACGCCCTTGCCGGCCGGCCCGAGCTTCGCTCGCGGGCCTCGGTCGAGGGGGGCCAGCAGAGCCCCGACCCAGGCCCGCAGCCATGAGTAGAGCCGCGCCCGCACCCGCTCTCGCGCGGCGGGGTCGAGCAGGTCGAGGGGGCGCCCTCGAAGGGTAGGCTCTCGCAGCGTCGGGCCGGGCTTCAGCGTCGCCCATGCGATGCCTCCGAAGCAGACGCGGCCGTCGCCATCGACGGTGATTGCTTCGTCGGCGGCCTGCTCGAGCAGGCTCACGTGCCGCTGCGCCTCGCTGGCGAGGGCTCGCCGGACGGCGGCCAGCACCTTCTTCTGGCTCATGCCGGTGTCGGGCACGAAGGACAGGTCGACCACCGTGCCTACCTGCCACGAACCCAACATCACCCGATCGCCCTCGAGGGTGAGGTCGCCCGACAGCTCCTTGCCGCCGACGACGTATAGCAGCGTGCGATCGACGAACCGCCGGGTGAGGCGCTCGTGCAGCGCGTCGGACAGCCGGTCTTCGATGTGCATGGCCTGCTGCTGCAGGGCCGCGGGCGCCTCGAGCCAGCCCCGCTGGTGGGTCACGAACGTCCAGGTGCGGATCCACGCGATGCGGGCCATCAGCGTCTCGAGGTCACCCTCGGGCTGGTCGAGGCGGTCGAGTCGCCCCTCGATGAGGGACGCGGGGATGGGTGCGTCGGCCACGCGGTGCAGGGCGAGCTCCTTGAGCAGCTGCACGTGGGCCCCCGTGAGCGACTTGCGGTAGTCGGGGACCTTGCACACCTCCCACAGCTGCTCCACGGCGCGGGGCGTGGTGAGCATGGCGGCGAGGGACTCGTCGCGAGCCAGGGCTTCGAGGGCCGCTTCGTCGGCCTCGTGACGGACCTGACGCAAGGCGGCGTGAGGCGGGGGCTGGGCCAGGGATGCCAACAGGTCGTCGGCCGACGTGAAGTCGAGCTGGCTGTTGCGCCAGAACAGGTGGGTGAGCGGCGCGAAGCGATGGGACTCCACGGCCTGCACCACGTCAGCCGGGAGGGGACCGAGGGCGCGGGTGGCCCCGAAGGTGCCGTCACGCTTGTAGCGACCGGCCCGCCCCGCGATCTGGCCGACCTCGGCGGGCTGCAACGAGCGGAAGCCACGGCCGTCGAACTTCCGCAGGGCGCTGAAGGCCACATGGTCGACGTGCATGTTCAGGCCCATCCCGATGGCATCGGTGGCGACGAGGTGCTTGACCTCACCGGCCTGGTACATCGCGACCTGGGCGTTGCGGGTGCGTGGGGACAGCGCACCGAGCACGACCGCCGCCCCACCGTGGACGGCGCGGAGGCGCTCGGCCTGTGCGTAGACCTGGTCGGCGCTGAACGCGACGACGGCGGTGCGGTCAGGCAGGGAGGTGAGCTTGCGTTCGCCGGCGTAGCGCAGCACCGAAAACCGGTGGGCGGTGTCGATCTCGGCCTCGGGCACCAGCTGCTGCAGCAGGGGGCGCACCGTGTCGGCCCCGAGGAACCAGGTCTCGAGCGTGCCTCGGGCGTGAAGCAGCCGATCGGTGAACACATGACCCCGCTGGCGATCGCCGGCGAGCTGGATCTCGTCGACGGCGAGGAAGGCCACCCGACGGGAGATGGGCATGGCCTCGACGGTGCAGACGAAGAAGCGGGCCTGGGGTGGCACGCGCTTCTCCTCGCCGGTGACCAGGGCGACGCTCTGCTCGCCGTGGGACACGACGATGCGGTCGTAGACTTCCCGCGCCAGTAGGCGCAGGGGGAGGCCGATCATGCCGCTTCGGTGAGCGAGCATGGCAGTGACGGCACGGTAGGTCTTGCCAGTGTTGGTGGGCCCCAGCAGGGCGCGCACGCGCGGCATGGGCGCGGACATGCCGCCTCGTAACGTGCTACGCGTGCGCCATGTGGATGATGTCCCTGGTCGCGGCCCTGGCGGCCCCCTCGCTGTCGGTGGGGCAGGGCCACAGCTGTGCGGTCCTCGATGCAGAGGTGTGGTGCTGGGGCGGCGCCACGGTGGAGCAGCTCCGCGGGGAGGGCTCGCCGCGCAAGGTGGCCCAGCGGCAGGTCGGGCTGCCGCCGATTCTCGAGGTCGCCGTGGGCGGGCGCGGGCAGACCTGCGCGGCGGCGGTGGATGGGAGCTTGTGGTGCTGGGGCCTGGGCGAGGTCCCCGTGCGCAAGGAGGGCTACGACGGGGTGGTGGCGGTCGCTGTGGGCGGCTCGCACGGGTGCGCGGTGAGCGGCGACAGCAGCGTGCGCTGCTGGGGGCGCGACGGTCACGGTGCTCTTGGCGACACGGTGGTGCCGGGCGTGAGCGAGGTCCGCCAGATCCGAGCGGGTGAGGGGCACACGTGCGCGCTGCAGGCCACCGGCGCGGTGCAGTGCTGGGGGGCCAACGATCTGGGGCAGCTGGGCCGCGGGAGTGTCTCGGCCCACGAGGGGCCCGGCAAGGTGGCCTTCCTCGGCGACGCCGTAGCGATCGCGGCGGGTGCGTTCCACAGCTGTGCGGTGCGCTCGACGGGCGAGGTGCTGTGCTGGGGCGACAATGTGAACGGCCAGCTGGGCGACGGGTCGCGGCGGAAGTCGCCTACGGTGGTGGCCGCGCGATCGGTGCAGGGCGCGGTGTCGGTGGCCGCGGGCTTCGGGCACACCTGCGCGGTGCTCGGTGGCGGTGGCATGCGGTGCTGGGGAGCCTCGGAGCGAGGGCAGCTCGGCGTCGACGACAACCAGGACCAGCTGGTCGCACGGGCGGTGCCGGTGGTGTCGGGGGTGGAGGTGGCGGCGGCGGGGCAGCAGCACACCTGCGCGGCCTCGGCGCGGCAGTGGTGGTGCTTCGGCAGCAACACCACCAGCCAGCTCGGCGACGGAACCACGCAGGCTCGGGAGACCCCGGCTCCGGTCAGCCGAGAACTGGTGTCTTCGCCAGGTAGATGATCTGCGTCTTCGCGTCGCAGATGCGCTCGTCGCGCGGCGCGAGCTTGTCGGTGCCGTCGGCGCCCCGCAGCCCGATGGCCATGAGGTTGTGCTTGCGCTTGAGGGCCTGGCCGACCGCTTCGAAGGGCAGGCCCCGCAGCTCTTCTGGGACGGGACCGACGAACAGGCTGTGGCCGTTCACATCGGCCAGTTCGCCGAGGATGGTGGCGGTGCCGTGCACCTCGAGGGCATGGGCCAGCATGGAGAAGCCGACACGGGTGGTCTCGATGACCTCGTCGGCGCCTGCGGTGCGGGCATGCTCGACGTTCTCGGCGTCGAGGATCTCGGCCACGATGTACATCGGGTTCTCCCGACGCTCGGACTCGACGTGGCGCTTGAGGTAGCGGCGGATGGTGAACAGCGTGAGGATGGTGCGCGCGTCGGCCTGCTGGGGCAGCTCGTGGCGTGACCCTACGACCACGACGGCTCCGGCGTGCACGACCCTCGCCTTGTCGAGCTCCGACTCCTTGGTGGGGTCGCCCTGCAGCCACCGGAAGGTGGGGGGCACGTCGGCGGGGCGCTCGGTGGGCGCGAACACCACGACATCGTGCTGGTCGAGGTCGAGCTCCTGGGCGAGGGTGTCGAGAAGCATGCGGGTTCCGGGCTCGTAGCCGCACACCAGGATGTGATCGACGAAGTGGCTCATGCGGAACTGCTCCTCGCGCAGGGTGACGACGGCGGACATGAGCGACGAGCCGACGATGCCTGCGAACAGGGCCAGGCTCACCATGCCCGACAGCATCAGCGCGGCCGCCACGACCCGACCGACGCCGGTGACCGGGGTGAGGTCGCCGTAGCCGACGGTGGTGAGGGTCACGATGGACCACCACATGGCGTCGGGCAGGTTCGTGATAGTGGGGTTGAGGTGACGCTCGGTCAGGAAGAACGACAGGCCACCCACGACGGTGGCCGAGAAGAACACCGACAGGCCGAAGCCGAAGAGGAGCGCGTTCTCCTCGATGGCGCGCGTCATGCCCTCGAAGGGGTTGGCGTAGCGCAGGATGCTCTTGCTGCGCAGCAGTCGCAGCAGCCGGAGGGCCCGCAGGCCGCGGAGCAGGGGCACCGACCCGAGGATGGTCACCAGGTCGACGAGCATCATCGGGTTGAGCATGAACCGAAGGCGACCGGTGATGTGCGCCCGGATGTGGCCCAAGGGTGTGTGGCGGTAGAACTCGACCTCGATGGGTCGGAACGACGCCACGCGGAGCACGTACTCCACGGCGAACAGCGCGAGCACGAAGTCGTCGAAGGCCCGCAGGCTGGCAGGCTGCTCCGTGCCGACCAGGACATCCCAGACCAGGGGCACCAGGGAGACGACGATGAGCGCCCAGATCGCCGCGGTGAGGCGCTGGTTGATGATCGACGACGGCCGGTGAAAGGCCTCGTGCACGGTGTCCCACATTGGACCCGGCGTACCACGCGCGGACCGTGGGGCCAAGGTGGGTTGTTGGGGCGGTCGCGCGTCGATGTGGCGAGGAATCGGCCTCGGTGGCACGGCGGAGCTGACGGATTACCGGGTTCCGGGCAACGCGATGGGGGCGTGGTGAAGCTCGAGCTTCTTCGGATCGTCGGGTCGGGCACCTTCGGCTGGGTCTGTGTGGTGCGCGACCAGGGCTCGGGGCGGGAGCTGGCCGCCAAGGTGCTTCGCAAGGAGCACGTGGCCAACCCCAAGGCGGTGTCGCGTATGCGCGACGAGGCCCGACTGCTCGCGTGTCTCGATCACCCGAACATCGTGCGGGTGTTCGGGATGGAGGAGCTGTCCGGCCGCCCAGTGGTCTTGCTGGAGTACGTCCGCGGGGCCCCCCTCGACCAGCTCATCGAGGCGCACCCTGGGGGCCTGCCCGCTCCCGAGGCCTGCGAGCTCGCGCGGCAGGCGCACCAGGCATTGCATGCGGCGTGGGGGGCGCGGGGCCCCGACGGGCGCCCGCTGCGGGTGATCCACCGTGACATCAAGCCCGGAAACCTGATCGTGTCGGTGGATGGGGTCCTCAAGGTGCTCGACTTCGGGATCGCGCATGGGGAAATGGCGGGCAAGGAGTCGCTCACGGTCTCGATGGTGCTCGGTGCCCACGGCTACCTGGCACCAGAGCGGCTCGACGGCGAAGACGACCGCATCGAGGGGGATGTGTTCGCGATGGGGCATGTGCTGTTCGAGCTGCTCAGCGGGCGCTTCCTCAAGCTGTCGCTGCAGCGAAGGCAGCACCTGGCTCGGCTGGAGGAGGGCCTGCGGGGGATGGATCCGGTGGGTGCCGACGCCGACACCGCACAGCGGTTGCGGGCCCTGCTGTGGCGCATGCTCGCGTACGAGCCTGACGACCGCCCCGATCATCCGGCGGTGATCCAACAGCTGTCGGGGGTGATGGCGCGGGCACAGTGGTCCCCCAACGTCCCTGCTTGGGCGCGAGCCCGGGTCGCGCCCATCGAGGCAGACAAGTGGGTGCAACCGGTACAAGAGCACCCTCACTACGAGGCCCTTCGCTTCCTGGAGTCGCCAGAGCGTGCGGGATGGCTTCCGTGGGCGTGGTGAATCCAGCGAAGCGGCAGACCTTGGAGTAGAGTGGGGGTCCGGAGGCCGCATGCTTTCTCTGATCCTCGTCCTTGCGCTCGGGTGCTCCAACGACACGAAGTCCGAGGGCGACGGTGACAGCGTCGTCATCGACGGCGGCAGCACGATGATGGACGGCGATGCCGACACGGATGCCGACAGCGACTCCGACACGGATGCAGATGCCGACACCGACACCGACACCGACGCCGACACCGATGCCGACACCGACACGGCCTGGGTGGTCGACACCGGGCACTCCGGGCTGGGCACCGGCAGCAACGGTAACGGCAACGGCAACGGCAACGGCGGTGGCTCCGGCGGTGGCGGCGGTGGCGGCGGCTCGGGCGGCGGTGGCGGCACGGGTGGCTCGGGCGGCGGCGGCGGCGGCGGCACCGGTGGCTCGGGCGGCGGCGGCGGCGG
>CBDUIC010000010.1:0-101190 GCA_965367245.1 uncultured bacterium | reverse complement strand
CCCAAGCCGAAGCCGAAGCCCAAGGCGCCCACTGCCAAGGGGTACGCCGATCAGGGCTGGGGCAAGGTGACCAGCAACCCCGACAAGGCAGTGGGGTTGTTCCAGAAGAGCCTGCAGGTCGATGCGAACTATGCGGATGCCAACTACGGCATGGGCTACGTCCTGCTGCAGCTGGGCCGCGCCGCGGAGGCCAAGCCCTACCTGTGCAAGGCAAAGGCCCTCGGCGACACCGAGATCCGGCGTGATGTCGGGTCGATGCTGGCCAACAACAACCTGTCGTGCCCTTGAGGGCTGCCGTCGTGTTCGCCTAGCTCTTGGGCTTGCGGCGGCGGCGGCGCGGCGACGGCTTGTCGTCGTCGGGGGCTGCATCGGCCTCGGCCGCCTCGGCGGCTGACCGCTTCCTGCGGCGCCGCGGCGGTGCGTCGTCGTCGTTTTCGTCGGGGCGGGCGCGTCGCCTCCGCCGCGGCGCGTCGTCGTCGTCGTCGTCGCTGCCACGGCGTCGTCGCGTGGGGGCGGGGGACTCGGACTCGGCGGCCGGCTCTTCGGCGGGGGCAGGGCTGCGCCGACGCCGACGGGACGGAGTGGGCGCCTCGGCCTCGGCCTCGGCAGGGGGCTTGCGCCGCCGCCGGCTCTTGGCAGGCTCGGCCTTGTCGGGTGGCGACTCCACCTCACCTTCACCCTCCCCAGCAGCTGCCTTCGGCTCGGCGGCAGGTGTTGCCTCCGGCTCGGCCTCGGGGGCCTTGCGGCGCCGACGACGCTTCGGCTCGGCAGGTGGCGCCGCCTCGGCCTCCGGCGCCGCCTCGGGCTTGGGGGCCCGCCGGCGTCGCCGCTTGGGTTCGTCGGCGGTGGACGCCTCGACCTTGGGCTCCTCGGGACTCCGCCGCCGCCGCCGCCGCGACGAGGGCTCGGCGCTGTCTTCGGAGGGGGTGGCTTCGGCCGCCTCTCGGCGCCGACGGGAGCGCTTGGGCCCATCGGACGTGGACGACGCGTCGGCGGCTGCCTCGTCGTCTTCGGAGCCCTTTCGGGAGCGCTTCACCTTGCTCCAGCGCGGCGCCGCCTGCTGGTCGTCATCGTCATCGTCGTCTTCCGCTGCCAGCTGGGCGAGCATCTCCGGGGTGAAGGCGGTGGTCGACTTGGCTGCGACGAGCTTGCGGCCCCGGCGCAGCGCTTGCTTGCCCTGGCCCTGCAGCTTCTCCACGACCTCGCTGAGGCTGGGCCCATCCAGCGCCTCGTTGGCCAGCAGCCCACCGATGGCGTCGACGTAGTCTTGCCCCGACAGCCTCGTGTCGGGGTCGTAGATGAGGGACCTCGCCAGCACCTTGGCGACCTTGGGCGGCAGGCCGGCGTTCGAGCGCGACAGCAGAGTGGCCCCCTCGCTCATCCCCACCATGCGGGTGAGCTCTTCGAGGTCGTGGGAGTCGAGCAGGGGCTTGCCGGTGATCAGCTCGTAGACCACCAGCGTCAGGGCGTAGGTGTCGGCGGCCGCGTCTTCGGGCACACCCTCCAGCCGCTCCGGTGGGCAGTAGCGCAGCGACGCGGGCTCGAGGGGGTAGTCGCTCTCCCGATGCCGCATGACCTCTACCTGGGCGAGACCGTGCCCGAAGACCTGGACCTGCCCGTCGGCGCGCAGCGCGAGGCGAGTGGGGCACACGTTGCCGTGGCTGAAGCACCCCTGCATGGGCCCCGTCTCACCGGCCTCCACCAGCACCTGCGCGGCGAGCCACGCGAGCTCCAGACCGGCTCTGAGGCCGACCACCTGCCCGAAGTCGCTAAAGGCGCGCGCGATCTCGGCGAGAGTCCATACGCTGCCGGTTCCAAAGGCGAACAGCCCCTGCTTCAGGTCGTGGTGCGCGAGCCCCACGAGCCCGGTCACCATCGGGAACTGCATGAACGACAGCACGAGGTCGACGTTGAGCGTGAGGGCCGCGTGACCATGGTGGGCCGGATCGAACGAGAGCACCGTGTAGTGGCGACCGTCGCCGTCGGTGGCCTCCAGCAGCCGAGCTGCAGGGTCGCGTAGTTCGCGGCCCGTGGGCGTCAGCCCGAGGATCTCCTCCACGTTCCCTCCGGAGGCGGACGATATCATCCGCAGGTCTCGAGGCGTGGGGAGCTGGCATGAGAGTAGGGGTGTACAGCGAGGTGGAGCCTCTCAAGCACGTGATCGTGCATCGTCCGGGGCCAGAGATCGTGCGGATGACGCAGTTCGAGCTCGACCGTCTGCTCTTCGACGACATCCTTGCGCCGGATCTCGCCGGTCAGGAGCACGACGTGATGTGCGAGATCCTGGCCAGCGAGGGAGCCGAGGTCGACGACATCGCTGATCTGTTGCGCGCCGCGCTGGCGCACGCGGACGAGGAGGAGGTTCGGGCGCTGGTGGAGCGAGTCGCCGACCGCGCAGCGCAGCCCGGCCTGGCCCCGCTCCTGGCAGACCTGGGAGCCGATGAGCTGGCGAAGGCGCTGGTCCAGGGGTTGACCTGGGAGCAGGTCGCCGATGCGCCGCTGACCCTCGCACGGCTGCGCCAGACCTTCGACGGCATCGACAGCATGGCTCTGCCGCCCGTTCCCAACCTGTTGTTCACCCGCGACCCGTGCATCGCCGTGCAAGACCGGGTCGTCGTGGGGCGCATGGCCACCGACGCCCGAGCTCGGGAGTCGCTCATCGTGCGCTTTGCGCTCACCCATGGGGGGGAGCAGCCTGCCCCCCTCCTCCACGAGGCTCCCGACTGGGATCGGCATCCCGCCCTGCGCAGCCTCGAGGGTGGCGACCTGCTGGTGATCTCGCCGGAGGTGGTGCTGGTGGGCTGCTCCGAGCGCACCAGCGCCCAGACCATCGAGCACATCGCGAACACCGAGCTGTTTCCTGCCTTCCCCCGCCTGCAGCGGGTCTATGCGGTGTTCATGCCCGCCTTGCGCTCGGTGATGCACCTCGACACGGTGCTCACCCAGATCGACGAGACGCTCTTCCTGGGCTTCGCCCCCATGATTGCCCAGGGGGAGGGGGTTGCTGTGGTGCGCCTCGAGCGGGGGGTGGTGCCGCAGCTCGAGCAAGACGCCACCGTGCTCGATGTGCTGCGCCGGGAGCTGGGTGACGAGGTGAAGCTGGTGCCATGCGGGGGAGCGGGCGACGTGCGCTTTCAGCAGCGTGAGCAGTGGACTGACGGCGCGAATGCGGTGTGCCTCGGCCCGGGGCGCATCCTGCTGTACAGCCGCAACGTGCGCACGCTCCGCACGCTGCGCGAAGACTTCGGCTTCGAGCCGGTGGCGTTGACCGCCTCGGTGCACCCCGGCGTCCGCAGCGATGCGCTGCGCAAGGCACGGTCCCACGACCGGGTGGTCTACACCTTCGATGGCTCTGAGCTGTCCCGCGCGCGCGGTGGGGCGCGGTGCATGACGATGCCGCTGCTCCGGGGAGACCCAGCGTGAGCAAGGTCCTCCTCCTCCACACGGGGGGCACCCTGGGCATGACGGGCACGCCTCTCGAGCCCGATGCGTACGGGCAGAAGCTCCTCGATGCGGTCCCAGAGCTCAACCAGCTGGCCGATCTCGAGGTGCAGATCGTCTGCAACCTCGACTCGTCCGACGTGGGGCCTCCCGTCTGGGCGAAGCTCGCCAAGCGCATCGGTGACGCCTACACCGATGTCGACGGCTTCGTCGTGGTCCACGGGACCGACACGATGGCCTACACGGCGGCGGCTCTCGCCTTTGCCCTCGAGGGCCTGGGCAAGCCGGTGGTGCTCACCGGGGCCCAGCGGCCTCTGAGCGCCCTTCGCACCGATGCGCGACGCAACCTCGTCGATGCGGTCGAGCTCGCCACCTGCGGGGTGCCCGAGGTGGGGATCTGCTTCGACGGGCTGTTTCTTCGGGGCTGCCGAAGCGTCAAGAACGATGCTCGCAGCTACCGCGCCTTCGCGAGCCCGGGGATCGAGCCCCTCGCGCGGATGGGCACCGACGTGAACCTACGGCCCCACATCCGGCCCGCCACCGGCGAGCTGTTCTGCCGCCCGGTGTTCGACCCCTACGTCGACGTCATCTACGTGACGCCGGGTCTTCGCCCCGACACGGTGGCGCGGCGGCTCGAAGACCCTCAGCTGCGCGGGGTGGTGCTCGCGGCCTTCGGGGTGGGCACGCTTCCCTCCAAGCAGCGTGCCATCGCACCGGTGCTCGGCCCGGCGGTCGAGCGCGGGGTCGAGGTGCTGGTGGTCACCCAGTGGGGCGGCACCGTGGAGCTCGGGGTCTACGCCAACAGCCTGGCCCTGCGCGACTCCGGGGCGCTGCCAGGGGGCGGCATGCGCGTGGAGGCGGCGGTGCCCAAGCTCATGCACGCCCTGGCTCGGTTCGACGACCGACCGGAGCGCCGCGCCTACCTGCTCCGCGACGTGGCCGGGGAGCGGGAGTAGCGGCTACTTGTCGAGCTTGAGGCCCGACAGCAGGTCGCCGAAGGTGCCGAAGCCCTTGTCGTTCTTGCGCTGGGCTGCCGCAGCGGAGCGCCACTGCGACTGCGCGCCGGCCTCGTCTTCCTTCATCGATAGGCTCACGCGGCCGCCACGGTCGCCCATCACCCGGGCGGTGACCTTGCGACCCTTGCGGAAGCGCTGCGCGAGCACCGTGCCCGGATCCAGGTCGACCTCGCGGGACGACAGCCAGCCCGTGCGGCCGTCGTCGAGCTGCACCACCACACCGTTGTGGAGGACCTCGCTGACGACCCCCGACACCTCGGTGCTCTCGGCGATGGTGGCAGTGGCGTCGTCGGACACCGGGGCGAGGTCGAGGCGCCGCCGATCGTGGTCGACCGACAGCAGGCGAACCCGGAGGCGCTCTCCGGGCTGGGGCATGCCGCTGGGCAGCTTGCTGACGTGCACCAGGCCCTGCAGGCCGGTGTCGAGCTCGACGAACACGCCATACGCCTCGGCGCGCACCACGGAGCCTTCGTACAGCCCGCCCTCCTCAAAGGCGGTGCCGACCCGGTTCCACGGGTCGTCGGCCAGGTCGCGGCACGACAGGGTCAGCTTCTTGTTGGCGTGGTCGACCTCGATGACCCGCACCTCGACGCTCTGGCCGCGCTGCACGGCGGTGCGTGGGTCGGACACCCCTCCCCATGCGATCTCGCGCTTGGGCACGAGGCCGTCGACGCCGCCGATGTCTACGAAGAACCCGAAGGACTGCACGTTGCGCACGATGCCGCGATGCTGTTGCCCCTCGGCCAGGGTGCCCCACAACGCGAGGCCCGCTGCTTCGGCTTCCTCTTCCTGCAGGGCGCGGCGCGAGACCACCACTTTGTCGCCCGTCTCGATGACCCGGAAGGGCAGGCTCTGACCGACATAGGCGTCGGGGTCGAGGTCGGGGAGGCGGCTGATCATCGACATCGGGCAGAAGGCGCGGGCGGTGCCGATGCGGACGTCGTAGCCGCCCTTGTTGCGCGACACGACCTTGCCCTCGACCGGCACCCCCGAGGCATGAGCCTCCTCGATGAGCTCGGCGGCTGCCTGACCCTGGAGCTGCTTCGACAGGGCGACGCCCCACTCGCCGGTGGCTACGACGTAGGCGGTGAGGGACTCACCCACCTTCGCCTCGGGAGCCTCGAGACGGTCGAGCTGGCCCTCGGACTTGCCGCCGACGTCGACGAAGATCGTGTCGGTGCCGATGCGCGTGACCTGGCCGCTGACCTGGTCACCGACCTCGTGGGCCCCCTTGGTGACGGCGCCGTCCATCAGGGCGGCGAGCTCGGCAGGGTCCATCTCTGCGAGGGCCATCAGGTCGTCGGTACCGAGCTTGGGCGCCTCGGCCTCCGACGTCGTGGGGACCGGGGCGACGGGAGGGGCAGGACGGGCCGCCACCTCCGGCTCGGGCGGGGGCTCGGGGCGTCGTGGCTCGCCAGCGGCGCGCCGGACAGGGGGGCGAGGGGACTTGCTCGACATGCGGCCTCCGGAGGGGGCGCCGCTATCCCGCGCCTCCTGAGCGGTCCACCGGCGCGGTCGCCACCACCGCCTCGGCGCGGATGGCCTGAAGGGCCTCGGCGTCGTCGGTGAGGATGGCCTGGCGGAGGCGCCGCACGAGGCGCTGGTAGTACGCCAGGTTGTGATGGGAGAGCAGTCGCCGGGCCAACAACTCCCCGCACTTGACCAGGTGGCGGACGTAGGCGCGGCTGACCGTGCGGCAGGCGAGGCAGTCGCAGGCGGGATCGATGGGCTCGTCTTGTTCCGCATAGCCGCGGTTCTTGAAGTTGAGCCTGCCCACCGAGGTGTAGGCCTGGCCGTGGCGGCCCGAGCGCGTCGGCAGCACGCAGTCGAACAGGTCGACCCCGCGCAGCACCGCGTCGACGATGTCGATGGGGTGGCCGACCCCCATCAGGTAGCGGACCTTGTGCGACGGCAGGTGACGTGCGGCGAGCTCTGTCATCGCCAGCAGGTCGTCTTTGACCTCGCCGACCGACAGGCCACCGATGGCGTAGCCCTCCAGATCGAACCCGGCGATCTGCTCGGCGTGCTCGGCGCGGAGGTCTTCGAACAGCCCGCCCTGCACGATCCCGAACAGCGCCGTGCGCTCGGGGTGCTTCCGCGCGTCGATACAGCGCCGCAGCCAACGGGTGGTGCGCTCGGTCGAGCGAGCGGTGCGGTCACGATCCGCAGGCTGCTCCAGGCACTCGTCGAAGGCCATGGCCACGTCGACACCGAGCTTCTCCTGGACCTCGATGGCGACCTCGGGGGTGAGCAGCCGCCAGTTGCCATCCTCCGGCGAGCGGATGCGCACGCCGCGCTCGGTGACCTTGTTGCGGTCTCGCATCGAGAACACCTGGTAGCCGCCGCTGTCGGTGAGCAGCGGCCCGCTCCACCCCATGAACTGGTGCAGCCCACCGAGCCGCTCGATGAGGTCGGCGCCGGGGCGCACCCACAGGTGGTAGGTGTTCGCGAGGACGATGGTGGACCCCACATCAGCCAGCTCCCCGCTGGTGATGCCCCGCACGGTGCCACGGGTGCCCACCGGCATGAAGGCAGGGGTGGGAACCTCGCCGTGGGGGAGGGTGAGGGTGCCGGCGCGGGCGAGGCCCACGCTGGCCTCGAGCTCATACGAGCAGCATGGCGTCGCCATAGGAGTAGAACCGATAGCCGCGTGCGACGGCGGTGGCGTAGGCATCGAGCAGGCGCTCGCGCCCCACGAGGGCAGCGACGAGCATGAGCAGGCTGCTGCCGGGAAGGTGGAAGTTGGTGAGCAGGCCGTCGACGGTGCGGAAGCGATAGCCGGGACGGATGAACAGGTCGGTGGACCCATCCACGACCTGGGGCACCCGCTCGCCCTCGGGGGTCGCAGACTCGAGGGTGCGAGCCGAGGTGGTGCCCACGGCGATGACCCGGCCGCCACGCTCTCGAGCGGCGGCGATGGCGGCCACCGCATCGGGCGGCACCAGGCGGCGCTCCTCGTGGAGGTGGCCGCGGGCGAGGTCTTCGGGCCGCAGCGGACGGAAGGTGCCGAGCCCGACGTGCAGCGTGACGTGAGTGCGATGAATCCCGGCCTGTTCGAGGGCATCCAGCAGGGCGGGGGAGAAGTGCAGCCCCGCCGTCGGTGCGGCGGCCGACCCCGGATGGCGTGCGAACACCGTCTGGTAGCGCTCGCGGTCGCTCGGCTCCTCGGCACGGCCCAGGTAGGGCGGAAGGGGCAGCTCGCCGTGGGCCAGCATCACCTCCTCGGCGTCGCGATCGAGCTCGAGCCCGACAATACCCTCGACGGCGGCCGCGGTGACCTCAGCCTCGCGACCGCCCGTGAGGGCGAGTCGGTCGCCAACGCGTAGCTTCCGGGCGGGTCGGGCGAGGGCACGCACGCGGCGACCCTGGTGGGCGACGACCAACAGCTCGACCTTGCCCCCGGTGGCTCGGCGACCACGCAGCCGTGCGGGGAGGACCTTGCTGTCGTTGAACACCAGCAGGTCGCCCGAGCGCAGCAGGCTGGGCAGCTCGTGGACGTGATGGTGGAGCGGTAGACCACCCCCGACGGGCAGGCACATCAGCCGCGACGCCGCCCGGTCTTCGGTCGGGTAGCGGGCGATGGCGGCGTCGGGGAGGTCGAAGGACCACGCGGCGTCGATGTCGTCGGAGGCACTCATGGGCCCCGTCCATATTGCTGGGGGGCGTTGGCGTCATCGGGGGGGGCCATATAGGGAGGGGGCTCGCTCTGACCGGGCCCCGTCGGGGCCCTCCCGATGAGGCCGCCTGTGAACGCTAGCGACATCTTCTTCATGGTGCTTCTGTTCGGTGTGGTCTATTTCCTGATTCTGCGCCCGCAGTCCCAGGAAAAGGCCGCACACGAAGACCTGTTGAAGAAGCTGGCCAAAGACGATCACGTCGTGACCAGCAGCGGTCTGCACGGAAAGGTGGTCGAGGTGAGCGACGAATGGGTGGTGCTCGAGGCGGGCAAGGCTCGCATCACCTTCGACAAGCAAGCGGTCGCCCGTCGCCAGGGCGAGCCGCGCAAGCCGGCGTAGGAGTCGACGTGGAAGGAATCTACTGGCTGCGGCTCGGTGGGATCATGGCCCTGCTCTTTGGGTCGATCTACGTGCTGTTGCCCACGGTCTTCCAGGAAGACCTGGAGTCGCGCCTGGAGACGGCAGCGGGCGAGGTCGACACCACCGAGGCCGCGGGCCCCGATCTCGACATGGCCTTCGAGGTGCGGGGAGGCGACGGGGATGCCCTCGCCGACGCGCTGAACGTTCGCCTCGACGCGGCGTCGATCTCGACGACCGGCGTGGCCTACGACGGCGATGTCATCGTCGTCGATCTGGGGCCGGGCGCCGACCGGGCCGACATCGCTCGGCTGGCGAGCCGGCGGGGGGCGCGGGCCTTGTTCGCCGTGCCGCTGCCCGAGGGCGAGGCGCCAGCGGCCGTCGATCTCAGCGGGCTCCCCGCGGGCGTGACGGCGTGGCTGGGCACCTTGCCGGCCCCACAGCAAGCGGCGTGGTCCGACGCCCTTCGAGGGGCCGCGCGCACCGATGTGGGGGCCGAGCAGGTGGCCCTCGATGCCTCCATCACCAAGGTCCAGCCGGCCGAAGGTGGCGTGCTCCGCGCCAAGCTGTCGGCGCCCCTCGGCGACGGGGTTCCTGCTGCCTTGGTGGCGATCGACGACACCATCACCGGGGTGGTCTTCCCCGGCGAGGGAGGGCTGCTGTTCGAGGAGCTCACCCGCGAGGTGGGCGGCACGACGCTGAGCGACCCCGATGCACGGGCGTTGCTGGTGTCGGGGCCTCTGCCCGGCCAGCTCGAAGAGGCTCCGGAGGTCGAAGCGGCCGAAGCGACCGACGACGCCGCAGGCGCCGACGAGGTTGCCACCTCGATGGTGCCGGAGTGGGTCCTCGGGATGCTCCCCGACACCTCCATGAACCTTGGGCTCGACCTGCAGGGCGGGATCGATCTCACCTTGCAGGTCGACCTGCAGGAGGCCGTCCTCGGCCAGGTCGCCCGTGACACCACGTTCCTGGCCGATCGGGCCGCCAAGGAGGGGCTGACCCTTCAGGCTCAGCCGGTCCATGGGCAGCCGCAGATCGAGGTGAGCTCCGACGCCACCCTCGCCGACGTCACCGCCTTCCTGCGCCAGGAGTTCCAGTCCGACTACATCTACAGTGAGTCCGACGGGGCCATCCACATCTACGAGATGGCGGCGACGCGGCAGAAGGGCGTGGAGGATCAGTCCATCGAGCAGGTGCTCGAGACCCTCCGCAAGCGTGTCGACGAGACCGGCGTGAAGGAGCCGTCCATCGTCAAGAAGGGCGGTGGCCGCATCAACGTGCAGCTGCCCGGCATGGTCGATGTGAAGTCCGCGGTCGACGCCATCGGCACCACGGCCATCCTCGAGTTCCGTATGGTCGACGAAGAGTTCGACGATGCGGTCCTACAGGAGATCATCAGCAAGGCTGCCGATGCGCTTCCCGAAGACCAGTTCCTCGACGACGAGCTGCTCAACGTGTGGCTGTGGGATCGCAACCAGGCGCTCCTCGACCGCGATCGCATCATCCTGTGGGAGTACGACGAAGACGCCGAAGGCGAGCGGCGCCTCCGCGCACTGCCCCTGCTGAACAAGGTGCTTCTCACCGGCAACGACGTGAACGACGCAGGGGTGGGCTGGGACCAGAACCAGATCCCCTACGTGTCGATGGAGTTCAAGCCGCGCGGCGGCCAGGTCTTCTGCGACGTGACGGGAGAGGCGGTCGGCAAGCGCTTCGCCATCGTTCTCGACGACAAGATCATGAGCGCCCCCTCGATTCGCGAGCGGATCTGTGGTGGCGCGGCTCGCATCGAGATGTCCTCGTCGGCCGAGCCGATGAAGGAAGCGAAGACGCTGGCGCTGGTGCTGCGCACCGGGGCCCTCGACGCTCCGGTCGTCGTGGCCAGTGTGCGACACGTGGGCGCCACCCTCGGGGCAGACTCCATCCGGTCGGGCTCGCTGGCCGCCGGGATCGGCTCCGCCGTCGTCCTGGTGTTCATGGCGCTGTGGTACCGGTCCGCCGGCCTCATCGCCGACTTCGCTCTGGTGGTGAACATCCTGCTGGTGCTCGGTTGCCTCGCGCTGTTCGGTGCGACGCTGACGCTGCCGGGCATCGCCGGCATCGCGCTGACGGCGGGGATGGCGGTCGACGCCAACATCATCATCTACGAGCGCATCCGGGAGGAACTCCGACTGGGAGTCCACCCGCGGAAGGCGGTCGACGTGGGCTTCGACAAGGCCATTGTCGCCGTCCTCGACGCCAACATCACGACGGCCATCGCCGGTATCGTGCTGTTCTCCTACGGCACTGGCCCGATCAAGGGCTTCGCCGTCACTCTGCTCATCGGCATCATCACCACGCTCGTGTCGGCGCTGTTCGTCACGCGCACGCTGATGGAGCTGGTCACGCGTAGCTCCGCCGCGCGCCTCAGGATCTGACGCATGCTCGAACCCATCAAGCGCTACCTCGACGGTCTACAGTTCGACTTTGTCCGCTACCGCTACATCGCGGGCGCCATCAGCGCGCTGCTGATGGTGGCCAGCTGGGCGGTGTTCATCGGGGTCGGCCCGAACTGGGGCATCGACTTTACGGGGGGCACCGAGATCCACCTGAAGTTCGAAGACCCCACCGACATCGGTGAGGTTCGCACCGCGCTGCGGGCCATGCAGCTGTCTGACGACGCGGTGCAGGCCGTCAACGGGGCTGACTCTGGCGAGTTCGTCATCCGCATCCAGGATGCCGGGTTCGGCATGGAGGAGCTCGAGACCGAGATGACCGAGGCGCTGTCCACCACCTTCGGCCCCGACTGGGTAGAGGCGATGGCGGTGTCGGCCGAGGTGTCGGCACGCTTCGTCATCGACTACACCGGTGAGCCCAAGGCGCACCAAGACATCGCTCGGGCACTCAAGCCCACCTTCGATGGTCTGACTGCCTCGCCTGGGAAGTCCACGACCCAGGTGATCGTGCAGGTGCCGGGCCTGTCCGAGCGCATCAAGGAGCGCATCGCCGACTCCCTCGATGGCAAGGAGTTCAGCGTCTTGTCGACCGATGCGGTCGGTCCCAAGGTCGGCGGAGAGCTCCGGAGGCAGGGCTTCATCAGCATCGCCGCCACCCTGGGCCTGGTGTTGCTCTACGTGGCGTTCCGCTTCGACATCGGCTTCGCGCCGGGTGCCGTGCTGGCCCTGGCCCACGACGTGTCGCTGACGGTCGGGATCTTCGTCCTCGCCCGCCTCGAGTTCAACCTGCCGATGATCGGCGCGCTGCTCACCATCGTCGGCTACTCGCTCAACGACACGATCGTCATCTACGACCGCATCCGAGAGAACCGCGACCGCTACCGTCGAAACGATCTGCCGTCGCTCATCAACGTGTCGATCAGCGAGACGTTGACGCGAACGGTCGCCACCTCCGTCACGACGCTGCTCGCCATCACGATGTTCCTGGCGATCGGTGGCCCCGTGATTCGCAACTTCGCCCTCGCCATGTTCTTCGGCATCGTCTTCGGCACCTACTCGACGGTGTTCGTCGCCAGCCCGATGATCCTGGTGATGGAAGACCTCAAGCCCTTCCTGGCACGCTTCGTCGTGTCCGATGCGCACGTGGGCGGCCCTCCAGGCGGCTCGAAGGCACCGGTCCCCGACAGCGACGAGGCGCCTGCCGACGAGTCGCTGACCGAGAGCGAGAAGCGTCGACGTGCACGGGCCGAGGCCGAGCAGCGTAGCAGTGTCTGAGGACTACGACCCCGCCGCCCGGGTTTGGTAGGGTCCACCAGGTACTAGTGGGAGGACAGGTGTTGCTTTGGCTCGCATCGACCGCGCTCGCAGGTCAGCTGTACATCAACGGTGTCTTCGTCGACCCTGCCACCATCGCAGGGGTGGAGATGAAGAACGTGACGATCACGTTCGACGCCTCGGGCAACATCCAGGTGGCCGCACCCGGCTACAAGATCGAGGTCGTCGATCCACCGGGGGCCACGAGCACGCCGCCCCCGGCCCCCGTCGGAGCCCAGGCTGCGGGGGCCCGCCCTCCTGTTCCGGCCACGCCTCCTCCCCAGACCAACAGTGGGGTCGCTCCGGCCCGCTGGTGGCTGGTGACGGAAGACAACGCCAGCGTCGGCCACACCATCGAGATCCTCGTCAACGGCACGCCGGTCAAGACCGTAGGCAGCGGGCTGCCGCAGCAGATCCTCGACGTAGGTAAGTGGCTTCGGCCTGGCACCAACCAGGTCGAGGTGCGCAGCAACTCGGTGGGGGCCTCAGGCGGCACCTACTACGTGTACATCGGCAACGGATCCGATCAGACAGGCACCGTCGTGATGGACCGACCCCAGGTTCAGTTCGGCGTCGGCAGCACCCGCAACGGCCCCTACAGCCGGTCCTACACGCTCAACGTCGACCGCTGAGCCCATCGCGGTGGTCAGGCCATCGGCCTGGCGCCGCTGCCCGCACGGTCCCACCACAGGAGTCGCCGCTTGGCCCCCTCTCCCGCGTCCCGCGTCTACGTCCTCGACACCAACGTGCTGCTCTACGATCCAAAGTCGCTGTTCGTCTTCGACGAGCACGATGTGGTCATCCCGATGACCGTGATCGAGGAGATCGATCGCTTCAAGAAGGACCTCAACGAGACGGGTCGCAACGCGCGCACCATCTCTCGCTACCTCGACAAGCTGCGCGAGAGGGGGAGCCTGCGCGAGGGCGTGCAGCTGCACGGGGGCGGGCGCCTGCGGGTCGACTACGCCACCCACGGCCCGGAGCTGCCCATCACCTGGGGGCCCGAGACCAACGACAACCGCATCCTGCGATCCGTGCTGCGCTTGTCGACCGACTTCGACGTGGCCCTGGTCACGCGCGACACCAACATGCGGCTCAAGTGCGACGCCCTGGGGGTGAGCGCCGAGGACTACCAAAACGCGCGGATTTCGGTCGACGAGCAGTACACGGGCATGCGCGACAAGCTGGTCGACGTGAAGCTCGTCGATGCGGTGTATGCCGATGGCTACGTCGCCCTCGAGCGGCTCGACGACCCCACCCTGCACGCACAGGAGTTCCTGCACCTCAAGGCCGACGATGCCTCCAACAAGTCGGCGATGGTCCGGGTCGACAAGCGCAAGGGCAAGGCCACCCGAGTAGGCGCTCACCGCGAGGGCGTGTGGGGCATCTTCGCGCGCAACCGCGAGCAACTGTTCGCTCTCGACCTGCTCCTCGACGATGAGCTCGCCCTGGTCACCCTCAATGGCGTGGCGGGCACCGGCAAGACGCTACTGGCCATCGCTGCGGGCCTGCAGCGGGTGTGCGACGAGAACACCTACCGCAAGTTGCTCGTGTCGCGGCCCATCTTCCCCCTCGGGCGCGACATCGGCTTCCTCCCCGGCGACATCGGTGAGAAGCTCAACCCGTGGATGAAGCCCATCTTCGACAACCTCGAGCTGCTGCTCTCCACGCGCCAGGAGCACTCCGGGGCCACCCGCAAGGAGCCCGAATACGCCTACCTCCTCGACCAGAAGATCATCGAGGTGGAGCCGCTCACCTACATCCGCGGCCGCAGCATCCCGCGGCAATACCTCATCGTCGACGAGGCCCAGAACCTCACGCCCCACGAGATCAAGACCGTGCTGACGCGGGCGGGGGAGGGCACGAAGGTGATCATGACCGGCGACCCCGGCCAGATCGACAACCCCTACGTCGACGCGATGAGCAACGGCCTCACCTACTGCATCGAGCGCTTCAAAGACGCCGACATCGCCGGCCACATCACGCTGCGCAAGGGGGAGCGCAGCCCCCTCGCCGAGCTGGCTGCGAACCTCCTCTGATGGCTCACGACCGCCTCGAGGGCCGAAACCCCGTCTTGGAGTGCTTGCAGCGTGGTCAGCGCGATGTGCACCGGATCTGGCTCGATGCGGGGGCTCGACCTGACCCGCGCATCTCCCGCATCCTGGAGCTGGCCTCGCGCCGCAAGGTGAAGATCGACCGCGTCGACCGAAAGCGCCTCGATCGCATGGCGGAAGGCAGAGTCCACAACGGGATCATCGCCGAGGTCGACGAGATCGCGGTGTGGTCGGCCGCGGGGCTGCTGTCGCACCAGCTGGACGTGGGCATCGAGCCGTTCTGGATCCTGGCGGATGGCCTGTCGTACGAGCACAACCTCGGGGCGGTGCTCCGGTCTGCCCTCGGCTTCGGAGCGAACGGGCTGGTGATCCCCACACGCAGGGGGGCGTCGCTGTCGCCGGTGGTGCAGCGCGTCAGCATGGGCGCGGTCGAGGTCGTGCCGGTAGTGCGTGAGTCGCTGTTCGCGGCCATCAAGACGCTGAAGAAGGCGGGCATCCCCACGGTCGGCGCCGACATGGGCGGCGAGCCGATGGGCCAGGCCCGGCTCGACGGCCCCCTGGCGCTGGTGATGGGCGCCGAAGGCCGTGGCCTGTCGCCCAAGCTGCGGGAGAAGTGCCAGCGCATCGTGTCGATCCCGCTGGCGGGCGGGCTGGAGTCGCTGAACGTCTCGGTGGCGACGGCGCTGCTGATGTACGAGAAGCGGCGGCAAGACGGCTGGTTCGAGCGTAGCTAGCTGGGCCCGTGGACGGCAGGGGGGCAGGGGAATACACCAACCTGTCACCTGTTCGTTTCATGGAGTGGGCGATCGTGCGACACGCGTTGGTAGATCACCCCCTGCCCGGCATCGATGGCTCCCGCCTTCGAAAGCTGGAGAAGGCAGGTGTCGACAGCCTGGAAGCGGTGGTCGACATCGGCCCCGAGCGCCTCGCTGACCTCACCGGCTTCGACCTGAAGACCTCGCAGGCCCTGATTCGCGTCGCCCAGTCGGCCCTCGCCCGGTCGCTGCCCGGGGTCATCGAGTTCGTGCCGCCCAACGCCGAGCCTCCCACGGCGCGGCTGGCGCGCGGGCTGGAGGCGGCACGTGAGCTGGAGCGGTGGCTGGGGCTGGCCCGGGCGGCACGCAGCCAGGTCGGCAAGGAGCCCCCCAAGGCCAAGTGGGGTGAGGCGCACAGCAAGGCGCGGCGCCAGCTCAAGAAGCTCACGCGCACCCTCGAGGAGCTGCAGCAGGATGTGCTGGCCGATGGCCTGTCGGCGCGGGGCTTCCGCCACCTGCGCACCCAGCTCGCCTCCCTCAAGGGCCTTCGGGCCGAGCTCGACGCGCCCGCAGGTCGCAAGGTCTACCTGCGGATCTCGAAGGGGGCGAAGAAGGTCCGGCGCGCCGTGCGGCAGCGCCGGCGGATGCGCTGAGCCAGCGCTCAGCGCCGGCCGAGCACGTGGGTGGCCGCGATGAGCTGGTCGGGGGTGGGGGCGTCGCCGAGCTCGCGGAGGAGCGTGCGGGCGAAGCTCTCGCCGGTGTCGACCTGCTCCATGAGGGGGCGTAGCCAGGGCCGGTCCGCAGGGGCGCAGCGGCCGAGGGCTTGGTCGGCCGTGTCGAGGAGTTCCTCGGCCCAGCTTCCCAGGGTGCGGTTGCCGACGAGGCCCTGCAGGCCGTCGCGGCAGGCGGTGTCGAAGCGCTCGCCGCGGGTTCCGTGGGCGATGAAGCGCATGGCGAGCTCGGTGGACTGCTCTAGCGCCAGGTCGCAGTAGAACAGCCCCTTGAACAGCGCGACGAAGCTCATCGCCAGGGGCAGGGGGACGCAGTCGGCGCCGCGCACCTCGATGGTGTGCTTGACGCGCACCTCGGGGAACACGCTGGTGAGGTGGAGCTCCCAGTCGGGCCAGCTGGGGGGCTGGTCGCTTGCCATCCAGTCGCGGAAGGTCTGGCCGTTGGCGGGCACCCAGGCGCCGTCGGGCCCCTTGCGGAACATCATGGGCACGTCGAGCAGGTAGTCGACCCACCGCTCGAACGAAAACTCGGCCGCTGCGTCGGGGAGCCCGGCACGTGCGGGATCGGTCTGTGTCCAGATGTGGCCGCGGTACGACATGTAGCCGCTGGGCTTGCCTTCCTTGTAGGGACTGCTCGCGAACATGGCGGTAGTGAGGGGCCCCAGGGCGGTGGCCAGCTGCATCTTCCGCGTGCAGTCGGCCTCGTCGACGAAGTCGTAGCTGGCCTGCACGGCGCAGGTGCCCTTCATCATCGCGTGGGCCAGGGCGCCGGTGCGGGCCAGGTGCTCCCGCATCACGACGTAGCGCCCCTTGGGCACCCACTCGATGTCTTCGATGGCGGCGAACGGTGTGTAGCCGATGGCGACCTGACGGGTGCCCGTGCCCTCCAGCAGCCCGTCGACGAGCTCGGTGAACTGCTGGGCCTCATCGAGCACCGGCTGCAGCTCGTCGACCGCCGACCCCGACAGCTCGAACTGGCTGCCCGGCTCGAGGGTGACCGAGTGGCCGTCGCGGAGCGCGGCGATGGGGTAGTCGCCCTCGTAGTGCAGCTCGTAGCCGTGCTCCGACAGCTGCTCGAGCAGCCAGCGCACGCCGTGGGGCCCGAAGTAGGGCAGGGGGCTGCCGTCGGGGCGCAGCAGGTGACGCTCGAGCTCGGCGCCTACGCGCCACCTCTCGCGGGGCTTGCCGGCACCGTGGAGGTCGGCGATGAGTTGCTCACGGGTGAGGGCCACGGGGTCTCCATGCAGGGGGTCTGGCGTAACGTCACCGCTCGTCGCTTGACGCTACATTGAAGGCACGTGATGTCTGAGCACGTAGGAGGCCCGATGCGGATCGCTGTCATTGCCATGGTCGCAGCGGGCTGTGTGCCCGAGCTGTACACCTCCGGGGGCAGCAACGGTGCCGTGTGGGAGGCGCCCGAGCCCAACGCCTGGCAGGGGGCAACGCCGCCAGCGAACCTCGTGGCCCAGGGCTACCAGGAGGGGCAGGTGCCCCCCGACCTGCGGCTGGTCGACCAGTTCGGCGACGAGGTCAGCCTGTGGCAGTTCTACGGCGACGTGGTGCTGCTCGACATCTCCACGATGTGGTGTGCGCCGTGCCAGGAGCTCGCCCAGCACACCCAGGAGACGTGGGTCGACTACCGCGACGACGGCTTCACCTACGTCACGGTCCTCCAGCAAGACGTGGAGGGCGGCGATGTCGATGTGGAAGAGCTCAACGAGTGGACGAGCGCGTTCGGGATCGAGGCGCCCACCCTCGCCGACCCCGATCGGCTGACGGAAGCGGCCATCAGTCAGGGGCAGTATCCGGCGGTGCTCGTGCTCGACCGGAACATGAAGGTGGCGACCCGCGTGAAGACGGTCACCGACGGCGAGGTGCGGCGGGCCATCGAAGACGTGCTGTAGCCGCGGTGCCTACGGCAGGCGTCGGATGAGATGAAAGCCGTAGGGCGTCTCGACGATGTCGGAGTCGGCGCCTACCTCGAGCGCGAACAGGGCCTCGTCGAAGGCGGGCACCATCTGCCCCGGTGCCACGCGGCCGAGCTGCCCCCCCGAGGCTGCGGTGTTGTCGTCGCTATAGGCCGCCGCCACCTCGGCGAAGGGCTTGGCTTGCTGCTGTAGCTCCCGCTGGGCAGCTTGGATGCGCTGCATCGCCTCGTCGCGGCTGCGCGACTGCTTGCTGCGCCACGCCCCCTCGAACGACACCAGGATGTGCGCGGCCGTCGCCTCTACGACCGCGTCGCGCCGCACCACGTGCCATCCGAAGGGCGTGTGGACCACGGGGCCGAGCTCGCCTACGCCGGCCGCTGCGACCGCCTTCTCGAAGTCGGGGACCATCGTGCCGGTGGCATACACTCCCAGGCTGCCCCCTCGGGGCGCGCTCGGGCCGTCGCTGTGTGCCTGGGCCAGGGCTGCGAAGTCGGCCCCGGTCGCCAGCTGCTCGTGCAGCTGCTGGGCGAGGGCCAGTGCATCGGCTTCGCTGCGCTCGGCCGTGCTGTCGACCGCGCCTTCGTAGGCGATCAGGATGTGACTGGCGGCGTAGCGAGGCTCGCCGGGCGGGGGCAGGTCGGCGACGCTGGGCGGTTCCGGAGGGGCCGGGGCGGCCACCTCGACGGGGTCGGCGTGCGGCACCTCGGCGGCAGGAGGCGTGGCACAGGCGAGCAGAAGCAACAACACGGAGACTCCATGCGGCGGGTCGTTCGGCTGCTGTAGCATGGCGCGGATGCTTGTCCCGGTGCTGGCGCTGTCGTGGGGGGTGGCGCGGGCGGCCGCGCCCGTCGACGCATGGATGGATGCGGTCGTGCTGATCGAGCAGGGCTCCACGGCGTGCGCTGGCGTGCTCATCGACGCAGACGGCACCGTAGCGACGGCCTACCACTGTGTCGCTGCGGGAGGGCGGCCGCGGGTCCGTCGCCGCGACGGCACCCACGCGGTGGGCAGGGTGGTCGCGGTCGACCGGGCGCGCGACCTCGCTGTGGTGGCAGCTCCGGGCGTGGCAGGGGGCGGCTGGCTGCCCCTGGCGGAGGGCACGGTCGAGCTGGGGGCGCCGATCTGGGCGCTGGGGCACCCGTCGGGGGGTGACCTGCCAGCGGGCTTCTACACCGGCACGCTGCGGTTCAGTGCCGTCCAGGGCATCGTCTCGGCGGTGGGTACCGAGGCGCTGCAGATCTCCGCGCCCGTGAACCCCGGCAACTCCGGCGGGCCCATCGTCGACGAGCGAGGGGAGGTGGTCGCCATCGTCAGTCGGCGCCTGGCCGGGCAGTCGCTGGGCTTCGCGGGGCGCAGCGCCCACCTCGCACCTCTCCTCGACGACCACCGAGGGCAGGGGCCCCTGGGGGGCACGGTGGCGCTGGAGCTGGCATTCGCTGCCTACGACAGCGGCAACACGTCCCTCGGCGCTCACCTGGAGCTCGGCTTTCGCGATCGCGTGGTCCTCGAGGGGTCGGTGGGGTTGCCCCTCGCATCACGATGGGCTGCTGCCCGCTTCGGGGAGGTGAGCTTCCTCCGAGGGGAGGTGCACGGCGGGCTTCGGCAGCGCATCGGGCGCGGGTCGTGGGCCACCCGGATCGATGCGTGGGGCGGCGTGGCGCAGCACGAGCGGCTCTCGGCACCGGCTGACGACCCCTTCGCGTTGTCGACCGATGTGTCGTTCGTGCCGGTCGTGGGCGGTGCCATCCGCGTGCGGTCGATCGGCTTCGAGCTGGGCTACGGCTTGACCGAGCGGGTGGGCCGAGCAGCCGTCGTGCTACGCGTTCCCGGCGTCATCACGGTCTTCTGATGCGGCCGGAAGCTCTTCCTTGAGCAGGAAGGGGGTCTGGGCGTCGGGGTACTTGCCCTGCACGCCGTCGTAGAAGGCCCTCACCTTGTCCATGTCGGCCTTCACGTCACCGGTGGGCGTGAAGGTGTAGCCGAGGCAGGCGCGCTTGCGGCGGTAGTCGAGGTAGCCGCAGACCACCGGGATCTGCGCGGTGTGCGCGATCCAGTAGAAGCCGGACTTCCAGTGGGGGCGCTTCCCCCGGGTGCCGGAGGGGGGCACGGCGAGGAGCAGCTTGTCGTGCTGCCCGAACGTGTCGGCGACCTGCTGGACCAGGCCCCCGGGGGCGCGACGGTCGACGGGCACACCGCCCAGCATGCGCATGAACCAGCCAAAGGGCGGCTTGAACAGCGTGTGCTTGCCCATCCAGCTGATGCGGACACGGAAGATCAGCGCCGCCGCGAGCATGTGAGGGAGGTCCCAGTTGGTCGTGTGGGGGGCCGCGATGATCACGGCCTTCTCCACCTGCGGATGGTCTCCTTCCGTGTCCCACCCGAACACCCACATCCACAGGCGCGCCACCCAGTACATGAACCACGAGGTGCTGGGCCCAGGGTGGGCGATCTCCGACGAATGCATGCGCTACAGCCCCAGCCCGTACCGGGCGATGATCTCGTTCATGATCTCTTGCGTGCCGCCGCCGATCGGCAGCAGGCGGGCGTCGCGGGCGAAGCGCTCCACGACCGTCTCGCGCATGTAGCCCATCCCCCCGAAGATCTGCACCGCCTCCCAGCACACCTCGCGGGCCACGTCGGTGGCGTGGTTCTTCGCCATGGCGACCTCGGCGAGGACGGGCTCCCCACGTCGCATGCGGTCGGCGACGGCGTAGGTGAGGGTGCGGCAGCTGGCCACCTGGGTGGCCATGCGGGCGAGCTTGTGGCGGATGACCTGGTGCTTGGCGATGGGGCGGCCGAAGGCCTTGCGCTCCCGGGCGTAGGCGAGGGCGTGCTCGAGGCTGATGGACGCGAGGGCGAGGCCGTTGATGGCGAGCATCAGGCGCTCGTTCTCGAAGTTGCGCATGAGGGCGACGAAGCCGCTTCCTTCGTCGCCGAGGCGGTTCGCCACCGGGACGCGCGCGCCGTCGAAGTGCAGCTCGGCCGTGTCGCTGGCCCACCAGCCCGTCTTGCGAAGCGGTCGGCCGGCGGAGAAGCCGGGGGTGCCGCGCTCCACGACGAAGAAGGTGAGGCCTCCGTGGGGATCGTCGCTGGTGCGAGCCAACACGCTGACGATGTCGGCACGGATGCCGGAGGTGATGAAGGTCTTGGTGCCGTCGAGCACGTAGTGGTCGCCGTCGCGGGTGGCTTTGGTCCGCACGGCGGCGACGTCGGAGCCGGTGCCGGGCTCGGTGATGGCCAACGCCGCGATGTGCTCCCCGGCAAGGACCGGCGGCACGAAGCGCTGCACTTGCTCCTCGGTTCCCAGCGTGAGGATGGGGGGCAGCGCGATGGACAGGCTTCCGGTCAGTCCCACCACGGTGCCCGTGGAACCGCCGCGCTGCAGCTCCTCGCCAGCGATGACGCCGTGCAGTGCGTCGCCACCGCCGCCGCCCAGCGCCTCGGGGAAGGTCGGTGCGAGCACCCCGGCCTCCGCCGCCTTGACGTACAGCTCGCGCGGGAAGCTGCCCGCCTCTTCCCAGGCATCGGCGTGGGGGGCGATCTCCCGCTCGGCGAAGGCACGGCAGGTCTGTCGAAAGACTTCGTGGGACTCGTCGAACAGCTGGGGAAGCAGAGTGGCCATCAGCGACGCCTCCACCGGGCGCTCGACGACGACGGTGCGGCGGCGCGCGGGTCGCAGTAGCCTACAGGACTGCGAGGAGGGCACGTGAGGCTGGAGCGACTGGTCGCCGAGCGGCTGGGCTGCACGCGTCGCGAGGCGCGGCGCAGGGTCCGCCGGGGTGACGTGCAGGTGCAGGGTGAGGTGGTGGTGGACCCCGCCCATCGCGTGCGCTCGGAGGATGTGCTCGTGGTCGGCGGCACGGTGGCCGCTGGCCCGCCACGGCTGGTGGCCTACCACAAGCCCCCTGGCGTGCAGTGCACGGTCGGCGACCCCCATGGGCGCCCGTCGCTTCGCGAGGCGGTGGGGGAGTGGCTCGACCGGGGGCTGCATCCGGTGGGGCGTCTCGACGCCGACAGCGAGGGGTTGCTGCTGCTGTCGTCGGACGGCCAGCTCACCCAGCGACTTCTCCATCCGAAGCACGGCACCCGAAAGGTGTACGAAGCGACCGTCGAGGGAGCCGTGCGGGTCGACCTGGCCGCTCGGCTGGCCGGCGGAGTCGACACCGCGATGGGGAGCCACGTCGCCGAGCTGCTGGGGGTGGAAGGCCAGGTGGTTCGCCTGGCGGTGCAGGAGGGCAAGCACCGCATGGTGCGGCGGATGCTGGCGAACCTGGGGCATCCGGTCGTTCGTCTGGTGCGGCTGCAGATGGGGTCCCATGAGCTCGGTGACCTGGCGCCGGGAGCCACCCGCATCGTCGAGGCCTAGGCGTGGAGCTGTTCCCAGGGCATCTGCGCGTGCAGCCGGCTGAACCGTCGCCAGAGGTGCAGGGCCTCGCCGCTTGGCTGCCTCGGGGGCTTCGGCTGGGCACGTCGAGCTGGTCGTTTCCCGGATGGGCCGGCCAGGTATGGGCTCGGGAGGCCCCGCGGGAGGAGCTGTCGGCGCGAGGGCTCGCGGCCTACGCCGCGCATCCGCTGCTGCGTACGGTGTCGGTGGATCGCAGCTACTACGCCCCCGTGCCGGTGGAGACATGGCGTTCCTACGCTCAGCAGGTGCCCGACGACTTCCGCTTCGTGGTCAAGGCGGCGAGCCAGCTGACGGCGAGCACCCGCGACCGGCAGCCCAATCCTCGGTTCCTCGATCCGGGCTTCGCGCTGGGCAGCGTGGTGGCGCCCATGGTCGCGGGGCTGGAGGGCAAGCTCGGTGGCCTGCTGGTGCAGATCCCACCGGGGCCCGTCCCCGACGATGGTCTGGCTCGCCTGGAGCGGCTGCTGGAGGCGCTCGCCGGGGAGGTTCCGACGGTGGCGGTGGAGCCCCGTGGCCGAGGCTGGCTGGGGCCGCGCTATGCCGATGTGCTGGCGGCGTGGGGGGCCGTGCACGTCCTGTCGGTGCACCCCGCCATGCCCGACCTGCGGGAGCAGTGGGTGCGAGGCGGTGTGGCGCGGGGGGGCTCGCTGTGGGTTCGGTGGAACCTGGGGAGCGGGATGGACTACGAGCGTGCCAAGCAGCGGTTTGCCCCGTTTCGTGAGCTGGCGGCGCCCGACCTGGTGGTGCGAGACAAGCTCGCGAGGGCCGTGCACTGGGCGCTGTCGCGGGAGCGGCAGGCGGTGGTCATCGCCAACAACAAGGCCGAGGGCTGCGCGCCCGCCACACTGGCGGCCCTCGCAAGGGCGCTGCGGGCGATGGCCTGACGGCAGGACCGGTCGGCGACGCGAAGGGGAAAGGTGGA
The DNA here is from genome assembly GCA_965367245.1 of uncultured bacterium. Lineage (GTDB taxonomy): Bacteria > Myxococcota_A > UBA796 > UBA796 > CBDUIC01. The sequence goes on along the minus strand of CBDUIC010000010.1, from coordinate 78,158 downwards.
GCCGAGAATGGGATTTGAACCCACGACCTGCTGATTACGAATCAGCTGCTCTACCACTGAGCTATCTCGGCACCCGCCGTGGCTTAATGTGCTGTCATGGGGGCGTCAACGGCCTGTCACGCGGTGCTCTGCGCCCCCGATCGGGGTAGGGGGACGCTCATGTCACTTCTCTCCATGCTGATCGTCGCGATGGGCTCTGCGCAGGCCGCTGAGCCCATCTTCGTCCCCGACTTCACCTACGGAACGGCCAACGAGTTCCAGGTCGCCGTCATGGTGCAGGGCATGGTCACCGACCGGCTCCTGCAGGATGGCCACATCGTCCTGACGAACGACGTCGTGGCCCCGGTCACGGGGGCCGAGGTGATCACCAACTGCTCGGTTCGGGCCGACTGCCCCTCGGCGGCGCTACCGCAGCTGCCCACGAAGGTCGCGGTGGTCACCCGCGTGGATCGTGTGGGCGGAAACCTGCTGGGCCATGTCGAGCTGTACGAGCAGTCCAGTGCGGGCCCCATCGACGTTCGCGATGTGCCCATCGTCGCTGGCAACGAGCACCTGTTCGCCAACGAGGTCTCTGCGGCCACGGCGGAGCTGCTCGCCAAGGTCGGGCCCAGCCCCGACACGGTGTTGATGGCGGCCGCTCGGCTGATCGCGGGTCAGCCACCCGCGGCGGTGCCTGCCCCGGCTCCCGTCGTGCCCGTGGTGCCTGCGCCCGTGCCTGCAGGCCCGATGGGGCAGCCGCCGGGTCCCACGCCCATGCCGACCCCCATGCCCGGGCCGGTTCCCATGACCCAGGGGCCGATGGCCGGTCAGCCCATGCCCGGCCAGCCTGCACCTGGTCAGCCTGCACCGGTGGGTCCGACAGGGCAGCGGCCGGTCCCCGCGGGGCCCGCAGCGGCGGGGGTGCCGTCGTACCAGCCGAGGCGCTACGACGGCAGCACGCCTCACGAGGGCTCGCTCGAGCCCATCCTCGAGGGCACCGGCATCGGCAAGCGCCACATGATCGGGCTGGAGCAGAACTTCCGGAAGTCCGGTCTCGATCCGCGCGACTGGCTGTTCCGGTCGATGTCGCACTCCGGGCGCTTCACCGCGGAGATCCGCGCGGGTCTCGGGATCGGCGACACCGATCGGTGGGCTGCGATGCGGGTGGTGTCGAGTGCCGATGGCTCGCAGAACGCGACCTACCTGGAGTCGCCCAGCCCGGCACGACGCCCGCAGGGCAGCATCTACATCGGCTATGCGCCGGCGGCGATGATCGACCTGGGCGTGGTGGCAGGGCTGCAGTGGGGCAACCGGCGCACGAGCACCGGCGTGTTCCAGACCGACGCGAACGGCGACCTGCTGCGCGAGCCATCCATCAGCGAGGAGCAGGAGGTGCAGGCGGTGCAGCTGCTGCTGCAGCCCCGCGTCCGCGGCTACCTGGTGCCCATGGGGCCGGCGAAGCCGTTCCTGTTCACGGGGGCCGAGTTCCGGGTGTTCAACAACTACCTGGTCGACCAGCCCCCCAACATCATCTACCTGCCGCCCCCGGGCGGGATGGTGCCGGGCTGGGTCGGCGGTGGCGGGCTGCTCATCGATCCGAGCCCCATTGTCGGCCTGTTCGCTGAGGGGAGCTACACCGCGCACCTCGGCAGCCGAGCAGGCGTCACGGCGCCCGATCCGGCCACCGGCGTGTCGCCGTGGGATGCCGAGCGCTACCCTCTGCCCGACGCGCCGGCCTACGCCAAGTACACCGTGGCGATCACGGGTGGGGTGCAGTTCCGGCTGTGAGCCCTGGCGCTCGCTGGCTCACGGTCCGACAAGGGGCGTGACATTCCCTCGACTTGCCGGGAATCCGGCAGGGAAGCTGCTATCGTAAGCGCCCTCAGTCGAGCGATGCATCCTCCGTGGCAAGGGTGGTATGCACCTGTGGGACATCTGGAGTCAGCGTGGCGAAGAAGAAGGACGATCTCGACGTGGCTGCCGACTTCTTCGGCGACGGCGATCTGGACTGGATGGATGACGGCACGGCGCCGGGCGGGGTGCCACGCGTTCCCCCCGGTAGTGAGATGCCGATCAGCCCGGAGTCTCCTTCGGAGCAGATGCCTGTGGCGCCGCCTCCGCCGCCGCCCGTTCCCCCCGGCCAGCGAACGGCCACGCCCGTCATGGGTGGCGCCGACGCCGGATGGTCCGACAAGGTCTCCGAGGCGCCTCCGGATCTGAAGAAGCTGTCGCAGGCCCCGACCCTGGTGTTCTCGTCGGTCCCCACGCTGCCACCGCAGCCTTCGCCGGCGCAGCGGAGCGTCACCCCGCCTCCGCCGCCCGCCCTCGACGACGATGGCCCGGTCCCCACCGAAGAAGCCAGCGCTGCCGACGCGCCTACCGTCGAGATCGACCGCGCGCCTCCGCCCCATGAGGAAGACAAGACCGAAGTCCGCCAGGAAGACCCCCCCAGTGAAGCGGTGGAGCCGGTGTTCGGCGACGCCTTCCAGGAGACGGAGGAGCCGCTGGTGCGCACCTCCGATCCGTCGCCCGCGCGGGTCCAGACGCCGCCCCCGGCGACGCGACGTGAGGGCATCGCCACGCCGCCGCCAGTGCCCCGCAGGGTTCGCTATGCGCCCCCAGGGGTCGAGACGGCCTGGCGTCAGGCCGCCACCACGCTGGTGGCGGAGGCGTCGCGTCGAGACCAGGGGCAGCGGGGGCAGCTACTCTTCGAGGCCGCGGAGATCTACCACCGTCGCGTCGACGATCGCTCGGGTGCCGAGACGCTGTACCGCGACGCGGTCGCAGCAGGGCACGGAGAGCCACGGCTGTTCCGAGGCTTCGCCGAGCTGCTGGGGCAGAACGGCGCCTACGACGAGCAGGCGAACGAGCTGGTGGCCCTGGCGGCCCGCGAGGACGGTGAGGCATCCGTCGATGCGCTGATCGAGGCCGGCCTGCTGTTGTCGCGACGACTGCAGCAGCACGAGGGCGCCGCGGAGCTGCTCAGGCAGGCCGCCGCCATCTCTCCGGCCGACTACATCTCCCGGGCTCTGCTCCGTGCACTACTCCCGAGTGTGCCCGAGGCCGTGGAGGAGCGCTTGGGGGTGCTCGAGCAGCTCGCCCAGCTCAGCGAGGGGGGCATCGCTGCAGATGCTCTGGTGGAGCGGGCCATCGTGCTGGAGCAGCTGGGCCGCCTCGATGCCTCCATCGGAGATCTGCGCAAGGCCCTGGCCCTCGAGCCGGGCCACACCGTGGCCTTCCTGCGTCTCGAACGACTGCTGGCAGGGGATGGGGCCGCGCAGGCCGATCTGTTCATCGCCGAAGCCCAACGCGAGGGCCAGCCCGACCCGGGGTGGTGGTGGTACAAGGCGGCGCGAGCGCTGCATGTCGCTGGGGATGGCGAGCGGGCACAGGATGCCTACAACCGGGCGATTCAGGCGGGCTACGTCTTCGCTGAGCGAGAGCGGCAGGCTGCATGGACGCGCACCGGAGCTCACTCGGAGCTCGTGCAGTCGCTGGCCCACGAGGTCGATGCCGTCGAGGAAGGGGAGGCACGTGCCTTCGCCGCCTTCCGTCTGGGGTGGGCACGCGAGACGCTGCTCAGCGACCGAGAAGGGGCGCTCGCGGCCTACCGTCTGGCGGTCGCCAATGATGCCCACGCCACCCCAGCCGCCGACGGCGTCAGCCGTCTTCTCGCCGTCACGGGCTCGGCCGACGACCTGCGCGCCTTCTGGGACGAGCGGCTCGCCTCGGCGCCAGAGGCCGAACAGCCCTACCTGCAGCTGCGCATCGCCGAGATCGCCGAGACGGCTGGAGACCTCGACGCCGCGGGGGAGGGCTACCGCGCTGCCCTCGCCGCCGACGGGCTGGGGGTCCTCGCCGAGGTCGCCGCCGCGGGCCTGGCCCGCGTGCTCGAGGCCCAGGAGAGCTGGGATGCCCTCGCCGACCTGCTGGCGGGCCGTGCGGAGCGCTCCGACGACATGCGCACGCGGGTGGCTTGGCTTCGCCGAGCGGCTGCCGTCGGCCCTCGGTCGGTGCACGACCCCGACCGCTCGCGTCGCATGTACGAAGAGGTCTTGTCGTTGTCGCCCGACGACCCGGAGTCTCTCGAAGCGATGGCGGGGCTCCTTGGCCACAGCGACAGCTGGGCCAACCTGGCCGACTTGCTGAAGGTGGCCGGCAACAGCTGCACGGAGCCGGCGCGCCGGTCTGCCCTGCTCTACCGGGCCGCTCGTGTCTTCGTCGATCGGTGCGACGACGCCAGCTCCGCGCGGCCGTGCCTGGAAGCCTCTGTCGCGGCGGGGCCAGACTTCCTGCCAGCGCTGTGGCTGCTACGCGAGGCCTGCGGCGTGGCCGAGCCTCGCGCCATCGCGACGATGTACCGCCAGCAGGCGTCCACCTCGGCGGATCCGGCAGCCCAGGCCTGGGCATTGGTCGCGTCCGCATCGATGAGCGGTCCCGGCGACCCGCAGGCCCGTCAAGACCTCCGCCAGGTGCTGCAGCGGCGTCCCGACCATCCCGGCGCCGTGGCTGCGATGGAGGTCCGGTGTCTGGTCGACCGCGACCAGGAAGGCTTGATCTCGGTGTGCCGGGGCGCGCTGACGGGCACGCCCGACCGGCCCAAGGCGCTCCTCGCCCTCCGCCTCGCCGACCTGCTCGTGCAGGTCGGGCGGCCGGAAGAGGCGAAGTCCGTCCTCGCGGATCTGGCGACCTGGGAGGTGGATGGGCGCCCGCTTCGGGCCGCCGCTCGAGCCGCGTGCACCCTCGGCGCGTGGAGCCTCGTTGGCGACTTGCTGGCCCCCCTGCCATCCGCTGAGGACCAGCTCGAGCGCGCGCGTATCATGGGGCAGTACGCAGATCCCAGCGAGGCTCTTGCGCTGTACCAGCAGCTCCTCGATGGGCCCCATGCCGTGGCCGTGGGGAGCCGCGCGTCGACGGTGGCCCAGCGTGCAGGCGATCGCGACGCGATGGTCGAAGCCTACGGAGCCATCGCACGTGCCGCCAGTGGCGCACCACTCATTGCCGCCTACGCCGCCTGGACGGCCATGCAGCTCGAGGGCATGGGGCAGCCCGCCCGCGCCCTCGACTTCTGGCAGCTGGCCCTGGAGCAGCGGCCCGACAGCACCACGGCGTTCTACGGTGCGGCCCGCTGCCTGGTCGCGACGAGCTCGGTCGAGGCGCTGCAAGAGCTGTTCACCGCGCACCGGCCCGACGCGCACCGCGAGTTGGCCGACCACCTGCTCGCTGCCGAGGGGCACAGCGAGGCCTCGGCAGCCCTCGGAGGTGCCCTCGACGCCGCCATCGAGCGGGGCGCTTCAGCCGCCACGCTGCTGCCGTTGTTGGTCGTTACCGAGTGCGTGAGGGAGCAGTCGGAAGACTGGCAGGGCACCTACGATGCGTGCACGCTGCGCCGTGACCACACGACCGATCCCAACGAGATCGCAGCCATCGACGGCAAGCGTCGCTGGCTGCTGGCCGAGAAGCTCGCCGACACCGACGCAGCGTGGGAGCAGTACCGCAAGCTGCACGACGACGCGCCGGAAGACCGCGAAGTCACCGAGGCTCTGGCGCGCATCGCGGGGGCCCGTGGCGAGACGGAGATGGCCATCGGCTATCTGCGAGAGCTGGCCCACTCCGCGGGAGGGCCGGAAGACGCAGCGCGCTACCAGCGCCGCATCGGCGAGGTCTACGAGCACGCCGGCGACGTGGCGAATGCACGGCAGGCCTTCCTCGACGCCCTCGACTACGTCAACGACGATCCCGAGAGCCTCGAGGGGCTGAAGCGGCTCGCGCTGCAGTCGGAAGACTGGCCGGGGCTCATCGCCGTCCTCCAGCGTGAGGTGAACCTCAGCGAAGGCGCCAGGGAGCTCGAGCTATGCCGCGAGATCGCCAAGGTCACCGAGGAGCGGCTGACCGACGCGCTGGTGGCCATCGACAGCTGGCGCGCGGTCCTCGAGCGCTCGCCCGCCGATCGCCAGGCCCTGGAGCGGCTGGTGGAGTTGTCGGAGCAGCAGGCCGAGTGGGGCACCTTCGTCGAGGCTGGCGATCAGCTGGCAGCACAGCTCGATGGCCCCGAGAAGGGCGCGATCCTGCGCCGTGTCGGCGTGGTGTGCCAAGACCAGCTGGAGCGTGCCGACGCGGTTCGCTTCTTCGAGCGGGCTGTCTCGGTCGAGCCTCCGGACCACGATGCCGCGGTTCGGCTCGAGGAGCTGTACCGAGGCCGCGCAGACTGGGGTGGCGCGATCCGGGTCCTCCAGCATCAGGCGCAAGCCGATGTGGATGTAGCGATCAAGGTGGAGGCGCTGCTTCGCGCGGCGCGGCTCGAGATCGAGGCCAACCACGATCGCGAGGCAGGCTCCGACCTGTACGCGCGCGTCCTCGACCTGCAGCCCGAGCACGAAGGCGCGCTGCGGTTCATGGCCTCCCACCTGTTCGAGGCCGGGCGCTTCGACGAGGCCCTACCCATCTGCGAGCGTCTCGAGCCCATCGTCGAGCAAGGGCAAGACCTCGACGACTTCGACACGCGCATGGAGCTGGCCAGCTTCTACTTCTACATGGCCGAGATGTTGCGGCTGCAGCTGGAGGAGGAGCGGGCGGTGCCGCGCTACGAGCGGGCTCTCGACCTCAACAGCACGCACCTGGCGACCCTCGAGGCCGTCGGTCCGCTCTACATCCGGCTCGAGCGCTGGCCGGAAGCGCAGAAGGTCTACCGTCAGCTACTGCAGCTGTCGGGTGGGCAGGGCAACCGCGAGAAGGTGGCTGACACCTACACGTCGCTGGGCATCGTCGAGCACGCGCTGGGCAACGACGACAAGGCTCAGAAGCGCTTCTCCAAGGCACTCGAGCTGCACCCCAACCACGTGCCGGCCCTCAAGGGCATGGCCATGGTGCTCGAAGGCCAGGCGGTGTGGTCGAGCCTGCTCAACGTCTACAACAACATCATCTGCCATGCGACCGACGCCGACGACGTGAAGGCGGCGTACATGACCAAGGGGCGGATCCTCGACGAGCACATGCAGCGCCAAGACAAGGCAGCGCAGCACTACCAGCGCTCCCTCGACTTCGAGCCCGACCAGCCCGTCGCCTACCTGCGGCTGGCTGAGCTGGCGATGCGTCGCGATGCCTACCAGGAAGCCGGAGCCCTCGCGAACAAGGGCATGGGGCTCGACGAGTACCTGGTCGACGAGATCCGCCCGCTGCTTCTGCTCGTGCGCGCCGTGGCGCACCAGGATGGGGGCAAGGCGGCGGAGGCCGAGAAGTTCCTGGCCGAGGCCCTCGCCGCCGACAGCAGCCTCGAAGGCGCTCTCGGTTCCACGCCACTAAGCGACCTGGAGGCCCTCCGGCAGGTGCTCAAGGAGCGGCTGCCTCGCTGACCGAGCGAGGTGGAAGGGTCGGGGCCGCGCTGGCGTCAGTGGGCGCCGAGGCGTGTCGACAGGGCGGAACCAACGCCAACCACCGACACGCCGAGGAGCACCAACCACCCCATCCAGGGCAGGCTGGTGGCGAAGGCCAGGAACACGGCGCCGACCAGGAAGGCGAGCCAGCGGCCGTGCGGCTTGTAGGCGAACGGCAACCGGTCTCCGATGGCCTGACAGAAGCCCACGAAGCCGAGCAGCCAGGCCGCCCCCACGCCGAGCAGGACCGCGAGGCTCACCGGTGAGCCGATCCCGAGGGTCAGCAGCGCGAACAGCGCGGCAAACAGCGTCAGGAAGGTGACCCCGAAGGACCCTACGATCGCCGAGCGCAGCGGGCGCTCCTCCAGGTCTGCGGCGACGCGCGCCACCCGCCCAGGGAACAGCCCGACCGTCATCACCCCAGCGCCGGCAACCGCCAACAGCAGCACGAGTCGGCGGTAGAGCGCGCTGAGCGTCTCGGAGGCCTGGCTGGCGAGGGCCAGCGCACCGGCTGCGTGATGGGAGGTCGCCTCGGGGGTGGGGACCTCGAGGAGCGTGGGGGCACGGGTGAGGCCCAGGGCCACTCGATCGCCTCCGACCACCGCACCGTCGGCCAGCACGACCTCACCGCCGATCGACACCGCGTCGCCGTCGACTCGGCCGGTGGATGTCACGACCACATCGCCCATGACGCTGACAGCATCGCCCGTGACGTGGCCGTCGACGATCACATCGTCGCGAAGAGACACCGCCTCGGAGGCTCGGACCCCCGGACCGACCACGACCCGCCCGGAGGCGATCAGGTCGCCGGGGCCGGGCTGCGCAGAACGGCGCTCGACCTCCTCGAGGCGCGCGTGCATGGCCCGTAGCTGGGCCTCGAGGTGCTGGTTCTGCTCCTGCACGCGGCGGAGCTCTTGCTCCACCACCTGCTCGTTCCCAGGGGAAGCCGGCGCGGCCGCGGCTGCCAGGGGGGCAACCAACGCCAAGCCCAGCACGATGCTGCGCATGTCACACCTCCGGAGAGGGGGCGAGGCGGAGGGTCATGGCGCCGCCGAAGGCCGAACCGGCGGCGGCCAGTGTAGCCAGGTAGGCAAAGGGACCCAGACCGGCGGCCACGCTTCGGAGGAAGGCCTGACTGGCGCTGACCACGGCACCGGGATCAGCAAGCGCGGTGACGGGGTGCTGGGTGGCAGCGGCCAGAAGCGCCGCGGCCGTGATCAGCCCGCCACCGAGCAACAGCTCGAGAGTCGGTGCGCCCTCGCGCGTTTGCAGTCGAAGCACGATCTGATCGGCGAGGTCGTCAGGGACCGGTGGGTCGTCCATGCTGGCGAAGGCCGGAGCGAGGGGCTCGAGGGAGGCGGCCTTCGTGGCGCATCCGGGGCAGTCGTCGATGTGCTGTGCGATGTGCACGGCCACGTGCTCGCCGACGTCGCCGTCGACAAAGGCCGCGAGCAGATCGCTCGGGACGTGCTGGCTCATGCCGACTCCCCGCCCTTGGCCTCGTAGATCACCCGCAGCTTGCGACGCGCGCGGAAGATGCGGTTCATCACCGTGCCCATCGGTAGGTCGAGGATCTCGCTGATCTCGGAGTACTTCTTGTGCTCGAAGTGGTAGAGCACGAGCACCTCTCGGTACATCGGAGGCAGCTCGGTCAGCGCCTCGCCGAGGTGCTCGGCGCGCTGGCTGCGAGCTGCGTGCTGGTGGGGGGACGGGGAGGTGTCGACGACATCTCCGGGCTCGTCGTAGGCGCGACGCTTGCGGCGGCGGTGTTCGTCGATGCAAGTGTTCCTGGCGATTCCGAACACCCAGGTGCTGAAGCGGCGCGTCGGATCGTACCGGTGGAGATTGCGTAGCACCTTCACCAGCGTGTCTTGTGCAGCGTCGCGGGCATCCTGGTCGTTGGCCAGCATGCGGCGACAGAAGCGGAACACCGGGGGTGTCCACCGCTGCACGAGCCAGCCCTGAGCCGCCTCATCGCCGTCGCGTGCCGCGAGGATGAGGTGGGGCTCGTCGGAGGTGTCTTGGTGGAGTCGGAGGGCCAGCAGCGTCTACTCCTGTAGCGAGGTTCGTCTGGGCATACGACGCCCATGGCACTGTATTGCGGTCTGGGATCGAAAGGCTGTAGTGGTCGGCGTTCGCGTCCGATGTGGTACGCTGAGAGAGGCAGGAGGCCCCGCGCCAGCATGGACAAGAACTGGAAGCTCCAGCGGTACGACCGCAAGGACTACAGTGAGTTGGTCGACTTTCCCGTTGAGATCGTCGGCCGCGATGGGGTCGTGCGTCGCTACACCTTCGAAGACTCCATCCGGCTGTACCAGCGGCGGATCACCTTCGCTCCCATCCGCTACCGAGACGACGATCTGGTTCGAGCGGAGGTCAACCACTGTAGGTCCCGGATCGGTCAGCTCCGCCGGAGCTACTTCCATCGCTACGGCTGGGGCACGCCAGAAGGGCAGCCCTCAGCCGAGCAGTGCTTCGGCGACCTGTGTGGGGAGCTTGCGGCGTTCATGTCCCGTGTTCTGGATGCGGATGACCGCCCCGAGATCCGTTTCGACCGACTCGCGGTCGACGACGGCGGGGCCTCGACGTGGTTCGTCACGCCGGAAGACGCCCGGGCCGGCATGCTGCTGTACGTCCACCGGTTCCCCGAGAGCGGCAGTGACTCCAACCGCGAGACCTTCTTTCGCTCGTTGAAGACCCTCGAACGTCACGGCCGCACCGGTGGAGACTCCGAGCGGCTCATCGCCTTCCACCACACGGTCGACTGCGGGTTCGTGCTGACAGGTCGTGGTGGCGACGTGCATCAGGTCGCTCGCGGGTCACGGTCACACCGCGCCGTCGACCTCGCCCCGTCCCCCTGGGACGAGGTGCTCGAGATGATCCGGAAGGGCGACTACGAAGCGGCCCTCCAGCGGTGCCGCGGGCTGATTCGCGACCAGCCCTACCATCGCAATGCGTACGTCGCGGGGTCCATGCTGGCGAACTTCCTGGGCGAGCATCACCTTGCGGAGAGCCTTGCGAGCGTGGGGGTTCGTTACTTCCCACGCGATGGAGCGCTCCACTACTACCTTGGCGTGGCCTTGCTCCGCATCGAGCAGGGCGAGCCGCTGCACCACCTCGAGCTGGCCGTAGAGCTGGCGCCCGACATGGTGAGCGCCCGGGCATTGCTTGGGCTGCTGCACGCGGAGGAGGGCAGGGGGGCTGAAGCCGCGGAGGTCTTGCGCATGCCGGAGGGGGTGACCCCCGACGACCGCCGTGCCGCCGCGGAGCTTGAGCAGCTACGGCAGTGGATTCGGTGGCGCAAGCACATGAACATGGGCGGCCTCGCCTTGCTGGTCGTGTCGCTGGTAGCGACCGTGCTGGTCGGCGTGCCCGGTCTGGTGCCCGGCATCGTTGGCGCGGTGGTCGTGGCAGGGGGCTGGGTGGCGTTCTACCGTCAGCTCGATGCCGTGTCTTCGAGGCTTCGCTTCGAGGAGATCAGCCAGGGGCTTCGGCGGTTGAACCGCAAGGAGCGGTCCCAGGCTCCGGTGTCCTGAGGCGTCCTTGATGGCCGGCTCTTGTCGCGGCGGCGCTCGCGGTTAGTGCTGGGGGCCCAGGAGGGAGCTTCGATGAGCGAGCGCGACGAGGCCGAGGTCGACGAGACGGCAGAGCCCGGCGAGGGCGAGACGAGCGCGGCGACCGCGTCCGACGAGTCCAAGGGAAGCGACGACGTCGGAGAGGGTGCAGAGGCGCCAACGCCGGAGGCCGAGCCAGCGGAGCCTCGCGAGGCCACCGACGAGGCGTCCGCCGACGAGCCCGAGCCCATCGAAGAAGACCCCATGGTCGCTCTGCAGGCCCGCTACGACGAGGCGCAGGCGCGCCTGCGCACCGTGTCCAAGGCCTACACCGACCTGCAGAAGGAGATGAAGGCCTTTCGGGAGCGGATGGAGGCACGGAGCAAGGTCAACAGCGAGCTGCAGGCCTTCGACCAGGCGCGTCGCTTCTTCGATCCGGTGATGAACCTCAAGCGCTCGCTGCAGCAGCCCGAGATCGACCTCGAGACGCTGCGGCAGGGTCTCACCATGGTCCAGAGCCAGTTCATGGATGCCATGGAGAAGCTCGGCCTGGAGGAGGTTCCGGGGGAAGGCTCGCTGTTCGACCCCAACGTGCACGAGGCCCTCGCGGTGACGCCGGTCACCGACCCTGCCCAGGACGGCAAGGTGCTGATGGTCCACACGGCCGGCTACACGGTCAAGGGCAAGGTCCTCCAGGCTGCCCAGGTGGTCATCGGCAAGCATCAGGAGCCTGCGGGCGAGGCCTGAGCCATGGTCGAGACCCAGACCCGAGGCCTGCTGGCGCTGGCGGTGGCACTGCTCGTCGTGATGGGCCTGCTGTTTGCCCAGGGCCCCGAGGAACTCGAGGCCGACCCCGAGGCCACGGTGCCCATGTGGTCGGTCGACGGGGGGCAGGTGGAGCGTCTCACCCTCGTCCGGCCCGCTGACACGGTGACGCTGGTGCGCGACGGCCCCGGTTGGCGGATAGAGACGCCCTTCGAGGGGCCTGCTGATCCCGAGCGGGTAGGAGCGGTGATCGACGCGCTGGCCAGGGTGGAGCGAGGGGTGCCGGTGCCAGAGCCCGAGGACGGGGCCGCCTACGGGCTGGGGGCCACGCCGGAGGCGGTGGTGTCGGTGGTGTCGTCGTCAGGCATGGAGCAGCAGCTGCGCATCGGGCAGGAGGCGCCCGTTGGCTACCGAACCTACGCCCAGCGCGGGGAGGGTCCGGTGGTGGCGGTCGCGGGGGGGCTGCATCCGCTGGTGACAGAGTCCGCCGACCGATTCCGAGACCATCGGGTGTTCGGCTTCGACCCGGGGGAGGTCCGGCGTGTGTGGATCCGGTCTCCGCAGGGCACCCTCGACCTCAGCGGCGAGCGCACCACGTGGTTTCTGGCCGGCTACGGGCGAGCCGATGCCGACAAGGTCGACGATGTGGTCGTCGGGCTGCTCGACCTGCGCTTCGACACGTTCCTCGACAGCGGCCAGCGGGTGGAGGGGGGGCGCTACGAGGTGGGGGTGGTGGAAGCCTCTGGGGCAGAGCATGTGCTGCGGATCGGCGACGAGACACCGATGGGTGTGGTGGCCTCGACCGAGGCGGGGGCCTTCGGAACCATCTACGCCGACGCCCTCAAGCAGCTCGATCGAGGTCCTCGGTCGGTGCTCGATCCGCGCGCCTTCGTTCTCGATCTCGACCGCGCTGATGAAGTGACGGTGGAGCTCGAGGGGCGTCACTTCCACGCGGTCCGCAACGGGCCGGCCTGGGAGTCCGAGCAGGTGCCGAGCGATGTGGCCTACCGTGCCGTGCAGGCCTTGGCGGAGGTCGCTGCCACCCACCGGGCCGAGCTGCCGGAGGGCGCGTCGGAGGGGCACGGCAAGGTGATGGTGCGGGCCGACGGGGCGCTGCGAGTGATCTGGCTCGGCGAGGAGCAGGGGGCCTTCCGCCTCGCGCACGACGGCGCGGGGGGCGACCCCTATCGGGTTGTCGTCGACGACCTGGCCGTGTTCAGCGACCTCGTCTGGTAGTCGTCGAAGCGCCTGTCACGCTGTAGAGAGAGACAAGGTGGCCCTCTTGTATGCTGGGCGCCTCCCTCCCTCCCTCCCGTTTCCCCCGAGTCGTCATGATCTCCCTGCTGCGCCCTCCCGTCCTCGGGCTCCTGCTCGCATGCCTCCCGACGGTCTCTCAAGGTGAGACCCCCGAGGAGGCCCTCGAAGACACAGCCCCCCCGGTCCCAGCCTTCGTGGAGGTCTCCGAGGCCGAGCGCGGGCTGGCCCTGGCCCTCCCTGACGCTGCGCTCGACGCGCTGCGCACCCGCCAGTGGGCGGCTGCGGCGAAGGCCCTGCAAGCCACACCCCTCGACAGCCTGCCCGGGCAGGCCAAGGGTGACTGGGCCTTCCTGCTTGCCTGGAGCCTGATCCACGGCGACCAGCCGGAGGAAGCCGAGCCCCTGTTGGGCATGATGGGCTCCGCTCGAGCGGCTCCGCAGCCCTATCGCTCGCTGGTGCGCGGAGAGGTGCTCCTCGCCGCAGGCAAGCCCCTCGAGGCCATCGAGGCGCTGCAGAGCATCGACGAGGGGTCCATCCTGTGGCCCCGGGCCGCCGTGCAGCGCGCTGCCGCCCTCGACGAGCTGGGCCGCACCAAGGAGGCACTGGCAGTGTTCGAGGCCATGGTCGACCGCGACGATCCCGCTCCGGGAAACGCGGAGGCGCTGCTGGCTCTTGCGGTTCGCTACGGGGTGGGCTCCGACGAGGCCTACGCTCTGCTGCGTCGGGCTTGGGCGCACTACCCGGGCCACGACGTCGCGCAGGAAGTCGAGGGGCACCTGGCGAAGTACCCCACCCGCAAGCCGACACGAGACGAGCGTGCCCTTCGAGCCGAAGGGATGATGTACGCCCGCAAGTACGACACGGCCCTCCAGCTGACCAGTGGCCTGGAGCCGCAGGCCGGCGACGACTCCGAGACGGCGTGTCGCGTGCTGTATGTGCGCGGCCGCAGCTACTACAAGAAGAACCAGCTCTCGAACAGCGTGGCGGGCTTCGCCGACATCGGTGAGCGCTGCCAGAACGTCGAGATCGACTATGGCCCCCGCGGGCTCTACCTCCTCGGCACGGCGCAGTTCCGCCGCAAGCACTACACCAGCTCGGCGGCCGCCTACCGACTCCTTGCCGACGCCTACCGCGACCACAGCATGGCCGACGATGCCCTCACGCGGGGTGGCATCTCCCTGCAGGAGGGCGGCGACCTCGCCAAGGCGCGGGCCTGGTGGGAGGAGGGCCTCGATGCCTTTCCCGACGGCGACACCGTCCCCGAGGCGACCTGGCGGCTGGCGTTCTCGCTGTACCTCGACGGCAAGCCTGGCGAGGCGATCGCCATCGCCGAGCGTCTCGGGGCGTTGTCGGAGGCGGGCGACCCGACCCATGTGCAGGCAGGTCGCTACTGGTCGGCGCGCTGGCTGGCCTACCCCGACGTCAAGGCGCCGACGCGGCTGACACCCGACGCCGACGCCCGCCAGCTGGCCATCGACGGGCTGCGCGAGCTGTGCGAGGCGTCGCCCCACAGCTTCTACGCCATCCTCGCCCACAGTCGGCTTCGCGAGCTGGCCCCGGAGGTGGCGGAGGCGCTGTCGGCGCGCCCCGAGGCGCATCGCACGGGGGCGGAGCAGGTTCCCTGGCAGGTCTCGCCGGCCTTCTACGAGGCACCCGCGGTGCAGGAGGGGGTGGCGCTCGCCCGCCTGGGGTTGGTCCAGGAGGCCCGGGAGGCCTGGGGCCGCTACGAAGGAGAGCTGTCGGCCGAGGAGATGGCGTGGATGGTCGAGCTCCGCATCGCGGCGGGCGACTGGCTGCTCGTCCATGATGCCTTCCGTGACTGGCTGATCGAGCATCCTCTGACCACGCTCGGAGAGCGCGAGCCGCAGATCGTGCGCCTGGCCTACCCCGACCGCTACTGGGAGGAGGTGCAGGCGGCCGTGGAGGAGCGCTATCGATACGAGCCACGGCTGTTCCATGGATTGGTGCGGGAAGAGTCCAACTTCAACCGAAAGATCGTGTCGTTCGCGGGGGCGCGGGGCCTGTCGCAGCTGATGCCAGCGACGGCCCGTCAGACCGCCGGCTGGCTCGGCATGACCGTCACGATGAGTGACCTCGAGGTTCCGTCCACCAACCTGCGCATCGGCGCGAAGTATCTCGACGCCATGCACAAGCAGCTCGCTGACTCGCCGTATCTGGCCCTGGCCGCCTACAACGGCGGTGCGGGCAATGTGAACAAGTGGATCGGTCAGTACGGAAACCTGCCGACCGACGAGTTCGTCGAGCGCATCCCGTTTCGGGAGACCCGTGGATACGTGAAGCGAGTGATGGGCACCTGGCAGACGATGCGGCATCGCTTCGACGTCGACAAGGAGCCATTCTACGACCTTTCTGCGTACAACCACGAGGCGAAGCCATCGAACTGACCGACTACGAAGCCCTGGGCGCCGACGACGGCCTCCGCGCCATCCTGCACGACCTCGTGCATCGGATGGCCGGCGACTTCATCATCGGCTGGCTGTTCGAGGGGCGCGACCTGGAGCGGATCGTGATGCACGAAGTCGGCTTCGCTGCGGCCCACCTCGGGGGGCCCCGTGCGTACCAGGGGCGGCCGCTCCCACAGGCTCATGGCTCGCTGCCCATCAACCGAGGCATGTTCCATCGTCGGCTCGCTCTGCTGGAGCGGGTCTTGGAGGACCATGGAGCCAGCGCGGCCATCATCGGTCGCTGGCTCGCACACGATGCCAAGCTGGAGGCGGTCATCACCGACGGCACCGACTGCGCGCCCCCTGGCGCAGGCGAATGAGACGAACCACGCTCACCCTCCCGGAGAGGGGCCGCGGCCTGCACGACATCACGTCCGAGGTGCGGGAGGTGGTGTCGAGCAGCGGCGTCCTCACCGGGCTGTGCCATGTGTTCGTGCAGCACACCAGCGCCTCGCTGACGATTCAAGAGAACGCCGACCCGGATGTGCTCGTCGACCTCGAGGGCTGGTTTGCCCGGGCCGTCCCGGATGGCGACCCACGCTACCGACACCGCGACGAGGGGCCCGACGACATGTCGGCGCACATCCGCTCTGCCCTCACCCAGACCTCGCTGTGGGTGCCGATCGAGTCAGGGCGCCTGGCCCTCGGCACCTGGCAGGGGCTGTACCTGTACGAGCACCGCACTCAGCCCCATCGCCGCCGTCTGGTGCTGACGATCCTCGACTGACAGGCTGGTGAGCGGCGGATCGTGACGATCCGGACAGAGAATGACCGGGCAGCCAGGTACAACGAGGGGTCACCGCACCCAGGAGGCTCTGTGGGCTTCGTCCACCTGCACACGCACTCCCAGTACAGCATCCTCGACGCCACCGCGACGGTGGGCGCGCTGACGGGGTGCGCGAAGAAGCTCGGGATGGAGGCGCTCGCGCTGACCGACACGTGCAATCTGTACGGCGCGGTAGCGTTCGTCAAGGCCTGCAAAGGTGCAGGAATCAAGGCCGTTCTGGGTGCAGAGCTTCATGTATCACCTGAAGGTGAGGGAGGAGGCTCACGTGGTGTCGAAGGGGGGTTCCAGCTGGTGGCCTTGGTGGAGGGCCCGACGGGGTATGGGCACCTGTGCGAGCTGGTCACGCGAGCCATCTTCGATGGGATGGATCACAAGCCCCAGGTCACGCTCGACGCGCTGCGCGCCCACAACGAGCAGCTGATCTTCCTCACGGGCGGCGTCAAGGGGGTGCTGGGCCGAGCGCTGCGCCAGGGCGACCGGGCTCTGGCTACGGCGCGCTTCGAGGCGTTGGCCAGCTTCCTTGGGCCGGACCAGCTGTTCCTGGAGCTGCAGGAACACGGCATCGAAGGGCAAGACGAGGTCAACGAGCTGGCTCGCTCGCTGGCGGCGTCCCATGGCTACCAGACGGTCGTCACCAACGCCGTGCACTACATCGAGCCTGAAGATGCCGCCGTGCACGAGGTCCTCGGGGCCATCGGTGCAGGCTGCTCCCTCGCCGACCCCACCCGGATCCGCACCGACACCGACCAGGCCTACTTCAAGTCGGAAGCGGAGATGCGCGAGCTGTTTCCCGACGACCAGGAGGCCATCGACCGCACCGTGATCATCGCCGAGCGGTGCAACTACACGTTCGACTTCGACACCTACCACTTCCCGGCAACGACGCCGCCCGACGTCGATGAAGACGGATCGCAGCCCGACACCGACGCCAACTGGGCCTACTTCTACGAGGCCTTTCCGCCGCCGCGCGACTACGGCATGCCAGACCCGGAGGTGGAGATCCCGGAAAGGCCAGTAGGGGCAGGGAATATCAATGGATACTTCAAGTGGTACGCGAAGGAAGGCCTGAAGCTTCGCCTGCTCGACGTCGATGAGGCGCTCTACCCCGAGTACGACCAGCGACTGGAGCGCGAGCTCGACATCGTCATCGGCATGGGCTTTCCGGCCTACCTGCTGATCGTCGCCGAGTTCATCAACTGGTCCAAAGACAACGAGATCCCGGTGGGGCCAGGGCGAGGCTCGGCGGCGGGCTCGCTGGCGGCCTGGGCCATGCGGATCACCGACATCGATCCGATTCGCTACGGGCTGCTCTTCGAGCGCTTCCTCAACCCCGAGCGGGTGTCGATGCCCGACATCGATGTCGACTTCTGCCAGGATCGCCGTGAAGAGGCGATCGAGCACGTCCGCGAGAAATATGGGGCGCCGCTGGTGAGCCAGATCATCACCTACGGCACGCTCAAGGCGAAGGCCGCCATTCGCGACGTGGCCCGGGTGCTCGATCTCAACTTCAACGAGGCCGACCGCATCGCCAAGCTCGTTCCCGATCAGCTGGGGATCAAGCTCGCCGAGGCCCTCGAGCAGGAGCCTCGCCTCGCGGCCCTTCGCGAGGGAGACCCAAAGGTGCGTCGGGTGCTCGACGTGGCGATGGCGGTCGAGGGCACCATGCGGCAGACGGGGGTTCACGCGGCCGGCGTGGTCATCGCCGACCAGCCCCTGGTCCGCTACGCGCCGCTGTACCGCGACGAGCCGGAGGGAGGCCCGGTCGTCCAGTACGACATGAAGTCCGCCGAGAGCATCGGGCTGATCAAGTTCGACTTTCTCGGCCTGAAGACCCTCGACCAGATCCGTGACGCGGTGAAGTTCGTGGAGCAGAACCACGGCGTGGCCATCGACATGGCTCGCATTCCGGTCGACGACGCGGCGACCTACCGACTGCTTCAAGACGGGGATGCCTTGGGGGTGTTCCAGCTGGAGTCGAGCGGCATGCGCGACCTGCTGACGCGCCTGCAGCCCGACTGCGTCGACGACATGGTGGCCCTCGTCGCGCTGTACCGCCCGGGGCCACTGCAGTCGGGGATGACCGACGAGTTCGTCGAGCGAAAGCACGGCCGGGTCAAGGTCAGCTACCCGCTGCCCAGCCTCGAGCCACTCCTCAAGGGCACCTACGGCACCATCATCTACCAGGAGCAGGTGATGCAGATCGCCCAGGTGATGGCCGGCTACAGCCTGGGCGAGGCCGACCTGCTTCGGCGCGCGATGGGCAAGAAGAAGAAGGAGGAGATGGACAAGCAGAAGGTCCGCTTCGTCTCCGGCTCCATCGACAACGACATCGACGAAGAAAAGGCCGTCGAGATCTTCGAGATGATGGCGAAGTTCGCGGCGTATGGCTTCAACAAGAGCCACTCCGCCGCGTATGGCTACATCAGCTACCAGACGGCCTATCTCAAGGCGCACTACCGCCCCGAGTACATGGCAGCCCTCATGACGATCGAGGCGGCGAACACCGACAAGGTGCTCACCTATGTCCTCGACTGTCGCGAGGCGGGCATCCGCATCGAGCCGGTGTGCCTCAACGAGTCCGAGCGCTGGTTCTCGGTGCCCAAGCCCGCCGACCGCCTCATCGAAGACGGCAAGCCTGTCGACAGCATCCGTTTCGGCCTCGCGGCGGTGAAGAACGTGGGCTCGGGTGCGGTGGAGTCCCTGTTGGCCTCTCGGCGAGAGGCCGGCGGCCGTTTCGACACCATCGAGCAGCTCTTCGAGCTGATCGACTACCGGGTGGTCAACCGTCGGGTCCTCGAGAACCTGATCAAGGCGGGCGCGCTCGACTTCACGGGCGAGTCACGCTCGGCGCTGTTCACAGCCCTCGACGCGGCCATGACCCTCGGCGCGCGCGCCCAGCGCGACAAGGCGTCGGGGCAGATCGGGTTGTTCGGCGCCGTCGCTGCTCAGCCGGCCCGGCTCCGGATCCCCGACATGCCGGAGTGGCCTCTGTCCGAGAAGCTCGGCTACGAGCGCGACGTGCTCGGTCTGTACCTCACGGGTCACCCCATGCAGGCCCACGGCCGTGATGTCGCCCGCTACGCCTCCGCGAAGCTGTCGGAGCTCAGCGAGGTCAGCGGCGACGAGGTGCGGGTGCTGGCCATGGTGTCCGACATGCGAACGATCAATGCCAAGGGGCGGCGCGACTCGAAGATGGCCTTCGTTCGCATCGAAGACGAGCTGGCCAGCGTAGAGTGCGTGTTCTTCCCGCAGTCGTGGGCCCGCAGCCAGCGGGCGCTGGAGTCGGGAGAGCCCGTGCTCATCACGGGAAAGCTCGAGCGAGGCGACGAGGTGAAGATCATGGGCAGCTCGGCGGAGCCTCTCACCGAGGTGCGCTCTCGCACCACCCGGGAGGTGCGGCTGATGCTCGACGTGGCAGATCTGGCGGGCAAGCGGCTGCAGCAGCTGCGAGCCATCCTGGAGGCGCAGAGCGGAGGGTGCAACACCCGGCTCATCTTGCGTAGCGAGGGGCGCTTCGAGGCCGAGCTCACGCTGCCCAAGCTCCCCGTCGAGCCTTCGGCGCGGCTGGAGGAGAGCGTGCATGCCCTGTTCGACCGAAACGACATAGTGGCCCTTGCATGATGTGGCTGCTGCTGTCCGTGGCGCTGGCTGGCGCGGAGGACGACCTGACCTCCGAGCTCGCCCGTGGTGTGTCCGTCAACTGGACACGCGGCGTGGTGCAGGTGGAGGCAGGTAGCTACCGGGCGGGCGCCCAAGCGGCCAAGGCGGTCGAGCAGAGCGCCCGCCTCGCCATCGACGACCGGCTTGCCGACGAGCTGGGCGAGGTCCCGGTGACGGGTGCGTTGTCGGTCGACGACCTGCTGCAGAGCGCCGAGTTCGGCCCACCGCTGGTGTCTCGCCGGTCGCGGTGGCGGGTCGTGGAGGCGGTGTACGCCGCGTCCGGAAAGGTCGACCTGCAGGCCGAGCTGTCCCTGCAAGACTTCCTCAAGCCCTACACGCTGTCGCTGGCGGTCGCTACGCCGCCTACCGCCCAGGAAGGTCCCCACACCGGCCTGATTGTCGATGCTCGTGGGGCGGGCCTGGCTCCGGTCTATGTGCCGACGGTCTCGGGGCCGGATGGCGCGCCGATCTGGTCGGGCGAGATGTATGACGAAGACGCGGTCACGACGGCGCCCTGCGTGTGGGTGGCTCACCCCGATCACCCCGTGGTCGCGGAGAGGGTGGGGGCGTCTCCTCTGCTGGTGAAGGGGGTCGCGGAAGGAGCGGGGCGTGTGCGTGTGGGGGCGGCGGATGCAGCGTCGCTGCGTTCTCTCCTGGGCACCATGGCTCTGGGGCACGGCCGCGTCGTGGTGGTGACCGATCCCTGATCCCGTGCCGTCGCCGCAGTGGCTGGGGCGGCTGGGCTACCGCTGGGCACTCCGGCTGCAGCGATCGCGGCGTGCCGCGATCCTCGAGGGGAGGGCGCCCGAAGCGCTGTGGCTGCTCGAGCACCCGCCGGTGATCACCATGGGGCGGCGGGGGGGGGAGGTGAGGGGGGCCCCAGGCGGCGTAGAGGTCGTCCCGGTCGAGCGCGGCGGGCTCGCGACAGTTCACGTCCCAGGTCAGCTGATCGCCTATGGGCTCATCGACCTCGGGGGGCGTGGCCTGGGCGTGCGCGCCTACGTGCGAGCGTTGGAGGCCGGGGTGATCGCGTACCTGGCCACGGTGGGCATCGGCGCCGGTCGCGCGACCGGCCGGCCAGGGGTGTGGGTGGGGGAGGCGAAGATCGCTGCCGTGGGGATCCATGTGCGTCGGGGGGTGACCCTGCACGGCGTCGCCTTGAACCTGTCGCCCGATCTGGCCGCATTCGACTGGATCATTCCCTGCGGCCTTCCCGACGCCTCGGTCACGTCGGTGGCGGCGCTGCGGGCAGAGCAGCTGCTGCCCCACCACGAGGCGTCGGCCTTCGGGCACCACCTACGGGCCGCCATCGTTGACACCCTCCGTCGTGGTGGATAACGGTGGCCGTCGGCGACGCCGATGGAGGCACGTAGCTCAGTGGGAGAGCACCGCCCTGACACGGCGGGGGTCCGCGGTTCAAATCCGCGCGTGCCTATCCTCGATTTCTTCGCTGCTCGGCAGCGTCTCGAGAGGCGACCTCACCTGGTCGCCTCTCTCTCGTTTCGGGAGTGGTGCAGGCAGTGCCCGCACCGGTTACTCCCGCCCGGTTCCAGGAGCACCCATGCCCAAGATGAAGTCCCACCGCGGAGCGTCGAAGCGCTTCACGAAGACCGGCTCGGGCCGGGTCAAGTTCAAGCGTGCCAACCTGCGTCACTGCCTGTCCGCCAAGCAGAAGTCCACCAAGCGTGAGCTTCGCAAGGCCGGCTACCTGAGCCCTTGCGACTCAGAGGCTGTGATTCGGATGCTGCGCGGCGACTGATCGCCCGGCTGAGTCCGAGTTCGACCACCCCCACCGTCACCGCGCGCTGAGCGCGCTGGGAAGCGGTTCACCATAGAGAGGAGAGTCTCATGGCTCGCATCAAGCGCGCGCAGATTCGCAAGACGCGCAAGAAGAACCTGTTCCGTCGCGTTCGCGGCTTCTTCATGGGCCGCCGTCGGCTCCGTCAGGCCATCGAGGCACGCCTCAAGGCCGAGTCCCAAGAATACGTCGGTCGCAAGCAGCGCAAGCGGCAGTTCCGCCGGCTGTGGACGCAGCGCATCAACGCGGCATCGCGGATGCACGGGCTGTCCTACTCGCGGTTCATCCACGGGCTGAAGAAGGCCGACATCAGCATCAACCGCAAGATGCTCGCCGACCTCGCCGTGCGTGAGCCCGCAGCGTTCGCGCTTCTCGTCGAGAAGTCGAAGGCTTCGCTGTAGTGTCGGCGCCTGCGCCACGCACCGACGCGAGGCGCATGGGCCGGTGGGCCATCGGGCTCGCCGCCCTGTTCGTCGTCGCCTGCAACAACGGCGACGACATCGAATGGGTGCAGTTCAACACCAGTGGCGACACGCTGTTGGTGGGGGTCGGCACCGCCGAGGCCGTGTCGCAGTCGTCGCGCTGCGAAGACACGCCAGGGCTCTGTGATGGGCTCGAGGGCTGCATCTGCCTTCGCTCATCCCTCGAAGCCCACGACGTGGGAACCGCCGTCATCGATCCGACCTTCGGTCCCGTGGGCACGCGGCACCTGCTGAGCGTCGAGGTCCTCGACGACTATGAAGACATCGTGCAGCGCGTCACGGTGATCGCCTCCAGCGAGCGTGGGGAGGATGAGCTCGAGCTGCGGCAAGACAGTGCCGATCCGGGCAGCTGGCGGGTCGAGCTCGAGTCCCTCGGAGAGCCCTCCGAGTCGCGCACCGACACGCTCGAGATCCGGTTGTACGAGCCGGAGGGGGTATTCTCGGCAGACGAGGAGGCGTCGTGAGCGACCCCATCGATGTCGACATGCCCGACAAGCTGTTCTTCCGCATCGGAGAGGCCGCCCAGATCGTCGGCGTCGAGCCGCATGTGCTCCGCTACTGGGAGTCCGAGTTCCGGATGCGCCCTCAGCGCTCCGCCAGCGGCCAGCGGATGTATCGCCGCAAAGACATCGCCCGCTTCCTCCGGATCCGAAAGCTCCTCCACGAGGAGGGCTTCACCATCGCCGGCGCGCGCAAGGTGTTTCAGGAAGGCCCCGCGGGGAGTGCCTCCGCGAGCGGCGGTGTCGATGACTCGCGCCTGGGCGACGCCCTGCAGCGCATCGCCGATCTGCGCACCCGTGTGTCCGACCTGCAAGACAAGTACGCCACGCAGGGTGTCGGCACGCCGGCTTGAAGAGGCCCGGATCCCCTGATGGGATCCCGTCGTGCGGGCGGTTTGCGGCCTCCACACGCCGCTGTGCCCAGGTCGGATCGTTCCCCGTTGCCACCTGATGAGGCCACGGTTACCTGCGGCTCGTCGTCGGGGCGTAGCGCAGCCTGGTAGCGCACCAGACTGGGGGTCTGGTGGTCGCTGGTTCGAATCCAGTCGCCCCGACCACTTCGAACGCCACCGGGCCTCACGGCTCGGTGGCGTTCTTCGTTGGATCGACGAACGGCACGTCGAGGCGCGCTCTGAGAGCCTCGCGAGCTGCCGCCACCACCTCGGCATCGGCACGGAGGTGCGCGTGCATCCCGTCGGACACCGGCACCACCATCGGCATGGGGGTCCAGGTGAGAGGAGGGCCGTCGCGGGTCGGCAGGCCCTCACCGGACAGGTGCCCGCTGAGCTCGGCGAGGGGGAGGTCGACCTCACACAGGGCCGCGAACTGCCCTCGCTGCTCGGCGTCGATCACTGTGAAGCGGTGGCGTGACATCCAGGCCACGTGGAAGTGGGCTGGCACGAGGCCGACTCCGTCGAGGCCCAGGCGCTCCGCTGAGGCGAACAGCAGGTGGCCCACCTCGGGGGCGAGACCGAGGCCAGGGCTTCGCTGCCCGGGAAGAGCGGGGCGGTCGGGGCCATAGGCGCGTCGGGGGTCTCGCATCTCCAGCCACTCGACGAACAGCAGGGTGTAGTCGCCGAGAGGGCGGCGGGTCACGGTCAGGTCGATCAGCGCCTCGCGCCGCCCGTGGAAGGGCGTGGTGATGCACAGGCGGTGGCCAGACTCGTTGTACGAGATCTCGATCGCCAGGTCGTCGAAGCCCATGGCCCGCAACGCCGGGAACAGCCCGAAGCGCGTCAGCGCATACTCGAGGCCGTGGCGGCTGTAGTAGTCGAGGAAGCGCCGCTCCCGCGGGGGGCGCACCCCGAGAGAGGCCAGCAGCTCGGCGTCGTCCCACGTGTCGTCGTCACCGCGGAGCACAGCGGGGTCGAGCTGCCGCGCCACGTGGCGGGTGCGGCGGGCCAGGGGGGCGTAGTCGGGTGCCACGGCCGTCGACAGCCCCGCCGCCTCCGCCATGGTGCCTGCGAGGACTCGCCACGCCCCCTCGGTGTAGCCACCGGCAGGAACGCACACCGTCGGCACCCCTTGGTGGGCCGCCAGCACCCAGCGGTCGCGCGTGCGGAGGCCTGCCTCACTCACCATCAGGCCCCCCAGCGGATCCTCCGCCAGGGGGTCACCTCCCGCCAGGTAGAACAGCAGCGTCGCGGGTGCCTGGGCGTCGGCGAGGAGTCGGCGCACCTCGTTGAGGTAGGCCTCATCGGTGGTTCCTGGTGCCACCCGTCGATCGACGACCTGGGGGTGGGGGGGCAGGCTCCACGCACTGGCCACCGAAAGACTCAGGATCTCGACCCGGGTGTCGGCTGCGAGGCAGGCGACGATGCCGTCGGGAGGGTGCGCGTCGAGGTCGACGATGCGAATCCAGCCACGATGGCCCTCGGCCCGTAGGCGCTGCACCGCGATGGCGATGTCGTTGAGGGCACAGAAGCCACCTCCCAAGGCGGGCTCGGCATGGTGAAAGCCCCCGATGGTCACCACGCCCACGTGCTCGGTCCGCACGGCCCAACGAGCTGCCGCGAGCACGCCTCCGCAGGCGCGTCGCCACAGCTCCATCATCCCGCCGTGGGGTACCTGGGAGGGCTCGACGGCGACGATGCGGGCCACCTCTGCCGGGTCGTCGAGGCGCTCCAGGTAGCCTCGGTCGTGCACCAGGGCGGCGTCTGCCCAGCTGATCTCGTCCGGGGGGACTACGTCGTCTGGCCCGCACACGGCCAGATCCAGCGCCCAGGTGAGGGCATCCTCGGCGCGGCTCGGGTCTTGCGTAGCCTGCCCGTGGGGGGCCAGAGGCACCCGGAAGGCCGCGTGGTGCCACACGCGCAGCTCGCGCCGCCTCATGCGCCGCAGCGCGCGGCGGAGGGGGCGTGGCAGGGGAGAGCCCAGCACGTCGCGGATCAGGCCTTCGCCTCCATGAACAGCTGGTGGACGTCGATGGGGTCGAGCCCCTCGGCGACGCGCACGTACGAGCCATCAGGCTGCATCTCGCGAGTGCGCATCGTGTCGTCGAGGTAGGCCTGCAGCACGACGTTCCGCAGGTGGGTGGCGTGGTCGTGGTCGAGGATCGGGGTGAGCACCTCCACCCGGCGCTCGAGGTTGCGATCCATCCAGTCCGCGGAGCCGATGTAGACCACTGGCTTGCCGCCGCGGTGGAACCAGTAGATCCGGTCGTGCTCCAAGAAACGACCGACCACCGAGCGGACTCGCACCCGTTCGGACAGCCCGGGAACCCCGGGCAGCAGGCAGCAGATGCCGCGAACCAGTAGATCGATCTGCACGCCAGCCTGGCTCGCATCGTAGAGCGCTTCGATCACGTCGCGGTCGGTGATGGCGTTGCACTTGGCGATGATCTGAGCGGGGGCGCCTCGCCGGGCCTCGGCGGCCTCGTGGGCGATGCGCTCGAGCAGCTGGCTCTTCATGTGGGACGGCGCGACATACAGGTGGCGGTAGTTGGTTGGGCGCGCGAAGCCGGTGAGACGGTTGAACAGGTCGGCGACGTCGGCGGTGATGCCCTGGTGGGCCGTGAGCAGGCCAAGGTCGCTGTAGACCCGCGCGGTGGTGGGGTTGTAGTTGCCCGTTCCGATGTGGGCGTACCGCACGAGCTCGTCGCCCTCGCGGCGCACGACCAGCGCCACCTTGCTGTGGGTCTTCAGGCCCGGCACGCCGTAGATGACGTGCACCCCGGCTTCCTCCAGGCGCCGCGCCCACACGATGTTGTTCTCCTCGTCGAAGCGCGCCTTGAGCTCCACCACGGCAGCGACCTGCTTGCCGTTCTCGATGGCCTCTTCGAGGGCACGGATCACCGGCGAGTCGCCGCTGGTGCGGTACAGCGTCTGCTTGATGGCCACCACGGCGGGGTCGCGGGCAGCGCCGCGGATGAACTCCACCACCGGAGCGAACGTGTCGTAGGGGTGATGCAGCAGCACGTCTTTGTGCCGCACCGTAGCGAACAGGTCGCTGCCCACCGGTAGGGCAGCAGGGCGTCGCGGCACGTAGGGAGGGTACTTCGCGCCAGGCAGATCGATGCTGAGGATCTGGCCCAGGCGGGGCACGGCGAGGAGGCCCGGCAAGCCGATCACATCGCCGGGGTCGAGGGCGAGCCCATCGCGTAGGGCCTCCCGTGCCGCCTCCGGCATGTCGTCTTCCACCTCGAGCCGCACGGCGTCGCCGAAGCGCCGCTTGCGTAGCTCCTGCTGCAAGGTGTCGAGCAGGTCGTCGGCTTCGTCTTCGCGGATCTCCAGGTCGGCGTCGCGGGTCACCCGAAACACCCACGCGTCGGACAGCGCCATCCCGGGAAACAGGCTCTGGAGGTTGGCGGCGATGAGCTGCTCGACAGGTAGCCACCGCACCGGCAGCTGCTCGGGGTGCCCGTCGACCCGCACCAGGCGCGGAAGGTTCGCCAGCGGCACCTTCACCCGGGCCAGCCGCCGCTCACCCTCGGGGGACGCCACGAACACAGCGAGGTTGAGGGACAGGTTCGAGATGAAGGGGAAGGGGTGGGTAGGCCCCACCGCCAACGGGGTGAGGATGGGGTAGACGCGACGCATGAAGGCGTCGTCCATCCGCTCCTTCTCCGCATCCGACAGGTCTCGGTAGTCGACCAGCTGGACCCCATGACTGCGTAGGCTGGGGAGCACCTCCTCGTGCAGCACCTGCTGCGCCTGCAGGGCCATCTGACTGGAACGCTCCAGCACCATGGCGAGCTGTGCGCGCGGCGACAGGCCGTCGATGCTCAGCACCTCCACGCCGACCGCCACCTGTTGGCGGATGCCGGAGACACGCACCATGAAGAACTCGTCGAGGTTGGTGTGGAAGATCGTGAGGAAACGCAGCCGCTCTAGGAGGGGCGTGCGCGGATCGATGGCTTCCTCGAGGACGCGCCGGTTGAACGCGAGCCACGACAGCTCACGGTTCACGAACCTCGCGGCGGCGGGTTGTTCTGGGACCTCGACGACGACGGGCTGCGCTCGGCTCACGCTCGACCTCCTCGGCGCCATCATACGCGGGGGTGGGACTCGGCGCGTTAGGTGCCGCGCCGATGCGCGTGCTGCTGTCCAACGATGACGGAGTCGATGCCCCAGGGCTCGCGGCCCTCGCCCGCGCGCTGGAGCCACATGGTGAGGTGTGGACGGTCGCCCCCGCGTCGGAGCAGTCGGCGAAGAGCCACAGCCTGACGATGCATCGTCCCCTCCGGGTCACCCAGCGCGGAGAGCGGCGCTTCGCGGTCACCGGAACCCCCGCTGATGCGGTCTACCTGGCGCTGCACCACCTGCTGCCCGAGCCTCCCGACGTGGTCATCAGCGGCATCAACCGAGGGGCCAACCTGGGCTACGACGTGCACTACTCGGGCACCGTGGCGGCTGCGCGCGAGGCTTGCCTGCAGGGGTGCCTGGCGCTGGCGGTGTCGGCCCATAGCCACGACGGGGAAGGGCCGAGCTTCGAGGCGGGCGGAGCCTACGCGCTGCAGGTGGCGCGTCAGCTGCTCGCCCACGGCCTGCCCGACGGGCACTTCCTCAACCTCAACGTGCCCGCGCGCCGCGCCCCGCGAGGCCTTCGCGTGGCGGCGCTGGGTCGGCGTCGCTACCAGCATGCGGTCGATCGGCGCACCGATCCGCGTGGCGCGCCCTACTACTGGATCGGCGGCCCTCACCTCGCGTTCGAGGGGCCCGACGACAGCGACGGGGCCTGCATCGACGCGGGCTACGCCGCCCTCACCGTGCTGTCGGCAGATCCGACAGCCCCTGTGCAGCTGGAGGCCCTCGGTGGCTGGTCACTCTGAGCCCACGCTGGGGGCGCTGTTCGCCCGTAGTGCTGTGGGCGGGGTCCTCATGGGGCTCGCGAACCTGGTCCCGGGCATCTCGGGGGGGACGATGCTCCTGGCGGCCGGGGTCTATCCGCGGTTCATCCAGGGCATCGCCGAGGTCACGACCCTGCGGTTCCGCCCGCACTCGCTGACGGTGCTGGCAGGGGTGGTGTCGGCGGCGTCGGTGGCCATCTTGCTGCTGGCCGGCACCGTCAAGGGGCTGGTGGTCGACCACCGGTGGGTCATGTACAGCCTGTTCATCGGGCTCACCTTGGGCGGAGTCCCCATCGTGAAGCGCCTGATCGGGCGCCTCGACGCCCGGAGCGGCGCAGGCGCGGTGGTGGGCTTCCTCGGCATGGCGCTGCTGGCGCTGGCCCAGGCCCAGGGCGTGACGGGGGCCGGTGGTGCCGAGGCGAGCTGGCCGATGTTCTTGGCGGCGGGGGTGGCGGGCGCGTCGGCCATGATCCTCCCGGGGGTGTCCGGTGGGTACCTGCTGCTGGTGATGGGCATGTACGTGCCGATCCTCGCCGGCATCGACGGCTTCAAGGAAGGGCTGAAAGCCCGCGACCTCGAGCTGCTGCTCGACCCTGCCCTCGGGGTGGTCCTCCCCGTAGGGATCGGGGTGGTGGTCGGCGTGGTCGCGGTGTCGAACGTGCTCAAGCTGCTGCTGGCCCGCTTCGAGAAGGCGACCCTCGGCGTGCTGCTGGGCCTGCTCCTCGGGGCCGTCGTGGGGCTGTGGCCGTTCCAGCAAGGCGTGGCGCCAGACCTCGGCGACATCGTGAAGGGGCGCGTGGTGACCGAGGAGGTGCTGGCCGACCTCGACCCCGACGACTGGCCTACCCAGCGGTTTGCACCCTCGGCCGCCCAGGTCGGGGGCTCGCTGCTGCTCATCGGATTAGGGCTGGCCACGACGCTGGCCGTCGCTCGCTTTGGCGCCGATCCCGCGCCCCCGGAGGAGACATGACCGATCTCGCCCACGACGTGAAGGAGGCGCTGCGTGACGTGCCCGACTTCCCGCGCGACGGCGTGCTGTTCAAAGACATCACACCCATCCTGGCGCAGCCGGCGTTGATGAAGCGCATCTGCGACACGATGGCCGAAGGGTGGGGCCCCATCGACGTGGTCGTGGGGATGGAGAGCCGCGGCTTCCTGTTCGGTGTGCCCGTGGCCGAGCGCCTGGGGGCTGCGTTTGCGCCGGCGCGCAAGGCCGGCAAGCTCCCGCACGCGACGGTCTCGGTCGACTTCGAGCTCGAGTACGGAGCGGCCACCCTCGAGATGCACGTCGACGCCCTCACGAAGGGGCAGCGGGTGCTGATCATCGACGACTTGCTCGCTACCGGCGGCACGGCGGCGGCCACCCTGGCCCTCGTTCGTCAGCTCGGCGGCGAGGTCGCTGGCTTCGGCTTCCTCATCGAGCTGGGCTTCCTGGAGGGCCGAGCACGGCTCGACGCCGAGGTGCGCTCCATCCTGTCGGTGCCGTGAAGGTCGTCGGGCTCACCGGCGGGATCGCCACCGGGAAGTCCACGGTCGGCCGAATGATGGCGGCTCGTGGCCTGCCGGTGGTCGACGCCGACCAGGTCGCCCGGCAGGTGGTGGAGCCAGGGCAACCGGCCCTGGCGGCGCTGGTGGAGGCGATGGGCGCCGACATCCTCGACGACGAGGGCAGGTTGCATCGCTCGGCCATGCGGGCACGGATCAGCCACGACCCGCAGGCAAAGCGCACGCTGGAGTCCATCACCCACCCCGCCATCCTGGCGCAGGTCGCCTCCGAGGTCGCCCGTCACGCTGCCGACGGGGCCGAGGTCGTGGTCGTGGAGGCGGCGCTGATGGTCGAGACGGGTAGCTACCGTGGCTACGCGGCGCTGGTCGTCGTCACATGCTCCGCCGAGCTCCAGCTGCAGCGGGTGATGCAGCGTGATGGCATGGGCGAGGCCGATGCGCGGGCGCTCATCGCTACGCAGCTGCCGCTGGCCGACAAGGAGGCCGTCGCGACCCACCTGATCCGCAACGAGGGCAGCATCGAGGCCCTCGAGGCGCAGGTCGATCGCCTGGTGAGCACCCTGCAGCAGGGCTGATCAGCTCTCTTCCTGGAACTTCTCGATGTAGCGGAAGACGGTGCGTGCGTCGATGCCCAGGTCGCGTGCCGTCTGGGCCTTGTTCCAGTTGTTGAGGTCGAGGGCCCGTCGGATGTAGTCGACCTTGAAGGCCTCCTGCGCGTCGGAGAGCGGCAGGATGTCGCGCTTCTGGTCGGCATCGAGCCCCAGATCGTCGGGGTTGAGCAGGGCCCGGTCGCTCATGATGACCGCCTTCTTCACCCGGTTCTCGAGCTCGCGGACGTTGCCCGGCCAGAAGTGGTTCTTCAGGGCGACGAGGGCCTGGTTGGTGAAGCCTCGTGGCTTGGTGCCGTATTGCTCGCGGTATTGGTTGAGGAAGTACTGCGCGAGCACGTCGATGTCTTCGCCACGGTCGCGCAGAGGCGGCAGCTGCACGGCGATCTCGTTGAGCCGATAGTAGAGGTCTTCCCGGAAGTCGCCAGCGTTGATGAGCTCGGTGAGATCCTTGTTCGTCGCAGCGACCACCCGGATGTCGACGGGGCGGGGCTTGAGGTCGCCGACTCGCTCGATCACCCGCTCCTGGAGCACCCGCAGCAGCTTGACCTGCAGGTTCATCGGCATCTCGCCGATCTCGTCGAGGAACAGCGTGCCACCGGTGGCGGCCTCCACCTTGCCGACCTTGTCGGTGACCGCGCCAGTGAAGGAGCCCTTGCGGTGACCGAACAGCTCGCTCTCGAGGAGGTTCTCGGGGATGGCGCCGCAGTTGATGGCGATGAAGGCCTGTTCGCGCCGGCCTGACAGCTTGTGCAGCTCGCGAGCGACGAGCTCCTTGCCGGTGCCTGTCTCGCCGAGGACCAGCACCGACAGGTCGGTAGGGGCGACACGTCGGAGGACGCGGAACATGGCCTTCATCGGGGCGCAGGTGCCGATCATCTCCCCTTGGGACGACGACTGCAGCTGCGACCGCAGGTTGCGGTTGTCGAGTCGGAGCTGGTTGAGCTGCAGCGCGTGGTAGACGATCAGCGAGGCCTGTGCTGCGTAGATCTGCAGCATGGCCAGGTCGCGCTCGTCGAACAGGTCGGTGACCGAGTCGTTGCCGAGGTAGATCACGCCGAGCAGGTCTTTGCGGTAGATGAGCGGCACGCACATCACCGATGACAGCTTCAGGTCGACCACCGACTTTGCGCGCCCGAAGCGAGCATCGCTCATCGCATCCGAGACGATCACCGGCTGCAGGTGCTCTACGACCTGGTCGACGATGGAGTCGGACACCTTGGTGATGTCGAGGCGCTCGTTGTCGACATTGTGAGCCGCCGACAGGTGCCGCTCGCCGTCTTGCAGCACGATGACGAAGCCCTTCTCGGCCTTCGTCAGGTCGACCAGCCCCTTCAGCAGCGAGGTGAACAGCCGCTTGGGCGCCGTGTCGCGCATCATGTCGGAGCTCAACGTCACCAGGCTCTGGAGCACGTCGAGGGGGAGCTCCTCGGAAGGAGGGGGGACCTCCTCGGTCAGCTCGCCGATGTCCCACGTGAGCTTCCAAGCTCCGAGCAACACCTGGTCGCCCTGGTTCAGCTCGGCCACACGCACACGGCGGCCGTTGACGTACAGCTCCGACGAGCGGTCGACCAGCGAGACGGTGTGGTTGGGCCCTTTGCGCATCACCTGTGCGTGAGTGGACCCCACCATGGGGTCGTCGAGCACGATGTCGTTGCCGCTCGACCGGCCAATGGTCGTGAGGACCTTGCGCACGGCGACCCGATGGGTGCTCTTGCGGATGGTGTGCTCGCAGCGGAAGAACGGCATCCTGACCTCGGTCGGGGCTCGAACCTAACGCACGCGAGATGCCATCGGCGCAGGACCTTGCGCAGGCGGATCAGAAGCGGCCGACGAGGGTCATACCGGGGCGCCCGCCGGCTGCGGGAAGGACCCCGAGCTGGGCAGGGGCGTGCTCACGTCGCCAGTGGCTGCGGGCGTCGATGACCGACACGGCCCACAGCCCATAGAAGCCCACGGTCGCAGGCCACTGCGCGCCCCAGCGACGCCACGCGACGCCCGAGGCGATCTGGTCTTCCGTCCAGGCCAGGGGGTGGGTGTCGGTGGACTGATTGAGGCGGCGCAGCTCGACGAACATCGCGATGCTGGTGGCGCCGAGGGCTGCCTGGCCCAGCCCGTACACGGCCCCGGCCACCGGGCGGCCCTGCGCAAACTGCGGCAGGCCGAGGGGCAAGTGCGCGTGCCAGCGTGGGGGAGGGATGGTCACGACCTCGGGCTCTTCCATCGAGCGCTCCGCGGCGACCTGATCACGCACCTGGTTGAACAGGAAGACCACCTCGATGGGGTGACGGTAGGGAGAGATCGCCGCTTGGAGGTCGCGCTCCAGGATGTAGCGGAACACCCGCTTGGCGGCGGCATCGTCGCCGACCTTCACGTGGATCTCGCCGAGGTAGGACAGGGCCTCGACCACCTCGGACCAGGGCTGGTCGTCGGGGCGCTGCATGGCCCGGAGCTGCAGCTGCTGAAAGGCCTCGAGGCTCGCCTGCGTGTCGCCCGAGAAGTAGCTCTCCTTGGCCGCCTGCAGCCCGTCGGCGAAGGACGGGGCCCCCTGTGCATGCGCCGGAGAGGCGACAGCGAGTACCAGGGCTACGGTGGTCACTCGACCGAAGGCAGGCGATGGCGGCACGCGTCGACACGCTCCCGGGAGGGGGGTCCCATACCGCCTCGGCGAGACCTGGGCAATTCGGTGCATCCTTGACAGAGGTGCTGCACGCGCCCGGTGGAAGGTCCCACTCAGACGCAATAGGAACCACCGAAAGCCCCGAGGACCTCCACGCATGCGCCGAATCGAGACTTTTGACTGGTGGCCGGAGCTGGTCGAGCTCAAAGACGAGCTGTCGCTTCGGGAGCTGGCAGATCGCTTCAGCGTCACGCCAGGGGCCATCAGCGCGGCGCTGCGTCGAACCGGCACTACCCGCAAGCCGGCACCACCCGGTCCACGAGCCCGTCGGGCCACAGCCCTGCCTGCCGAGCCCGACGGCGACGGGCCTCCGTTGGTGCGGCCTGGCAGCAAGGATGCGCAGCTCGTGCCGTTTCTCGACGAGCTGGGTCAGGTGCCCGACGCCGAAGTCGCCCAGCGTGCCGGCGTGTCGGTCCGCACCGTCGCGAGCTTCCGGAGCCGGCACGAGATCGCCGGCTACTCGGGCCCTCGTCGGCGCCGCAAAGACCGCAAGCCCCGCCGATCACGGATCGACCCCTTTCAGGAACTGCTGGGTCAGGTGCCCGATCGGGTGGTTGCCGAGCAGGCAGGCGTGTCGCTCAACGCCGTGCGCAACTACCGGGTGAAGCACGGCATCCCCGCTTCCGGTCGCGGGCGGCCCAAGGCGGGCACCGTGCCACCTCCCGGGGCCCTCACGATTCCACCTCCCCGCTCCGACGGAGACATCGCTTGGGAGGTCACCCTGACGTCGGGCGAGTCGGTCGCCGTGCTGGCTGTCGATCTGGTGTCGGCTGCCGAGGCGGCCAAGCGCGTCGGTGCCGTCGCCGAGATCCGTCGGGTAGGGCGCGTCGTCTGACGAGGTGTGGTGGCGGCGCCGTCAAGGCACCGTGGTCAGGTCGACCTTCATGCTGTACTCGCCGTCTTCGTCGGTGAGGGCGCTGCCGAGCAGGGCCTCGCTGGCGTCGCGCAGCTCGACGACCACGAAGCCCTCGCCTTCGCCATCGCGCAGCACCCTGCCCGTCACGCTCTGGCCGGTGGCGAGCTCCAGACTGGGGCTGGCGTTGTCGGCCGGGTTGAAGGTGCGTCGGGTGAGGGCCACGTCGCCGCGCTCCACCGGGGGTGTCAGTGCACACAGCACGGGCACCTGTGGCAGATCGAGGGCAAAGCGGCCCTCGGCGTTGGTGACGGTCGACCAGCTCCGGCGGTCGAAGCCTTCCTCGCGACAGGCCACGGCGACCCCGGGCACCAGCTGCTGCTGGGCGTCAGACACCGTGGCGTCGACCGAGCGCAGCGGGGCCAGCTCGATCAGGCCGATGTCGGTGTCGGCGTCGAGGACGAGGTCTTGCAGACCGAACGGTGTGTAGTCGATGCCGCCCTCAACGGCGGGCGGAAGCACGTCTACGTCGTAGATGCCGGGAGGCATGCGGATCAGGAAGCTGTCGTCGGTGGGCACGTCGGTGACGTACGACGCCTTCTGGGTCTCCAGCCCGGAGAGGGTGGACGCCGTGAAGCGCACAGTGACCGTTCGGGCCAGTGCCCCGTTGGTGGCCTGGACCCGGCCTTCGACAAGCACCTGCGGGTCGCCAGGGTAGGCCACGTCGTGGCGAGCCCCGACCTGCTCATCGACGACCAGCTCGGTGAGCTCGAGGATCGGATCGAGCTCATCCGGTCGCCCCAGGGAGCGGACGGCGTAGGTGCCGGGCTGAGCGCGCACCTCGTAGAAGCCCTCTGAGTTGGTCACGCCGGCCGCAGACACCACCCCATCGCGCTCCAAGACCACCGAGGCCTGGGCCACGGGGGCGCCTGCCACCGTGACGAACCCGTAGACCGAGCTGCCGGAGCCGATGTCGATGTCGAGCGCGCCTTGATCGCTGCGGGCATCCAAGGGAAGGAAGGTGACGGGCAGAGAGGGCGCGTCGGGCACGATGGCGAGCTGGTAGTCGGCCTCTGGCACCGCCCGCAGGTCGAAGCTGCCGTCGTCTTGGAGCGATGCCCGGTACGACTGCAGGGCCGTTTGGTGCAGCAGGCGGACCTCGCCCGAGACGGGCAGCGCTTCCGCCTCGCCGGGGAGGTCGGCGACCGGGCGAAGCGGGAAGACCTCGACGCCCAGGGCGACGCCAGCGACAACGACCGGATCGACCAGCTCGACGGCGCCAAGGTCGCGTGCCCCATCGCCCACACGGAGGGGCGCCGACAGCGGGATGCTCTGTGGCAGCACGGTAGCCGCAGAGTCGGCATCGACGGGCATCTCCGTGGGCACCACGTCGAGGCGCAGGCCTTGCACGAGGCGACTCTCCTCGAGGTCGTTGGGGGCCGAAGGGCCAGCATCGAGGGCCATCTCGGCGCTGCACCCCACCAGGGCGACCATCGCGATCATCAGGGTGGCTCTCATGGGATCTCCACGAGCCAGGCCACGTCGACGGCGTTCTGGCGGGGGTTGTCGTCGAGAATCGTGCAGCGGACTTCGTCACCGTCGACCACCTGGTCGATGTTCACCGTGAGGGCCGACACCCAGACATCCTCCGCCTGCGAGTAGGTGTTCGCGTCGGCCACCACGCCCCCGGCGACGAACCAGATGAACGACAACGGCTCGCGCTCCGGATCCTGTGCCACCACGGACAGCACCACGCTCTCGGAGCGGAAGACCAGCGGGAACAGCTCCCCCTGGGCGGCGCCTTCGGGGCGGATGATCTCGGGGCGGAGGTTCACGGGGGTTCTCCAGGTGGGTGCGGTGTAGAGGCAACCGCTGCACCACCAGAGCATGCACGCGGCGTGCCAGCCGCGAAAACTCCCCTTCGCTCTGCGTTTCGTTGCCCGGCTGCAGGCGCCCGTATGGCTGGATCGCGACATCGCGATCACCCTATCTGATCGGTACCGGCCGTGCTGGCATCGCGTCAGCGGCTGGGAAAGGTGGCATCGCCGGCGATGACGTCGTAGCGCTGGCTCAGGGGGGGCTCACCGGGGCAGTCGACCTCGACGGTGTGAGGCTCGAGGGGCTCGTCGATGATCAGCACGCGCTCGAGCTGCTTCACCGTGCCCGCCATGGCCCCATCGAGGGTCACTGCGCACACATCGTCGTGGGAGGCATCGAAGAACACCCTGGCCGGCTTGGGCTGCAGCTTGACGTTGACCACGAGTTCCTCGCCGGGGGAGACGACCACCGTCTCCTGGTGGGTCTCGATGTACAGGCCGCGCACCTCGAGCCGGTGCGCGCCGGCGGGGAGCTCATGGGTCTGGCGGGTGTCGCCGATCTTGCGCCCGTCGAGCCACACCTGGGCAGAGATCTCACCGCTGTTCACCTTGAGACGGCCGGGCTCGTCGGCCACAGGGGCCTCGACGGGAGCCGGCTCGGGGACCGGGGCCGGCCGGGGGCGCGGCGGGCGGGCGATGGGGCCGGTGGGGGCCGGTCGTGGCGGCGGCGCTGCCACCACCTCCACCGCTGGCGAGGGGACGGGGGGCTCGGGCTCGGGCTCGGGCTTGGGCTCGACGACCGCGAGCTGGGCTGGCGCCGGCGTGGGGGGAGCCGCGCTGGGGGACGGCACGACCGCTACCGGCGACGGCTCGGGCACCTGCTGGCCGACCCACAACAGGCCCGCCCCGCCCACGCCGACCACGAGGAGGCCGAGGGCTGCGAGCAGGTAGGTGCGCGTGCGACGGACCGGGGTGGGGTCGCCATGCAGGCCCTGCACCAGGGCCAGCACTTCCTCGTTGTCGCCGTCCATCGACAGCAGGCGATTGAACAGCCGCAGCGCCGACAGGTGGTCGCCCTCCGCGAGGCATCGGCGGCCCTCCTCGACCAGGACGACCGACAGGTGGCCCTCCAGCCGGCGCTCCCACGCGTCGGGGTCTTCCTGCCAGGCGGCGAGGCTCCAGGCGGGGTCGTCGACCTGGATGCGCGCCTCGGTGAGACAGGCCTCGAGGGCCAGCGCCGCGTCGCCTGCCGATGGGTAGCGGTCGTCGGGGGACGTCGCCATCAGCCGCTCGATCACGTCGGCGAGGGTCGCAGACATCGTGGGCGCGAGCTCCGACACGCTGGGGCGGTTGCCCTCGATGACGTTCTTGAGGATGAGAGAGGGGTTGGACCCGGCAAACGGCAGGTGGCCGGTGACGAGGTAGAACAGCAGGGTGCCCAGGGCGAACAGGTCGGAGCGCTGGTCGAGGTCGTGCTCCCGCGCCTGCTCGGGGCTCATGAAGGCGGGGGACCCCACCAGCGCGCCCGTCATGGTGACCTGCGACTCGTCGAGGAACCGAGCGATCCCGAAGTCCATCAGCTTCACCGTGCCGTCGCACCGGAGCATGACGTTGTCGGTCTTCAGGTCGCGGTGGAGGATGCCCTCGCGATGGGCATAGGCGAGCGCAATGGCGAGGCTGAGGCCGATGAGGGTCGCGACCTCGCTGGGGAGCTTGCCCCGCTGGTGAAGCAGCGCGGTGAGCGTGTCGCCGTGCACGTACTCGGTGATGATGTAGCAGTCGTCGGCATCGGTGCCCGAGTAGTCGAAGATCTCCAGGATGTTCTTGTGGTGCAGGTGCTCGATGGCCCGGGCTTCGCGGGCGAAGCGCTTCCGGTTGCGAGTCGACGACGACAGGTGCGGATGCAGCACCTTGATGGCGACGTCGCGGTTGAGGGTGTTGTGGCGGCCCCGGTAGACGGTGGCCATGCCACCCTCTCCGATCTTCTGGAGGACCTCGTACTTGTCGAGGGTGGAGCCGATCACCGCGACCTCGGGGGGGGCGGCACAGTATACGGCCTGGGAAGGGGATCGCTCACAACTGGGAGACGTCGCCCGTAGGGCCGATGTGGCCGCGGTCGTGCATGATCCCGAGGAGGATGGCTGCTGTCTCTTCCAAGGCCTTGCCGGTGACGTCGATGACCGGCCACTCGCGGTTGGCACGGTAGAGGGCGTCGGCGTACTCGAGCTCGGCGAGGATGTAGTTCATGTCGTCGTAGTTGACGTTGCGGCCCATGCCCATGGCCCGCAGGCGCGCACGGCGGATCTCCTGGAGGACCTCGGGCTCGATGGTGAGCGCGAACACCCGGCTGGGGTCGACCTCGAACAGCTGATCGGGAATCGGCCGGTCGAGGACGATGGGCACGTTGCCGACCTTGAAGCCTTTGTGGGCCAGGTAGGTCGACAAGGGGGTCTTGGAGGTGCGCGACACACCGACCAGGACGATGTGAGCCTCGCCGAGCATCCGGGCGTCTTTGCCATCGTCGGCCTTGATCGTGAACTCGACGGCCTCGATGCGCCGGAAGTAGGTCTCGTCGGCGGTGTGGAGCAGACCCGGCACTTCGACCGGCTCGAGCTCGAGGTAGGTGCCGAGCACCTTGAGCAGATCGGAGATCAGGTCGAGGTGGACTACGTCGTGCTCGGCCGCACAGCGGCGCGCCTCCTCTCGCATCGTCTCGGAGACCAGCGTCGTGATGACCAGGGCCTGCTGACGCGCTGCGACGCGGAACCAGGCGCCCACCTGGTCGGGGCGGGTGACCTGGGCCTGGGTGCGCACGTGCACGAGGTGGCCCTTGAACTGCTGAAGGGCTGCGCGAACGACCTTCTCGGCCGTTTCGCCGGTGCCGTCAGACAGGACGATGATCGGCTTGGGAAGACGCATGCCACCTCCAGGCCCGCGGTGGGCTGGCCCAACCTATCGCAGCACCTACCTTGTGGCGTCAGCTCTGCAGGCAGCGATGCAGGGCGAGCACCAGCCCGACATCTCCCTCCACCTCGAAGCGGCCCTCCATGAAGCCGTCGCGGGGGTCGAGCTCGCCGGAGACCAGCGCCTGGAAGTCGGCCGTGGTGCATCGGAGGAAGCAGTCGGGGCGGGAGCGCGGCTTGGCGACCACCCTGGTGGCGCCAGCGTCGTTGCGCTCGACCGTCCAGGTGCCTCCGCCGCGCCCCGTGAGGTCGAAGGTGACGGCCACTCCTTCGGGCAGCGCGTCGGTCACGCAGGGAGGCACCTGGTCGAAGAAGCTCGCAGCGGTCACGGTCGAGGCGGTCATCCGTTCTCCCGGTCGCCCATCGTACTACGATCCCTTGCCCCTCGCGCGGCCTCGGGCCAAGGTCACGCTGCGGCCCGTGGTGGTGGGGGTCGACGGGAGGATGGATGGAGCCCGGTTTCGGTCACCTCGGCGCGCGAGAGTGGACCGCAGTGATGTTGGCCGTAGCCATCATCGTGGACTGGGCCGTCCATCGTTACGTCCGTGGCTGACGGAGCGGCCGCACCCCTTCGCACAACCTGAGCGACTGGGCTTGTCTTTGAGGTTCCGGGCGCTACGCTATGCGCACATCACCTCGAGGACCCCGCATGTCGTTCGACTCCCCAACCGACCCCTCCAGCGCGAACCTGCCAGCCGAGCTGGACATCCCCGTGCTGGCCATCCGCAACACCGTCATCTTCCCGGTGCTCGCGTTCCCCATCAACGTGGGCCGGTCCAAGTCGGTGCGCGCCGTAGAGGAAGCCCTGGCGACCGAGGAGAAATACCTCGGCATCTTCGCGCAGCGCGACCCCAAGACCGAAGACCCCGACCCGTCGGATCTCCACCAGGTGGGCACCGTCGTCAAGATCCTCAAGATGGTGAAGGTGCCGGGGAACAAGCTCAACGTCATCATCCAGGGGCTGGCGCGGGCCAAGGTGCAAGACTGGGCCGACGACGACGGCCACCTTCGCGCGAAGCTGGAGACCTTCCAGCCCGAGGCGCCGGGCCGCGACGCCGAGGAGCTGATGGATTCTCTGCGCGAGCTCGCGCAGAAGGTGATCGACCTGTCACCACAGATCCCGGCCGAGGCGAACTTCCTCGTCCGAAGCATCGACGAGCCAGGTGTGCTCGCCGACATCGTGGCGAGCAACCTGAACATCCCGCCTGACGAGAAGCAGGAACTCCTGGAGACCTTCCCGACCCACGAGCGGATGCAGAAGGTCATTGCGCTGCTGAACAAGGAAATCCAGGTCCTGGAGCTGTCCAACAAGATCCAGACCGAGGTGAAGGGCGAGATGGACAAGGCGCAGCGGGAGTACTTCCTGCGCGAGCAGCTCAAGGCCATCCAGAAGGAGCTCGGCGAGGTCGACGAGCGCCAGGAAGAGTTCGAGGAGCTCAAGCGCGGCATCAAGCGCGCCAAGATGCCCAAGGAAGTCGAAGAGGTGGCCTTCAAGGAGCTCAAGCGCATGGCTCGCATGAGCCCTGGTGCTGCGGAGTACACCGTGTCGCGCACCTACATCGACTGGCTCACCGACCTTCCGTGGTCCATCTCCAGCAAGGATCGCCTCGACGTGAACGAGGCCGAGCGCATCCTCGACGCCGACCACTTCGGCCTCGAGAAGGTGAAGCAGCGCATCCTCGAGTTCCTCGCGGTCCGCAAGCTCAAGCAAGACATGAAGGGCCCGATCCTATGCCTGGTCGGTCCCCCTGGCGTCGGCAAGACCTCTCTCGCCAAGTCCGTCGCGCGGGCCCTGGGTCGCAAGATGCACCGCATCGCCCTGGGTGGCGTGCGCGACGAGGCCGAGATCCGTGGGCACCGCCGTACCTACATCGGGTCCATGCCCGGCAAGGTCATCAAGGGCCTCAAGAAGGCCGGCACCAACAACCCGGTGTTCGTGCTCGACGAGATCGACAAGCTCGGCGCCGACTACCGCGGTGATCCGAGCTCGGCGCTCCTCGAGGTCCTCGACCCCGAGCAGAACGACTCGTTCTCCGACCACTACCTCGACGTGAGCTTCGACCTGTCCAAGGTGCTGTTCATCGCGACCGCGAACGTGCCCGACACGATTCCGGGCCCCCTGCGCGACCGGATGGAGATCATTCGCATCGCTGGGTACACGCACAACGAAAAGCAGCAGATCGCCCGCCGCTACCTGTGGCCGGAGTGCCTGGAAGACCACGGCCTCACCGACGAGATGGTGCAGCTGCCCGACGCCACCCTCGACAAGGTCATCGAGTCGTACACCCGCGAGGCCGGCGTTCGGTCGCTGAAGCGGGAGCTGGCGGCGGTGTGTCGCTGGTCGGCGCGCGAGATCGCCGCAGAGAAGCGCGAGCAGGGCTTCGAAGTGACGCCGGAGCTCCTCGAGGAGATCCGCGGCCCGATCCACTTCTTCAAGGAAGTGGCCGAGCGCACGGCGGTGGCTGGTGTGGCCACCGGGTTGGCCTGGACGGCCGTCGGCGGAGAGATCCTGTTCATCGAAGCGACGAAGATGAAGGGGAAGGGGGGGCTCACGCTCACCGGCTCCCTCGGCGACGTGATGAAGGAGTCGGTGTCGGTGGCGCGCAGCTACATCCGCGCCTCGGGGGAGGAGCTGGGTGTCGACCCGTCCGACTTCGACACCCTCGACCTGCACGTCCACGTGCCCAGCGGTGCCATCCCCAAGGATGGCCCGTCGGCCGGCGTCACGATGATCACCGCCATCACCAGCCTCCTGACAGGGCTTCAGGTCGACCCGACCCTCGCGATGACCGGCGAGATCACGCTGCGCGGCGCGGTCCTCCCCGTCGGCGGCGTCAAGGAGAAGGTGCTGGCTGCCCATCGCGCGGGCATCCGCACGGTGCTGCTCCCCGAGCGCTGCAAGAAAGACCTCGTCGAAGTGCCTGACGAGATCAAGAACGACATGGAGTTCAAGTTCATGTCGCGCATGGAAGATGTCCTCGACGAGGCCCTAGGCAAAGACAACCTCGCCGAGGCCCGCAAGCGGCTCGCGATCGCTCGCCAGAAGAAGGCAGCCACCGAGGCTCCGCCTTCAGCACAGGCGTGACCAACCGGGCGCTTCAGCGATCCGTGCTGCGATAGCGCGCATCGCCGAAGCGCCCCGCGATGGCTGCCACCAGCTTGATCATGCCGCGGCGCGTCGTCGTCACGGCGGGGCTCTTCCACGCCATCGTCGCCCCCGTGCCGATCTGCACCCGGTCGGCGATGCGCACGCCGCCTCCGAAGCCGAAGGTGGGGAGCGTGCCACCGAGGCCCCACCGGCTCCCGTCGATGGCCAGATCGAGGCGCTGGTCGATGATCAGCACCCCTCCTCGGGCGTAGCCGAACAGAGCAGGGTGCGGCTCGATGCTCGTTCCCGCGCGCAGCGCCAGCGCGTGCTGATCGACTCGGTCCACGCAGGGCTCGCAGGCGGCTTCGATGGCGCGCACGTAGGGCTTGATCTCGTCGTACTGGCGGAGCCGGGCGGGGGTGCCCACCAGCGTGGCACGCACCTCACCGTAGGTGTAGTCGGCCTCGGCTCCCCACCACCACTGCTCTACGATGGGCAGGGCCGCCGAGGCGGTGCCACCGACCGACCAGCCACGGCCCTCGGAGCTTCCCACGGGCGGCAGGAGGTGCGCGGCGAGGGTGTATTGCGGGTAGGGGTCGTCGTAGGTGTAGGAGCCTAGGTGGTAGGCAGCGACCAACCGAGGCACCACCGGAGGCAGCTTCAGCCCTTCGCCCAGCTCGTTGCGCTTCCCTACGGGGAGGCTGTCGACGTGGGCTTCGACGACGAGGCCCACCCCCTTGCCGGCGAGGGCCGAGCCCGCCAGGGGGCTGTGTGCCAGCGCGAAACCGGCCTCGACCAGGTTCTCGGACAGCTGGGTGGCGATATAGGCCCCACAGCCAGCATCTGCGACACACTCCGCCAACAGCTCGCTTTCCCCTTCGCGAGGTTCGATGGCAGACTGGGCAAGGGCTGCGGAGATGACAAATGACCACATGGACGACCCTGGTGCTGGGATGGCTGGCGCTGAACGGCTGCACGCGCGACTGCACGACAGAGGTGCCCGCGGAGGCCATCGTCGCACTGGGGGCGCCCTCAGTGCAGCCAGAAGCCGTTGTGTACGTATGCCCGGAGACGGGGGCTAGCGTCGGCTCGGAAGACCTGATGGTCTACGTCGACGAGGAAGCGCGCGTCACGATCAACAGCAATGACAGCGAGGTCTACGCTGCCGCAGGCTCCGAGATCACCGTGCCTGGCCGCTTTGTACACGTCGTGGCTCACCCCAACGCTGTGGTGGACATCGTGGGGGAGGGGAGCACCGTCGAGAACTGTCAGGTAAGCCTCGAGGTGCCCGATCGGCTGCAGAAGATCTGCCGTGGGGAGGCGACCACCCCCACCGGCGACACCGGCGGGGCGGGCACGACGCAGACACCCACGTCCACGACGACTCCGACGCCCACCACCACTCTGCCGACGCCGACCCCTCCGACGACGGGGGGCACCGGCTCCTACCGCGAGGGCGGCTCGGGCGGCGTGT
Organism: uncultured bacterium; assembly: GCA_965367245.1. Taxonomy (GTDB): domain Bacteria; phylum Myxococcota_A; class UBA796; order UBA796; genus CBDUIC01. The sequence continues at coordinate 35,262 of CBDUIC010000010.1, read as the reverse complement.
GAGAGGCCGCCGCCCGCTCCGCGCCGCGATACGCGAGGCGTTCCACTGCGGGAGACGCCATGACCGAAGACGACCTCAAGCGCTGGCATGACACGGTGCGCGCCAAGGCCACGGCGCGGTTCCCGGAGCGCCCGCGGCTGGAGCGCTCTGGCGGCGAGCCGGTCGCTCCGTTGTACGCAGGGCTTCGCCCCGTCGACCACGACGCCATCGGCCTGCCGGGGCAATACCCCTTCACGCGCGGCGCCCAGCCCACCATGTACCGCGCCTCGTTCTGGACGATGCGCCAGTACGCTGGGTTTGGCACGGCAGCGGAGTCCAATGCCCGCTACCGATACCTGCTCGAGCAGGGCACCACGGGGCTGTCAGTGGCCTTCGATCTGCCCACCCAGATGGGCTACGACTCCGACGACGAGATGGCTCTGGGCGAGGTGGGGCGAGTCGGCGTAGCCATCGACAGCCTCGATGACATGAGGGTGTTGCTCGACGGGCTGCCCCTCGACCGCATCAGCACCTCGATGACGATCAACAGCACGGCGAGCACGCTGCTGGCTCTGTATGTGGCGGTGGCCCGCGAGCGTGGCGTCGACGTGAGCAAGCTACGCGGCACCGTGCAGAACGATGTCCTCAAGGAGTACATCGCACGAGGCACCTACATCTATCCGCCCCGGCCCAGCATGCGTCTCATCACCGACATGTTCTCGTGGTGCGCGGAGCACACGCCGCGATGGAACACCATCAGCATCTCGGGCTACCACATCCGTGAGGCGGGCAGCACGGCGGCACAGGAGCTCGCGTTCACGCTGGCCGATGGCATCGCCTACGTCGAAGCGGCTCTGGAGGCCGGCATGGAGGTCGACACCTTCGCGCCGCGGCTGTCGTTCTTCTTCAACGCCCACAACAACCTGCTGGAAGAAGTGGCGAAGTTCCGCGCGGCCCGCCGCCTGTGGGCCCGGCTGATGAAGGAGCGCTTCGGGGCGAAGCAGGCGCGCTCGATGCGGTTGAAGTTCCACACGCAGACTGCGGGGAGCACGCTCACGGCACAGCAGGTCGACAACAACGTCGTGCGGGTGACGCTACAGGCCCTCGCGGCCGTCCTGGGGGGCACGCAGTCGCTGCACACCAACGGAAAAGACGAGGCCCTCGCGCTGCCGACCGAGGCGTCTGCCAAGCTGGCCCTGCGCACCCAGCAGATCATCGCCCACGAGTCGGGCGTCGGTGACGTGGTCGACCCCCTCGGGGGCGCCTGGGCCATCGAAGCGTTCACCGACGAGCTCGAGGCCGAGGCCTTGCGGCTCATCGGCGAGATCGATGGCATGGGGGGGATGGTGTCGGCCATCGAGCAGGGCTTCCCCCAGCGCGAGATCCAGGCCGCCGCCTACGCGGCCCAGCTCGCCATCGACCGAGAGGAGCAGGTGGTAGTGGGCGTCAATCGCTTCCAGGAGGAGGAGCCACGCGCTGGCGACCTTCTACGCATCGACCCGGCCATCGAGTCGGCGCAGGTCGAGCGGCTGCAGGCGATGCGGGCGCGGCGCGACGCGCCGACCGTCCGCGGGCGGCTCGACGCTCTGGCACAGGCCGCCGCGGGGGCCGACAACGTGATGCCGCACCTGCTGGAGGCGGTCGAGGCGGGGGTCACCCTCGGCGAGATCAGCCACCAGCTCCGAGAGGTCTTCGGCACCTATCAGGAGACGCCGATCCTGTAGGGAGGGCCCTGTGTAGGGCGAGCGCTACACCCGCCTGCGTCGCATGCCCCACACCAAGGGAAGGGCGAGCCACAGGCTGCCGCCTGGCCCCACCGACCGGCAGCCACACCCACCGGAGGACTCCTCCTTCGGGCCTCCGTCGTCGGTCGCGCTGGTGCCGTTGCTGCCGGTGGTGCCGTTGCTGCCGGTGGTGCCGTTGCTGCCAGTGGTGCCGTTGCTCCCGGTGCCCGTGGGGGTGCCGGTGGTGGGCAGCCCGGTGTCGGTGGTGAGCCCCGTGTCGGCGGTGTCGACGGTGGGGACCACGGAGAAGCCCTCCATCGACAGGCTGATCTGGCCCGTGACGTAGCTGTTCTCGTCACCGTCCCAGCCGGCGGCACCGAGGTTGGTGATGCCGACGGCGACGCGGGTGACGCCCTGCGCCGGGATCTCGACCACCGGGTCGGCCCCCCAGGCGCTGTCGTCGCCCACGTCTCCCATGTCGTCCCACCACATCACCACCAGGCCCGTCTCGTGGCCCAACGGGGAGCTCAGCGACACCCGCAGCCAGGGGTCTCCCTTCTTGGGGTCGAGGCCCAGGCCCTTCGTGAGGTCGACATCGGCGAACACCTGGCCGGTGATGTAGGGCTGGACGCCCAGCACCTCGTCGACCAGCGGAAGATCGGTGCTGGCGTAGCGACGTGCCGGCACGGCTTCGTTGTCGTTCCAGCTCTGTGCGTCGACCAAGCCGCGGTCGTCCCAGTCGTCGCCGGTGAGGAAGCGCACCAGGGCGAGGTGGTTCATCGCGTCGCCCACCGTCGTGCCAGCCGTCGCGGCGAAGGCATCGACCACGTCGGGCTCTCGGAGCACGGCCTCCGACGCCGTCTGCTCCCACAGCTCGACGCCCTTGGCCCCGTCGCCGACCCCGTATTTCTCGTCGAGGAAGCGAACCCACAGCGCCGCGCCGTACTCGTACAGGTAGCCGAGCCCGGGGCCGTAGTAGGTGTAGTAGCTGTCGGACAGCAGGGAAGGGAAGTGGCTGGCTTCCTGGAAGTCGCGGACGTCGAGGTCCCACTTGCCGTCCTTGGCGCCCAGCGTCCAGGTCTGGGCGTTGGTGGCGGTTCCTTCCCACAGGGGGAGCGTCCACTCCGTGAAGTCGGTGGCCCACTGGCACGCGTGGTTGAACTCGTGGGCGACGTACAGGTCGATCCACTGCGTGGGCAGCCGTGCATCGATGACCATGTAGCTGCTGGTGCCGCTGTAGCCGTCGCCAGCGATGTCGTCGGTGTAGTTGTCGGCCGCCACGAAGGCGGTGCCCTGGTAGTACTCGACCAGGTAGATGTCGTAGTTGTCGGGGTCGGCGTCGGCGTCGGGCAGCTCGGGGGCGCGGAAGCCCATCTGGTCGACCTGCACCTCCCAGGAGAGCTCGGCGATGGCCAACACCTGCTGCGCCTTGGCATCCTGGTCGGCGGCATAGGCACTGTCGTAGTGCACGATGATCGGATGGGTGGTGGACGCGATGGCGTCGGGGGCACCGCCAGGGCGGACGGCGCCGCGGGCGTAGTTGTTGCAGTCGTGGGGGACCTGGCCGAGGGCGAGTGGGGCGACGAGCAGCGCGATCATGAGGCTTCCAGGGCGTTCACCACGGCGCGGAAGCGCTCGGGCAGGATGGGGGCTACCCATCCAGAGGGTGGAGCGAGCAGCTCGAGGCCCATGGCCTCGTCGAGGATGACGGTCGTGCCGTCAGCGAGGTCTTCCCACAGGTTGTCGCCCAGCCCGATGGGCTCGCTGGCGAGGAGGAGGTGGTTGACGGGGTGCCCAGCAGGGCGCCTTGCTTCGAGGCAGACCTTCACCGCGGCGCAGGTCGCCGCCTCGGGGCAGTGGACCTTCTGGGTCGACAGGTGCAGCGGCATGCCGGCGCGGTGCCCGATCATGATGCGGCCGTCGGTGAGCAGCACGTTGACGATGGGGCGCTCCAGGTCGAGCCGCCGTGCCTCCTCGTCGAGCTCCAGCAGCGAGCGACGGACGATGGCGCCCACCCGCTGTGCGTGAGGGTCGGCTCGGCCCGAGCGATCGATGCCCTCGGCGGCCAGCCGGGCGAGCAGCCAGTGGAACAGCAGCTCGGAGTCGGTGTCGCCGATGACCTGCGCCAGGGCGTGCGGGTCGAGGTCGGCTTCGAGGAAGGGCCGCAGCGCCTCCATGCCGAACAGAGTGCCGTTGTGGGCGAACAGCCAGCGACCGAAGCGGAAGGGGTGAGCATTCGCCGGGTCGACCGAGCCGACCGTGGCTTTTCGGACGTGGACCACGAACGTGTGGGATGACAGCGTGAGGCTCGTGCGCTGGAATCGGTCGCAGGCATGGGCGGATGCGGAGGACTTCGCGACGTAGGCGTCGTCGTCGACGAACCACCCGATCCCCCACCCATCGGGATGGCGCTGGGACTGGGCAGCGAGAGCATTCTCGGCATCGAGCAGCGATCGGTGCGCCTTGGAGGGCACGGAGCTGCGAAAGCCGAACATCCTGCACACGGGGGGACTCCTGATGACCAGCGGCCAGGATACAGGCCCCCACAGGGCACTGTCCAACGTGGCGCGATGGTGCGCGCACGGTATGGTGCGGTCGACAGGTGGTGACGGGGGCGCATGCTCAGTCTGGGCTGGGGCGAGATCTTCCTCATGGGGGCCGTGGCTCTCGTAGTCGTAGGGCCCGAGAGGCTGCCGCGACTGCTGAGGGAGCTCGGTCGCTACTATGGGCAGCTGCGTCGGGCGGCCGACGAGCTTCGTCGGTCCTTCGTGCTGGAGGCTGACCGGCAAGATGCCGAGGAGCGCTACGCGAAGCTGCAGGAGCGGCGAGCGGCTGCCGCCGAGGCGCGCAAGCGTGCGATGGAGGCAGGTGGCGTCCCCCAGGAGGCAGGCGAGGGCAGCGCGCCCCATGGTGAGGAAGGCTCGCCCGCCCCTCCCGGCGACGACGAGCCGCCCGACCCCAACGCCATGCCCCCCGATGCGCCGCACCCGGTGCAGGTGCCTCGGCGCACCCTGGAAGAGCTGGGGATCGAGCCCCCCGAGGATCCGCCCGAGAACAGGAACACCGAGCCCAGCGCCACCGAAGCCCCCGAGGAGGCCTCGTGAGCGAGGCGCGCATCGACGAGGTCGAAGAGCATCGGATGCCCCTGATCGAGCACCTGCGGGAGCTCCGTGGCCGGGTGATGTGGGCGGCAGGCGCGGTGGGCATCGGCATGCTCGTGTCCCTCGCCTTCACCGACCAGATCCTGGCCTTCATCACCGCTCCGGTGAACCGGGCGCTGGCCGATGCGGGGGTCGAGGGGGGGCTGTCCATCGTCAACAGCCCCTTCGAGGGGATCTACGTCTACCTGCGGGCGGCGTTCCTGGGGGCGATGGCCCTGTCGTCGCCCATCGTGTCGCTGCAGGCGTGGCTGTTCATCGCGCCGGGGCTCTACAAGACGGAGCGCCGCATCGTGGTGCCGCTCGCCTTCGCCAGCACCTTCCTGTTCATGCTGGGCGCCGGGTTCGCCTACTACGTCATCTTCCCCTACGCCTTCCCGTTCTTCTTCACCATCGTCGACACCGACGTGAGCCTGTCCATCGAGGGCTACCTCGGTGCGGTGATTCGGATGATGATTGCGTTCGGGGCGTGCTTTCAGCTGCCTGTGGTCACCTTCTTCCTCGCGCGGATGGGGCTCATCGACCACCGCGACATGGTCAAGGGCTTCCGCTACGCGGTGGTGGGCATCTTCGGGGTGGCCGCGCTGATCACCCCCCCCGAGGTCCTCACCCAGGTGCTCCTGGCCCTGCCCCTCATCGGGCTCTACATCATCGGCATCGCTGTCGCCTACCTGTCGACGACCAAGGTGCGCGAGCCCGAGGAAGAGGCCTAGGCCTGCGCTAGCGCGGGCTCTTCAGGATCCCGGGGAACTGCACGCCGGCCCGGGGGTCGATGCCTTGGTACTGCGCCCGTGCGGTCGTGAGCTCGACGGTGAACTCCATGACCGGCAGGTAGACCCGGCCGTCTTTTTCGATCAGGCCCTCGGGGGGGTTGTCGAAGGGCCCCGCGGCACGGAAGGCCCGCACGACCGCATCGTCGAGCTCCGGCACCCCTGCCTCCTTGGTCACCTCGATGAGCTCGAGGGCTCCCTCGGCGTTGAGCACCACCTCGACCGCCGTGCTGTAGCGGGGCCGTGACAGCGACGCCGAGCTCGACAGGTTGTCGAGGTTCTGCTGCCAGTAGTAGTTCACGAGGCGCCGGATGCGCTTGAGGTAGCCCGCGTAGAGGTACTCCTTGGTGTTGAGGGCGACGCGGTCGCTGCGCTCCTCACGAAGCAGGTCGTTCTGCGGGGCGCCGGCGATGGCCGAGGTGGTCTGGGCGGAGGGGATCGGGTCTTGGGGGCCCTCCTTGTTGGTGAGCTTCCATGGGGAGGGGAGGGCGGCCAGGGAGCCGTCGGTGTTCGGGTCGAAGCGGTGGTTGCCCTCGGTGGCTCCGGTGGACTCCTCCTCGACGTTGAGGTCGACCACGTCTTCCTTCTCGAAGGTTTCCTCGCGGCTGAACTCGGGCGCGAGCACCTCGGGGTTGACCTTGAACTTGTCGGAGCGGGTCTCCTCCTCCACCTTCACGTCGTACTCGGCGAGGTAGTCGGACTCCTCCGGGATCTCCTCCTCCTCGGGGGGAGCGACCTCGACGATCTGGCCTTCCGGGTCTTCCTCCTCCTCTTCTTCCTCCTCGTCGGAGTCTTCGTCGTCTTCGGGAGGCAGGATCATCAGCGACACCGGACGGGCCGACGACGACGACGACTCTGGCACCAGCCACGGCCACAGCACGGCGAGCAGCAGCAGCGTGGAGCCGTTGCCGAGCAGCGACATCAGCAAGAACCACGGCGACCACCAGAAGGTGCGCCTGCGGTGGCTCCGCAGCTGGCGTGCACGCCTCAGGCCGGCCTCCCTTCCGTGTCGTGGGCTGCAAGGGCGGACGAGATGGGGCCGCCCCCATCCTTCAACCTACGCTCGCCACGGTCGATTCACAAGGACGGCGTGAGGGTGAGGAGCGGGTTGCGGTATCGCAGGGTCACCCGATGGACGAACGCATCGCGGCCGGCCGAGCGGGGGAGGCGCGGCAGCCGGTCGGGGATGGCTGCGACCGCCATGCTGTCGAGCTCGGGCAGGCCCGAGGACCGCTCCACCTCCACCCGGGTCACGCGCCCGCCCGACTCCACCCGATAGCGCACGATGACGTCGCCCTGGATGCCGCGGGCTCGGTCGTGGGCAGACAGGTCGAGGCCCGTCCAACGCTCGACGATGCGCGCCTCTGCTTGTTCGATCCACCGACCGAGGGGGGTGCCCCGAGCGGCGACCTCGCTGGTCCAGGAGGTGGGGAGGTCCATCGGGGCGCGTGGCGAGGTGCTCGGCGCGCCCTCGGCGTAGTCATGGCCGGGTGCCTGGGGCCTGGGAGCCAGGTTGCCGCGGTCGAGGACGCCGAGGCCGAGGGCCTGGCGCAGCTCGGCGATGGGGTCGCCCATGGGCTTGGCGACCCGATGGCGCTCGGTGCCCGGGGTGGGCGCGGGCGCGGTGGGAGCGGGGGGCTCCTGGACCACCACCTGCACCGGCCGAGGACTGCGGGGGCGCCGATGGAGGCTGGGGGCCACCGCGGGGGACGAGCCTGGCTGCGGGGTCGTGTCGACGGGGCCTTCCGCCGGTGCCCCGGTGACCAGCCGACGCTGCACGGTGGGCTGCCACCACGGGCTGTCGGCCAGCTGTCTGGGGAAGGGCTGCCCCTGGGCCAGCCTGGCTCGCTCGTGGGGGGACCGCGCCCCTCGCTGCGACGCGCCCCCCGCCGAGGTGCCCGGGGGGGTGGGGGCGCCGCGGCCCGGGCTGGGGCCGAGGTGCCCGCCGCCGCCGCGGTGGCCCGTAGCCAGGGAATCCGCGGGGCCCGTAGGACCGCCTCGCAGGGTCGACGTCGCACCGCCCGAGAGCTCCGTGGTGCGCTGCCCTCCAGGGTGGGCGCCCTCGAGCTGATGGCGCGCCGTGGGGCCGAGGTCTCGGTGGGGGGTCGGCTGGCGACGAGCCTCGGAAGCCGCTTGATCCCGCGAGCTGATGGCCTGCACGTCGTCAGGGGGCCGTGCCTCGGGCTGCGAGGCCGCGATGTAGCGGACATCGTCGTCGGTCGGGGAGAGGGGGGCGAGGGACGGGGCGGCGTCCACGACCAGCCGCTCGAGCTGCCACACCACCACGTCGGGGGGCGGCGACACCGGGGTGAGCAGACGCAGCGAGGCCAGCCACAGGGAGTGCATCAGCACCGACCCCAGGATCGTCCAGCGCAGCAGGCCGCCGCGCCCTCGCTCCCAGCGCCGGGTCAGCCTGCGCAGTCGCCGCACAGCACCGGTCATGGGCCTGCCTCCCTGACAGGAAGTTATCCCGACCGGATGGCCCGCCCGTCTCATCGACTCGACCTGTTGCTGGTGCCCCACGACACCCCCATCGAACAAGGCCTCCGCTGCCTTCAGGAGTTCGTGGCGCTCGGCGTGTGCGACGACGCCGGGGCGCCCGGGCCCAACGCGGCAGGGCTGGGAGTGGGCTCCTTCGCGCGACTGCGCCTCGATCGCCCCGATGGGGTGGCGTTCTATGCCAATCGTCAGGGGGGCTTTCGTGTCGCGTGTCCCGGGATGGGCACCTCCTTGGTGGCGGCGTTCTCGGAGGCGATGACGGCTTGGCGCGCAGGGGGCGTGAGGCAGCTCACCTGCCCCGCGTGCCACGAGGTCCACCGACTCGACGGTCTGATCTTCCAGCCTCCGGCGGCCTTCGGTCGCTGGGCCATCGAGATCGCCGACATCGAGCATCAACCCGTCCCAGGCCGGTCGTGGCACGCTCTTCAGGCTGCGGTCGGCCCCCATCGTGTGGTCTGGCGGCGCTGACTCCTTGCAGTACCGCGACGCGTGCCTACGTTGGCGACTTGGAGGGCGCGTGACCGACTGGCGATTCGACCTGCTGGGCTTCCCGGTGCGGGTCCAACCGGCTTTCCTGGGCCTGCTGGCGATCTACGCGTTGTTCTCCCTTCAGGCTCGGCAACCCATCTACGCGTTGATCTCGTTCTGCTTGGTGGTGTTTGTCAGCATCCTCGTGCACGAGCTGGGGCACGCTCTGGTCGCTCGTCGCTACCGCCTTCGAGTAGGCGACATCGTGCTGCACGGCATGGGCGGCTACGTCACCCACGCGCCAGGCACGGTGCCCCAGTCCCTCGCCATCTCCCTCGCTGGGCCCTTCGCGGGCCTGGCCCTCGGTGTGTTGGTGTGGGCCGTGGCCCCCTTCGTCCCGCCACACCCCATTCCTGATGTGCTGATCGAAGACCTGCTGTGGGTGAACATCGGGTGGAGCATCTTCAACCTGCTGCCGATGATGCCCCTCGATGGCGGGAACGCCCTGCGGTCGGCCTTGCAGCTGCGCTTCACCAAGGTGCAGGCGACGCGCTGGGCGGCCTACTCGGGCCTGGGCATCGGGGTGCTGCTGGTCATCCTGGGCCTGCAGTTCGACATGATCTTCGTCCTCGCGATCGGTGGGTTCTCGGCCTACCAGAACTGGGGTGTTCTGCAGCAGCTGACGCGCCGCTAGCCACGGGCTATGTCCGCGCATCGGAGGCCCCATGCCGTCCATTCGCCAGCAGATCAACATCGCCGCTCCGCCCCGCTCCGTGTGGGCCAAGATCACCACCGCCGAAGGCCTCAAGGAGTGGCTGGCGGACGAAGCCCGTGCCACCCCCGAGGAGGGAGGGCACGTGGTGCTCACGGTGGAGGGCGACGACGGCGAGCCCGTCGAGGAGCGCGGCCGCTTCCACACCCTTCGCCCCACCCGGAAGGTGGAGATCGCCTTCGAGCGGATCGGCAACGGCCCCTGGGCGGGCACGCGCCTGAGCGTGGCGCTGGCCCGCGACGGCACCGAGACCCGCGTGGCGGTGGTGCACAGCGGCTTCTCCGACGACGACGAAGAGCTCATCGCCGAGCAAGACGCCGAGTGGCGTCGGGCCCTCAAGGGGCTTCGGTCGTGCTTGGAGTAGCGTCGGCGACGGTGTCGGCGATCACCGGCACCATCAGCTGTTGCCCCGGCCGCAGCCGGTCCAGGTCGACCGCGGGGTTGTAGGTCTCCAGCAGCCACACGGGCACGCCCACTTCGTCGCGTGCGACCGTCCAGGCCGTGTCTCCCGTGCGGACCACGTAGAACTCGGTGCCCTGGCTGCCGCCGCGGTTGGCGAGGTAGCCGTGGGCGCGACGGCGATGGTGGGCGTCGCGGGCCGACTCGACCTTGGCGCGCATCACGTCGTCACCGGGCACGCGGACGGTGGCCCCCACCGCCACGGGCTGCTCGAGGGACAGGCCCGAAGCGTCGGCGATCGCCTCCACGGGGAGCTCGGCCCACCGGGCGTAGTGGGCCAGGGACTCGCCGTGGCGCACCTCCCAGGTAGTGCCCTCCACGGGGGCCGGCGCGGGCTCGGCACCGGGCTCGGGCTCGGCCAGCGCGACCTCCACCGCTTCCGGCATCGGCGAGTCTTCGGGGACCGCGGTGTCGGCGACCGCGCGAGCAGCCAGCACTTCGGTGGGCTCGTCGGCGGCGGGGGCCGAGGTCGAAGGGGAGGGATCGGCGCCACAGGCGGCGAGGCACAGCGTGAACATCAGCGAGCGTGTCATGGGGACTCCTTTGCTCCGCCCGTCAGGCGGCTGCCCAGACTCATTGCAGCGGCCGTGCCAGGGTCGAAGGCGTAGTCCCCATGGGGATGAGAGCACAGATGGCACCCTCGCACCGGGAGAGGCTGCAATCCCTGATAGATGGTGATGCCCCGCGATGGAATGTGCGGGTGGCTCAGGCGGGGCCGCCTTGCCGCACCGGCTGCAGCCCCGTATTGATCAGGGTGAGCCGGAGGGACCGGCGACGGAGCATCCATGAGCGACGAGGGGCAGCCGCCCGCCCAGACACACGAGGCCCGCGAGCGCAGGGGGGTGTGGGTGTCGGCGCTCGTGTCGGCGGGGCTGTTCACCGCGCCCTGGCTGATGGCCCTCGCGGTCGGTGTGTATGCGGAGTTCGAGCCGGCCACGGACCTGGTCATCGAGCTGTATGAGCCGATCGAGGCGGTGTACCTGACCCTCGACCCCCCGACCACGGAGGAGCCGGCCTTCCCCGATGAGGAGCTGCTGGCCGAGGTCGACGACGAAGACGCGGTGGAGGAAGAGGTCGACCCCGACGACGTGGGCGAGCTCGATGGCATCGACGCGTCCGATGACGTCATCGACGAGCAGCCCGCGGGGGAGGAGGGGGCCCCGGGCACGGGGGAGGGAGAGGAGGAGGGCAGTGATGCCGTCGACCCGGCCGCAGCGCCTGGGTCCGGCGGGGCCGTGGCGCGGAAGAACCCAGGGGGGGAAGGGGGAGGTGAGGGCGACGGTCGGGTGAGCCGCTACGCTCGCAAGGGGCGCAAGTCGGCCTGCAAAGAGCCACACCCCAACGTGCACGAGGGCAGCGATGGCATCATGGAGATCGATCGGTCGCTGGTGGAGTACTACACCGCATCCCTGTCGCGCTTCATGGAGCTCGGGTACTCCGAGCCCTTCAACATGAACGGGACCAAGGGCTTCTACATCGGGGGCTTTGGCTGTAAGTCGCCGGTCTACAAGGCAGGTCTGCGCCGCGGTGACGTGCTGCTGCGGGTCAATGGGCAGAAGACCCGCACGTGGGTCGGGGTATTCTTCCTGTACAAGAAGCTGAAGAACAAAGACCACTTCGAGGTCGAGCTCATCCGTCGGGGAACGACCGAGCCCCAGACTCTCCACTTCCGGGTGGTCGGCTCGTGAGGGTCGTGGTCTAATGCCGCCAACCCGGAGATCCTTTGCAGGCTGACGGTCAGGCACAGGCCAAGAACGTCGGGCGGTACCAACTGGTCGAGCGGCTCGCCGTAGGCGGGATGGCAGAGATCTTCCTTGCAGCCGAGCGCGGCGGCGAGCTCGGGCTCGACCGTCTGGTCGTCGTGAAGCGGATCCTGCCCCACCTCGCCGACGAGCCCTCCTTCGTCGACATGTTCCTGCGCGAGGCACGCATCGTCGCTCGCATCCGTCATCCCAACGTGGTGCAGATCTTCGAGCTGGGGTCTTCGGGTGGGTTTCCGTTCATCGCCATGGAGTACGTGTCGGGCTCCACGCTCAAGCAGCTGGTCTCGGCCGCGCGCCGTGCCGACACCCGGCTTCCGGTCGGAGCGGTGCTCCATCTGCTGTCGCAGGCCTGTGCCGGTGCCCACGCGGCCCACGAGCTTCGCGATCAGGCCGGGCAGCTGTATGGCCTCGTGCACCGCGACATCTCCCCGCACAACCTCATGGTCGACGACCACGGGCACGTGAAGCTGCTCGACTTCGGCATCGCCAAGGCCGACGGCATGGAGCAGACGCGCACGGGCATGCTCAAGGGCAAGATCAGCTACATGTCGCCGGAGCAGTGCCGGCAAGACAAGGTCGACCGTCGCTCCGACGTGTTCGCGCTGGGCGTCGTAGCCTGGGAGCTGCTGGTCGGGGAGAAGCCCTTTCGCGGCAACAGCGAGCTGGCGACGATGCAGTCCATCGTCACCGGGGATGTCACGCCGGTCCACGAGGTCCGCCCCGATGTGCCCCGTGCGCTATCGGATGCAGTGATGAAGGCGCTCAGCCTCGACCGCGACAAGCGGCAGCGCACAGCCGACGAGCTGCGGGAGGAGCTGCGCGAAGCCGTGCGAGGCACGAGCCTGCAGGCCGACTCCGATGCGGCGGCTCGCCTGGTGCGCACCCTGCTCGGCAATCGGCACGAGCGGCGACAGCGCGCGGTCGAACAAGCCATGGAGCGCACCCTGGTGTCGCTGTCGGGCGTCATGCCTCTGTCGATCGAGGCGCCCGCCCACGAGGGCAGCGCCCCCTCCTCGCTGTCGATCAGCGAGCCAACCACCCGGGCGGCGGCGACGGCGGGGGTGGTCGCGAGTGTGGGGGCGATGGTCGGTCTGGGCGCGCTCGGGGTGGCGGTCGTGGGTGCCGGGGTGCTGGCGTGGGTGCTGTGGCCACCGGGCCCTGCAGGGGGCGACGACGAGATGGTGCTGCCGCCCGAGGGAGAGCCCATCGTCGTGTCGGTGGCGCCGGTGCTCGCCCCCGAGGAGCTTCGCCTGGAGCACGAGCCCATCCGGCTCTACCTCGAGCGGGAGATCGGTCGGCCGGTCGACTTCCAGGTGGCGCCCTCCTACGAGCTCGCCGCTCGCAAGGTCAACGACGGCACTGTGCCCTTCGCCTTCCTGCCCCAGAACACCACCCGCCAGGCCCACGACGACAACCCGGATCTGTCCATCGTCGCGGTCAAGGTAGTAGACGGGTCGGCGAGCACCGATGGCTACCTGCTGGTGTCCCGTGAGGGCGACATCAAGAAGGTCGACGACCTCGTAGGCGGGGTGATCTGCTACTCCGACCCGCTGTCGAACACCGGCTACAAGCTGCCGCGCGCCTGGCTCGACGATCAGGGGGTCGACCCCGACGCCCTCGTGCCCCGGTTCTCGGGGAACCATCACCAGGTGCTCATCGACCTCATCGATGGCGCCTGCGATGTAGGTGGCACCCACTCCGGCAACTACAACACCGCTGGGCAGCGCGACGTGCCCATCGCCCAGCTGCGGATCCTGGCCATCACCGGCTCGACGCCCCACGACGCGATGGTCGCGGGCCCCGGGGCGAGCCGAGGGCTGGTGCAGCGCATGGAGCGGGCGCTGCTGGCGTTCGACCCGAAGAAGCATGCCGGTGTCGATCGGGTAGGCGACAGCGAGCGCATCACGGGCTTCGCGGAGGCACCGAGCGACTACACCGACTGACCTCGGGGTGCGGATCGGCCCTCAGCAGGACACACTGAGGGTGGGAGGTCGCATGGGACGAGGATGGCTGGTGAGCTTGGGGCTGGCGGCAACCCTACTGTGTAGCGCCGTCGTGGTGCAGGCTGCACGCACCCACGCGCCCGCTGCGGCTTCTGCCGACGAGGCAGAGGCCCAGGCCGACCCGTGCTTTCGCTACGGCCGGTTCGAGTGCTGCGTGCGCCCCGAAGACTGAGCTAGGCGGTCTCGGCGGCCGCCAGCGCCTCGGTGAGGTAGGCGAAGGCGTCGTCGACCGTGTCGCTGACATGCACGAGATCGGTGTCGCCGGGGGAGATGGTGCCGAACTCGGCCATCGCCTCGACGTTGATGACCCGGTTCCAGTAGTCGGACCCGTACAGCACGATGGGCAGCGCCTTCTTGATCTTGCCCGTCTGCAGCAGGGTGAGCGACTCGAACAGCTCATCCATCGTGCCGAAGCCGCCGGGGAAGATCACCAGCGCCTTGCAGGTGTACAGGAACCAGTACTTGCGAGTGAAGAAGTAGTGGAACTCGAAGGCGAGCTCTTCGGTGACGTACTGGTTGACGCCCTGCTCGAAGGGCAGGGAGATGCCCAGGCCGACCGAGCGGCCGCCCTCGACCTCGGACGCACCGCGGTTGGCGGCCTCCATGATGCCGGGGCCGCCGCCGCTGCTGATCACGAACTGGCGGCCCTCTTCACGGTGCACCGACCACTCGGTGATGCGTCGGGACAGCTCACGCGCCTCGTCGTAGTAGCGAGCCATCTTCACGGCGATGTCGGCCTTGCGCACCAGCAGCGCCGACTCGGGGTCGTCGGGGTGCGAGGCGAGCTTGGCGTCGGCCTCGACCTTCATCTGGGCCGCATCCTCCGACGATCGGGTTCGGGCGGAGCCGAAGAACACGATGGTGTGGTTGACGCGCTCGTGGAGCAGGCGCTGCCGCGTCTCTTCGTACTCACAGAGGATGCGGATGTGCCGGGCGGCGGGGGAGTTGAGGAAGTCGAGGTTCTTGTAGGCTTTCTCGGGGAGCTTGTTCATGCATTCCTCGGCTGGAGTCGGAAGCGCTCATCCTACTCCACGCGAGGCGCGTGGCGTAGCAGAAATCGGGTGAAGACGTGGGCGAGCCGTGCGTCGTAACGGCATGGAGGTTTCATGACGCACCCTGTCTCTTCGTTTCGAGTCCGCCGTGTCCGACTCATCGCGGCCTTGGTGTCGGTCCTGGCGGCGGGCTGTGCCGTGGAGCCGGTGTTCGTCGACACCGGCGGCTCGCCCGACACCGGCGTGGTGCCGACCGACCGGCCTGACCGCCCTGGCACGGAGCCGGGTGACGAGGTGCCCGCCGATGCGCCGCCCGCTGCGTCGTCTCCCTACATGGAGCCCGCGGTGGTGTCTCCGGGGGACCACGTGCTGGCCTTCTTGGTCGCGGATGGTGCCGCCGACCTGTCTCAGGCGGTGGCGCTGTCGCTGTACGGGGAGCCCGACGTGGTCATCGCCACGTGGGCCGTGCGCGACGGCGACGAGCTCGCGGTGAGCCTCGAAGTCGCCGCGGGGTCTCCGGCGGGGCCCCTCGACGTGGTGGTGGACCTCGCTGACGGTGCGGTCCTCCGCATTCCGGAGGGCCTCACCGTGCAGTGACGCTACTCGGCGACCAGCAGGTCGTCGAGATCGTCGCCCTTGGGCGGGCTCTTGCGCTTGGACTGCTTGGCCCGCTTGAGGGCTTCCACGGCCGACAGGCCACCCTTCTTCTTGGCGGGCTTCGACGAACGCTTCGACGTGTCGCTGCGCTCCTCACGGCCCTTGCTCTCGCTGCGCTTGCTCTTGCCCTTGGTGCTGCTCTTCTTGGTGCGGGACTTCTTGGGCGCGTCGTCGGTGACGAGCAGAGCGTCGAGGTCGGAGCCGCCAGAGCGCTCCTCACGGTCGCGTGAGGGCTTGCGGGGACGGTCGTCGTCGCGACGCTTGGAGCGCCGGCCACGGTCGTCGTCGCGGTCACGGTCACGGCTGCGGCTGCGGCCTCCGCGGCCTCCGCGGTCGTCGTCGCGACGGCTGCCCCGACGCTCGCTGCGTCGATCGAGCTTGGCGTTGCGCTCCTGGATGAGCTCCCCGACGCTGTCGAGCTTGCCTGCGTCGATCTTGCGCTGACGGTCCCACTGGAAGAAGGCGCGCAGCGCTGCCGCAAGCAGGGCGTCGCCGTCGGGGCGCTCCTTGAGGGCCCGCACGGTGGGCAGGTAGGACTCGAACACCAGCTTGCCCATGGCGGCCTTGATCTGTCGGGCCTGCCGATCGACCCGGAAGCGCACAGCCTTCTCGGCGCTGGGCAGGGTGCGCTCTTCGAAGGCGATCTCGTGCTGGGTCTCGAGGGCGCGACGGGTGGCGAGGTCGGGGCCACCCACCAGGCTGATGGCGGTGCCCTTCTTGCCGATGCGGCCGGTGCGGCCGGTGCGGTGCAGGTAGACCGCGGCCTCGAAGGGCAGGGAGTAGTTGATGACGTGCGACAGGTCGGAGATGTCGATGCCGCGGGAGGCCACGTCGGTGGACACCAGGAAACGCACGTCGCCGGCCTTGACCTTCTTCATGACCTGGGAGCGCCGCGCCTGGGACAGCTCACCTGAGAGCAGCTGCACATCGAGGCCTTGGCGGTCGAGGAAGGAGGCGACCGTGGCGGTGTCTTCGCGGGTGTTGCAGAAGATGATGGCCGAGGTCGGGTCTTCCTGGTCGATGAGGAACAGCAGGGCCCGCACCTTGTGCAGGTCGGCGCTCGTCTCGTAGAGGATGTGCTCGACGTTGTCGACGTTGTCGCCGTCGGTCGACAGCCGGATCTGCTCGGGATCCTTGAGGTATTTGTCGACGAGGCGCTGGGTGTCGGGGGAGATGGTGGCGGAGAACAGCAGGATCTGCCGCTCCTTGGCCGTGGCCTCGAGGATGGACGTGACATCCACGTAGAAGCCCATCGACAGCATCTCGTCGGCCTCGTCGAGACAGATGGCGGTGGCCGTCGACAGGTCGAGGTTCTTCCGGCGCATGTGGTCGAGGATGCGGCCCGGCGTGCCCACGATGAGCTCGGCGCCTTCTTCGAGCACCCTCTCCTGGGGCCCGATGGGCAAGCCGCCGACGAGGGTGGCGATGCGGATGTCTTTGTACTTGGCGATGCCCGAGCACTCCTCGGCGATCTGCTGGGCGAGCTCGCGGGTGGGGGCGAGAATGACGGCCTGGGGCACGCGGGACCCGGCCTCGGCGCGCTCGATGACCGGCGTAGAGAAGGCACACGTCTTGCCGGTGCCCGTCTTGGCGCGCACCAGCAGGTCGCGGCCGGCCATGGCGGGCTCGATGGTGGAGGCCTGCACCGGCGTGGCGGTGATGTAGCCGAGGTCGGTGATGCCCTTGATCACCTCGTCGGAGATGGGGAACTCGGCGAAGGTGCGGTCGCTGACGTAGTCGCTGCCTTCGGGGACGTGGGCGTCGGTCGTGTCGTCGGTGCCCTCGTTGGGGGCTTGGTCGTTGCTCAAGGGATGTACTCCAGGCTCTTCTTTCATTGCAGGCACCCCTCGTAACCGTCTGCGAAGGGTCGGTCTTAGAACTGCAGTAGACAGACCTCGATGCCCAGCCCCGGACCGAAGGCTGCGAGCAAGCCCCAGCTCCCCGGGGGTGGGGGGCGGTGCGCCAGCGCCTCCGCCAGCACGAAGAGCACGGAGGGGCTGCTCATGTTGCCGTAGGCCCGAAGCACCCGGCGGCTGGAACGCATCGCGTCGTCGTCGAGGCTCAGCGCGCCCTGGACCGCGTCGAGGATGGCTGCGCCACCGGGATGGAAGCACCAGGTGTGGACCTCGTCTCGGCTCAGCCCGTGGCGCTCGAGAAGCGACTGCACGGTCGCCTCGATGGCCGCTGCGATGCGGTCGGGGATGGAGGGGTCGAGCACGATGCGGAAGCCGGTGTCGGACAGCTCGAAGCCCAGCGCGTCGATGTGGTCGAAGTCGTAGCGAGAGCCGAAGTCGACCAGGATGGGCCCCGACCCCTCGGTGCCGAGGACGGCCGACGCCGCGCCATCCCCGAACAGCGACAGCGCGACCAGGTTCTGCGGGTCGTCGTCTTCGGCGAAGCACGCGCTGCACACCTCGACGGCCAGGGCCACCGCTCGAGTCGTCGGGCGTGCCCGCACGTGGTCGGCCACGGAGCGCAGCAGGGGGACGGCGGCGTGGCAGCCGATGCAGTTCATGTGGATACGCGCGACGTCGCTGGGGAGCCCGTGGGACCTCGCGAGGAGCAGGTCGAGGCCAGGGGTCGTGTAGCCGGTGACGGTGGTGACGCCGATGAGGTCGAGCTCGGCGGCGGAGGCCTCGGCGGCCTCGAGACCGGCTGTCAGCGCCTCGCCCGCCAGCTGCAGCGCCCCCTGGCGCCACGCCGCGTTCGTCTCGCTCAGCGTGCGTGGCGATTGGTACCAGCTGGGAGGCAGGACCAGGGCGCGACTCTGCACGGCGGAGGCGAGGAACAGCTTGTCGAGCAGAGGGGTGCGCTCCCACGGGGAGTAGGCGTACAGCTGTCGCTGGGTGTAGCGCTGGGCAGGGACCGCGCGGCCGATGCCCTGGAGGCGCACATCAGGCATGGCCACCTCCCGCACGTCGCAGCCGAATGCCTTCCCCCGACAGGATGAGGCGCCCTGCTTCGTCGAGGCACTGCACCGAGGCGATGACGTCGGTGCCCTCGACCGCAGGTGAGGCCCACAGCTGCAGGGCACCGCTGGGGAAGGGGGCGTGCTGCTGCCACTCGCGCGCCCCCACGGGGAGAGCGAGGAAGCCCTGCTGGGCCTCCGACCACGCACAGAGCAGCTGATGGATCCCGTCGACTACCTCAGCGGGGCGGGGCTGCCCGTTGGCGGGGTGCAGCTCGGCGCGAGCGTCGTCGGGGCTGGTGCGCGCCTGGGCCAGGACCTGCCAGGTGGGGCCGTGGAACAACAGGTCGGGGCGGTACAGCGGGGCCGCGTCGTCGCCCTGAAGGCGTGGTCCCGCGGGGTGTGCGACCACCGTATGCAGCTCCGGCACCAGGGTGGCGCTGGCGACCAGGGTGCCGTCGACCTCGATCCGCGCACGGTGGGCGCCGTCGGTCGGGGGCTCCAGCACGACCCGAGCGACCCGGTGGGCCACCACGAAGGTCGGGGCATGCACTTCGAGCTCCTCCAGCCGCCACGGCCCCTCGTGCAGGTCGGTCGCTGCAGCCCACAGAGCGGCTACCCACAGCGCGGCCGGCACCAGGGGGCGCCCCGCGACCACGTGATGCGCCAGGGCCTCGTCGTCGGGCTCGAGGTCTACAGACCACGCGCCCTGATGGGGGGACCACCGGTGGCGCGCATCGAGAGGGGCCAGCAGTGGCACCACCCGCTCGGGCGTCGAGCCCCACACGAGCACGGGCCCCTCCAGCTCGCTGGCGACGAGCTCGGCGAAGGCGCGGGCGCCCTGGTCGGGGGACAGCGCCGTCACGCCGCGGCTGGCCAGCAAGCGCAGCAGCGCGGGGTCGGCGGCCATGCCCACCTGCTCCCAGGCGGTCCATGCCAACGACAGCCGCCGCGCGGCGGGCACCGGGAGGGCTTCCAGGCCCAGGTTGGCGGCGGCGTACAGCGCCTGGGCGGGGTTGCCCACGTGGGCGACGACGGACGAGAAGTCGACCCACAGCCCTACCTCGCCGACCGCCTGGGCCAGGTGGTGTGCTCCCAGCAGCTTGGGGCCCAGCACCGCGTCGGCGTCGGCCGCGGAGGCGTCGGCCAGCGGACCGTCGCGCAGGGTGCCAGCGCCGTGCACCACCACGTCGATGGGCCCCCAAGAAGATGGTCGCTCACCGACGGCGCGGGCCACAGCCTGGGCGTCGACCACATCGCACGCCGCGTAGCACACCTCGAGGCCGGCCTCCCGCAGCGGCTCGAGGTCGGGGTCGGTGCGGCGCCCGAGGAGCAACACGCGGGCGGGCGCGAGGGCGATCAGGCAGCGGCCGACGATGCCCGATGCCCCGCCTGTGGCCACGATCACCGGCGGGGTAGGCAGGGCCAGCGCCTGCCGGGGCGTCACCCGCCGCAGGGGAGGCGACTGGGGGACGCCGCCCTTCGCGCGGGCCTCGCACCGGCCTGCGCCCCGCGCGAGGGCCTCCGCAACCCGGGGGATGGCCACGTCGGGGTGCCGCTCCAGCCAGGCCGCGAGGACGTGGGGCAGGGGAGATGCCGGCTCGCGCACCGGCCCGGGCACCGCATAGCCAACGCCCCCCGCGGTCGCGGCCGGCTCGTCCTCGGGCTCGTCGAGGCGGCGGCGCTCCACCCAGGCGACGAGGGCCTGGATGTCGGCGTCGGCCAGGTCGGCGTAGTCGGCCTCCCGCGCCCGAATGCCCAGGCGCTTCTCCAGCAGCCCGAGGACCTCCATCTTCCGGATGCTGTCGACCCCGAGGTCGGCCAGGTCGGTGCCATCGTCGAGGAAGGCCGCAGGGTAGCCGGTGACCTCACACACGGCCTCGGTGACGAGCCGGGTGAGCTCGTCGGGCGCTGCCGTGGGGGCCGCCGGGGGGGCGAGGCGAGCGGGGGAGGCGGGTGCGAGCACCAGGGTCGGGGTGCCGTCGTGGCGGGCCCACTGCGGCTGTGACGGCGCGCGCAGGCCTCGACGCCCGAGGGTGCCCGGCAGCTGGGCGAGGAGCCCGGGGTGGCCGTGGGCCCACAGGGCGGCTGCCGCAAAGGGCTCGCTGTGGGGGTGGCGCCCGGCCAGGGCCACCGCAGCGGCGCCCTGGCGCTGTGCCAGGCGCGTGAGCACGTCGCCGGGCCCGCACTCGACGAACAGCGGGTCGTAGGTGTGCTGCAGATCGGCGATGGCCTCGGCGAAGCGCACCGGCTCGGCGATGGCCCGCGCCAGGTCGTCGCGGACCGCGTCGACGGCGAGCTGTCGGCCCGAGCGGGTGGACCACACCGCGGCGCCCTCGACAAAGGATGCGTCGGCCAGGGCCGGCCGCAAGGCCGACACGGCCGGTCGCACCAGCGGGCTGTGGTAGGCGCGGGGCACGTCGATGCGCACGGCGTCGGGCGCACGGGCCATGGCCTCGCGCAGACCGGCCTCGGCCCCAGCGAGGGCCCACGAGGTCGGCGCGTTGTGGGCTGCGACGGACAGGCCGGTGGCCTGGGCCAGCGCCTCGATGGTGTCGACGTCGCCACGGACGGCGAGCATGCCCCCGGGACCACAGGCCTGAAGGGCTCGCCCCCGTGCCTCGACGAGCCGCAGCCCGTCGAGGGGCGCCAGCCAGCCTGCGCCGACGAGGGCGGCGAAGGCCCCCAGGCTGTGGCCCGACCACGCGGCCACCGCAATGCCGGCGTCGTGAAGCACTCGGCCCCAGGCGAGCTCGGCGGCGAACAGCGCCAGGTGGATGGCCAGTGCATCGTCGGTGGCACGAGCCTCCCAGGCATGGAGGGGCGTGCCGTCGGGGGCCGGGAGCTCGCCCAGCAGCTGCCGTGCCCCCGACCAGGCCCGGGCCCGAGCGAGGCTCCCGGGCCGCTGCGAGCCCTGCCCTGGACACAGGGCGACCACGGCCCGCGCGGGCCCACTGCCGTAGGCGATCTCATGGCCCAGGGACCAGGCCGAGCCGCGGGTCGTGAGCCAGGCTCCGGCCCGTGCCACCGCGGCCGCTCGCCGGTCGGGGTCGGCCAGCAGCGCGAGGCGAACCGGGTAGGCCGCGGCCTCGTCGGGGGCGACGGGCCGGTCGGCGACCACCGCGGCGTGGAGGGCTTCGTCGTCGTCGGCCCCGAAGCACAACACCAGCGGCGGGGCGTCGTCTGCCTGCCAAGCGACCGGCACCGCAGACACACGGGGCGTGGCGATCTCGGCAGGGCGTGGCAGCCCTTCAGGAGGTGGCCCCAGCACTGCGTGGAAGTTGGTGCCCCCGAAGCCGAAGGCCGACACCCCGACGAGGGGCGCCTGCAGCCGCACGGGCTGGCGGGGCAGCCGCATGCGTGGGCCCAACGGGAGCTCGGGCCGTACCGGCCCCGCGTGCAGGGTGGGGGGGGCTACGCCGGTGAGGGCGGTGAGCACCCCGCGGGCCAGGCCTGCTGCGCCCGCTGCGCCCTTGAGGTGGCCCATGCCGGACTTCACCGAGCCGACCCACACCTCGGGCCCCTCGACCCCCAGCTGGTGCTGCAGCGCCGTGACCTCGGTGAGGTCGCCCAGCGACGTGCCCGTGCCGTGGGCCTCGATCGCTCCGAGCTGCTCGGGGCCGCAGCCTGCCTCGGCCCACGCCCGCTGCAGGGCCAGCTCCTGGGCTTCGCCGCGGGGCGCGGTGATGCCCTTGCTGCGCCCGTCGCTCGCCTGGCCCAGGCCGTGGAGCACCGCCCACACCGGCACCCCCTGGGCTTCGGCATCGCCGAGCCTCATCAGCGCGAGGACGGCAGCCCCTTCGCCCATGACGAAGCCATCCGCGCGGGACGAGAAGGGCGCCGAGCCCCGCGCCGACAGCGCGTGGGTGCGGCAGAAGCCGACGTAGGTCTCGGGGGACAGGTCGGCGTCGACCCCGCCGGTGAGCACGGCATCGCAGCGCCCGGCCCGCAGCCAGTCGACCGCGACGGTGACCGCCGCCAGGGAGGCGGCGCACGCGGCGTCGACGGTGAGGTTGCCCCCCATCCAGTCCAACCACGAGGCCACCCGACCCGCGATCACGTTGCCGAGGAGCCCGGCCATGGACTCCACGTCGACCGGGGGCAGGCGCTGAGCCAGCCGGTGCGCCACCCGGGCTCGGAAGCCGTCGAGGTCGTCGAGGTGCCAGCCCTCGGTCAGGGCGTCGGCAGCCACGGCGTCGAGGACCTCGCGGTAGCGGATCCGCACGGCGAGGCTCTTGGCGTGCTCCCCCCCCATGCTGTTGCCCAGCACCACCGCGGCCCGGCGCGGGTCGACACCACCTCGGAGCCATCCCGCTCGCGAGGCCGCCTCCCGTGCCGCCACCAGGGCCAGCTGCTGGGCCCGGTCCATGGCTGGCACCGTGCGCGGCGGGATGCGAAACGACAGCGGATCGAAGGCGAAGCCCCGCACCGCCCCCGCGGCGTAGGTGATGCTCTGATCGACCTCGGCCCCCACGTAGTGCCCCGTAGACCACCGCGCCTCGGGGACCGGCCCCACCGCGTCGTGCCCCGCCAGCAGCTGGCGCCAGTAGCTGGGGATGTCGGGGGCACCCGGGAGCACACAGCCCATGCCGACGACCGCGATGGGCTCGTCGGGCGCCCGCTCCACCCGCCGCAAGGGGCGCGGGCGCGCCGGGCCGGGTGGGGAGGGGATGGGGACCTCGCGTACCTGGGCACCGGGGCTGGCGCCGACCTCCAAGCGCTTCGCCGCGCCGTAGGACAGCGCCTCGACGACCTCCGCCACCGTGCAGAGGGTGTGGCGCGCCGCCGCGCCCTGGCCCAGGGTGAAGGCCCCCTCGGTGTGCTGCCGCTCGACGGGCACCGCGCGGTAGTGCGGGGCGTCGGCCCGTCGCCCCCACGCCGGGTGCCGCTCGATGCCCTTCGCCGCGATGCGGGTGCGGCCGAGGTTGTGGTGCTCCAAGGTGGCCCGTCGCTCCCGCCGGGGCCGCCCCTCGTCTCGCAGCCGCGCCTCGAGCTCGCGGGCCTCGTCGGTGAAGGGACTCGGTGCACAGCGCAGGGGCAGGTCGACGCTGCTGCCCACCAGCACCGTCGTATCGGCGGCCAGCGCGGCCTCCTGGTAGGGCAGCGTGATCTGACCCTCCTCCACGATCTCGTGGGTGAAGAAGAACGCGGTGCCTGCCTGCAGGGCCACCGGGGCCCCCATGCGGTGGGCACGTGCCGCCATGGCTCCCGCGAAGGCGGCACTGATCTCGTCACCGATGCCCCCGGCGAGGACCAGCAGGGGCCGATGGGTGTGGGACTCCACCTCCGCCAGGCTGGCCTCCCACAGCACGGTGCTGGGCAGCGGGCCGACGTGGCCGCCCGCCTCGTGCCCCTCCCACACCATCGCCGGCAGGCCCGCGTCGAGGGCGGCACGGACCAGGCTCGGGTCGGGGGTGTGCAGCCAGGGCTCGTGCCCTTCCTCCGCGAGGCGCTGCGCGAGGGCGATGCTCCCACCGGCCAGGATCACGGGCAACGCGCGGCCAGCGAGGCAGGCCAGGTGGGCATCGCGATGGGGGAGCATCTCGAAGCCCATCACGCCGACCCCGAAGCGGTGGGGCCCCTGCCGTGCGACCACCTCGGCGGCCTGCTCGGGGGCCAGGGCGCCCAGGGCACAGAAGGGCAGGCCCCCGGCCGCGGCGACCGCCCGACCCAGCCCGGCCGACTCGGCCACGTTGGCCATGGGCCCCTGCACCACCGCACGGCCCGTGCCCAGGGGGTCGGTGCGGAGCGGGTGATGGGCCAGTGCCTCGTCGCGACGTGCACACACCTCTGCGAACAGCGAGCGCACGACCTCGACCAGCGGCCCCTCGGGAGCCAGGGCTGCCACGGCGGGACAGGGGAGCGGGGCATCGTCGCCATCGGCCCCGGCCAGCGCCTGCCCCGGGGCACGCTCCAGCTCGGCCAGCTGTCGTGGGTCGTCGACCAGCAGTCGTGCCTGTTCGTCGCCGAGGAGCCCCACCAGGCGCGTCTGACGCGGGCTCGTGAGTCGGGCCACCCGCTGGCGCCACGCGTCGGGCCACGGCAGGTCGGTGGCGCCCCACAGCAGCCCGTCGAAGACCACCCCCGCGGCGCCCAGCGCGAGGGCCGCGGCACATCCTCGGGGGCCGAGCCCCTCGGCCACCCAGCGACAGCCCGTGTCGGCCGCTGCCCGCAGCAGGACCAGCACCGTCGTGTCGCGGACCAGGCCACCCGCCTCCTGCCCGCGCAGCCACAGCGCGTCGCCGCGGGCGGCCGCGTCCCGCACCTCGGCGACGGTGCGCACCAGGGTGAACGTGCGGTCGGGCTGGCTCGGCCCCGCCACCTGCACCGAGCCATCGTGGCTCCGCCCGACGCCCCGCGGGTCACGCTGAAGCACCACCCAGCCCGCAGCCTCCAGACGGGCGACCACCGACGGTGGTGGCGCCACCGGTGGCGAGAGGAAGCGGAGCAGCGGAGCGGTGGTCAGCGCTTCACCCCGTGGTTGTAGGCCATGATGCTGGCGGTCGTCTCGATCAGGTCGGTGTCGAAGCCCTGGTCGCGCAGCAGCTGGTCGAGCCATCGCTGCCCTCGGTAGGCCCGCATCGACACCGGGATGTACATGTAGGTCTTGGGGTGGCCGTGGAGCACGGTGCCCAGCACCGCACCCGAGGCGAGCATGTAGCCGCGGTAGGCCTTGTCGAAGGCCTTGTTCGCGGGGCGCGCGAAGTCGAGGTTCCAGAAGTGGCCCCCCGGTCGGAGCACCCGGTGGACCTCGCGGACGACCGCAGGGAAGTCGGGGAAGCCGCGACCGGCATAGACGCAGGTGACCAGGTCGAGGCTGTCGTCATCGAAGGGCAGCGACGCGGCATCGGCCACCACGAAGGGCACCTCGTCGGTGACCCCTGCTGGGCGCTTGGCGGCGGCGGGGCGCATCATGTCGGGGTTGATGTCGCAGCCGGTGACCTGCACCCCGCGCTCGGCGAGCATCCAGGTGATGTCGCCGGTGCCGCAGGCGATGTCGGCAGCCCGCCAGCCGGGCTGGGGCGCTGCCATCGTCATCAGCCGTCGCTTCCAGCGCGTGTGCCAGCCCGCCGACATGATGTCGTTCCCCAGATCGTAGCGGTCGGCCACTCGGGAGAAGATCCAGTCGACCAGCTCCTGCTTGTCGGCGCGGTGGGCGAAGGCGTCTCGCAGGCCTGAGGGCATCGCGGGGTCGGGCATCGTAGGCTCCTCGGTGGCGGTCATGGGGACCTGCGCCCTTGACCCGCCAGGGTCAGCAACGGTATCCGGCACCCATCCCCCGCGTCCACGGAGACCTCCCTGCGCTACGCGATCGTCGGCGGCACTGGCATGATCGGACGGCATCTCGCCGAGGCCCTGCGGGCTCGTGGCGACGAGGTGCGCGTGGTGACGCGTAGGCCCACAGGCCCCGATCATGTGCAGTGGGAGCCGCTGAAGGGCGTACTACAGCCGGCGAAGCTCGAGGGTTGTGACGTGCTGTTCAACCTCACCGGCGCGCCGATGGCCACCCGGCCATGGACGCGCGCGCGTCGCCAGGTGCTCTACGACAGTCGCATCAAGGCGACCGAGGCGCTCATGGAGTCCCTCGAGCAGCTCGACCAGCCTCCTGGCGCCTTCATCGGGGTGTCGAACCTGGGGCTGTTCGGGGACCGAGGCGACGACGTGCTCGACGACGAGGCGCCTCCCGGCACCGGCTTCCTCGCCGATCTGTGCATTGCCTGGGAGCATGCCCATGCCGCGGCAGAGGCCCTGGGCTGTCGGGTGGCCGTGCTGCGTATGGCGGTGGTCCTTGCCCCCGACGATGGGGCCTTCCCGCTGATGGTGCGGCCGTTTCGGTACGTGGGCGGCTGGCTGGGCAACGGCCAGCAATACACGCCGTGGCTGTCGATCCGCGACTGCGTGGGCGCGCTGCTGTTCCTCGCCGACAACGAGCACCTCGAGGGGCCGGTCAACGGCACGGTGCCCGACCCGACCCGCAACCGCGCCTGGCTGCAGGCCTTCGGCAGGGTCATGAACAAGCCGGTGGTCACCCACGCGCCGAAGTGGGCGCTCCGGGGGGCGTTCGGTGAGCTGGCCGACGAGATCTTCCTGGCCAGCGTGCGCGCGGTCCCCCGAAAGCTGCTCGATGGCGGCTACGACTTCGTCGATACCGACGCGGAAGAGGCGTTTCGCTGGCTGCTCGCCGAGCACGAGCGCGCTTCGTAGCGGTCAGCCGCCCGACGCGTAGGCGCCCCCTGGCTCGAGCTCGAAGCGCGTGCCGTCGAACCGGTAGCGCTCGATGTCGGCGAGGGCGCCGTCGGCCACGGTGTACAGGTTCATGTGGGCGGTGCGCCGGTGCGCCGGCAGGTGGGCGTAGCCCGACGCGCCGCTGTTGAACGAGGGGATGTCGCCGACGGGCAGGGTGGCGCGGTAGCCGTGATGACGGTGCCCGTGCACGACCATGTCGGGCCGCTTGGGGGCCGCCTTCAGCACGTCGAGGAGGGCCCGCGCGTTGAGCAGCCCGTGCTGGCGGCCGTCGTAGATCTCGTTGCGACGGTCGACGATGGGGTAGTGCAAGGCCAGGACCACGAAGCGCTCGTCGAGGGTGGGGTCGGCCAGGGCGGTGGCGAGGGCCTCGAGCTGGTCGTCGGGCACCACGCCGGAGGCGACGAAGTAGGTCGGTCGGTTGGGGTCTAGGCCGAGGACCGTGACCTTGCCTACGTCGAGGCGGTGGATCGGGCCGACGCGATGGAGCACATCGGCGAAGTGCTTGCCGATGCGGTCGTCGCGCTGCGCTCCGGCGGTGTACAGGTCGTGGTTGCCCGGGATCACCAGCATGGGCGTGGTGTCGATCACCGGCTGCAGAGCGGCCCGCGCCACGGCGAACTCGCTGTCGAGGGCCTGGGCGGTGAGGTCGCCGGTGATCAGCACCAGGTCTGGGGCCAGGGTGACGAGGTGGTCGACCAGAGCGGCTTGCACCCCCAGGTCGAAGTGCTTGCGGCGACTCATCAGGTAGAGGTTGGCCGTGCCCATCGCCCGCTTGATCGTGGCGTCACGGAGCTGGGGGGGCACGAACCAGTGGATGTCGGTAGCGTGGGCAATGCGCATGATCAGCGTCTCCGACCGATTCCGTAGCCGGTCGCGGCCAGCCCACCCAGCAGCAGCAGGCCCAGGAGCAGCGGCACATCGAGGCGCGGGGTGGCTGGCTGCACGTGCACCGGGTGCACGGCGTCGCCAGCTCGCAGATGGGCGACACCGCCGCGGGAGGGCGTCCACCGCACCTGGCCGCGGGCGTCGGTGATGCCGATGGCTTGCTCGGCTTCCCCCACCAGGCCGGGGCGATGCAGCACGCGGACCGTCTCGCCGCTGCGAGGGCGGCCTTCGTCGTCGACGACGGTGAGCACCGTCGGCGCCTCCGCCGTGGCGGGCTCGGGGGCCAGGGTGACCGAGGCGAGGGCGACGCCCAGCAGCCAGATCATGCGGCCACCTCGCTGCGCACCGTGCGGGTGGCGACGACCCAGAAGCCGACCACCAGCACCAAGGAGAGGGCCACGGCATCGGCGGTGGCCGCCGGCAACCCGGGCGCGGTCCACAGGCAACCGAGCAGCCCGGCTCCGGCGAGGCCTACGACCCACCGTGGGGTTCCTCGTAGGGACCACGCCCTCAGCAGCAGCCACGCGCCGACCAGCAGCGGCAGCAGCGCGAGCAGCACGAACGCGATGCCGCCCCGGCCGGGGCCTGCCATCCACAGCGCCGTGGCCCCGCCGCCGACGGCTCGCGTCAGCCAGGCTCGCTCCCCCCAGGGCGCCCAGGCCATCCAGCCGGCGGATCCGGCGAGCATCGCCACCAGCATCAGCTCCCCCGCGGTCGCGTCGGGGGCGAGGGAGAGGCCCAGGCCGTAGCGGCCCGCCAGCCACGCCGACATCCCGACGGCGGTGATCACCATGACCCCCGCGACGGCGAAGGGGGTGTGCTGGTCGCCGGGGCGGCGCTGCGGACCGGCGGACCATGGCCCGATCAGCCCGGCGCCGATGATGCCGAGGGCGAGGCTCGCGCCGATCCATGGCCCAGTGGCCCAGCTCGGCTGCAGCAGCGTCTCTGCACGCCCGGTGCCGATGCCGGCAGCCCCGGCGGCCAGCGCCGTGGCCAGGGCCAAGCCCGTCAGCGCGAGGGGGCCCGGGCCGCGGCTGGCCAGCATGGCCACCAGCCAGCCGACACCCACCCCGACCGACCCCCAGGGACTCGGCAGATGGGTCGCTGCGATCGCAGCGGTGGTGCACAGCAGCAGCAGCGCCAACAGGTCGGCCGAGCTGTGGAGCACGACGGCCAGCGGGCCCTTGGGGGAGGGGGACTTCCACAGCGCGATGCCCAGCGGGGCGGCTACGGCCAGCGCGGCCACCGAGGCCAGCGTGAGCGGCGCCAGGCCGCCTTGAGGCAGCAGCGTGGTGAGCAGCACGGCCCCCGCGCAGCCGAGGCCGGCGGTGACGACGACAGGATGACGTTCGGACACGGGCGTCCCGTATCGCGAAGCGGGATGGGAGGTCCCCCAGGAGGGACACGCCCCCCATCCAGGGCGTGCCCCTCGTGCCGTCGACCCCTGCCATCTCACAGGGGGGTCACCGGCACTGGGTGGGGTTCAGGCGTTTTGGAAACGGGCTCGCTCGCAGGGTTGTCTGCGGGAGCTCGTCAAGCTCTTGCGCCGTGGACCTTTCGAACCGGAACGGAGGACACCAGGCTGATGCAGCCCTCTTCCCGGTTCAGCTTGAACTCGATGTCGTCTTGCTGGTCGATCTCGCAGTACTTACCGATCACTTCGAGGATCTCCCGCTTCATCTCGTCGAGCTGAGCGGGGGTGAGGTCGACCTGGTCGTGGATGAGGAGGAACTTCAGCCGCTGCTTCGCGTCGTCCTTCGACGAACGCTGGGGGCCGAGTGCGTCTTGGAGCTTCTGGAACAGCGAGCGCATGTCAGACCGCCTCCCGCGCCGGGGCGAGGCCCATCCAGCGCTTCATCGTGGCCCACATGCCAGGATCCTGTTCGAAGTTCGGGAACTCGACCTCGAGGCCCATGACCCGGTCGGTGATCCGGCGGTAGGCCTGACCGATCGACGACTTCTCGTCGAACACGATGGGCGTGCCCCGGTTGGCCGACGTGATGATGTCTTGATGGTCGGGGACGATGCCGATGAGCGGGATCGCGAGGATCTCGAGGACATCGTCTTTGTTCATCATGTCGCCGCGGGCGACCATCGCCGACCGGTAGCGGTTGAGGATGAGCTCCGGCTCGGGAAGCTCGTGGGCCTCCACCAGTCCGATGATGCGGTCGGCGTCGCGGATGGCGGACACCTCTGGCGTCGTGACGACGAGGGCGCGGTCGGCTCCAGCGATGGAGTTCTTGAAGCCGTTCTCGATGCCGGCAGGGCAGTCGATGAGGATGTAGTCGAAGCCATCCTCCTTCATGTCATTGACGAGCCGCCGCATGTCGTCGGGGCGCACCGCCGTCTTGTCGCGGGTCTGTGCCGCGGGGAGCAGGTACAGCCCCTCCACGCGCTTGTCGCGAATGAGGGCTTGGCGCAGCCGACACTCGCCTTCGATGACCTGGACCAGATCGTAGACGATCCGGTTCTCCAAGCCGAGGATGACGTCGAGGTTCCGCAGACCGATGTCTGCGTCCACGACCGCGACCTTGTTCCCGGCGAGGGCGAGCCCTGCCGCGAGGTTGGCGCTGGTCGTGGTCTTGCCGACGCCACCCTTACCGGATGTCACGACGATGCATTCTGCCATGGTCTTCTCCTGAGGTTGACAGCGCGGCCCACGGACACCGTTGTGGTGTCACGACCATGGACGGCCGAGCTGGGATGGGAAGGGATGGGAATCAGGAAGGGGGAAAGGGAAGGGGACCCGGGGAGGGTCAGCTCCGGCTGCGCGGAGCGAAGGTCTCGATGACGATCTGCTCGCCTTCGACGCGGGCGCGCTCGGGCAGGCTGTCGCGCTCGCGCTCGGGCGGCACGGCGATCTTACGAGCGATGCGCAGCTGCGTGGGGCGCAGCAACAGGGCGAAGATGAAGGCGTCTTCGTCGCCCCCCGCGCCGGCGTGGGCCATGCCCTTCATCGCGCCGAGCACGGTGATGTTGCCGGTGGCGACCACGTGGGCGCCGGGGTTCACATCGCCGTAGACGATGATGTCGCCGTCGAAGCGGATGGAGGCACCGGAGCGCAGGGTGCGGTGCACCGGCATCGTGCGGATGCGGGGCTCGTCGCGAACGGGCGTGGGCGCCGGGGTCGCGGTGATCTCGCGGGGCTGCACGTTGTCGAGGTCGTCGAGGTCGTTGGGCAGCGTGGTCGCTGCGACCTTGTCGGCGGAGGGCAGGTCGCTGTCGTCGTCGGCGTCTTCGCTGGCCTCTTCTTCGTCGACGAGCTGGGCCTCTTCCGCCTCGCCGTCGTCTTCGCCGTCGCGCGCCACCTCGGTGTCGACCTCGTCAGGGGCGTCGTCGGCCTCGTCGAGGAAGAACAGCTTGAGCTTCAGCTCCCGCTCTGCGTACCGGTGCACGGCCTCGGGGGCGACATACAGCCCCGTGATCTCCACCCCGAACTCCTCGCGGAGCAGGTGGATGAGGCGGCGCAGGTCGAACAGCTTGAGCGCGCGACCGCCGATGTCGAGGCGGCTGGTGCGGCCTCCGATGAGGTCGGTCTGACGCGGCATCTGCTCGCGCACCCACTCGCGGAGTTCATCGAAGCCCAGGTGCTCGGGGATCACCACGACCGGAACGGTCTGGTCCACTCGAACGTGCATGGGCACATCAGGCACTGCCATCGCAGGGCTGGACATGGGAAGCTCGGGGAGATGGGGAAGGGATGGGGGGGGGTAGGAAGGCGGGGATGGGTGCCTTGCCTGAACAGATAGGTACCACGGAGGGTTCGAACGGCGCAAGTTCCCAGTGCGGATTTGTGGTTGCGCGCCCACTCTGACCGGTCGGGTGCTGTCAGGGCGCGGTGGTGCGAGCGCCCAGCAACACGGTGAACCTGCGGGCGAGCATCTCGCCGTCGGCATCGACCAGCACGACCTCGTGCTCTCCCTCTCCGGGCGCGACCTCGACCTGGTGATGACGCACGGTGGTGGTCAGATAGGCGCCATCGAGATGCCAGTGGATCTCGGCGTCGGAGCGGCGGTGCGCGGCCTCCATGACCAGTCGGCCCCGGGACCCGTCGAGCTCCACGGGGACCACGACCTGGCTGGCGAGCTTGGGGGTGAGCAGCGACAGCGACGCACGGTCTGCCTCGGCCGGGGCGCAGCCGTCGGCCCACGGCGGAAGCGGCTGGTAGCTGGGATGCCGCGGTGCGTAGAAGGCCTCCTGGTCGGGGGGCAAGGCAAACCATGGGGTGGACTGCAAGGTGGCGAGGTCGGCGCAGCTGGCGTGGGCCCGCTGCCCGCTGGCGTCGAGATGGACGCGCCGACAGTGGCCGCAGGGGGCCAGGGACCGACCGCGGGGCGGCACCCACCCGCGCACCGTCTCGGCGCAGTCGGGACCGGCGCGCTGGCCGCTGTGAGCGCACAGCTCCACCGCCACCAGACCGCTGGGAGGCTCGAACCAGGGCCCGTCGCTGACCAGATCGAACAGGTCGAACAGCACCGGGGCGGCGGCCCCTACGCCGGTGAGCTCGGGCCGGCCTTCGCCATCGGCGTTGCCCACCCACACGCCCACGGCGACCTGGGGGGTGACCCCGATGGCCCATCCGTCGCGGAAGCCCCACGAAGTCCCCGTCTTCCAGGCGACCTTGCGCCCCGACCCGAACTGCCGCCAGCTGCCGTGGACCCCAGGGCGCGCGACCTCGAGCAGGGCGCGGGTGGTGAGGTAGGCGGCCTCGGCGGTGAACCGGTCGTGGGGGTCGGCACCGGCGTGATCGCTGCGCCAGTGCTGGCGGCCAGGGGCGTCGTCGGGCTCGGTGGCGGACCACGCCATGCGCCGGTACACGTCGACCAGCTCGAACAGCGTGGCCTCCGCACCGCCGAGGATGAGCGACAGGCCGTAGTGGTCGGCGGGGGCGTGCAGGGTCGTCAGCCCATGGCGCTTCAGCAGCCCGTAGAAGGGATGCACGCCGTACTCGCGAAGCAGCCAGGTGGCGGGCACGTTGCGGGACCGGGCAAGGGCCTCGTCGGCGGGCAGGGCGCCGTCGAAGCGGCGGTCGAAGTTCTGGGGGCTGAAGCCTCCCAGACGCAGGGGCACGTCGGGAACGAGCTGGCGTGGCAGCAGCGCGCCGTCCTGGAGCATGGCGGCGTACAGCAGGGGCTTGAGGGTGGAGCCCGTGCTCCGGCGCGCCTGGACCACGTCGACGTGGTTGTGGTGGGGGGCCTCGTCGAGGGCGGGGACGTTGCCGACGTAGGCCAGCACCTCGCCGGTGGGCACGTCGACCATCACCACGGCGAGGTTGTGGATGTGCGACGCGGTGAGGCGGCGGTGGTGTCGCCACACCACGTCGGTGGCCTGCTGCTGCAGGTGGGCAGACAGGGTGCTGTGGGTCAGCCCACGACTGCGGTCGAGGAGGTGGGGGGCCAGGCGAGGCACCGGCCGCGGCGCCTGGGGCAGGGGCTCCAGCACCGCCAGATCGTGGTCCTCCTTGGACAGGTGCCCGAGGACGACCAGGGTGTCGAGGAGGCGGTCGCGCTTGGCACGCAGGGCGTCGCGGCGCCGGCCGGGGTGGATGAGCCCCGGGGCGTTGGGGAGCACGGCGAGGGTCGAGGCCTCGGCCCACGACAGCTCGGTGGCCGGGCGGCCGAAGTAGCGCCACGCGGCGGCCTCGACCCCGACCGTGTTCCCGCCGAAGGGGGCGTGGGAGGCATAGGCGCGCAGGATGCTGGACTTGTCGGTCGACAGCTCGAGCCGAAGCGCCAGCAGCATCTCCCACAGCTTCTCGGGCACGGTCCGGTCGGGGTTGCCTCGGGCCAGGCGCACGGTCTGCATCGTCAGGGTGCTCGCCCCCGACACCACCTCACCGGCGCGCAGGCTGGTGAGCACGGCACGGCCGACCGCGAGGGGGTCGACGCCGGGGTGGTGGGCGAAGCGCCGGTCTTCGAAGGCCTCGAGCGCGAGCCGATAGCGATGGGGGACCTCCCCCTCGGCCGGGAAGCGCCACTGCTCGTCGGCGGCGATGGTAGCTCCGAGGAGCTGGCCGTCGCGGTCGAGCAGGACGGTGCTGACGGGGGCCTCGGGCGCCACCACGGGGAGCAGCCAGAAGCCCAGCAGGGCCAGGGCGAACGCGTCGAGCCAGCGAAGCGCCCTGTGCATCGGGTCAGCCGCGGGGACCGGGCTCTTGCACCGTCACCCAGCGGCCCTCCGTGCGGCCGTTGACCTCGTTGTCGTACATGGCCTCCACGATGATGGGGGCCAGGTAGTAGGTGCCCTTGTAGCTGGCGTTGAGCCCGACGGTGAAGGTGCGCTCGGCGCCCTTCTCCAGGTCGAAGTAGGTGAGCACCCGATCGTCGCGCACGTCGCGGTACTCGTAGCCGTCGCCGGGGCCCGGGGCCGTGCCGTGGATCTCCCAGCCCGACGGCACGATCTGCGACAGGGCGAGCTCGTCGAGGCGGCGAGAGCCGGTGTTCTTCACGGTGACCTTGGCCACGAAGTCGACGCCCTGGTCGAGGTCGCCCACGTCGAGGGCACGGTAGGGGTCGGGCTGCACGTACTCGACGTTCACAGAGATGCCCTGGGCGCGTGCCACCTCGGCGCCCAGCCGGGGCAGGCCCCGAGTGATCAGCCGGGCATACAGCGGCGAGGCATCCTTGGACACCACCTTCAGCTGAGGCTGCCCGTCGACCACCGGCAGCGGGATCTGCAGCACGGGCTTGTCGGTGGAGGCATCTTGGGCCGGGTCGTCGCCGAGGCGCCACTGCAGGGTCAGGGGCTCACCGCCGCCGCTCTGCGCGAAGCGTGCCATGGCCACGAGGGCGAAGGCGGTCTCCTGTGTAGACAGCCACTTCGGGTCGGTCAGGCGCTCGCTGACCTCCTCGGCCAGCTTCCGGGCGCGGTCGGAGCCCGGCTCCACCGCCACCAGCGTCTCGAGGGCCATGGCGCGGTCGCGCAGCGGGGAGCCGTAGGTGCCCCCGAGCTCGCGCGCTCCGTCGAAGCGGGTGCCGATGTTGGCCAGCAGCGCCTGAGCGACCTCGGGTTGCCCAGCGACCTGGTAGGCCCCCGCGAGGCGCCAGCGGGCGTCTTGAGACAGGGTGTGGGCTTCCTTGAGGCGGTTCATGGCCCCCAGGGCGGGCTTGCCCGCCAGCGCGAGGGTGTACAGCCGGTAGGCCTGCTGCAGATCGGACCGGTCGCCCTGGCCCGTGTAGCGGTTGGCCTGCTTGGTCTGAAAGCCGATCCACGACTGCTTCATGTCGGCCGGGACCAGGTAGCCAGCCCGCTCGGCCTCCATCAGGAAGTGACCCACGTAGGTGGTGGCCCAGCTGTGGGCGTCGTAGCCCCCCGGCCAGTAGCCGAAGCCGCCGCCGCCCTGCTGGAAGGCACGGAGGCGGTCGATGCCGGCCTTGACGTTGCTCTGCACCTCGGCGCGGCGCTTGTCGTCGAGGTCGACCAGGGTGGTGAGGTAGACCTGGGGGAAGGCCCCCGAGGTGGTCTGCTCCACGCACCCGTGGGGGTAGCGGATCAGCTCGTCGACGCGCCGGTCGAGATCGATGGGGGGCATGCGCGACACCTCGAGCATCGCCTCGTTGGAGCCGCTGACCCCGAACAGGTCGACGGCGGCCAGCCAGGTGTCGCCGGGCGCGACGGTGGCCGCGACGGCACGCTGATCGACAGTGCCAGGGTGGCGCACGTCGATCTCGATGACCTGCTCCGAGCGCTCGCCGCCGCCTTCGGCCACCACGGTGAACCGCGCGATGCCGACCGCGTCGTCGACCTGCAGCGGGAAGGTGACGATGCGGTCGCCCGGCTCCGCGAAGCGGATGCTCTGCTCGGTGGCGCCCAGGGTGACCGGCCCGTCGACGGTCACCGACACCTTCACGTCGCGCACGCTGTCTTCCATGGCGAACACCGACACGGGCAGCTCGAGCTTCTCTTGGGGACCCAGCACCCGCGGCAGCGTCGCGAGGAGCATGAGGGGCTTGCGCACCGGCACCTGCTTGCTCGCCGA